>NZ_CP031727.1:600000-1200000 GCF_008806955.1 Cellvibrio sp. KY-YJ-3 | reverse complement strand
GCAGTGCCAACCGGAAAGGCCTTGGCTTGCACACTCAGCATTGAGCGCGGGGGCAATCTGCGCCAGCAGCTCCGCTAGCGACGCCTCGGGCGCGCACAACAAACGCGGCCCATAACAGGGAGTAAAAGGAACCGCATTAATCCACTTGGGGTAATACTCCAAACCGTGACGACGATAGGCGTCAGCCCAGGCCCAATCGAATACATACTCGCCATAAGAGTGGGTTTTGATGTAACCCGGCATGGCAGCGATCAACCGCCCATCGGCCTCCACCAGCAGATAGTGCGGCTGCCAGCCGCTGCGGGCAGAGGTGCAATCGCTGGTCTCCAGCGCACAGAGAAACTCATAGCGGACAAAGGGGTAATCTGGCGGGCAAAGCCTATTCCAGCTGCCCGCATCCACCAACAGGATTGAACTGATAAAACGAATTTGCACGCCAGTGGCTCCATCGCAAGGGAAAGGCAACCTTATAGATTCAGGCCACCATCGGTAAAGTTACGCAACCACAAATAGGCTTGCTGGTCATTGTCACCATGAGTGCAGTAGAATCGGCGCACTTTAGTCACTATTGGTTACTCAATGTCTATGTCTGATCCCGACCCCGGGCTGCCAGTGCTACGTCATTCAAGTGTCAGTTTATCCTCCTTGCTATTGGATTTTGCCGCCAACGTCAGTGCCGAGAGAGTAAAAGTTAGTGATATCACTGATTCCCTCGGCCAGCGCTCCTTCGGTTTTATTCTGCTGATTTTCGCCCTCCCCAATTCACTGCCCATTTTGGGTATTCCCGGTGTTTCAACGATTACCGGCCTGCCACTTTTATTTGTGGCGGTGCAAATGGCGTTGGGGCATGAACGGGTATATCTACCGCGCTGGATTGCCAATAGTTCACTGGCCACCACCGATTTCAAAGCACTGATTAACAAGGTAGTGCCCTGGCTAAAGCGTATTGAGCGGCTCATGAAACCGCGCATTCTTTTTCTCACGGCGGGTAACGCCGAGCGCTGGCTAGGTGCTTTCTGTGCCGTGCTCGCACTGTTGCTGGCCCTGCCGATTCCCTTGGGGAATCTCATGCCCGCCCTGGGGATATTATTTATTGCCCTCGGCCTGATTGAAACCGATGGTGTGTGTGTACTTACCGGTATCGCACTGGGTATTGCAAGTTGGGTACTGTTGGGTGGCCTGGCATGGGTGATTTTTAAAACTACCCTGCTGGTTATCGAGCGGATGTTTTAATTCTGAGGCTATAAACGTGGAATGGATGGCTGATCCCGGCGCCTGGCTGGGACTCTTAACCCTTATCGTGCTTGAGATTGTGCTGGGGATCGACAACCTGATCTTTATCGCCATTCTCGCCAACAAACTTCCCCCGCACCAGCGCGACAAAGCGCGGGTTATCGGCCTCAGTTTGGCATTGCTGATGCGCCTGCTGTTGCTCCTGGGCATCTCCTGGCTGGTGACACTTACCGAACCGCTGTTCAGTATTTTTGATAAATCCCTCTCCGGGCGCGATTTAATCCTGTTGCTGGGCGGAATATTCCTCCTCTTTAAAGCCACAGTCGAAGTGCACGAGCGCCTGGAAGGTAAGGCCATCACCGCACGCAAAGGTCAGGTTCACGCCGCCTTTTGGGCGGTAGTCGCGCAAATTATTGTGCTGGATGCTGTCTTCTCGCTCGATGCCGTGATTACCGCCGTGGGCATGGTTGAACACGTGGAAGTGATGATGATTGCGGTGGTTATCGCCATGATTATCATGATCGTAGCAAGCAAGGCGCTCACCGATTTTGTCAACCGTCACCCCACCGTGGTGATGCTCTGTTTGGGCTTCCTGCTGATGATTGGTTTCAGCCTGGTAGCCGAAGGTGCCGGCTTCCACATCCCCAAAGGTTACCTGTATGGCGCTATCGCCTTCTCTATATTGATTGAGGTTTTCAACCAGTTAGCGCGCTCCAACCGCACCCGCCACCTGATTGGCGAACGCCCCTTGCGCGACCGAACCGCTGAAGCAGTCTTGAAACTGCTGGGTGGCCGTGGCGATGCGGACGAAGTGGGCGAGGATATCGCCGGCATGACCGCCCATCGCGGTGAAGATGACGCCTTTGAACACAGCGAGCGCAGCATGATTCGCAGCGTGCTGCAGCTCTCAGATCGCCCGGTGCAATCACTCATGACGCCGCGCCCCGATATTGTGTGGGTGGATGCGAACGCCAGCCCGGCAGAGTTGTTGGAGATTCTGAAAACCACCCCGCAAACCCGCCTATTAGTCGCCCGCGACGAACTGGACAACCTGCTGGGCGTAGTCCAGAGCCGCGATTTGCTCACCGCCGCACTCGACAATCAACCGCTCGACTTGGCCAAACTGGCACTCTCGCCGCTCGCGGTACCCGAAGGCACCAGTGCGCTCAAAGTGCTCGAAATGCTGCGTCAGGAGCCTTTGCCGCTCGCCATTGTGATTGACGAATACGGCAGCATTAAAGGTCTGGTCACAACCGGCGACTTGCTCGCGGCGATTGCCGGTGAATTAGCCGATACCAACGACCAACCGCTCGCGGTCGCGCGCGACAATAGCTGGTGGCTGGACGGCAGTATCGCCCTCGATCAAGTGGAAGAGCTGTTGCACATTAAACTGGATCGCGGCGATGGCGATTATTTTACCCTCGCGGGTTTACTGCTCGAACAACTGCAGCATGTGCCCGTGGTGGATGAACAAATTTTGCTCGCGGGTTATGAATTTCAAATCAAAAGTATGGAAGGCCGCCGCATTCTGCAGGTGTGTGCCACACCGCTCGTCAACGATCTGGGCACACCGCAAATTGGATATTGAGTAAAAAACCGTCACTCGCTGTGTATGGGCTAAATAAGATGAAAAATGTGTCATCGTACGAGACCCAGCGCACCGACTGGCGCACAAAATCTGCAGATAATGCCGCCACAAAATTAGTGCCGAGGAACATTCAGTTATTGTTCATTTGCGCAGATTAGTATCACCCTTGAAGACCTTACTGGAGAATTTTTATGAAATCATCAATCAAAAAGATGGGCTTGGTTATCGCAGCGGCAGGTTTATTCGGCAGCGTAAATGTGTTGGCAAATTCGCCCATCAGTTACAACTACGCCGCACTGCAATTTGTAAATCAGGACATTGATGACAGCAACTGTGATCAAGACGGTTTGCGCCTGAGCGGCAGCCTGGAATTGAACAGCGATTTTTTTGCCGTGGGTTCTTTTAGTGACCTGAGCGATGGCCGCTGTGGCGCTGAAGCACTGAGCGTGGGTATTGGTTACCACACATTGTTTGGCGCCGATTCAAGTTTGTACGGTACCTTGAGTGTAGAAAATGTTGATATTGATCATTATGACAGCGACTCGGGTATCGTTGCTGCCGTTGGTCTGCGTGGTTTTATCAATCAACAAGTGGAAGCAAAAGCACAACTGGCCCACCACACTGCATTTGATGGCAACACCGTATTAAGTGGTGGCCTTGCCTACTGGTTCGCACGCAACTTTGCTGCAACCGCGGATGTTGGTTTGGGTACAGAAGCCTCAGAAATTGCGTTGGGCGTGCGCATGAATTTTTAATTCTCCAGGGTGAATTCTGGACTGTGCCACCAATAAAAAAGCCGACATTTTTGTCGGCTTTTTTATTGGAAAAAATTGACTGCTATTGGTTTGCCGCCTCCAGCTCTTCACTGATCATCAGCCAATTTTCTTCGGTTTCTTCCAGTTGCGTTTGCAGTTTTCCCTGCTCGGCAATCAGCTCCTGCAATTTTGTTTTATTTTTATCATCGTAAATACTGCTATCGCCTAACAGGTTTTCAATTTCACTTAATCGTTTCTGGAGTTTTTCCAGCTGCGCTTCCAGATTTTTCAATTTATTGGTGAGCGGTTTTAGTTGCGCGCGTTGCGCTGCGGACTGTTGGCGCTGGGCTTTTTTATCAACTTTATCACCGCCCTCTGCACTGATGACTTTTTCTTTTTCGACCGCGGCCGCCGTGGTTTTTTGCTGTTGCATCCACTGGTAATAATCCTCAAGATCACCGTCAAACTCTTCGACTTTGCCATCGGCAACCAGCCAAAATTCATTGACGGTGTTGCGCAACAAATGGCGATCATGCGATACCACAATCACCGCGCCTTCAAATTCCTGCAGCGCCATGGTGAGTGCGTGACGCATTTCCAAATCCAAATGGTTGGTGGGTTCGTCGAGCAATAAGACGTTAGGTTTTTCCCACGCGATAATCGCCAGCGCCAAACGCGCTTTTTCACCGCCAGAAAAATGGGTGATAGGTTCAAACGCGCGGTCGCCGTGAAAATCAAAACTGCCGAGGAAATCACGAATTTCCTGCTCGCGCGCCATAGGCGCTAACCGCTGGATATGCAGCGCGGCGGAGGCATTAATATCCAGCGCTTCCAATTGATGCTGCGCAAAATAACCCAGCTTGAAATGTTCGCCGTTAGTGCGATCACCGCTCAGCAAAGGCAGCGAACCGGCGAGGGTTTTTACCAAACTGGATTTACCCGCGCCGTTAGGGCCGAGCAAACCAATACGCGTTTCCGCGCGAATGCTCAGCTCGACTTTATTCAAAATAACTTTGTTGCCCTGATCATTTTTATAGCCAATATCAGCGCGTGCGATATGCACTAACGGCACCGACATTTTGTCGTGACATTTAAACGTAAAGGTAAACGGCGAATCGATATGGGCGGGCGCAATTTTTTCCATGCGCTCCAACTCTTTAATCCGGCTCTGTGCCTGACGCGCTTTAGTCGCCTGCGCACGGAAACGGCGAATATAACTTTCGACGTGGGCAATACGCTCTTGTTGCTTCTCAAAACTCGCCTGTTGCTGTGCGAGCTTTTCCGCGCGCTGACGTTCAAACGCGGAATAGTTGCCGCTGTAGTTATCGAGTTTTTGTTTTTCGATATTTACAATGCGATCGACAATATTGTCGAGAAAGTCGCGATCGTGCGAAATGATAATCAAGGTGCCGGCGTAGCGTTTGAGCCACTCTTCCAGCCACAGGGTTGCATCCAAATCCAGGTGGTTGGTCGGCTCATCGAGCAGGAGTAAATCCGATGGACACATCAGCGCCTGCGCGAGGTTCAAACGGATACGCCAGCCACCGGAAAAATCCGATACCGGACGCTGGTCATCACCCGGGGCAAAACCCAAACCATTTAACAATTGCTGCGCGCGCGACGGCGCAGTGTAAGCGTGGATATTTTCCATATCGCTATACAAATGTGCCAAGGCTTCGCCGTTGTGTTCCGGGTCCTGCAGGGCGGTGGCAATGGCGCGCTCCAAACGGCGCAATTCGCTGTCGCCATCGAGCACATAATCCAGCGCACTGCGGCTGGTGTGGCCAACCTCCTGCGCCATGTGCGCGACGCGCCACTGCTTGGGGATATCCAGCGAGCCGGTATCACTGTGCAATTGGCCGAGCAACAGTTGGAATAAAGTGGATTTGCCTGTGCCATTGGCGCCGATTAAACCGACTTTCTGGCCAGGGTAAATAGTGAGGTCAGCACCATCCAACAGGAATTTGGTGCCGCGCTGAACGGAGACGTTTTGTAATTGAATCATGGCGCGCATTCTAGCAGACTTGCCCTAAACCCCTGCTAGCGGATTCTGCAATGCCCACACCTGCCCAACTCGATTCCCTGTGGGATTTTTCCCTCGCCCTCTATGCGCAACCCGACGTCGCAGATACCTGTTTACGCCTGCAGGATGAGCAGGGCATCAATGTGAATTTATTGCTTTGGTGTGTATGGCTGGAATGCAAAGGGCTGGCGCTGGACGATGCCCATCTGCACGAAGCCCAACGCCGCACTCGCGGCTGGGATCATCATTACGTGGTGCCTTTGCGCCATTTACGCAAGCGCATGAAGGCGGAATTTGGTATTCAGAACGAAGTGATTGAGGGGGTGCGCAAACATATCAAACAAGCCGAGCTGGCCGCCGAGCAGCAATTGCAAATGCAATTACAAGACCTGACCCAGCAGTGGTTGCAACAGCCTAACGGCCTAAAACCGATGGCTATTGGGAACACACAATTTGAAGGCAGGAATTTGCGCCGCTATCTGGATGACGCGGGTGTAAAGCGCGGCGCAATAGATTCCCTGGTTCAGTGTTTGACTGGCGTTTTGCGCAGCATTTGATCCAGTTGATCGACCAGCTCGCACCAGTCGGAATCCTGCTGCCAGCTTTCACGCAGAAAGGCGCGTTGGGATGGTGTCCAGAAACTGGCATCGGCAAGGCGTATATCGGCGGGTAAAGGGTGATGTTGGATAAACTGCGCGATATCCGCGTAGTCATTATCCAAGCCCAGCTGGGAAAAGAGTTCCGGCATGCCCATGGGTTGTTGATTCATAAAAGATCCTCCGTGTTATATCCCTTAAAGTATGAATCTCCTTTCGGGGAAACGTTCAATTGTTTTTTCATAAAAAAAGGAGCGTACAGAGCGCCCCCTTTTTATCACTTCGTCATTAACCGGCACTCAATGCTTGCTTTTGCAAGGCATGCAACTCCGCAATGGCTTTTTTGCCCAGGCTCAACATGGCAGCAAATTCCGCCTCGCTGAAGGGTTCGGCTTCGGCAGTGCCCTGAATTTCGATAATACCGCCATCATCGCCCAGCACCAGGTTCATATCAGTGTCGGCGGAGGAGTCTTCGGGGTAGTCCAAATCCACCACCGGCACACCTTGGTAAATCCCTACTGAGATAGACGCAATACCGCGTTTGAGCGGCTCACCCGTCACCTTGCCTTGCGCTTTGAGAAAGTTAATCGCATCCGCCAGTGCGACCCAGGCACCGGTGATGGACGCGGTGCGGGTGCCACCATCGGCCTGAATAACGTCGCAATCAATATGAATGGTGTTTTCACCCAGCGCGGTTAAATCCACCGCGGCACGCAGCGAGCGGCCAATCAAACGCTGGATCTCCACCGTGCGCCCCTGTTGTTTACCGCGCGCGGCTTCGCGATCCATACGCGTGCCGGTGGAGCGCGGCAACATGCCGTATTCGGCGGTGAGCCAACCCTGCCCCTGACCACGTAAGAATGGTGGCACTGAATTGACCACACTGGCCGTACAAATCACTTTGGTATCGCCAAATTCCACCAACACAGAACCTTCAGCGTGTTTGGTGTAATGGCGGGTAATACGAACAGGGCGTAACTGGTCGGGAGTGCGACCGCTAGGGCGTTGCATGGCTTGAATCCTTACTGCAAAAAGGGAACTTTAAAAGGTAAAGCGGGCGGCTGTGATAAGATCCCGCATCGGTTATGACAATTAATTTACGCGGGAACTCTACCAGCTCAAGGGCCGACAAGACCAGCATTGATCGCCCAGCCCGCGCCTTTAGAGGATTTACTATGCCACGCAGTATGACCGGGTTCGCACGCCGCGAAGCCAAACTTCCCTGGGGAACCCTCGTCTGGGAAATTCGCAGCGTCAACCACCGCTACCTTGAACCCAGCTTCCGCCTGCCCGAGGATTTCCGCGAAATAGAACCGCACCTGCGCGACGCCATGCGTAAAGCGCTGCAGCGCGGTAAAGTCGAAGCCAGTTTGAACGTGCACTGGGAGCAAGAAGGTGAAAACGAATTAGGCCTGAACCTCACCAAAGTCGCGCAGCTCACCAAAGCTGCACAACAAATCAACGGCTTGCTGGGCGATGTTGCAGCGCCAGTAAATGCGCTGGAAATTTTGCGCTGGCCGGGCGTGATTCAAAAGCAGGAGCTGGACCGCGACGCCATGCACCAGGCCGCGCTCGAATTATTCGACAGCGCCCTGGAAGGGTTAATCGAACACCGCTCGCGCGAAGGCGCAGAACTGGAACAGCTGATCCTCAGCCGCTTGGACAGCGTCTCCACACGAGTGGTAAAAGTGCGCGCGCGCATGCCCGAAATCCTCGCCGCACAGCGCGAAAAACTGCAAGCTAAACTCAGCGCCCTGCAAGTGGAATTAGACCCGGAGCGCCTGGAACAGGAAATTGTCTTACTCGCGCAAAAAGCCGACGTGGACGAAGAATTGGATCGCCTGGACACCCACGTTATCGAAGTCAAACGCAGCCTCAAACAAACCGATTCCTTAGGCCGCCGCCTTGACTTCTTGATGCAGGAATTAAATCGCGAAGCCAATACACTCTCATCCAAAAGTATTGTGAGCGATACCACCCAAGCGGCGGTGGAATTGAAGGTTCTGATTGAGCAAATGAGAGAGCAGATCCAAAATATCGAATAAATTTTTTGTCGCCCACCCAATAAAAAGGCCGATGGCAAACACCATCGGCCTTTTTATTGGGCGGAAAAATTAATTACACGCTGAACCCGTTACCACGGGGATTTCTGCCGTGCCGGAGTGGGTTCCTTGAAAACCGAACTCTGCTGACTGGCCGGGTTGAATGCTGGCATTCCAGCCGGCGGGGGTGGCGCTGTAGGGGTTGTTGCCGCTGAGGGTTGCGTTCCAGCTGCTGGTGATGCGCGTGCTGCCGCTGTAGTTCCAACTCACATTCCAGTTGTTGATTGCGCTGGTGCCCGTATTGGTAATGCGGATGGTGCCGGTGAAACCCGAACCCCAGTTGTTGCTGACGATGTAGCTGCAGTTGCCCCCGCTCACTGCACTGGAAGCCGAACTTGAGGCGACGCTGGAAAGCGCACTGCTGGTGACGACTGCACTGCTGTTGGAACCGGCAGTGGGTGTAGCGCTGAAGGCATTGGAGTTGTATGACACACCATTCGCCGTGTATTTCACCCAGAACCAATAGGCTGTGCCATTGCTGAGATCAGTTGCGGTATAGCTGCGGGTGCTGGCGGCGAGCGATGCGATGCGCGTACGCCCGGCGGGGTCGGCATCGGTGTCGCGATAGATTTCTATCGCACTAATCGTCCCGCTCGCAGACCAACTGAGCGCAACTTGACCATTGCCGGCGCTGCCCCCGAGGGTGACCGCTACGGGCGCCACAGAACTTGAACTGCTGGATGAGCCGCTACTTACCGGCCCAGCGTTGGGGTTGGTGCCGACAAAATACAGATCCGGTGCAGGCGGTGTCGCCATACCATCGCCGAGGAAAAAACCGGGGTGCGGCGGCTGGTTGTAACCTACGTTTTGCCAGGCGATGGCGGTGCGGTACTGGCTGTCGTGCATTAGCGTGCGCAGCTTATGGGAAGTGATAGTGTTGGTGGAGAAGATCAACAGTTGGCTGTTGTTTTCGTGGCGCCAGATCACCTCTTCACGCCAGTCACCCAATAGGTCGGCCGAGAGCCCCGGTGTCGCTTTGGTGCTGTTGTTGGAAGCGGCGCCATAGTTGTAGGCGGTGAGCAGGCGCGAGCTGCTGTTATTGCTGTAATTCCACTTGTCGATCATGGTGTTATTGAGTTGTTCGCGCAGCAGGTCGCCATCCCACCAGGCGGCAAAATTGATCGAGGCCGGTTTGCTGGTGGTGATTTGGCTGCCGGTCGCCGAATTGATACCACCGGCGCTGGCCCAGCTCTCGGCACCCGGGGTGCGTGGGTCTATATCCATAATCACGCCGCGCCCGATATCGCCACCGCCCTGAAAACTCCAGATGATCTGGCCGGTTTTGGCGTCGTGCATTTCCACGCCGTGGTTGCCGTAGCTACTGGGCGATTCATGCACCATAAACACCTCCAAGCCAGGGCGACTGGGCAGGAAATCGCTCAAGTGCAGCGCATCGCCATGGCCGAGGCCGGTGGAATAGAGCAGGGTGCCGTTGTCGTTAATAGTGGCGGCGCCATAGACGATTTCATCCCTGCCGTCCTGATCCACATCGCCCACAGTGAGGCTGTGGGCGCCTTGGCCCGCAGCGGCGCCATTGCCGCTGCTATTGCTGTCAAATGTCCAGCGGCGGGTGAGTTGGCCGTTGCGCCAGTCCCAGGCGACGAGTACCGCGCGGGTGTAATAACCGCGCGCCATGATCAGGCTGGGGCGGGTGCCATCCAGGTAGCCGACGCCAGCGAGGAACCGATCCACCCGGTTGCCGTAATTATCGCCCCAACTGCTGACCGTGCCGCGCGCGGGCAAATAATCCGTCGTTGCCATGGCGACACCGGTCTGGCCGTTAAATACGGTGAGATATTCAGGGCCGCTGAGAATATAACCACTACTATTGCGGTAATCGGTGTTGGCATTGCTGGCGCCAAGCACTGTGCCTGCAGCGTCGCGGGTGCCGGGGGCGGTTTTCAGCGCCACTTCGGCTTTGCCGTCGCCATCCAGGTCGTACACCATAAATTGCGTGTAGTGGGCGCCGGCGCGAATGTTCCGGCCCAAATCAATACGCCACAACTGGGTACCGTTCATCTCGTAGGCATCGATAAACACATTGCCGGTGTAGCCGCTTTGGGAGTTGTCCTTGGCGTTGGAGGGGTCCCATTTCACAACAATTTCATACTGCCCGTCGCCGTCCAGATCGCCCACACTCAAGTCATTGGGGGAATAGGTATAAGCCTCGCCGCTGGGCGTGGTGCCACCGTTCGGGCGATTCAAATTCACTGCAAGATAGGGGTTTGACCAGGTCGCTTTGGCCGCGTTAGCTGCATATTCGACGCCGTTTATTACCGGGCGAATGGTGTAGGCCGCGCTGGTGGTGCCACTGCTATCAAGGTAATTGGTACTGTTGGTAATGGGCGTGGCGGTGATTTTGCTGCCGTTGCGATAGACATTAAAACCAACCGCCGCCGGGTCATCGCCGAGCATGCGCCAACTGATAAACACGCCATTGCCTGCGGGCAGGGCAACGACACCGCGATCCAGATATTCCGCTTGGCGCGCCGCAAAAACGGGCGCCGCCGCAAGCCCGATAAGGCCGGCACATACACAATTCCGCAGCATTTTAGGCAATCGGCGCGAAGGCGGCGGTGGATCAATAGTGGGTAAATGGATGGGCTGCGACGGGGCGATCTGTGATTGTTCCATGACTGTAATCTCGACTTATTGATTATTAGGAGTGCCGCAAGGGCTTGTCGAGGTTATATAAATCTGATTTATAGCGAAGCGCTGTTGTACGCCAAACCGATTTTCAGCGCCACAAATTGTGCAAAATGTGAACTGGGCATGCACAGGATTTTGTGTATTGAAGTGATTTTTACAAATAAAAATTACCACTGACTGGCTTTGGAATCAGCCAATCAGCGGGTAATGCGGAGGATAAAGTTAAATCAACTCGCGACGTGCGCCGACCAGCGCTCCAGCAGGATCGCCTGGGCATCAATTGTCTCTTCACCCTGTTTGGGTTGCGTGGGCAGGTAGCTGCCGTCCTCTTGCAGAATCCAGGCGTGGGTATTGTCGCGCAGGTATAAATCCAGGTCTTCCAAAATACGGTCGCGGATTTTTTTGTGTTTGATCGGGAAGCAGGTTTCCACGCGATGAAACATGTTGCGCACCATCCAGTCGGCACTGGAGCAGTAGAGTTCCGGGTTGCCGTTATTTTCAAAATAAAACACGCGATGGTGTTCCAAAAACCGGCCGATAATCGAGCGCACCTGGATATTTTCCGATTGCCCTTTTACGCCGGGGCGCAATTGACATACACCGCGCACAATCAAATCAATTTTCACGCCGGCCTGCGAGGCCGCATACAATTCGTTCACCAATTCTTCATCATAAAGTGAATTCATTTTGGCGATGATATGGGCGGGTTTGCCCTGCTCGGCATTTTCTTTTTCGGTGCGAATCCGCCGCACCATACCTTTGTGCAGAGTAAATGGCGCATACAACAGCGATTCCATTTTGGACGCTTTGCCCATGCTGGATAATTGCAAAAATACGCGGTAGACATCTTCGCCCAAATCTTTATCCGAGGTGAGCAAACCATAGTCGGTATAAATTTTACTGGTGCGCGGGTGATAGTTGCCGGTGCCCAAATGCACGTAATAACGCAGTTTGGTCTGTTCGCGGCGCGCGACCAAAATCATTTTGGCGTGGGTTTTAAAACCGACCACACCGTAAATCACGTGAATACCAAAACGCTGTAAACGCTCGGCAAGTGCCACGTTTTGTTCTTCATCAAAACGCGCGCGCAATTCCACAATCGCGGTCACCTCTTTGCCCGCTTTGGCAGCGGCAACCAAGGCATCCACAATCGGTGAGTTGGAGCCAGTGCGGTAAAGCGTTTGTTTAATCGCCAGCACTTGGGGGTCGGCAGCGGCTTCGCGTAAAAAATCCACCACACACTGAAACGAATCAAAGGGGTGATGCAGCAACATATCCTGCTTCTGCAACACTTCAAAATACGAATTGTTGCGCTTGGGCAGTTTGGGCATGGCCTGCACAAAAGGTTTGAAATAATGTTGCGGGGTTTTGATCAATTCAAATAAATCGGCAAAGCGATTGAGATTCACCGGGCCATTTATGCGATACAAATCGCGCTCTTTAATTTCGCAGCGCTGCAATAAAAACTGCTCCAGCTCGCCGGGGCAGGTGTCGGTAATTTCCAGGCGCACTTCGTCGCCATATTGGCGATAGGCAAGTTCACCTTGCACCGCGCGCAACAAGTCATCGGTCTCCTCTTCATCGAGAAAAATGTCCGAGTTGCGGGTGAGGCGGAACTGGTAACTTTCCATCACCGTCATGCCCACAAAAATCTCGCCCATAAAAAAATGAATAATGGAGGAGACAAAAACAAATGCGCGCCCTTGGGTGACTAATTCTTTGGGCAATTCGACAATGTGTGGCAGCGAGCGCGGCACCTGCACTATGGCGCGGCCGGAGTTGCGCCCAAACGCGTCTTTGCCGTCGAGGCGCACAATAAAATTCAAACTTTTATTGAGGATGCGCGGAAAGGGGTGCGCCGGATCCAGGCCGATGGGGCTGAGTACCGGTAGCACTTCGGATAGAAACACCTGCTTTAAATGCACAATTTGTTCAGGTGTCCACTCGTCGCGGCGCAGCACAGAGATGCCGTTTTCGCGCATCGCCGGCACCACTTCTTCATTCAGAATGCGGTACTGCTCATCCACCAATTGATGGGCGCGCACAGAAATTTCATTCAGCGTCTGGGTTTGGGTCAGGCCGTCCGGCCCTTGGGTTGGGGGCGCATTGCGCTCCAGAATCTCTACCAGGCCACCCACGCGCACTTCAAAAAATTCGTCGAGATTGGTGGAAAAAATACACAGGAATCGCAGCCGCTCCAGCAGTGGCAAACTGCGGTTATAGGCTTGATGCAAAACACGTTTGTTGAATTCGAGCAAGCTCAGCTCGCGGTTGAAATAGGCGTTATCCACCTTGTACCTCGTAACACGATTCATGTGAAGCCAATAAGTTGCGCCAGATTATGGCAATTGTGTGACAGAAATAAGACAGTAGTGTTCCTGTTGTAACACTAGCAAAGAATCGCTGCGGCGGGGCCGTTAGGTGAGAATGAAAAATAGCGGCGGGAAGGAAAAACAAGGCCTGCACTTGCAGGCCTTGGTGACTGATCCACTGGTGGGAATCAGCGACGAATCAGTTGCACTTGTATACATCAAAACTCTGGCGGCCATTGTTCACCAGACTGGCCGGAACAATGGTATCACCACCAAATGAACTGGCTTCATTGCGTGCCATGTTGGTCAATTCAGTGGCCACTTTGTTAGGGTCGCGCTTCATAGAGCCAACAAAGTTATCTTTCACTTTTACATTCACGGTGCGGACTTTTTCACAGCTGCGTACGTTAGCGGCGTTGGCAACCGCCACATTGCTGCCTTGTTCATTCACTTTCACCCAAGTACAGGCGCTGGTGAGTGATACCAGGGCTACAGCCAACAGAGACATTTTTTTCATAAGCAGATCCTCGCAAGTGATGGTGGGGTAGTCGCTGGTCAGATACTAGCCAACGACCAAAAACTCGCGGCTACACTAATGCCAGCGCGTCAGGGTTGCAAGCCTTGCCGCGCGCAAGCCTGTGGCATCAAAGATAATAAATTTGGGCAATCGCTATCGGCAGTAGTATCTTTAGCGCTAGCGCATCCGGCCCCGCTGCCGCGCTGTGACTAATATGCGTCACCCCCGTGTTGCACGACCAATAATCAGATTCAGCGATAGGACAATCCCTAAAGAGGAGTTTACCCATGGGTTCATCACCGCAAGGTGCCCGTCATCACCTGTTCAACCGGCAAAATCTGTGGCGGCTAATCAAGCTGTTGGCAGTGCTGGGTATTTTTATGTCAATCACTCTTGCCATTGGCAAACTCTACCAAAAATGGGACGACGACCCGGTGCGCGGTGCGCTGGCGGTAGAGAACGGCACGTTTGGCGAGAACTATTCCACCCCCATCTACCTGGATCAGGGTTGGAGCGCCAACGACAGCCTCTGGTACTACAACACCACCCAGGGCTCGGCACTGATTCCCTACGACTTTTTTATCGCCCTGGAACAGGCCGAATTCAACGAGCCGTTTCGCGCCAATAGCCTGATCGACAAATACCGCTACCTGCCGCAAAAACCCACTTTCTTCAACCCCGACGGCCTGCCGGTCGGCTTTGTCAAAGAGAGCTATAAAGGCAAGGATTACGTCGGGTTTACCTGCGCCGCCTGCCACACGGGTCAGGTTAACTACAAAGGTACGGCCATCCGGATCGACGGTGGCCCGGCGCTGGCTGATATGGTGGGTTTTCTCACCGAGCTGGAAAAAAGCATGACCCGCGCGCTCACCGACGCGGAAAAAAACCAGCGCTTTGTACAGCAGGTGTTGACGCTGAATAACAGCTACAGCCGCGCGGAGGATGTGCAGAGCGACCTCAAACGCTGGACCCGCAAAATTAACCTCTACAACACTATTAACCACTCCAGTGTCGACTACGGTTATGCGCGCCTCGATGCCTTTGGGCGCATCTACAACCGGGTGCTGGAGCATGTGATCAGCCGCAAACAGTTGCGCGATGTACTCATCGGCGCCACCAAAGCCGATGGCGATACCAACCTCATGACCGCCGCACAGGTGGACAAGGTGCTGTACAAGATCAGCGAGACCATTATTGGCGACCTACAGTTTGCCAAAATTATCGAGCGCTTGATGTCTACCGATGACGGCTACCCCGGCCTCGGCATGGTAGATATGGAGCGCATCAAGGCCCTGATCTTCAACGAACCTAACGCCCCCGTCAGCTACCCCTTTTTATGGGACATCGCCCAGTCTGACTATGTGCAGTGGAATGGCTTGGCGAGCAATGCGGGCATGGGGCCGCTTGGGCGCAATACCGGGGAAGTGATTGGTGTGTTCGGCATTTTGGACTGGACCGCCCACAAGCGCGGCTGGACCTTGTCGTCCCTGCTCACCGGTCAGCGCAGCAAAAGTTACCAAATCGACTTTTCCTCCTCGATTGATATGGTGAACCTGTCGCGTCTGGAATCGCACCTTAAAAGCCTGACCTCACCGGTCTGGCCGACGATTGAAACCCACACCAAAAACCCGGAGCAGCAAAAGGCCAATGCGGTATTTGGCGCACTGCCCGAGTGGCGCATCGACTACGCCAAGGTCCGCCGCGGGCGTAAACTCTATGCCGAGTATTGTGAGTCCTGCCATGAAGTGGCGGATCGCACCGACCGGGATCGCATCCTGGTGGCCGACATGTCCAATATCGATGTGGTGGGCACTGACCGGGCCATGGCCGAAAACAGCGTTAATTACACGGGCTATTCCGGTAACTTTAAAAACACCTATCAAAGTGAGAGTGTGGGTTCACTGGTACTTAAAGACCGCGCGCCAGTGGTGCAGATTCTGACTGCCGCCACCATGGGTGAAGTGGCCACCGAACCCGACCCGGATAAGTGGCTGCCGCGCCGCACCCTGGACTGGCTCTATTTAATGGCCAAATCCTTTTTTGATAATGAAATCAAAGCCAGTGTAAAATCCGGCAACTATCTGGCGGATACTACCGCGGCACCCTATCAATCGCTGCTATCCTACAAAGCGCGAGCCTTGAATGGCATTTGGGCGACGGCGCCCTACCTGCACAATGGCTCGGTGCCCAGTATTTACGACCTGCTGTTGCCAGTGAAGCGTCCGGGTGATCCGGAGGACGGAGAATACCGCCCCAATCAGTTTATGGTGGGCAGCCGCGAGTTTGACCCGATCAAAATCGGCCTGCGCAGCGAGGGATACCCCGGCTTTGAATTCAAGGCCGACAAGCGCGGCGACTTTAATTCAGGTCACGAATACGGCACCATCCACTCACCGCCGGTTAAAGGTCAGCAGCAGGAACCGCTGACGGAAAACCAGCGCTGGGATTTAGTCGAATACATAAAAACCTTGTAGTTAAGGTGCGCTAGCCAAAACTTTGTTGCTACTGCACTGGTCAAAGGAACGATAACGCCACTCTCTTCACGCCCGGCACTTGCGGCGGGCGTGAGCAGGGTGGCGTTGTTGTATGTGGATTACCCTAATTTGAGTTGCCCGACGGCATATGTTGTTAACCATCAGTAAGCGCTGTAAAAATCTCCGCCTGCCGAGCATGCCACCCCTGGTTGCGCTGCTGCTGGCGCTCGCGTCCGCGACCACCCTGGCCAGCACCAAGCGGGTGACTGTGCCCATAGCGCTGCCCTTCCAGCAGCACAGTAGTGCCAGCGCCAGCGCTGTAGCCACGGCGGCAGAGCCATCCGCCCACGGCTTGCAAACCACCCAATTCACCCAGACGGCGCCCGCCCCAATAGCCTCATCGGCGGCAGCCTCCAGTGTTGCCGCGCCAGAACCGGTTCCCATTCCGCTCACCCTTCCCAGAGCCCAGGTTGCCGCCTCCCAAGCGCAGTCCTCCAGTCGCCCCGCGGCTCCCCTTGCCACCAAACCTCCGGCTTCATCGGCAGCCGCCAAGCCCGCCAGTACCACACCGGCCGTTGCCAAAACCGCACCGCCAAAACCGGCGCCCGAACCTGCCGCGAACATTCCGCTGGTGACTACCGCGCCGATCAAAGCGCCGCGCTACCCAAGCGGCCACCCCGAGGCATTTGTGGCAGAGTTTGAGGATTATGTGGCGAAGAAAATTGCGCCCTTTGTACCGGGCGTGGCGATTGTGGTCGTCTCGGGCGGGCAGATTAAATCCCTGCAGGGCTACGGTGTGCGCCGCGCGGGCACCCGCGAGAAAGTCACCCCCGATACGGTATTCCGCCTGGCCTCGCTCTCCAAACCCGTAGCCGCTACCGCCGCCAGCGTGCTGGTGCATGAAGGTGGTATCAGCTGGGATACCACCATTACCTCGGTACTGCCTAAAGTCAGCTTTAAAAATGCCAAATACGGCAAGCAGCTGACCCTGCGCCATGCGCTCAGCCAATCATCGGGGTTGCCGCGCCACACTTACAGCCACTATATCGACCAAAACATGAACTATGCCGATGTGGTGAACCGCCTGCGTTATGTGAACTTCGTTTGCCCGCCCGGCAAGTGTTACGCCTACCAGAATGTCACCTACAGCCTCGCGGGGGATATGATCAAACAGAAATCGGGCATGAGTTTTGAGTCCTACGTCGGCAAAAAAATATTTGAACCCTTGGGGATGCGCAGCGCTTCCTACGGTTTGAACAGCTACAACGCCTCGCCCAACCGCGCCGCGCCGCATATCGCCAATGGCAACCGCTGGGTGCCCACGGCCGTGGTGGCCAACTGGTACAAAGTTGCCCCGGCTGCCGGGGTGAATGCCAGTATTGTGGATATGTCCAAGTTTTTGCTGGGGCAAGTAGGTCGCCGTCAGGATGCCCTCCCACTCGCCGTGCTCAAACCCATTCAGTCGCGAGTCACCAAAAACACACCCGAGCAGAACTACTACGGCGTGCGCAAAGCCGTGGGCAATACCGCCTATGGGCTGGGCTGGCGCGTATTTGATTACGGTCGCAACAAAAACTTTGTACATCACGGCGGCCACGTCAAAGGCTTCCGCACCGAGATGGTATTTAACCGCGAGCTGCAAATCGGCATGGTGTTCCTCTCCAACTCGGAAACCCGTTTGGCGCGCGATGTAATCTTCAAATTTTTAGATATGCACGAGCGCGCACAACAGGCGGCCCGCGCCAAAAAACAATAACCGCGACTCAAGGCTTCACCGCTATCGCCGAGGGACAACTATGGCACTGGCCAACTTGCACCCGCGCCGCATTTTGCAGGCGCTGGATACCATCGATGCCGAATCACCTTCCTACCAATTGAGCCGCCCCGCAGCTTTGCGCCGGGTTTTTACGGTGCTGGCCTGTGTCAGCGTGAGCCTGTTGATCCTCAACTACAGCCGCTACTCGGTAAATTTGCACGAGCTGCTTGCCCGCTTGGGGCAATGGCAATTGCAGGATGCGGGTTATTACCTGCGCGCGCTGGAGGCCAGCGGCTGGCTGGAATTGGCGGGTTATATCTGGTGGACTGGCTGCCACCTGTTTGCGTTTATTGTTATTCCCTGGCTGGTGATCCGTTTTTTGTTCAACGAAAAAATGGTCGATTTCGGCTGGCGCTGGAATCAAGTCGGCCAGCATTGGCGCGGTTATTTGCTGCTACTCAGCCCGATTCTGGTCTTTGTGGTACTGGTCAGCCTGGGCGAGGACTTCGTCAACCATTACCCCTTTTACAACCAAGCCGGGCGCAGCTGGTTGGATTTCCTGCTATGGGAACTGCTGTATATAAGCCAGTTCATCTTTCTGGAATTCTTTTTCCGTGGATTTATGGTGAACGCCCTGCGCCCGGCAATTGGCGCCAATGCCGTGTGGGTGATGTGTGTCCCCTACCTGATGATTCACTTTCCCAAACTCTGGCTGGAGGCAACGGGGGCGATTTTATTTGGCCTCTTCCTCGGTATTTTGGCACTGCAATCGCGCTCTATTTGGGGCGGGGTTTTGGTACATGCAGGTGTCGCCTTGAGCATGGATATAGCCGCCTTGTTGCGCAAAGGGCAGTGGCCGGTCGAACTTTGGTAAGCGGCCTGCCGTGCCGGTTTTTTTTACATATTCACCCTCGCCCTACGCACTCACCGCCATCGCGGATCAATGGCAAAAGCGCCGTTTTGAGCTGTTTTTATGCTAAGCGATTCACGCCTTAGATACCCTCACACTGAAAACCGTTTTTGATCACTTTTGGCGTTAAAAACCCCAGTCTTTAATGCTGATTTCCGCGTCGATTTTTTTGTCGAGTTACGCGCCACTTTTTTTGCTAACTCCTTCATATTGCAATAAAAACCCCACCAATACAGAGGCTTAACCCAACCCGCAAAACAGCCATTTATATGGCGCGTAAATTGCTAAACCAAAGTGTGAGATAAATCACAGCTTAGCTTGAACGTTCAATCAACTAGCGGAAGGAATTTAATCATGAACACTTGGAATCGCTTTTCCGTTTTACCACTGGCAACACTCGCTTTGGTCAGCGCGCTGGTATGTGGCTCTGTACAGGCGGGCACTGTAGCCTGTGATGCAAGTACCTTGGCGCTCGTCACCAATACCACCGACTGTGAAAGGAGCACCAGCGCGACTCAGGACTTCCTCAACACCGATCCAATAACAGTAAATGCTGAGGAATTTTTTAGTTTCGACGACTGGCTGTTTTTGGATAAAGACGAATACGACGATAATTCAGGCCAAAGTGGCAATTGGGCAGTGGATGCCAGCGTATGGGACAACTACAGCAACCTGATGCTGATATTCAAGGACGGCGCGGGCACTACCTTGGTGGGTTATCTGGCAGCTGACGGCGCTACCGGCGGGACATGGGAGTCACCCTTCCGTGAACCCGAGTTTGATATGAAACCTGATGATAAGATTAAGGACGTTTCCCACATCAGCTATTACGTGCGTGGCGCCGTGACCCGGGTTCCCGACACTGGCTCTATTGTACTGATGCTGATTGGTTTGGCATTCCTGGGGCTGTCGCGTGCACGCACCACCCAAACCGAATAATGGGTGTTTACCGCAAGGATTGATTGCCCGTAAATGTTGATACTTTAGCCACCCAAAACCGCCGTACCCCTACGGCGGTTTTTTTATGCCCGCCAAACCGGTTTTCTGCCTTGCTTGGTTATCCGTTGCGACGATTTGGCGGTCCGCATCAATAGTCGGTACGACCTGATTGCTGGATCGTTTTTTTATTTGCATTTATTTGCTTATAGCTGGCGATAAGGATGTTTTTTGTCAGGGCGCAAGTGTTTCAACAAAATCAACAACTTGGCGCCTAAATTCACATTTAACCTAAAATCCATGCTCACCAAGCCACGAAAACGTGACTTGCATCACTCTTTTTAGCTGCTACATTCACAAATACCACCGCACCAGCAGGAAAACGGACATGGCTCACCAGTATCACAATATGGCTTTTGTAGTTGCCGCCCGCACAGCCTTGGGTTTGCTATTTAGCCTTGCGGCCTTGATCTCGACCCACAGCTACGCCGCCTATGCGGATTGTTTGGCCACCCCTGATACAGACACCCGAGTTGATTGTTTTTCCATACAACCCCACACAGTAGCTGTCGCAAACAATGACGGCTACTTAGATGCCGCCGTGGTCGCCGCCGCCAGTATTGCTACAGCGACTACCCCCGCGGCACCGGCGGCAAACCCCGGTTTTTACGTCGCCCAACCCCATAGCCGTGACGAGCGCCAGCCTGAATCCCTGCCCATAATGCTACTCTTGGCCGCACTCGTGACCGTATGGTTAGTACGCGCCAAAAACGTGAATAACAAGTAAGCTAGCCGGCGCAATCACGGAAACCTGCGCACTGGATTAAAACAAAGATAGTCATATGTATATCTAGCCAGTAAAATCCCCGCATTCATGCATTTACTGGCTCAGGTTATGGACGTTTCCCTCCTCCTCGATCAACTCAACAACGAACAGCGCGAAGCCGTATCGGCGCCAGCAACCAACCAGCTGATCCTCGCTGGTGCGGGCAGCGGTAAAACCCGCGTGCTGGTGCACCGTATTGCCTGGTTGATTCAGGTGGAGCAGATGTCGCCCTATTCGATCATGGCGGTGACCTTTACCAACAAAGCTGCGCGCGAAATGCGCAGCCGGTTGGATGAACTGTTCAATCAGAACAATCAATACATCAACAGCCGCGCCATGTGGGTGGGCACTTTCCACGGGCTGGCCCATCGCCTGCTCAAAGCCCATTGGCAGGACGCTGACCTGCCACAGAATTTCCAGATCCTGGACAGCGACGACCAGTTGCGTCTGATCAAGCGCATTTACCAAGTGCTCAATATCGACGAAAACAAATGGCCGCACAAACAGGCGCAGTGGTATATCAACGCGCAAAAAGACGAAGGCCTGCGCTCCCGCCACATACAGGAAACCACCGACCCTTTTGTGCGCACTATGCTGCAAATTTATCGCGCCTACGAAGAGGATTGCCAGCGCGGTGGCATGGTAGATTTTGCCGAAATCCTGCTGCGCGCCCACGAACTCTGGCTCAACAAACCGCACATCCTTGAACACTATCGCCAACGCTTCCCGTTTATTTTGGTGGACGAATTCCAGGACACCAACTCAGTGCAATACGCCTGGCTCCGTATGCTGGCGGGCAAAGAATCGCGCGTGACCGCGGTGGGCGATGACGATCAATCCATTTACGGTTGGCGCGGCGCAAAAATCGAAAATATCCAGCGCTTCTCGCAGGATTTTGCCGACACCCACATTTATCGCCTCGAGCAAAATTACCGTTCCACCGGCAATATTCTCAAAGCCGCCAACGCGGTGATCAAACACAACTACGGCCGCCTCGGTAAAGAGCTGTGGACGGACGGCGACAAAGGCGATCCCATTTCGCTCTACGCCGCCTACAACGAACAGGACGAAGCGCGTTTTATTGTCGAGCGGATTCAGGATTGGGCGCGCAAAGGCCACGCGAAAAAAACTATCGCGATTTTGTACCGCTCCAACGCCCAGTCGCGGGTATTGGAAGAAGCTTTATTGCGCGAGGCAATTCCCTATCGCATTTACGGCGGCCAGCGCTTTTATGATCGCCTCGAAATTAAAAATGCAATTGCGTACATGCGCTTGATTAGCAACCGCCACGATGACGCCGGTTTTGAACGGGTGATTAATACCCCGACGCGTGGTATTGGCGGAAAAACCGTGGACGATATTCGCCTGTTTGCACGCGAACAAGGCTGCTCTTTGTGGACAGCTGCAGAGCAGATGCTCGCCAATAAAGTCCTCACCGCACGCGCGGGCAATGCGCTGCAATCCTTTTTAAGTTTGATTAACAAACTCGCGCAGGATGCCAACGAAATTGATATTCACGGCGATACGCCGGGCTTGGATTTAATCGCCAAAATGGTGATAGAAGACACCGGTTTGTTGCTATTCCATCAAAATGAAAAAGGCGAAAAAGGCCAGGCGCGCGGCGAAAACTTGCAGGAATTAATTACCGCCTGCCGCGCCTTTGATGCGGAAGAAGAGAATGAAGAGCTCTCACCCCTGCAACAATTTTTAGATACAGCGGCACTCGATGCCGGTGAAACCCAAGCCGATGAATTTGAAGATGCAGTGCAATTAATGACCCTGCACTCGGCCAAGGGGCTGGAATTTCCACTGGTGTTTTTAGCCGGTGTGGAAGAGGGTTTGTTCCCGCATAAAATGTCGGCGGACGACCCGGATCGATTGGAAGAAGAGCGACGTCTGTGTTACGTGGGCATCACTCGCGCTATGGAAAAGTTATTTATTAGTTACGCTGAAACCCGTCGCTTGTACGGCAATGAAACCTTTAACGCGGTGTCCCGTTTTGTGAAAGAAATTCCTGAAGATTGTATCGAAGAAGTGCGTTTAAAAACCGCAGTTACCCGCCCGGTGAGCGTTAAACGCCCACTTACCCAACCGTCCAATCGCCAACCCATGTATGACACTGGCGAAGACACCGGTTTTCGCCTCGGTCAGCGCGTGACTCACCCCATGTTTGGCGAAGGTGTTATTTTGCAATTTGAAGGCTCGGGCCCCAACGCCGTGATTCAAATTAAATTCGCCGATACCGGCATCAAGCGTCTGGTGATGCAATACGCGAAGTTGACGGGGCTATAAGCAGGCCACATAAAACCGGCAGGGCGCTCCCCAAAAGCGCCCTGCGAGTTGATAATAAATAATGATTTATTTTGTATTGTTCAATCACGGATAAGACAAAGGCTATGAACACCAAAACAATAAATTGGTACCCCTTGGTTATCGTTGTATTAGTCGCCGCATTGGCGGCTGTTTTTGCTGCACTGGTGCTGGAAAAAACCAAACCCCAAATACTTACAACACATAACAACCCCGCTTCCGATTCGGTATCAACACAAACCTACCACTGGAAAATGGTCACCTCCTGGCCGAAAAATACCCCTGGTTTGGGCGTGGGCGCGGAAAATGTAGCGCGCGTGATTAATGAAATGTCGGGCGGGCGTTTGCAAATCCATGTCTATGGCGCCAACGAATTAGTACCCGCGATGGGCGTGTTTGATGCGGTCTCATCCGGCAGTGTGGAGATGGGCCACTCAGGCAGTTATTTCTGGCGCGGCAAAGTGCCCGCCGCACAATTTTTTACCTCTGTGCCCTTTGGTATGAATGCACAAGAATTGTATGGCTGGATCAACCACGGCGGTGGTTTGGAATTGTGGCGTGAACTTTACGCACCCTTCAATTTAATTCCATTCCCGGCAGGCAATACCGGTGTACAAATGGCCGGTTGGTTTAATCGCGAAATTAATTCGGTGAAAGATTTGCGCGGCTTAAAAATGCGTATTCCCGGTTTAGCAGGCGAAGTTTTTAATTTAGCAGGCGGCACGGCAGTCAATATTCCCGGCGGCGAACTTTATACCGCCTTGCAAACCGGTGTAATTGATGCAGCCGAATGGGTGGGGCCAGAAAATGATTTAGCCTTCGGGTTCCAGCAGATCGCCAAATATTATTACTATCCGGGCTGGCATGAACCGGGCCCGTCGATGGAATTAATCATCAACAAAACCGCATTTGAAAATTTACCCAAAGATTTGCAGGCGATTGTCACTTACGCCGCGCGCGCCATGAGCCAGGACATGTTTGACAGCTACACCGCCAACAACAGCCGCGCCTTAAAAGAATTGGTGGAGCAGCAGGGCGTGGAAATTCGCAAATTGCCCGATGAAGTTTTAACACGCTTTTACGAAATTTCCCAAGAGGTTTACGCGCAGCAGGCAGCAAAAGATCCCCAATTCAAAAAGGTTTACGAATCCTACAAAGCCTTTATGGATGACTCGGCGGATTATCAAAAAATTTCCGAGCAAACCTATTATCAGGTGCGCGAACAACAGCGGCAGTAAACCTGACGATATTCTTTTCGAGCTAGCACCGGATCAGTCGCGATCCGGCGCGCCCAACGGAAACAAACCCCGATACGGCCGCGCTTCGTCAACCACCCGAGCGACTGACGGCCGCGCCAGCAAACGCTGCCGATAAGCCCGTACCCGCGCGAATGATTCGGCAATGGGGTGAACCCAATCGGCATAAAACAATGCCGGAGCCGCCGCACAATCCGCCAAACTGAACGCTTCCCCTGCCGCCCAGGTACGCCCAGCCAAGGTCTCATCCAACCAAGCATAAGCGCGCTCCAGCAATACCCGCGCCTCTTCTACGCCGTAAGCATCGCGCTTATCCACCGGCCGCAGACTGTCGAATACAAACTTCTGCATCGGTGTCATCACATAATTGTCGAAAAAACGATCCATCATTCGCACCTCCAGCGCCGCGTCTACCGTTCCGGGCAGCAACCGCACCATACCCGGATGATACAGTCCCAAGTACTCGATGATAATGCTCGACTCAACCACCGTCCTGCGGTTATCCAGCAACACCGGCATTCTCCGTATCGGCCACAAGGCCTGAAACTGCGCCCCCGTCTCAGGTTCATCCGGGCCCAACAAGCGGAATTGAAATGGCAACTCGTTCTCGTAGAGCGCAATCAGTACCTTCTGACAATAGGAAGAAAAAGGATGGGCAAAAAGTTGCAGAGGCATAGCGAAACTCCTGAGTTGGGAAGATAGAGAGTAACGCTCCGTTTAATCAGAAAGGAGCGCTCCTTTCTAGTCGAACGGGCCCCAGGGAAATCGACAGGGAGCGATTATTTTTTCAGGGGATGAGTTGCGGCAGAACAGCCACTATGACGTTGTTTCTTGAAAGACTTTTGCAATGCCGCTCAAAGTGCAATTAGGCATCGACTTTATTCACTATTTTTTGCGTTACTCCGGCTTGTCATCCTGCGCGCAAATTTCTACCAATGTGGCTATGCCATTTTTGCGCAATTTTTCCATCAGCTTGGCAAGCTGTTCTACCTGCGCCGCATCCAACTGTTCACCGTGAATAAACTCAAGCCGCTTCTTGGCAACCAGCTCACGCACATATTCAGGGCGCACACGCAGGCGTTCGGCAGTTTGGGTGATGGAAAGCAGTTGACGTAACATGGGGCGCCTGTGCGATGGGTGGTAGAGTGGATTACTATGCCACAGTTGTTGCGGGATTTATGCCTGTTACAACGCGCTTTCACCTCTGCGGTGTGCAGCGAATCGCTTGGCAGCTGTGAGTTGCCGCTGGCTGTGCCATAATTTCCCTCCATAACCCTAATCATTTTTTCGCCCCACCTTTTTATAAACAGGTTCTCTTATGGCCAACCTCGGCACGCTCTATACCGTCTCTGCCCCCTCTGGCGCAGGCAAAACCAGTTTGGTGAGCGCACTGGTAAAATCCAATCCCGAAGTCTGTGTGTCGGTGTCGCACACCACTCGCCCTATGCGCCCCGGTGAAATTGACGGGGTGAATTACCATTTTGTTGATCACGCGACGTTTGAATCCATGCTGGAGCAGGGCGCCTTTCTGGAACATGCACGAGTGTTTAGCAACCTCTACGGCACATCGCAGCAGTGGGTGGTGGATACGCTAAAGCAGGGCATCGACGTGATTCTGGAAATCGATTGGCAGGGCGCCGAGCAAGTGCGTCGTTTGATGCCAGGCACAGTGAGCCTGTTTATCCTGCCGCCGTCATTGGCCTGTTTGCGTCAACGCTTGACCGGTCGCGGTCAAGATGATGTGGCGGTGATTGATGCGCGGATGAGCGAGGCGATTAGCGAGATGTCGCATTACGTGGAAGCGGACTACTTGATCATCAACGACGACTTCACCGTGGCGCTGGCACAATTCCAGGCGCTGATTACCAGCCAACATATCCGCCTGGCACGCCAAAGCGAGCGCCATAGCCAGTTATTAAAGGAGTTATTGGCTTAGTTATTGGTTTAAATGTGCCCAGTGCGGTTGGCACAGGTGCCACCGCTGACGCATAATAGCCGACCGGACTGCAGCCCAGCTGCCTGTCCACCCCAAGCGCCTATAGATCACACCAAGTAGAGCACACAAAGTTATGGCACGTATTACCGTTGAAGATTGTTTGGATCACGTTGATAACCGGTTTGAACTGGTTATGGTTGGCAGCAAGCGCGCGCGTCAATTGGCAATCGGTGGTAAAGAGCCACACGTAGCACCCGAAAACGATAAACCTACCGTTATCGCCCTGCGCGAAATTGAAGAAGGTTTTATCGATGCCAGCATTCTGCTGGAGAAAGACACGCTGCCACAGCCAAAACCCGAGCGCGTGTACGAGAACGATATCTAAGATTTTGATCATGCCAGTCGCCGCTATACTCCATAGCGGCAATTCTGTCTGGAGAAGGGCGTGCAAACCATAGAGGCTTTAAGCCACCGGCTATCGTCTTATCTGGAACCTTCCCAAATCAATTTGGTGAAGCGCGCCTACTTCTATGCCGAACAAGCCCACGACGGCCAAAAACGTCGCAGTGGCGAAGCTTACATAACACACCCTCTCGCGGTTGCTGACATTTTGGCGACCATGCACATGGATCATCAGAGCCTGATGGCGGCCATGCTGCACGACGTGATTGAAGATACCGGCATCAGTAAAAAAGCAATCTCCGGCCAATTTGGCGATGCGGTGGCGGATTTGGTGGACGGCGTATCCAAGCTGACCCAGATCGAATTTGAATCCCACGCCGAAAAACAAGCCGAAAACTTTCAAAAGATGGCCTTGGCCATGGCCAATGACCTGCGCGTGATACTGGTCAAGCTCGCTGACCGTTTGCACAACATGCGTACCCTGGGCGCTATGCCGCCCGACAAAAAGCGCCGCATTGCCAAAGAAACCCTGGAAATTTACGCCCCTATTGCCCACCGTTTGGGTATGAATGAGGTGCGCCTGGAGCTGGAAGATCGCAGCTTCTATTGTATGTATCCGCTGCGCGCCACCCGTTTGCAAGCGGCGCTCAAAACCGCGCGCGGCAACCGCAAAGAATTAGTCGAACAAATCCAGACCTCGTTTGAAAAACGCCTGCAAAAAGAAAGTATCAACGCCATTGTGATTGGCCGGGAAAAACACTTATTCAGCATCTACGAAAAGATGCGTCAAAAGAAAAAATTCTTTAAAGAGATTATGGATGTCTACGCCTTCCGCATAGTGGTGGACTCGGTAGACACCTGCTACCGCGTGCTGGGCGTGGTGCACAACCTTTACAAGCCGGTGACCAGTGAGTTCAAGGATTACATTGCCATCCCCAAAACCAATGGTTACCAGTCGCTACATACTGTGCTGGTAGGCATGCACGGGGTGCCGATCGAAGTACAAATCCGCACCAAGGAAATGGACGAAATGGCCAACAGCGGTATCGCCGCCCATTTCCTGTACAAATCCAATAGTGACGAACCCGTCAACGCCAGCCACAACCGCGCGCGCCAATGGGTGCAGGGTTTGCTGGAAATGCAGAAAAATGCCGGCAACTCCCTCGAATTCATCGAGAACGTGAAAATCGACCTCTTTCCCGACGAGGTCTATGTATTTACTCCCAAAGGCAAAATTGTCGAGCTGCCCACCGGCGCAACACCGGTCGATTTTGCCTACGCCGTGCATACCGATGTCGGCAATACCTGCGTTGCCTGCCGCATTAATGACCGCATGGCGCCACTGTCGCAGCCGCTGCAATCTGGGCAAAAGGTGGCGATTATCACCGCTCAAGGCGCGCAGCCGAATCCCAGCTGGCTCAATTTTGCAGTGTCAGCCAAGGCGCGTTCAGCGATTCGTCACTACCTCAAACACCAGCGCCATCATCAATCGGTCAGCTTGGGCAAACGCATGCTCAGCCGCGCCCTGAGCGAAATCCAGTTGGACCTGGAACATTTGCCCGAGGAGCTGCAGCAAAAACTGCTGAGCGGCGCGCAACTGGAGTCCATGGATAAACTCTATGAAGAGATAGGCCTGGGCAACAAAGTGGTTTATTCGCTGGTGAAATTGCTGCAGCCGGATGCCGAACTCAAGCCGCGCTCCGGCTCTGCTAACTCGGCGATTACCATCGATTCCGCCGAAGGCATGATGATCAGCTTCGCGCGCTGCTGTCGCCCGATTCCCGGCGACCCGATTATCGGCCATGTCAGCTCCGGTAAAGGCTTGGTGATTCACCAGGACACTTGCCGCAATATCGCCGAGATTCGCAATTACCCCGATAAAATCAGCCAGGTTAACTGGGCTGCTACCGTCAGCGGTGAGTTTTTGGTGGACGTGCGCGT
Organism: Cellvibrio sp. KY-YJ-3; assembly: GCF_008806955.1. NCBI lineage: Bacteria > Pseudomonadati > Pseudomonadota > Gammaproteobacteria > Cellvibrionales > Cellvibrionaceae > Cellvibrio > Cellvibrio sp. KY-YJ-3. The sequence continues at coordinate 1,171,478 of NZ_CP031727.1, read as the reverse complement.
GGAAGTGGAAAGCGAGCGCGGCATTATCGCCACCCTCGCCACCCGCATCACCGAACAGGGCGCAAGCATTGAGCACATCAACGTGCACGAGCGCGACGCTCACAACAGCGTGATCCACCTGTGTATCGGCGTACATAACCGCATCCATCTCGCCAACATCATGCGCCGCATCCGCACCCTGAGTTTTGTGATTCGCGTGAATCGCTCTAAAAATTAATCACTCACCATTAAGGTTTCCCCATGACCAACAAAGCCATTATCCACAGCGATAACGCTCCCGCCGCTATAGGTACTTATTCACAGGCGGTGAAAGTCAACAACACCGTTTACCTCTCCGGCCAAATTCCGCTCGACCCGAAAACCATGCAATTGGTGGATGGCGATTTTGCTGCCCAAGCCCATCAGGTTTTCAAAAACCTCGCTGCCGTGTGTGAAGCCGCCGATGGCAGTTTGAAAGACATAGTCAAACTCAACATCTACCTCACCGACTTGGCCAACTTCCCAATCGTGAATGAAGTCATGGGCCAGTATTTCCAACCACCCTACCCGGCGCGAGCCGCTATCGGCATCAACCAATTACCACGTGCTTCACTGATTGAAGCAGATGGGATTATGGTGATCTAACTCATCACAGCCGTTTAATAAAAAGGCCGATCAGATTGCTCTGATCGGCCTTTTTGTTGCTCAGACAACCGATTTACTTTTTCAGTGTCGCCTTGGGATTAGGCAAATCCGTAATCGTGCCTGCACCCAATTCCGCCGCCAAACCGACGGACTCGTGTAGAGTCGGATGGGCGTGGATGGTGAGGGCGATATCTTCCACGCTCGCGCCAAACTCCAGCGCCAGGGTCAGTTCACCCAACAGTTCACCGGCGTGCACACCAACCAAACCGGCACCCAGCAGGCGATCGGTTTTGGCGTCGTAAATCAACTTAGTTTTGCCTTCGCTGCGGTCGGCAGCTATGGCGCGGCCGCTGGCGCCCCAAGGGAAAACGGCGGTTTTGTAGTCCAGCCCCTGTTGTTTGGCTTCTTTTTCGGTCAGGCCGACCCAGGCGATTTCCGGGTTGGTGTAGGCGATGGAGGGAATCGCCATAGGGTCAAAGGCGTGTGGATGACCGGCAACACCTTCGGCGGCGGCATGGCCTTCGTGGGTGGCTTTGTGCGCAAGCATGGGTTGGCCGATGATGTCGCCAATCGCATAAATGTGCGGCACATTGGTTTGCAGGTATTGGTTGACGGCGATAAACCCGCGCTCATCCACATTGACCCCGGCTTTCTCCGCGCCGATCAATTTACCGTTAGGCACCCGGCCGACGGCGACCAATACGCCGTCAAACTGACGGGGTTCGGCGGGGGCATTGGCGCCGCTAAAGGCTACTTCAATCGCCTCAGGCTTAGCGGTTACGGCTTCCACTTTGGTGGACAGCAGCACTTCAAATTTGCCGCTGGTGTATTTGTTATAGACCGCAATCAGGTCTTTGTCGGCGGCGGGCACCAGTTGGTCGGCAAACTCTACGACCGTCACTTTACTGCCCAGGGCTTCGTATACTGTGGCCATTTCCAAACCAATAATGCCGCCGCCAATCACCAGCAAGCGCGGCGGAACCGAACGCAGCTCGAGGGCTCCAGTTGAGTCAAAAATGCGGGGATCTTCGGGGATAAAGGGCAGTTTTACGCTGCGCGAACCGGCGGCGATAATGGCGTGATCGAAGTCGATCAGGGTAGTTTCATCGCCCTTGACCACTTGTAATTGATTGGCGCCGGTAAAACTGCCATAACCTTCTACCACCCGCACCTTGCGGCCTTTGGCCATGGCACCCACCCCGGACACCAGCTTGCTGACTACCGAATCCTTATAGGCGCGCACCTTGTCCAGGTCATAACTTACCGGGCCCATGGTCAGGCCGAGGTTGCTGACATGGTGCGATTCGTTCATCACCTCAGCGACATGCAGCAGTGCCTTGGAGGGAATACAGCCGACGTTCAAACACACCCCGCCGAGGCTGGAATAGCGCTCGACTAGGGTGACTTCCAGGCCGAGGTCAGCGGCACGGAAGGCGGCGGAATAACCGCCGGGGCCGCTGCCGAGTACAACGAGTTGGGTTTTAATGGCGGTCATGTGCTGCTCCTTTGGACGAGGGAAATAGGTAAGAGGGCGAGCTTAAAAGAAACTGAAACCCACCTGAAAGAGTTTTTCTACATCGCGAATATGTTTCTTTTGCAACAGAAACACTATGACGTGGTCGCCGGATTGCACCACCACATCGTCGTGGGCGATAACCACTTCGTCGCCGTCCGGCCCTTGGCGCACAATCGCACCTATGTTGGCACCTTCGGGCAGATCTATATCTTCCAGCGCCTTGCCGACCACCTTGGATGACTTGGCGTCGCCGTGGGCGATAATTTCAATCGCCTCAGCCGCCCCGCGGCGCAGTGAGTGAACGTTCACTATATCGCCGCGACGCACGTGGGTGAGCAGGCTGCCGATAGTGGTGGTTTGCGGCGAGATGGCAATGTCGATATCGCCACCTTGTACCACATCCACATAGGCGGGGTTATTGATCAGTGTCATCACCTTGCGTGCGCCAAGGCGTTTGGCGAGCATGGAGGACATGATGTTGGCTTCATCGTCGTTGGTGAGTGCGAGGAATACATCGGTATCTTCGATGCTCTCCTCCATTAGCAGGTCTTTGTCCGAGGCGCTGCCCTGAATCACAATCGCCCGCTCCAGCTGTTCCGAGAGACGGATGCAGCGCATTTTGTTGTACTCGATAACCCGTACGTTGTAGCGGCCTTCGAGCATTCTGGCGAGGCGCAGGCCAATATTGCCGCCGCCCGCAATAGTGATGCGCTTATAGGCCAGTTCAAGGCGGCGCAATTCGCTCATCACTGCGCGAATATCGGCTTTGGCGGCGATAAAAAACACTTCGTCATCGGCTTCGATCACCGTGGTACCGGTGGGCATTATGGCGCGATTGCGCCGGTAAATGGCGGCAACCCGGGTATCCACCGAGGGCATGTGTTCGCGCAAAAAGCGCAGCTCTTGTCCGACCAACGGCCCGCCGTGATAAGCCTTAACCGCCACCAATTGCACCTTGCCCTCGGCAAAGTCGAGCACCTGCAGGGCGCCGGGCTGCTCAATCAGGCGGAAAATATACTCGGATACCAACTGCTCGGGGCTGATCAATACATCGATGGGAATGGCGCCCGAATCAAACAGCTTTTGCTGGGTGAGGTAGGAGGTAGCGCGCACCCGCGCAATCTTGGTGGGCGTGTGGAACAGGTGTTCGGCAACCGTACAGGCGATCATATTGATTTCGTCGTCACTGGTTACGGCCACCAGCATATCGGCATCACCCAACCCCGCCTGTTCGAGTATGTCGGGGTGCGAGGCTTCGCCGGTGATCACGCTGATATCGAGCCGGTCGCGCAGTTCGCGCAGTCGCGCCTCGTCGGTATCCACCACGGTGATGTCGTTGGCTTCGCTCGCCAGGTGTTCCGCCAAACTGCCGCCAACTTGCCCGGCGCCAAGAATAATAATTTTCATAAAGTGCCTGTTACCTGCCTCAATTTGTCGCCAAGTCTAGCCTTCGCTGCGCACTTTTGCCGCGAGCTGCCTAGGGTATCCAGTTATTTATCTGCCTTGCGCAGGCGCGCGTAGTAAAAACCATCGTGACCATCCAATTGCGGCAGCAGTTGCCTGCCGCAGGGCTGACTTAGCCCCCACTCGACCATCAGCTCGTCGCAGATTGCGTCTTGTTGGCGCGCAATAAATGCTTCAATCACACGGGTATTTTCCTTGGGCATCACCGAACAGGTGGCGTAGAGCAAAATGCCGCCCGGTTTGAGCAGTGACCAGAGGCTTTTCAGCAGCTGGGCCTGCAGTTCCCCGAGTTTATCCAGCTCCTCCGGGGTGCGCAGCACTTTGATGTCGGGGTGGCGGCGCACAATACCGGTGGCGGAGCAGGGGGCGTCGAGCAGGATGCGATCGAAAAGTTCGCCATCCCACCAATCATTAGGTGTGGTGCCATCGCCGCAGACAACCTCGGCGCTCACTCCCAGGCGCGCCAGATTTTCGCGCACGCGAGTCAGGCGCCGCTCATCGGCATCGAGGGCGGTCAGGTGCAGGCTCGGCTCCAGCTCCAGCAAGTGCCCGGTTTTGCCACCGGGAGCACTGCAGGCATCCAATACCCGCAAATTGGGCGACAATTCAAGCAAATCGCCGCTCAATTGCGCTGCTTCGTCCTGCACACTCAACCAGCCTTCAGCAAAGTATGGCAGTTTGCGCGGGTCGCAGGCCTGCTCCAGGGTGATGCCGTAGGGACTGTACTGGGCGGGTTTGGCGCTGATGTTAATCTCACGTAGCAACTCTAAATAGTTGTCACGGCTGATCTTATGGGTATTCAAGCGCAAGCTAAACGGCGGGTGCTGGTTGTTGGCGGCGATCAACTGCGCAAATTGCGCGGGCCAACATTTGCTCAGCATAGCCTCCATCCAGGCTGGATGATTGCTTTGAAAAGCGCGATTTTCAGCAAGAAATTCATTAATTCTACCGCTATCGCGCTGGAAGCTGCGCAACACGCCATTGACCAGGTTGGTTGCCCAGGGCTTTTTGATATGGCGTGTGACTTCCACCGTTTCACCAATCGCGGCGTGGTCGGGGATGCGTGTGTGCAGCAGTTGGTAGAGGCCGAGCAGCAGCAGAGCCTGCACATCACTGTCTTTGGCGCGCAGGGGTTTGTCCAGCAGGCATTCGGTATAGGCCTGCAGTTGCGGATAAAATCGGCAGGTGCCAAAACACAGTTCTTGCAGCAATGCGCGGTCATTGTCGGGTATTTTTGTGGAAATGGCGGGTAACAGGCTGGAAAGTGAACCTTTGGCCTGCAGTATCTGGGCAATTACCTGCGCCGCCGCAGCGCGCACACTTAACATGCTGGCTGCTCCAATTGTTGGCCAAGGCTAAACAAATCGGGATGGCCGCGCAGTATCTCACCGACACTCATGGCTTTCTTCCCCGGCAATTGCAGCATTTCGAGCACAAGTTGCCCCTCCTTACAGGCGATCCATAATCCTTCGGGGTTGATCTGGGTGATGCTGCCGGGTGCGGCATTGGCGTTAGTATTGGACGCTTTAGCGGCCCAAACACGCATACGTTGATCGTCGCCCGCACCTGCGGGTTTGGTGTGCGCCACGGGGAAGGGATTAAAGGCGCGCACCTTGCGCGCAAGCTCAACGGCGGACAATTGCCAGTTGAGCGCCGCCTCCTCTTTGCTGAGTTTGGGCGCGTAGTTGCTCAAACTGTCGTCCTGTTTTTCCGGCTTAATGGCTCCGGACTCAATCAAATCGAGCGCCTCAATAAGCGCCGGGGCACCAAGGGTGATGAGCCTATCGTGCAGGCTGCCGCCGGTATCTTCAGCCAAAATTGGACAATAAGCCTTAATCAGCATATCGCCTGTATCCAGCCCCACATCCATTTGCATAATGGTCACGCCGGTTTGCGTATCACCCGCTTCGATGGCCCGCTGGATGGGCGCGGCGCCGCGCCAGCGTGGCAGGATCGAAGCGTGCACATTAATACAGCCGAGGCGCGGAGCAGCGAGCACCGCCTGGGGCAGGATTAATCCGTAGGCAACTACCACCATCAAATCGGCATTCAGCGCGGCCAGCGCTTCAACCGCCTCGGGGCTTTTAAAATTGAGCGGTTGGTAGACGGGAATATCGTGTGCGAGTGCAACTTCCTTCACTGGACTAGCGCTGAGTTTTTTGCCGCGCCCGGCCGGGCGATCCGGCTGGGAATAGACCGCAATCACCTGATGGCGACTGCCCAGCAGGGCTTTTAAATGCTCGGCGGCAAACTCGGGCGTGCCTGCGAAGATAATGCGTAAACCTTGGCTCATGAATAACCTGTCGAATTACAAAGCGTTTAAATCGATAACGATAGAAAATAAAAAAGGCGCCCGTAGCGCCTTTATCTGCTGCGCACGCTTAGCGCGCCTCAGCCTTGTGTTTTTTCTCCAGCTTGGCGCGAATGCGGGTGCGCTTGAAGGGCGAGATGTGATCCACAAACAGCTTACCATTGAGGTGATCCAGCTCGTGCTGGATACAGACTGCAAGCAACCCCTCAGGGGTTATCTCAAAAGGTTTGCCGTCGCGATCCAGCGCCTTGACACGGATATGATTGGGGCGCACCACAGTTTCATAGAAACCGGGCACCGACAAACAGCCCTCGTCGTATTCACTCAACTCCGGATCAAGCACCTCAATCTCGGGGTTGATAAATACCAGCGGCTGGGATTTGTCTTCACTCACGTCTATAACCACAACACGCTTGTGCACATTCACCTGCGATGCAGCAAGACCAATGCCGGGCGCGTCGTACATGGTTTCGAACATATCGTCGACCAATTGACGGATTTTATCATCCACTTCTGTGACGGGTTTGGCGACAGTGCGCAGCCGTGGGTCGGGAAATTCAAGGATAGGTAACAAGGCCATAGTGTTTGTGACAAACTTCTAGTAAAAAGGTAATAACCGCTGCTAACATGATGATCGCACAGGATTTATGCGGTGCACACGGAAACAGCATGGACTTTAACTTATTATTATACGTCTATCTGCCTCAGGACCGAATAAAACAGGATCGGTTTCTATGAAAAAAATATTACTGGCCGTTGCGGCCGCCTCTTTGATCAGCTTCTTCTCCTGGGCTGATGACGCCCTGCTTAAGACTGGTCACCCCGACGAATACACGGTCAAAAAAGGCGATACCCTCTGGGATATTTCCGGCACCTTTTTAAACAGCCCCTGGATGTGGCCCGAGATTTGGCACGTTAATCCACAGATTGAAAACCCCCACCTGATTTTCCCGGGTGACCTGATCAAGTTGATTTACCTGGATGGCCAACCGCGTTTGACGCTGGAACGCACCATGAAAATGGTTCCCGGCGGCGCAACCAAATTGAGCCCCAGCATCCGCGTTCAGCAGATGGATGAAGCCATCAGCGCTATTCCACTCGATAAGATTGATGCCTTCCTCTCGCGCAGCCGAATTGTTGAGCCCGGCGTGCTGGAAGCCTCACCTTATATGCTCGCAGGTCAGCAACAACACCTGATTGTAGGTGCCGGTGATCGCGCCTACGCACGCGGCCAATTCGATGCCAACTACACCAATTACGGTGTATATCGCAAAGGCCAGCTCTTCAAAGATCCAGTCACCAAAGAAGTCCTAGGTGTTTATGCCCAAGGTATAGGCACAGTAGCAGTCAATAAAATGACCGGCGATATAGCGACGCTGGATGTAGTGCGCACCTACGAAGAAGTTCGCCCCGGCGACAACCTGTTGCCTAGCGAAGACCGCTCAGTCGACTCTATTTTCTTTCCGAGCGCGCCCGACGCAGAAATTGAAGCCCAAATTATTGCCGTTGAAGGCGGTGTAACCCAAGTGGGCAAGTTCAACGTGGTTATGATCAACAAGGGTGAGCGCGAAGGCTTGCAAATTGGCAATGTAATGGCCATTTTTAAAGCGGGCGAAGTAGTGAGTGACCGGGTGCGCGGCGGCAAAGTTACATTGCCCGATGAACGTGCCGGCTTGCTGATGGTATTCCGCACCTTTGAAAAAATGAGTTTTGCATTGGTATTGGAATCTGACCGCCCACTGTCTGTCAGGGATAAAGTGCGCAACCCCTAATCTGTAATATATAGAGCTGCCCCCCAGTGGGCAGCATAGCTCAAGGATGATGTAATGCTTTCCCCTCTCGCCGCCCATTTACTCCTTTTACGCCTACCCGATACCGGAACCGCCAGCTACTGGCAGTTAATGGAGCAATTTACCAGCCCTCAGGAACTACTGAGCCTTCCGGCTCGCAGCCTCGCGCCCTACCTCAAGCCGCTGGCCATTGAGGCACTTGCCGACTTTCAGGCCAACCCGCAGCAGAGTCATTTAGCCCGCCTGTTGGCGGCAGATATGATTTATCTGGAGCAACAGCCTTCACTGCATTGCCTACTATTTGATGACCCGCGCTACCCGCGCCTGTTGCGTGAAATCCCCAAACCACCGCCACTGCTGTTTGTGCGCGGCAACCCGGATTGCCTGAGTTTGCCGCAGCTGGCGATAGTGGGCAGCCGCAGCCCAAGCGGGGGCGGCAATGAAAATGCTGAGCGCTTTGCGGCGTATCTGGCCGGTTGCGGCTTGGCGATCACCAGCGGTTTGGCTTTGGGTATAGATGCCGCTGCTCATCGCGGCGCACTATCAGCAGGTGGTATTACCATTGCGGTGATGGGCACCGGCATAGACCGGGTTTATCCATCGCGCCACCATCAATTAGCACAGGCGATTGTCGATGGCGGTGGCGCGCTGGTCAGCGAATTCCCGCTGGGTACTTCATCCCACGCCAGTCATTTTCCCCAGCGCAACCGTATTATCAGTGGCCTCAGTGGCGGCACCTTGGTGGTTGAGGCGGCGGTGCAAAGCGGCTCATTAATCACCGCATCCTACGCACTGCAACACAACCGTGAGGTGTTTGCGATTCCCGGCTCCATCCACAACCCGCTGGCGCGGGGCTGTCATCAACTCATCCGCCAGGGCGCAACCCTGGTGGAAACCGCGCAAGACATAGTCGATCAACTTTCCGGTTTAATCAGCTACAAGCGTCAGGAGCTGCGCGATAACCTGCAGCAGGAAGAGCTTTTCGCCGCTCCACCCACCCGCAACACCAAGTCCCCATCGAATGAAAAAAATACCCCGACGGAATCGCCCTCACTCAGCGAGCAAGAACAGCAATTGCTGCACGCTTTGGGTTACGATCCGCTGCCGCTGGATCTGCTTGCCGAGCGTATAGGGCAGGACGTGGGCGGCTTGTCGGCGGCGCTGATTGGCCTTGAAATCAAAGGTTTGGTGCAACAGGTTGGCGCGTCTTACCAGCGCTGCTGAATCGCTATAACCTGCCTGCGGGTTGAGCTTGGACGATGGCTGGGGTAGATTCGCGCCAGACTGCACCCGCAGCCCGTTTTTAGTCAGCCCACAGGTAATACTTATGCTCGATTGGTCAATTCATCCCCGCGTTCAATACGCCGCCCGTCAAATGCGCTTTGGCGGTGTAGTCGCCTACCCGACAGAAGCCGTATGGGGTTTGGGCTGCAATCCGTTCGATGAATTGGCGGTGACCGAATTACTCGCACTCAAAGAACGTCCCGTGCAAAAAGGGTTGATCCTGGTCGCGGCAAGCTTCCAGATGTTTGCCCCGTTTCTCGATCATTTGGACGACCTGCAGCGCCAGCGCCTAAAAAATAGCTGGCCCGGCCCTATCACCTGGTTAGTACCTGCGAATGGGTTGATTCCCTACTGGATCAGCGGCAACTTCACCAGTGTCGCCCTGCGTGTCACCGACCACCCGGTTGCCGCTGGCCTGTCGCGCGCCTTTGGCGGACCGATAGTCTCCACCTCCTGCAACCCGCAAGGCCGCGAGCCGGCACGGGACATTCACCAGGTGCGCCGCTACTTTGGCAACCAATTAGCCGCAATCACCGCTGGCGCTGTTGGCAAACGCAAAAATCCCTCCGAGATTCGCGATTTATTGACCGGTGATATTGTTCGCCCCAGTTAGCTTTTGTAAGCGATTTCCCCCCTTTGCAACTGCTCCGCGTAGAATGGCGACCTTTTTAGGCTCGCCTATACTAGACACTCAATTCGCAAGGATCTCCTATGAGCCATTCCCATGGGCCAGATAAGGCCGCGGTAAAAGCCTATCTACTTGATCTGCAAGACCGCATTTGTGCCGCACTCGCCGCCGAAGATGGTGACGCGGATTTTATTGAAGACGCCTGGACCCGCGCCGAGGGCGGTGGCGGCCGCTCGCGCGTGCTTACCAACGGCAAGGTAATTGAAAAGGGCGGAGTGAACTTCTCCCATGTTTACGGCACGCAAATGCCTGCCTCGGCGACGGCACACCGCCCCGAGTTGGCGGGCCGAGCATTTGAAGCCATGGGCGTATCGCTCGTGATTCACCCTCACAACCCCTATGTGCCTACCAGTCACGCCAATGTGCGCTTTTTTATCGCCGAAAAAGAGGGCGCGGAACCGGTATGGTGGTTTGGCGGTGGTTACGACTTGACCCCCTATTACGGCAACGAGGCCGACGTAGTGCACTGGCACCAGACCGCCAAAAACGCATGTGATCCGCTCGGCGAACATCTCTACCCAAAATTTAAAAGTTGGTGCGATGACTACTTCTTTTTGAAGCATCGCGGCGAAGCGCGCGGTGTGGGCGGTTTATTTTTTGATGACTACAACGCCGAAAGTTTTGCGCACAGTTTTGCGCTGATGCGCGCGGTCGGCGATAGTTATGTGCCCGCCTACCAGCCGATTGTTAATGCGCGTAAAGATCAGCCATTTACGGAACGCGAGCGCGATTTCCAACTCTATCGCCGTGGCCGCTATGTGGAATTTAATTTGGTGTACGACCGCGGCACCCTGTTTGGTTTGCAAACCGGTGGACGCACCGAATCGATTTTAATGTCACTACCACCGCTGGTGCGCTGGGAATATAACTGGCAGCCGGAAGCGGGCAGTGCTGAAGCTGAACTTTATGAAAAATTTCTCCCTCACCGCGATTGGTTGAAATAAAAATAATTTACCGTCAATCACATTGCGACTATTTAGTGGATAACTCATGACCGATTTATACGCCGTATTCGGCAACCCGATTAATCACAGCAAGTCACCGAATATCCATCGCCAGTTTGCCGAACAAACCGGGCAGGATATGCACTACAACAAACAACTTGTCAACGAAGGCGAATTTGAAAGCGCGGCGCAAGAATTTTTTGCGCAGGGCGGCAAAGGTTTAAACATAACGGTGCCCTTCAAATTAAACGCCTTTGCCTTTGCGCAAAAACGTACCGCGCGCGCGGAGCGTGCCGGCGCTGTAAATACGCTAGCGCGTTTGAGCGATGGCACTATTCTTGGCGATAATACCGACGGCATTGGCATGATTCACGATATGCACAACCTCGGCTGGGAACTGGAAGGCAAACGTGTATTAATTCTCGGGGCGGGCGGTGCCGTGCGCGGTATTTTGCAGCCGCTGCTGGAAGAAAAACCGGCGCAAGTAGTCATTGCTAATCGCACAGTGGAAAAAGCCGAAACGCTGGCAAAAAATTTCCTCGACCTGGGTGACATTTGCGCAAAAAGTTTTGCTCAATTACACGGTGATCACTTTGATATTGTAATTAACGGCACCTCCGCCAGTATGCAAGGTGAATTGCCGCCATTACCAGATGACCTGCTCGCTGCCAACGCTTGTTGTTACGACATGATGTACGGCGCCGAGCCAACTGTTTTTTTAACCTGGGCCAAAACCCACGGTGCGGTGCAAATTGCCGATGGTTTGGGCATGCTGATCGGCCAAGCCGCAGAAGCCTTTTATTTGTGGCGACAAATTCGCCCGGAAGTTGTACCGGTAATTACGGCGATGCGCCGCCAGTTGGCAGAGAAAAAATAAATCAATGCAGCAAACAACAGCGGGAGCCCAGAGTGTTATGCGAAAGATCAATCGCCTATGCACACACCGCTGGGTTTTCCTGCCTGTGCCGCAGAGTGCACAGTTGTGTGTGTCGCTGCTATTGAGCGCAATTTTTTTCTTCACTCAAGCAGCGCACGCGGAGCCAAAAACCGAAGGGCATAACCAAGCCCGCACAACTCCGCTGAAAGTGGTAGTGCCCGGCAGCGGTAAAGCCGCGCCCCATGAACCCTATTTTTACTACGTAAACCTGTTGCGCTTGGCACTGGAAAAAACCCGCGCGAGCGATGGCGATTTTGAATTGGGTTTTCACCAACACAGCGGTGGCATAGAGCGCGACCGAACGATGTTGATGGCGGGCGTGGGCATTGACGCTATGTGGGCATCGGTCACCCGCGAGCGAGCGGAAAAATTGCGTGTTGTCGAGGTGGATTTATTAAAAAATCTGAACAACTATCGCGCCCTGTTAATTCACAAAGACAAACAAGCACAATTTTCCAAAGTAACAAGCCTCGCGCAGCTACGGCGCTTTAAAACGGGCACCGGTCCCTATTGGACCGATGGCATCATTATGAAAGACAACGGTTTTACGCTGGTGTACGGTGCCAATTATGGCGGCCTGTTTAAAATGCTCGCCAAACACAGATTTGATTTTTTTTCGCGCGGGCTGCATGAAATTGAAAGTGATTTAATTGCCTTTGCTTCACTGGGATTGATGCAGGAACCTCGTTTGCTGCTCAAGTATGATCGCCCGGTGAGCTACTGTTTTTTTGTCAATAAAGATAATCACGCACTCGCCGACCGCATTGAGCGCGGGCTGCGCCTGGCGCAAGCAGATGGCTCGTTTGATGAATTATTTTTCAGCATGCCCAACTTCAAATACGGCTATGAAATGCTGCGCGATCCGCAGCGCCTTATATTGCAGATTACCAATAAAACCAATCCTTAATTCTTTAATGACTGCGGTACTGTCATGGTATATGCCAGCTTATTTTTTACCGCCCTGATCGCCGCGACATTTTTTCCCCTCTCCTCCGAAGCGCTGCTGGTGTCACTGTTGCATCAGGGCTACTCACCACTGTTGCTCGGGCTGGTCGCCACACTCGGCAATACACTGGGCTCCTGCATCAATTGGTATCTGGGGCGACAGTGCTTGCATTTCCAACACAAAAAATGGTTTCCGGTTTCCCCTGCACAGCTGCAGCGCGCCCAGCAGCAGTTTCAACGCTACGGCATTTACTCCCTGCTATTTGCCTGGCTGCCCATAGTCGGTGATCCGCTCACTTTGCTGGCCGGCGTGATGCGGGTGCAATTCCCCTTGTTTGTTGCACTGGTGGCCGTCGGTAAAGCGCTGCGCTATACCTTGGTGATCTGGCTGAGCCTGCAACTGCTCTAACCAGGGTTGACCACACCAAAAAAATCTAAAAATTCGATAAAAATAAGCAATTTTTAGCTATTTTTAATCTAATTATTAGGCCTTATTCTGGTTACAACTGAGGCGATGACAGAACTTCTGCAGCACCTCACCCCTTAATGTTCTTTAGCCAATTACCCGGAGTTCACCATGACTGCAATCAACAAAGTTCTCGCTACCAATAACTCGTTTTCCGCGCTCGCACTGCGCTTGCCACTGGGCATTATTTTTGCCGCCCATGGTGCGCAAAAACTGTTTGGCTGGTTTGGCGGCTACGGCCTGCAAGGCACCGGCCAGTGGATGGAATCCATCGGCCTGGGCCCCGGTGTGTTGATGGCCGCACTGTCTGGTTCGGCGGAGTTTTTTGGCGGCCTGGCGCTGATTTTGGGTCTGCTCACTCGCCCTGCCGCGCTGGTATTAGCGGTGACCATGCTGGTGGCCATTTTTACCGTGCACTTCAGCAACGGTCTGTTTATGAGTAACAACGGCTACGAATTTGGCTTGGCACTCCTGGCCGGTGCAGTTTCGCTGCTGATTTCCGGCGGCGGCCGCGCCAGTGTTGACCGCCTGCTCGCTAAACACTGAGCGCAATAATCGCTACAACAGTATTTCTGTAAGAAACAGCAAGAAACTCGCAGCGCCAATGGGGGCGCTGCAAGAAAAATGAGGTGACCTATGATCAGTATTCGACGCAGCCATGAACGCGGTGGTGCCAACTTCGGCTGGCTGGATAGCAAACACACGTTTTCATTCGGCAGTTATTACGATGAGCGCCATATGGGGTTTTCCGCCCTGCGCGTCATCAACGACGACCGCGTCACGCCCGGTGCCGGTTTTGCGACTCACGGTCACCGCGACATGGAAATCATCAGTTATGTATTGGAGGGTGAAATCGCCCACAAAGACAGCGAGGGCAACGTCGCCACGCTACCGCCCGGTGAATTCCAGTTGATGTCGGCGGGCAGCGGAATTCGCCACAGCGAATTTAATCCGTCAGACAGCAAACCCCTGCACTTTTTGCAGATCTGGATTGAACCCAATGTGCACGGCGAAGCGCCCGGCTACCAGCAAAAGGCATTTGGCAGCACGCCCGGTTTAACCCTGGCGGTCAGCCCGGACGGTGAAGCGGGCAGTTTGGTGATCAAACAGGATGCCCGGGTGTATCAATTGCGGCTGGACGCAAAGGGCGCGGCGCAATTACCCGCGCTGCGCCAGCGCAACTACTATGTGCATGTGATTAAAGGCGAGCTGTTGATTGAAGGCGAATTGGTGAGCGCTGGCGACGGCGCCAAACTTAACCGTATCGACAACTTGCTGATGCAGGCGCAAGCCACGGCGGTAGAAGCGCTGGTGTTTGATTTACCCTAGGCTTGGGCGGCAACCACCCGCAGCCTAAGTTCTTCGGGAAACCCCTCCAGCCGGGCGACCAGTTCGTCGCCCGGTTGCACCGGCCCCACACCGGCGGGGGTGCCGGTAAAAATCAAATCGCCGGCATCCAGTTTTATATAGCGCGACACCTCCACAATCAATTCCGGCACCGACCACACCATGCTGCGCCAATTGCCGCGCTGCACTTCTTTGCCATTGCGCGTTAGCACCAAATCGCCGAACTGCGAAAGCTCGCTGAAGGTGATGGGTAAGATGGCCGTACAAGGCGCCGAGCCGTCAAAACCCTTGGCCAGCTCCCAGGGGCGGCCCAGTTGTTTGGCTTCTTTTTGGCGGTCGCGACAGGTCATATCCAAACCGACGGCAACACCAAATACATAATCGGCGGCATCGGCAGCCGCAATCTGCGCGCCGGATTTGCCAATCGCAATAACCAATTCCAGCTCGTGTTCAACCTGTTGCGAAAAATGCGGGTAGATAAAATCCCTATGGTTTTGCGCCAGCGCACTCTGCGGTTTGAAAAAGAAAAATGGCGGTTCCCGCTCCGGGTCGTGGCCCATTTCCCGCGCGTGTTCGGCGTAATTGCGGCCAATGCAGATAATTTTATTGACGCCAAACGATGCGCCCTTAGGCTGCAACACCGGCAGCTGATAAACCCTAACAGACATAATTATCCCTTGGTGTGAGTGGAGTGAATAACGCAGCGATTGCGCCCGGCCGCTTTGGCCTGATTCATGGCGCTGTCGGCAAATTTTAACAGGGTGCTGGCGCTGCGCTCTTCGCCATTAAATAGCGCTATGCCAATACTGGTGCTGACTTTGCAGCGCTGGTTGATCAGCACAAAATCCCGCGTAAACAATGCCAATAACTGCTCGCCAAACTCCTGCGCCAAACGCTCGGCGGTGCCAGCATCCTGCCCCAACTGCTCCACCACCAGCACAAATTCATCGCCGCCAAAACGCGCCAAACTGTCGCCCGGGCGCAAATGGGTCAACAGCCGCTGGGCAATTTCCTGCAGCAGCAAATCGCCCTGATCGTGGCCATAGTTGTCGTTGATGTAGCGGAAGTTGTCGATATCGATAAACACCAGCGCCGCATACTGGTGATGGCGACCACAGGCCGCCATAGCCTTTTGCAGCTGCTCATTCAGCTGGCGGCGATTAGGCAGGCGGGTCAGGGCATCGGTAGAGACGCTCTGGCGGATAATGTCCTCAGCCTCTTTGCGCTCGCGAATATCGCGCGAGCTGCCCTGGGCACCCGCAAACTCGCCCTCGGCATTAAAAAACATACGCACCGCCGCTTCAGTCCACACCAACTCACCGTTTTTATGTTGCAGGCCATAGCGGGCCACGGAATCGCGCACACCGGTGGTGCCATAGCGTTTGGCGTTGCGCATGACATGTTGGAACTCGGCCAGCGCACGCTCCCGTTCGCTGGCATGCAACACAACCTCCATGGGTTGGCCGAGCAGCTCCTGTGGCTGGTAGCCTAGCAATTTGTGCACGGAAGGGCTGAGGTAGCAATAGCGATTGCGGGCGTCTATTTTCCACACCCAGTCGGTCATGTTGTCAGTGAGCAGGGCCATTTGCTGTTCGTGCTCGCGCAGTTGCGCCCGCTGGCGGCTAACTTTGCGATTGAGGCTGCGGGTCTGCAACAGCAAGCCCGCCGCCGTGAGAGCGATCAACACTAGCGCCACCAGCAGCAATGCGCTCCAATTGAACACCCGCACTTCTTTGTGATTGACCCACTTTTGTTGCAGTGCGGTCATTTCATCCGCGCTGATAGCGCCAATCGCAGTATTGATCTTCGCCAATAGCGCGGTGTTGTCGCGCGCTACCGCAGCGTGGAGCGAGCGCCGGTAGAGCACCGTCAGCACGCGGAATTTATCGGGTGTTGTGTAGCGATCCAGGTAGTACATGCCCACCGGATAATCAGCGACAAAAGCGTCCACTTCGCCTGCAATCGCCGCTTGCACCAGCAGCTCATTGTTTTGATAAAGCTTCAGTGGCTGGGTCTCGTAGTGGCTGTGCAGATACTCTTGTTCATAGGCGCCCGCCACCACACCCAGCGGCATAGCTTGCAGGTCGCCAATATCAATAGCGCCCGCGAGTTTCTTGGTGTGGATAAAAATCGCTGTGCGCAGCTCAAACAACGGCGCGGAAAAAGCGAGGGTTTTGCGCCGCTCGGGCGATAGCAATAAACCACCGTGGATGAGCCCCGGCGTGTTTTGCACGCGGCTGATGGTATCCGGCCAATCCATCAGCTCTACCTGCAGCGGCACCTGTTGTTTGGCGGCGATCAACCGCCAGATATCGATAATCAAACCCTGGGCATTGCCCTGCTGGTCGCGAAAGGCAAAGGGCGCCAAGCGATGATCCTGCACCACCTGCAGTGGTACAGGCGCCGGAACTTGCGGCGGCGCCTCCTGCGCGCTGAGGGTGGCGCTAAGCGCCAGCAGCAACAGCCCACTCGCGGCCGCCTTCAACAACCCAGACATAAATACCTGCAATTAGCTTTCGCTGAGATAAGTATTTTTGAGCTTTACGTAGTTATTGGCAGAGTAGAGGAAAAAGCTTTTTTCCGTTTCTTTCAACGGGCGAATCTGTTTGACCGGGGTGCCCATATACATAAAACCTGACTCAAGGCGTTTGCCCGGCGGCACCAGTGAACCAGCGCCGATCACCACCTCATCTTCCACTACCGCTCCATCAAGGATAGTCGAACCTATGCCGATCAGTACGCGATTGCCAATCGTGCAACCGTGTAAACACACCGAATGGCCCACGGTCACATCATCGCCAATGATGAGCGGATGACCGGCGGGGTTGTAATCACTGGCGTGGGTGATGTGCAGCACCGAGCCGTCCTGCACACTGGTGCGCTGGCCGATGCGGATTTTGTGCATATCGCCGCGAATCACCACACAGGGCCAGACGGAAGAGTCATCGCCCAACACCACATCGCCAATCACCACGGCAGATTCATCCACCAATACCCGCGCCCCTAATTGCGGTCGATGACCTTGGAATCTTCTTATTGCGCCCATAGTTATGCTCCTGAAAATGCTCATCTTTAATGGGTGTATGATACGCCAAACCCCGCCCGAATTTGCCTCACGGAGCCAGTGCATGACCAATCCCCTGTTAGCTTCCCACCGCTTGCCGCCCTTCAGCGCCATCAAAGCGAACCACGTCACCCCGGCGATTAGCGAATTGATTGCGCAAGGGCGCGCGCAACTGGCGCAATTGCTCGCTGATTTACCCAGCCCGAGTTGGGATACTTTGGTCGCACCGTTGGAAGAACAAGGCGATAAATTGGACCAGGCCTGGGCGCCGGTCAGCCATTTAAATTCGGTTGCCAATAGCGATGAACTGCGTGCGGCCTATACCGAGAGCGTGGCGCTGCTCACCGAATACTCCACCGAGTTCAGCCAAAACGAAGCACTCTATAACGCCTACCAACAGCTGGCGGACAGCAAAGAATTTGCGCAGTTGCCTCAGGCGCAGCAGCAGACAATCAATAACGCCCTGCGCGATTTTCGCCTGGGTGGTGTGGCGTTAAATGCAGCGGATAAAAAACGTTTTGGCGAGATCCAAAAACGCCTGTCGGAACTTTCCACGCAATTTTCCAACAACGTCTTGGATGCAACCCAAGCCTGGTTTAAACAATTTGATAATGCCGACGCGCTCGCTGGATTACCTGACTCCGCACTCGCCCAAGCGGCGCAAACCGCCGCGCAAAAAAATCTCAGCGGTTATGTGATCACGCTCGATTTTCCGTCCTACTACGCGGTGATTATGTATGCGGACAATCGCGCATTGCGCGAAGAAATTTATACCGCCTATGTCACCCGCGCCTCCGCTGCTGGCCAAAAAGCCGATGGCTCCTCTGCCGCTGAATGGGACAACAGCGCGCTAATTGCCGAGACTCTGGCGCTGCGCCACGAACTGGCGCAACTGCTCGGATTTGCAAATTATGCGGAGCGTTCACTGGCGAGCAAAATGGCACAATCCACTGAACAGGTGATCCAGTTTCTAAATGAACTCGGGCAAAAATCCAAACCTTTTGCCGAGCGCGATTACGCCGAGTTGCGCGCTTTTGCCGCCGCGCAGGGCTGTGCTGATTTACAGGCCTGGGATACCACTTATTACAGCGAAAAATTGCGCGTGGAAAAATACGCCGTATCGCAAGAAGAATTGCGCCCTTATTTTCCGGCGGAAAAAGTAATCGCCGGTATGTTTGAAATCGTCAAACGTTTGTTTGGCATCGAGGTAAAACAAGTTTCCGAATTTGATACTTATCATCCGGACGTGCGTTTTTATCACATCGAAAAAAATGGCACACAAGTGGCGAGTTTTTATTTGGATATGTTTGCGCGCGACAAAAAACGCGGCGGCGCCTGGATGGCCGATTGCCGCGTGCGGCGCAAAACCGCAACCGGTGTGCAATTGCCGGTGGCGTTTTTAACCTGCAACTTTACACCGCCGGTCGGCAGCAAACCGTCGCTACTTACACACGATGAAGTCACCACCCTGTTCCATGAATTCGGCCACGGTTTACATCACATGCTTACCCAAATTGATGTGGCGGCAGTGAGTGGCATTAATGGTGTGGTCTGGGATGCGGTGGAATTACCAAGCCAATTTATGGAGAACTGGTGCTGGGAACCGGAGGCGATTCCATTAATTTCCGGCCACTATGAAACCGGTGAACCACTGCCACAAGCCTTGCTGGATAAAATGCTCGCCGCCAAAAATTTCCAATCCGGTTTGCAAATGATTCGCCAGATCGAATTTTCGCTATTCGATTTCCGCTTGCACGCCGAATACAACCCGGCCGCACCGCAATCGGCGCAGGAGGTGTTAAACCAGGTGCGCGATCAAGTCGCGGTGATCAAACCGCCGGCGTTTAATCGCTTTGAAAATAGTTTCAGCCATATTTTTGCCGGTGGTTATGCGGCGGGCTATTACAGCTATAAATGGGCTGAAGTGTTGTCGGCCGATGCCTACTCGCGTTTTGAAGAGGAGGGCATTTTTAATGCGCAAACCGGCGCCAGTTTTCTGCAAGAAATTTTGCAGCAAGGTGGCAGCAAAGCGCCGATGGAGTTGTTCAAACAATTCCGCGGGCGTGAACCCGAAATAGCGGCGCTGTTGCGTCACTCGGGCATTACACCCAGCAATATTCCAGGGGAGGCAGCTTAATGGCTTACAGCAGCAAACGCCGTTTTGTAGCGGGCGCCGTGTGCCCGCGCTGTTCGGAAATGGATAAGCTCGTGGTGTACAGCGAAGAGGGTAAAGACTATCGCGAATGTGTCGCCTGCGGTTTCAAGGATGAAATGCGTTTTAAATTTGCAACGCGCGAATTGGAGACGCGGGTTAATCAAACCGATGATGAAAAAAGTGAAGTACAAGTGGTAAACATCCTGCCATTCCCTGCAGATAAATCTGATAAATAATTTTTTGGCGCGTGTCTCTTTTTTACACGCGCGCATTTTTTCTCCCATAATTTTCCGCGCTGGGTATTCCCGTAACAGATCCTCACTTTTCTTAACTTCTGACGTCATTTTATCTTGTTGTCATATTGAACATATGATACTTGTATCCAACCATTCTAGTGACTTGATGTCGCCAGCTACCCTTGGCTCATCATCTGCAGAAGGGCTATTCACGAGAAAAGGATGAGTTGCCAACCAGAGCTTCTGGCCAACCCCGTCGGCACGGGAAAGGCCAAAGCTGACTACATCCTCGGGCTTTCATAATCGATAACAATTCCCAGGAGCTGTACTCCATGAACACAAAAGCACGGTTTAACAAAAAAATCATTGCCACTGCGATCGCCTCCACCATGCTCGGTGGCTTTGGTAGCTACGCAGTAGCGCAAGACGACAATCTCGAAGAAGTAATGGTAACGGGTATCCGTGCCAGCCTTGAGGCATCTGCTGACACCAAACGCAATTCAGCGGGTGTGGTTGATGCCATTAACTCTGAAGATATGGGTAAGTTCCCCGACACCAACCTCGCTGAATCATTGCAACGTATTACTGGTGTATCTATCAGCCGTGTGAACGGTGAAGGTTCGGAAGTGACAGTGCGCGGCTTCGGTGGCGATAACAACATGATCACCTTGAATGGCCGGATGATGCCTGCCGCCAATGCTTACGGTGGCGGCAGCGGTGCTGGTGGTACTCGCGGCGGTGCAACCCGCGCCTTTGACTTCGCCAACCTCGCCTCTGAAAGTGTGAGCGCGGTAGAAGTTTACAAAACCAGCAAAGCCAACATCGCTACCGGTGGTATAGGTGCAACGGTAAACATTAAAACTGCACGCCCACTCGACAAGGGTGGTTTTAAAGCCAGTATTGGCGGCAAGGCAGTAATGGATTCCACCAACCGCACCGGCGATGATGTAACCCCTGAAATTTCAGGCATTGTGAGCTGGGCAGATGACAGCGATATGTTTGGTGTATCGCTCACCGCCAGCCAACAAAATCGCGACTTCGGCAACTCCAACGCAACGGTCAACGACTGGAACATTGGTCGCTGGGGCACCAACAACCTCTACTCCTTTGCGCCAGGTGCACAGATCACCAATGAGCCGGAACAAGGCCAGTTGTACGCACGTCCTAACGATATTCGCTACGCCTACTCTGATTCACAGCGCGAGCGCACCAATGCCCAGCTGACCCTGCAATTCAGACCGCAAGAAAACCTGACCACCACCGTGGATTACACCTACGCCGAGAACCATATCTCCGAGCAGCGCGGTGAAGCGACTATTTGGTTTGCCAACGGCAACTCGGTAGATCGTTTGGAGTTTGATAACTCGGCAGTTGCCTCGCCGGTGCTCATTTCTGAAAACGTGAGCGGCAAAGACCACGGTTTCGAGCAGCAATATCGCGAACAAACCAACGAACTCGAATCACTGGGCTTTAACGTTGAATGGCAAGTGAACGACAGCTTTACCCTGGCTCTGGATGCTCACGATTCCACGATGGAAAGCTTGCCAACCGGCCCAGGCAAAGCTGGCGAAATCGCTTTCAGTATGGGTGCACCGGTATTGACCTCACAAGTGGTTAACTTCAGCGGTGACCTGCCTACCTTCCAATTCGTTGTAGACGACAGCGCGCGCGGCAACAACAACGGCGTGCTTGACGCCGGTGATATGGGCTCGCAAGTTGCCCGTATTTTCTACGCCGCCCAAACCACCGATATCACCCAGGTGAAAATCGACGGTAGCTTTGAATTTGAAGATGGCCGCTTTGACTTTGGTGTTGAATCGCGCGCGATGGAAACCGTACAACAGGCATCCGACCGCTACATGGGCTTGGGCGACTGGGGTATTGCTAACCCGGGTGAAATTCCCGCCGACCTGATTCAAGATTTCAACCTCGCCGGTGAATACGATGACTACAACACCTCGGCATCATCACAAATTGGCTTCAAAGGTGATGCACGTGCTCTGGCACAATGGGGTGTAGATGAATACGGTACTAGCGCCAATGGTTATGTCGTGGCCTACAACCCTAACCTCTCACAAAACAACACCGTGGAAGAAGACACTGATGCCTTCTACTTCCAGGTCGCGGTAAAAGGTGAACTGGCAGGCATGGAAACCAATTATTTGACCGGTTTCCGCTATGAAACAACCGATGTATTCTCCAGTTCCGATTCACTGTTGCCGCGCTATTTGCTATGGCAAGACAACAACGACTTCCAAACCGTGAGAGAGACCAACGTTACTGTTTTGTCAGGCAAGACCAGCTATGACCATCTGTTGCCAAGTGTGGACTTTGACATAGCCCTGCGTGAAGACCTGAAAGCGCGTGCGTCTTACAGCAAAACTATCGCCCGCGCCGGTTTTGGTGACCTGCAAGCGTCGGTCAGCAACTACGGCACTATCGGCTCAACCTATTTAGGTTCACGCCCAACCGCTAACGAAGGCAACCCGGAACTGGTTCCGCTGGAATCGAACAACTTCGACGTTTCCTTGGAGTGGTACTACGATGACTCCAGCTATGCGTCTGTGGGTTTCTTTGAGAAGCGTGTAGATAATTTTGTGGGCACCGAGCAAATTGATAAAAATCACTTTGGCGTATTGGATCAAACCAACGGTCCACGTGCTGAAGCTGCTGCTGAAGCCTTGATTTCGCGTAATATCCCGGTAGATGACACATCGCTGTTTGTGATGATGGCCGTATTGGATAATCCAACCGCATTCCCCGGTGGCGCGAATGATTACGTCAACTCATCGCAATTCCAGATTGATGTTGCTACCGCCTACGACCTGATCCCGGTTGCTGGCGATCCGGAAATGGTATTCCGTACCGCTACTCCGGTTAACAACAAACAAGCCAAAATCTACGGCGCTGAATTTGCTGTACAGCACTTCTTTGGCGAAACAGGTTTTGGTGTGCAAGCGAACTACACCGTGGTACGCGGCGACATTGGTTTTAGCGATGAAACCGACCCAAGCGTATCGCAGTTTGCATTGACCGGTCTGAGCGACACCGCGAACATAGTCGGTATCTATGAAAACGATGCGTTCCAGGCACGTCTTGCTTACAACTGGCGCGACAGCTACCTCAACCAAACTAACCGCGGCAACTCCAAGAACCCGCTGTACGTAGAGGCCTATTCTCAAATTGACCTCAACGTTAGCTACAATGTTAACGAACAATTGACCGTGTTCTTTGAAGGCCTGAACCTGACTGAAGAAAATATTCGTCACTACGGCCGTTCAGAAAGTCAATTGTGGTACCTTGAAGACTTGGGTGCTCGTTATCAAATTGGTGCGCGTTATAACTTCTAATGGCTCTTTGAGTTAATCAGTCGTTATTAACCGCTCCACCAAAAAAAGACCGCTCTTGTAGCGGTCTTTTTTTCTATGGTGTTTCATCCGACACTCACGCTTTAACAAGCTATTAATTTTTAAAAAAATAATGTTTTTAAAAACGACACAATAATTCGATAAACGACAGCGCGCTATTCGGAGCAGTCATGGCCAAACACGTATTACTCAACAATATCACCCACAAAGACCTTAAAGTGATTACCCAACACTCTGCACGCTTTGGCGATAACGTCGGCAGCACACTAACGTTTCCCACCGAGTTTGGCGATGTGCAGCGCGAGTACCCTATCTTATTTCGCAAAGACGAGCGCAGCGGGAAATTCCAGTCTGTCGTCTTGCTTGGGCTAAAACCCGACGAAAATTTATTTCTGGATGAATTCAGCGGATGGAAAGCCAATTACATTCCGGCAGTTATTGAACGCGGCCCATTTCTGATTGGCTTTCAGGACCAAAGTGCGGATGGCGGCCCGGAGCGAGCACCGGTGGTGCATCTGGATGTGGAACACCCGCGCGTCAATGACAGCGAAGGCAAAGCAGTATTTTTGGAATACGGTGGCATGAGTCCCTATCTGGAACGTATTAATCAATTATTGCAGCGTATTTATGAAGGCATGCAAATTAGCGACGCCATGTTCGAGGCTTTTAGCGCGCTGGATTTAATTGAGCCAGTGACTCTGGAAATTGAAATCAATGAACGTGAGCAATATCGTTTGCAAGGCAATTACACCATCAGCGCAGAAAAATTAGCCCAGCTACAGGGCGATGATTTATTGCGCCTGCACCGCAGCGGATTTTTGCGTTGCGCCTATTTGGCAATAGAGTCATTGGGCAATGTGCAACGTTTGATTCAATTAAAAAATGCACGCGCCTGATTATTCGCAATGGCGCAAGAGGTTTGGCAGATGAATACAGCAGCTCAAAACACCGGCAGCCAACAACCAGTTAAACGCGTAGTTATTGTCGGCGGCGGCACCGCTGGTTGGATGGCCGCTGCGGCACTGGCAAAAAAATTCGGCGATTTATTTTCCATCCAACTAGTGGAGTCCGACGAGATTGGCACCGTCGGGGTTGGCGAAGCAACCATTCCCCCCATGCGGGTATTCCACAAATTACTGGGTATCGATGAACAGGAATTTATGCGCGCCACCAGCGCCACATTTAAATTGGGCATCCGTTTTGAAAACTGGGGCCGCGATGGCGACAACTATATCCACTCCTTTGGCAAAACCGGCAAAGAAACCTGGCTGGGCGACTTTCATCATTTTTGGCTGCGCGCACGTGAATTGGGTTTGCCATTTGAATTCAGCGATTTTTGTTTAGAACTGCAAGCCGCCAAAGCCAATAAATTTATTACCGGCAATAATGTTGATATTAATTACGCCTACCATTTGGATGCTTCGCGCTATGCGATTTTTTTGCGTGCACTGAGCGAAAAAAATGGTGCGCAGCGTATCGAAGGGAAAATAGAACAGGTGGTGCAAGATCCGCACAGCGGTTTTGTGCAGGCGGTGCGTTTGCAATCAGGGCAAGTGATCGAAGGTGATTTTTTTATCGACTGCTCGGGTTTTATCGGTTTATTAATTGAAAAAACTCTGCACACCGGTTACGACGATTGGTCGCACTGGCTCCCCTGCGATAGTGCGCAAGCAGTGCAAACCGAGGCTGTAGGCCCACCACCGGCCTACACTCGTTCCATGGCGCACGCCTCGGGCTGGCAGTGGCGCATTCCGTTACAGCACCGCGTCGGTAATGGTTTGGTGTATTGCAGTCGCTACATGAACGACGAGCAGGCGCGCGCGCACTTGTTAAATAATCTGGAAGGTAAAACACTTACCGAGCCCCGCGTGATTAAATTCCGCACGGGTCGTCGTCGCAAAAGCTGGAACAAAAATGTTATCGCCCTGGGTTTAGCCAGCGGCTTTTTGGAACCGCTGGAATCCACCAGTATTCATTTGGTGATGATGGGTATCACGCGGTTTATGCGTTTTTTTCCCTTCAATGGTATAGAGCCAACGTTGGTGCAGGAATTTAATGAACAGTCGCGTGAAGAAGTAGAAAAAATTCGCGACTTTATTATTTTGCATTACAAAACTACCGAGCGCGATGACAGCCCATTTTGGCGCCAGTGCAAAAACATGGACATTCCCGACACCCTCGCGCACCGCATGGAATTGTTCAAAAAAACCGGCCACGCTTATCAAGCCGACGGCGAATTATTCCGTATCGATTCCTGGACCCAGGTCATGCTCGGTCAACGGTTAATGCCCGAACACTATCATCACATCGCTCAATTGATGAGCGAGCGCGAGCTGCAACATTTTTTCAGCGGCATGAAACAAAATATTTTACAGTCAGTTGAAAAAATGCCATCACATCAAGCATTTATTGCCCAGTATTGCGCGGCAAACAGCGCTTAGACTCTGGTGTTTAATCCGCAATTTAGCTAAATCCCCGCGTGGTTTTCACGCGGGGATTTTTTTATGTGTCGCCCGCGCTTGTCTATTGACCCACTTGCATACAAGTAATAGTATTTACAACCATAACACATGTATACAAGTACACCACATATATCAGATGCCAGAATAATGCCTCGGTGGATGTCGGTGTTGTCATGCTCACAATAAAACAACACGGGGAACTCTATGAATAAATACACCAATCCACTCTTTTCAGTTAGCTTGCTGAGCCTTGCCATAGCGGCCAGCGCGCAGGCGCAAGATCAGGCGTTGGAAGAAATTGTGGTCACCGGCTACAAAGCGAGCTTAAAAAGTGCGCTGGATACCAAGCGCGATTCCACCGGCGTGGTGGATGCGATTAGCTCGGAAGACATAGGCAAGTTCCCCGATACCAACCTTGCCGAATCGCTGCAGCGCATTACCGGTGTGTCGATTGACCGCAGCGGCGGTGAAGGCCGTCAGGTGACCGTGCGCGGCCTTGGCCCACAGTTCAATACCGTGTTGTTGAACGGCCGCCAGATGCCCAACGCCAACGCCAGCCGCGGTTTTAACTTTGATACTGTCGCCGCAGAAATGGTAAGTGGTGTAGAGGTATATAAAACCTCTACTGCCACCACCCAATCCGGCGGCATCGGCGCCACGATTAATGTAAAAACTGCCAAGCCTTTGGACCTGGGCACCAAGTTTGCCGGTTCGGTAAAAGGCCTGAATGAAACCAATATCGATGACATCACCCCGTCAGTTTCCGCCTTGGCGAGCACCACGTTTAATGACAATTTTGGTGTGCTGGCAGCGGTGAGTTTTCAGGAGCGTCAGTACCAGACCGATTCGGTAGAGCAGCGCCGCTGGGACTGGCGTTCACGTCGCCCGGCCACAACCGGCTCTTATTTGGTTCTGCCTGATGCCCAGGGCAATCCGCAAAACGTGGATTTCTACCCCACCCAGACCGCAATCAAGCGCCAGGAATTTGAGCGCGAGCGCTTGAACGGCAGCCTGGTATTTGAGTACAAACCAGCCGATAACCTCGCTATCACTTTGGATGCGCAATATTCCGACCTGCAGCAAGAAGGCATGGAGTATGAAAGTGCCGCCTGGTACGGCTATGGCAATAACGAGCAGTATGAAATTGATGAAAACGCCACCATCGTCAACCGCACGGTGACCAACGCCGGTTTGGATTTTTTTGTAAACAACCCGGTCACTCAGGAAACCGGTTTGAGCACTGGCCTGGAAGTGGATTGGAATATCAACGATTCATCCAGCTTGTTGATTGCCTACAGCCAATCCAAAGCGGAAGCGCAGCCGGATAAACAAGCCAACATCAGCCGCTCTGACGTTCAGGCATCACCACTGTCGTTTACCTTTGAAATTCGTGACGACGTAGCCAGCCACTATTACGACAATACCGATATCTCCCTTGCCAATGCACGTATCTGGCAATACGACGGTTACTCTGACCCACGCACCGATGAGATCGACCAATCCCGTGTGGATTACACCTTTGCGAGCGATAGCCTGACGGTGAAAGCCGGCCTGATGTTTACCGACCAGACCAAGACCATCGAGCAGTACATGGCTAAAGCGGGCGGGGTATTGCAAGGCAAGTACAACCTGGTAGGCAGCGACCCGGCGACCAGCCTCTATCGCTCTGTGGCCGATGCCCAGAACGCCGGTTACGCGGTAAAAACCATGAACCATGCGATTATGGGTGATTTGGCTTACTTCGCGTTTGATCCGCTGGCATTCAACGACTGGACCGCTTACGCCCAGCAAGACGCCGGTGCCACTGCCGCACAAAAAGATGCCACCAACTCCACCCTGATTCGCCAGCCTAACTGGTCGGAAATCAACGAGCAGACCACGGCGGTGTATCTGGAGGCGACCAAGTCCTTCGACCTGAATGGCCGCGACCTGACCGTAGTTGCTGGCACCCGCTATGAGGACACCGCCATCGACTCAACGTCGCTGGAGCAAACCCTGGTATCGCTGACCCCACCCCCAGTGGCCGGTGAGTCTTACACCCGCGTGTATGGCGACAGCGTGCCCTTCACCGATGGCGATGGCTACGATGTATTCCTGCCTAACCTGTCGTTGAAATACGACCTGTTGGATGATGTTGTGCTGCGTTTTGGCGCCTCGCGCACCATTACTCGCCCCGAGCTGAACGATATGCGCTCTGCACGTACCCTGGGTGATGTGCGTGAAGGCCAGACCGGCGTAGGCAGTGCCGGTAACCCCAACCTCGAACCCTTTATGTCGGATAACTTCGACCTGTCGGCGGAGTGGTACATCAATGATTTTGATTATGTCTCCATCGGCGGTTTCACCAAATCCATCGACAATTTTGTGGTAACTGAAGGTGTGCCTGAAACCATCACCGGCGTAATCGACCCTGCTACCGGTCAGGATGTGATTTACGAAATGCGTCGTCCACGCAACCTGGATACCAAAAAAGTCAGCGGTGTTGAAGTGGGTGGCCAGCATATCTTCGGCGATACCGGTTTTGGTGTGATCGCCAATGCGACCTTCGTATTTGCTGACCCGGAATATGACTTTGACACCCCGCTTGGCGAGATCCCCAAAGCCGATGCCGTGGTTGGTGTGAGCGATTCCGCCAACCTGGTAGGTTTCTATGAAAATGGTCCCTTCCAGATTCGTATTGCCTACAACTGGCGCGATTCATTTGTGCGTGGTTTCCAGTACTTCTACACCAGTACCAGTAACGAGCCGGTCGTAGTGGAGGACTACTCACAAATCGATATCTCCATGAGCTACGACCTGAGCGACAACGTCAGCATCTTCCTCGAAGGCATCAACGTCACCGAAGAAGGCGCCCGCATCCACGGCCGCGAACAGAACCACATGTTCTACGTCGGCGAAGGTGTAGGCCGCTACGCACTGGGCGTGAGAGCAAGCTTCTAAGCCTCTCAGTTAAAACCCCGCAAAACAAAAACCCCCGCATGTTCCCATGCGGGGGTTTTTTATTGGCTAGGAATCAGCAGTTATCAGGGGCAGGTGACGTCTTTACCGGCGCCTTTTACCACGCTGACTTTGGTGAAGGTAATATCCAAAGTGCCAGCGGTAACCAGCGAGAAGGGGGCGAGGACTTGGGTCCAATACTCTTCTGGCGGCTGGGCGATACCAAAGTTCGCGCCGGCATTGGGGTAACAGCTAAAGGGTACTGTCACTGTCTGCCAACCCTGACCGGCAAAACCTTTGAGTTTTTCAGTCAGGTCGATGTCGGACGCACAGTAGGAGCCACAGCCCAAACGCAGGAAGCTGGTGGCGCTCGGTGCGGCGTCTACTTTGATATCAAATACCAGCGCAGAATCGCTGTTGTAGTAATTGATAAAGTCCTGACGGTTACCCACCGACAGCGCCACCTGCCCCTGACCGGCACCGTTCCAGACTACACGGCGCGCATCTTCCTGTACTTCACGATCCACGGCTTGAATCATCAGCGATGAGGCTTTCACGGTGTTGCTGTTCATTGGCATCTGATCATTCTGGAAGCCGATAATTTCCAGCTGCCATGGGTCCATCGGGCGACGGTTAAATAGCTCCATCACATCCATGGCTTCGGCGGCTTTGGGGCCGTCTTCCGGCAAGTTGTCACCCAGGGTGTTTTCATCGGCGTAACTCATGCCGTAGCCATAGGCAAACAAGGGGTCGTAATTGGCATCGCCTTTGTTAAGCGGGGTTTGATCCGGGTGTTTTGGCCAAGAGAAGCTGAGGCGACCTTTCATATCGTGGTTGATTTCACCTTCGGCATTTTTAAAGATCACATCGGCCACACCGGCGCCTTCAGTACCTGGCTGCCAGATGGCGACAAACGCGTCCGAGGCATTCAGTTCACGGTTTATCCAGAGTGGGCGACCGGTGATAAACAGCGATACCACCGGGATACCTTCGCTGCGGAGTTTTTTCAGCAGCTCCCAATCGGCGGGGTTGCGTGGTTTGTAGGCGAGCATGCCCACATCGCCCTGCATTTCGGCGTAGGGGTCTTCACCAAATACCACAATCGCCACATCGGGCTTCTCGCTAAAGGAACCGTCCACACTCAGGGTGGCAGTGCCGCCAGCGGCGCTGACAACTTCATTGATACCGGCGTAGATGGAGGTGCCACCGGGGAAGTCGGAATTGACGTTACCCGTACCCTGCCAGGTGACTGACCAACCGCCGCTTTGTTTACCGATGTTGTCCGCGCCATCGCCCGCGACCAATACTTTCTGGTTGCGCGCCAAGGGCAGCAGTTTGTTTTTGTTTTTTAGCATCACCAGCGATTCGCGTACTGCCTGACGGGCGACTGCGCGGTGCTCAGGTGCGCCTAACAATTCTTTTTTGCCAGCCAGTGGGCGAGTAGAGGGCGCGCCTTTTTCAAACAGGCCGGCGCGGATTTTCACCCGCAGGATACGGCGTACCGCATCGTCCAAACGCTCGGCGGTAATCTCGCCGGATTTGGCCTGCGCCACCAAATTGTTGTACAAGTCTTTCCAGTTAGGCTCAGGCACCATGTAAATATCCAGACCGGCCATCAGCGATTCAGGGCAATCCACCGCCGTACAACCGGGGATAAAGCTGTGACCGCTCCAATCGCCGACCACCAAGCCATCAAAGCCCATTTGGCCTTTGAGCACGTCAGTCAGCAGGTATTTATGGCCGTGCATACGGGTGCCGTCCCAGCTGGTGAAGGAGGCCATTACCGCCTGCACACCGGACTCCAGCGCACTGAAATAACCGGCACCGTGAATATCGCGCAGTTCTTTTTCATCGCCTTGGGTTGGCCCGCGATCCACCCCGTTCAGGGTGCCGCCGTCGCCAATAAAGTGCTTGGCAGTGGCGATTACGTGGTTATTGGTGAGGAAGTTTTCGGTATCGCCTTCACCTTGCAAACCCTCCACCATTTTGCCGGCAAAGGCGCCCACGATTTGCGGGTCTTCGGACCAGCTTTCATAGGTGCGGCCCCAGCGATCGTCGCGCGCAACGGCAACGGTGGGTGAGAAGTCCCAGTCCAGACCGGTCACCGCGATTTCCACGGCGGTCACACGGCCGATCTCTTTCAATAATTCGGGGTTATTGGTCGCACCCAGCGCGATGTTGTGCGGGAACAGCGTCGCGCCAATCACGTTGCCCAAACCGTGTACGGCGTCGGTGCCCCACATGATCGGAATGCCAATGCGACCATTGGATGTGTCTACCGAGGCGTTGTAATAACTGTCGGCCAGTTTGACCCAGTCTTCCAGAGGCGCGTATTTGTTGCTGCCGGGGGTGCTGCCACCGCCGTTGAGCACTGAACCCACGTGATACTGTTTTACATCCTCCGGGGTGAGGAATTTGATTTCAGGCTGCACCAGCTGGCCGATTTTTTCTTCCAGGGTCATGCGCGCCAGCAAATCATCGATACGCGCCTCTACCGCCGGGTCTTTTTTGACAGCGCTGGCAATCGCCGGCCATTCAACCTTGGCGGCCGTTGTAGCAGGCGCTTCGGTAGGGGCAGGGGGAGCTTCCGTTTTTTTGGCGTCGCAACCCGCGAGCAGCGAGAGCAACAGCGCACCGGGCAAGAGTGCACGAAGAGCGAAGTTATTGTTCATAGTGGGTATGACCTATTCAACGAACCAGAAAAGAGATAACGGATTGTTCGCGCCAGGGGGATGTCGCTGTTAATTAAAATAATATTCATCCATGCGAAAACCAGTGTTTACGCGTGCCAGCGGTGGTTGCGCTGAAGGCGCACGCCTTATAAAGGTAGCATTTTGCCGGTTTTTAGCGAATCAACTTTACTTTTTATGATGGTTTGCTCAAACACTGTCCTAAACGTCTGATCCGGGTAAATTAGGGATCACACGGCGGCCTGTGGTGCCCAGATTTGGTTCAACCCCTGCACCACTGCCCGCCCGCCGTGCACTCGTTACCAAGCTTTCGTCATCGCCACCTGCGCAACAGGCTAATAAATAAACCTCTACAACCAATTGAAAAATAAGAATAAAAACATAAATTAACAAAAATACTGACTAACTGGTCATGAAATTGGACTGGGTTTTGCTATTTCTCTGGCGATACCTTTGTCGCCCAATCCAACACCAGTAGTTACATGCCTATGATGCCCATTCCACCCTCTTTGTTGCGCCTCGGCGTCGCCCTGCTGTTAAGTGCTGGCGGCAGCAGTGTTGCGCTCGCCAATGGCCCGCACAGCAGCGGCGATGCCGAAGCCTTTCTGGAAAAACATTGCGCCCGCTGTCATAACGATGAACGCATGGCGGGCAACTGGACGCTCTCCGATGTGGCGCTGGACGATGTGAGTAAGGGTATGAATCTGGCCGATTGGGAGAGCGTGTTGCGCGTGACCCAGCGCGGTGAAATGCCGCCCGCGAGCCGCCCCAAACCCGGCCATGAAGAATTGCACGGTTTTATCGATTGGCTGCAGGGCTCGCTCGATGGTTATGCCGCTGCCAACCCCAACCCCGGGCGCGCGACTTTGCGCCGCTTGAATCGCAATGAATACAGCAACGCGGTGCGCGACCTGTTGCAGGTCGATCAGGATCTGAGTGAGGCCCTGCCCGCCGATGACTCGGGTTATGGTTTTGACAATATCGCCGATGTGCTGTCGGTCTCGCCGGTGCTGATGGATCGCTACCTCGCGGTGGCGGGCAAAGTGAGCCGCTTGGCCGTCGGGCTGGGCTCGGATCAACCCTATACCACCACTTATCAATTACCCAAAGACGGTTCGATTCTCAATCAGGGCGTGCCCTCTTACGACGAGCGCATGAGCCACTATTTGCCGCTGGATTCACGCGGCGGCGGGGTATTTGCGTATTACGCGCCACACGACGGCGAGTACGAAATTAGCGGTTATCTCAATGCCAATACCAACAACGAGGTGGATCGACTGGAAGACAATCGTGTCAGCCTGCGTGTGCCACTGACGGCGGGCACGCACCATATTGGCCTGACTTTCCGCAAACACCTGGCGCTGGATGAGCGGGTGCAAATCCTGCGCAATACCACCGAGGAAGTGCCGCTGCCCAGTGCGCCGCCCACCGACCTGACGTTGGATTTTGTAGTGGATGGCGCGCGTGTGGGCAGCACTCAGGTGCCGTCCTATTACATGTCGTCGCGCTACGCCCAACACAACTTCCCGCGCGATGTATTGGAGATCAATGTCGCTGGCCCCTACGCGGTTACTGGCCCCGGTGCGACGCCCAGCCGCGCCAAAATCTTCAGCTGCACGCCCGGCATTTGGCCTTTTACCGAAAACTATTGCGCGCAGAAGATCCTCGGCAAGCTGGCGCGTCAGGCTTATCGTCGCCCGGTGGAGGCCAATGATATTGAACGCTTGATGAAGGTCTATCGCCAAGCCCAAACCCAGAGCAATAGCGGTTTTGAACAGGGCATAGCGGCGGCGATTCAGGCGATACTGGTCTCGCCCAGCTTTTTGTTCCTCCATGAAAGCGACCCGGTGGATGCCGCGCCCGGCACTGTGCATCGCATTAGCGATATGGAATACGCCGCGCGGCTGGCGCTGTTTTTATGGAGCAGCCTGCCCGATGAGGAGTTATTGAGCCTCGCCGAAAAAGGCAAGTTGCGCGAGCCAAAAGCGCTACAACAGCAGGTGGCGCGCATGTTGACGGATGACCGCGCACTGGCGCTGGAGCAGAACTTTGCCGGGCAGTGGTTGTACTTGCGCAACCTGGAATTCCATCGCCCCGACGTGAAGGAATTCCCCGATTTTGATGTGCCCTTGCGCGCTGCCATGAAGCGCGAGAGCGAACTCTTTTTCAGTTCGATTGTGCGCAACAACGCCAGCATTCTCGACTTCCTCAAAAGCGATTACACCTTCCTCAACGAGCGGTTGGCAGCACATTACGGCATCGCCGGGGTAAAAGGCCCGGAGCTGCGCCGGGTGCAATTGGCGCCGGATTCCATGCGCGGCGGGCTCTTGGGGCAGGCCAGTATTCTCACCGTGACCTCCTACGCCAACCACACCTCGGTAGTGCGCCGCGGGCAGTGGGTACTGGCCAATTTACTCGCCGCGCCACCGCCGCCCGCGCCGCCGGATGTGCCTGCACTGAAAGCGGAATCCACCAGCGGCAAGGCACTTAATGCGCGCGAACAGTTGGCGCAGCACAGCAAAGACCCGGCGTGCCACTCCTGCCATGTGCGCATGGACCCGATTGGCCTGTCGCTGGAGAAATACGATGCGATTGGCCGCCTGCGTGAACTGGACGCCGGTCGCCCGATTGATGTCACCACCGCCATGCCCGATGGTCGCGCCTTTGAGGGCCTGTACGGCCTGCAGGATGTGTTGATGGACAGCCGTGAGCAATTTGCCGGTGCCTTTACCGAACGCTTGATGATTTACGCGTTGGGCCGGGGTTTGGAAGCCAACGACCAGCCCAAGGTGCGCCAGATTATTCGCGCCGCCCGCGCCAACAATTACCCCATGCACGAGATTATTCTGGGGATCTTAACCAGCGAACCCTTCAACTACCGAATGGTGCCAGCCCATGAAAAAACGACCGCCGCAGTTCACTAACGCCTTGTTATCGCGCCGCAGTTTGCTGCGCGGTTTGGGCGCCGCCATCAGTTTGCCGGTGATGGAATCGCTGATTCCCTCGGCGCTGGCCAACACGGTGTTGGAAAATCGCCCAAAAAAACTGAGCGTGTTTTACATGCCCAACGGCTTGCGTATGCCCGAATTTACCCCGGCACTGGCGGGCAACAACTATGCGATAACACCGATTCTGGAGCCCATTGCACGCCACCGCGATAAGTTTGCGGTGATCACTGGCTTGGCGCACTACAACGCCAATGCGCTGGGCGATGGCCCCGGCAGCCACGGTCGCAGTTGCGGCGCCTATCTCACCGGCGCGCACCCCAAACGCACCGAGGGCGCCGACATTTACTGCGGCATCTCCATGGATCAGGTCATCGCCAACCACGTTGGCCAACACACCCAGCTCGCCTCGCTGGAATTGGGCATTGAACCGCCCAGCTTGCTCGGCAGTTGCGATGTGGGTTACAGCTGCACTTACACCAATACCTTGTCCTGGCGCAGCCCCACCGCGCCTATGCCGGTCACGGTAAAACCGGGCGATGTGTTTGAGCGACTGTTTGGCGATACCCGCGCGTTAGACGAGAAAAGTCGCCAAGCCCAGCTCGCCACCAAAGCCAGTATTCTCGATTTTGTCTTGGAGGATGCCGCGCGCCTGTCGCCGCGCTTGGGCATGAATGATCGCCGCAAGTTGGAGGAGTATTTGGACTCCATCCGCACCGTGGAGCAGCGCATCCAAAAAGCCAGCCGCCAAACCAATGAGGTGGATACCAGCCAGCTGACCTTGCCTGCGGGCATCCCGCAGAATTTTGAAGAGCACGTGCGCATCATGATCGACCTGCAAGTGCTGGCACTGCAAAGCGATATGACACGCATGAGCACCTTTATGCTGGGGCGCGAACTGAGCAACCGTTCCTACGCCGAAATCGGTGTACCCGATTCCCATCACAGCCTCAGCCATCACGGTGGCGATGAAGCCAAAATCGCCAAGCTGGTCAAAATTAACCAGTACCACATGGCGCAGTTTGGCTATCTGCTCGACCGTTTGGGCAATACCGCCGACGGCGCGCAAACCCTGCTCGACAGCACCATCGTCTTTGGCGGCGCGAGTCTGGGTGAACCCAATGTGCACGACAATATGGATTTACCCGCACTCGTCGCCGGCGGCGGCCTGCGCGGCGGGCGGCACATACAACAACCCAAAGACACACCCATGAGCAACCTGATGTTGTCGCTCATGCACGAAATGGGTGTGCCCGCAGAAAGTTTTGGCGACAGCACCGGGCCGCTGCAAGCGCTCTATGCCTAGCAATACGAATCAGGAGTTTATGTGAAGTTAATCCCTCTGCTGGCCTTAGCGGCCGCGCTCTGCTCGGCCACTATGTCAATGAGTGCACAGGCCGACCCGGCCGATGACGCCTTGATGCGCGCCATCCACGCGGGCGACACGGCCAAGGTAACGCAAGCGCTTAAACAGGGTGCCAAGCTAAATAAACCGCGTGCCGATGGTTCATTGCCACTGGCATGGGCGGTGGAGACGCAAAACCCGGCGCTGGTTGCGCTGCTCTTGGCCAAGGGCGCCAAGGCTGATCTGGGTGATGCCCAGCCGCAAAGTTTCAGCCCACTGGTAGTTGCCTGCCAACGTGGCGACCCGGCAATTGTCGCCGCCTTGTTAGACTCTGGCGCCGATGTTAAACGCACCACCAGCACCGGTATTTCGCCGCTGGCACTCTGCGCCGGTAATTCCAGCGTCGCCATGGTAAAGCGCTTGCTGGAGTTGGGCGCGCCAGTGGATACCGCCGATGACAGCGGCCAAACCCCGCTGATGTGGGCGGCGGCCAAGGGTCAATTGGCAAGCGTACAACTGCTGCTCAACCAGGGTGCAGAGATCAACCGCACCACCGCCAAAGGTTTTACCCCACTGTTTTTTGCACTGACCAGCAAGACACCAGACACCGCGCTGGCCTTGCTGGAAGCGGGCGCCAATGCTGATTACGTCGCGCCCGACGGAACCACCCTGGTGCAAATGGCCATCTACCAACAGCAATTTGTGGTGGCAGAACAGCTTGTGCAGCGCGGTGTGGACCTCAATGCCATTGATCGCAACGGCAACCAATTACTGCATGCG
Organism: Cellvibrio sp. KY-YJ-3; assembly: GCF_008806955.1. Taxonomy (NCBI): domain Bacteria; kingdom Pseudomonadati; phylum Pseudomonadota; class Gammaproteobacteria; order Cellvibrionales; family Cellvibrionaceae; genus Cellvibrio; species Cellvibrio sp. KY-YJ-3. The sequence goes on along the minus strand of NZ_CP031727.1, from coordinate 1,135,180 downwards.
GCGGTGCGTCATCGCCAATTGCCGTTAGTAAACGCGCTGCTCGCCAAGGGCGCCAATCCCAATGCACTCACCGGTACCTCGGCGGTGGTGTGGCGCTATGAAGTGAACTTCACCAGCCGTCCCTACGTAACCTACCCTCAATCCCCGCTGCTGTTGGCGGCGGAGCTGGGCGATACCGCGATCATGCGCGCCCTGGTTGCCGCCGGTGCCGATGTGCATTTCCGCGCGCAGGACGGCACCAGTCTGGTACTGGCCGCCGTGCGCAGTAACGCCAGCGCATTATCCTTGGCACTGTCCTTGGCGCCCGACGTAAAAGCCACCAACAAGCGCGGCGAAACCGCATTGCATTTACTGCTGGGTTACAGTTTTTATATGCCGATGACGGTGGAACAAATCAGCGCGATGTTGCTAGTGCTCGCACAAAAGGGCGCACCGATTGATCTGGCGGACAGCAGCGGCAAGACGCCACTGGCTATCGCCCAGCTTGAAGATTTCCGAGCAAAACCCGAATTCGCCACCGCTTTTCAGTTATCGCCACAGGTAAAACTATGATGCTTACAATCTGCAAAAAATTATTAACAACTTCCTGCATAACACCATTGAAAGTAAAAACCGCCGCATTAAGCGCATTGCTTTTTTTACAGCTACCCGCTTACGCCCAGCAAGACATAATCGACGCGCGGCAGGAAGGATTTAAAGACATGGGCGCGGCAATGAAAACCCTGCGCGATGAATTAAAAAGTGGCAATCCCGATAGCGCCGCCATCACCAGTGCCGCCACTAAATTGTCGGTGCTCGCCGAAAAATTACCCACATGGTTTCCGGCGGGCAGCGGCCCGGAATCCGGTTTGGAAACCGACGCACGCGCTTATATTTGGGAAAACAAAGAAAAGTTTGATGCACTTAGTAACGAATTAATGGTGGAATCCAAAGCCTTGGTCTCACTGGCAAGCAGTGGTGATAAATCGGCGCTGCAGAAAAAATTAGGCACCCTGCGCGATAACTGCTCGTCCTGTCACGACAGTTTCCGTGTGGATTAATTGCCTATGACCATGCCTGCAGTTGAATTAACACTGAGCAAAAAAACCTTGTGGGATTGGCCAGTGCGCATTTGTCACTGGTCGATTGTATTGCTGGTCGCCGCCTGTTGGTGGACGGCGGAAAATCACGAAATTGTGTATCACAGTTACTGCGCCTACGCGCTGCTCGGCGTGGTGTTATTTCGCTGTTACTGGGGATTTTTTGGCAGCAGCAGCGCACGCTTCAATTATTTTTTACAAACACCGGCAGCAGCATTTCAGTACTTTAAAAATTTAACACAGCGCGATGTGCCACCATCGGCCGGGCATAATCCACTCGGTGGTTATAGCGCGCTCGCATTACTATTTTTATTGTTGCTCCAAATTGGCCTGGGTTTATTTTCTATCGATGTCGACGGTTTTGATGGTGGCCCTTTTGCCGATTACCTCAGTTTCAAAACCAGCCGTTTAATGGCGGACTGGCATGAAATTACCTTTAATATCTTGCTGGGTTTTATCGCATTGCATTTGCTTGCGGTAATTTATTATTTGTTATGGCGCCGCCAAAATTTAACTGCCGCTATGGTACACGGCAAAGCACACATCGCTGAACCCATTCAAGGGGCGAGCAGAATGCATTTAATTATCGGAATCGTTTTTGCCGCTACACTGGTTTGGTTGATCATGTAATTTCACGGCTGCAACAGGAGGCTAATCATGTGTGATGATCTGACGCAAGAAGACAATGAACGCTACGCGCAAAACCAGCTCAACCGTCGCCAATTTGTAGCAGGCTTGGTGGGCGCCAGTTTGGCGATGTATTTCCCCATTAGCGCCAACGCCATGAGCGTGACCGAAGCCACTGTTAATGTAACCACGCCGGACGGCAGCGCTGATTGTTATTTTGTGCACCCGGCCAGCGGCAAACACCCTGCTGTAATTCTTTGGCCGGATATTCTCGGCCTGCGCCCCGCGTTTGAATTAATGGGCAAACGCCTCGCCCAAGCCGGGTATGCGGTGTTGGTGGTGAATCCATTTTATCGCAGCCAAAAAGCCCCGGTGGTTGGCGAAGGTGCCTCCTATGCCGATGAAGCCACGCGCACCGCCGTAACCGCCCTCGCCAAAACGCTCAGCCCTGCAACCCATGTGATAGATGCAAAAGCCTTTGTCGGTTTTCTCGATCAACAAGCCGCTGTTGATAGCAGCAAAAAAATCGGCACTATGGGTTATTGCATGAGCGGCGCTATCGCCTTTCGCACCGCCGCAACAATTCCGCAGCGCATCGGCGCCGTCGCCAGTTTCCACGGTGGTGGTTTAGTTAGTGACTCGCCCGACAGCCCGCATTTATTAATCCCGAAAACCAATGCGCAATTCCTGATTGCCATCGCCGAAAACGACGACCAGCGCGATGTCGAAGCAAAAAATGTGTTACGCAAAAGTTTCGCCGATGCAAAAGTAAAAGCCGAAGTGGAAGTCTACGCCGGTGCGTTACACGGCTGGTGCCCGCCCGATTCCCGCGTTTACCACCAGGAGCAGGCCGAACGCGCCTGGAGCCGGTTGTTGGCATTGTTTGAAGCGGCACTGGTTTAATCACAACTATTTAAAAAATGTCCATAAAAAAACAGCCACCCTTGTGGGGCGGCTGTTGCGGGAGAAACCAGAATGAAAGGGGTAATTCATTCTGGTTTTGTTAAAAGAGTTAAGCTTCGTTACTCGGCTTGCCAATAGTAGCGAGGATACCGCCGTCTACATAAACGATTTGACCGGTGACAAAATCGCTCGCTTTGGAAGCGAGGAAAATGGTCGCGCCTTGCAGGTCATCCGGGTCACCCCATTTGCCCGCGGGTGTGCGGCTGATAATAAAGTCGTTAAACGGATTACCATCAACGCGAATCGGTTCGGTTTGGCTGGTAGCAAAATAACCGGGGCCGATGCCATTTACCTGCACGTTATATTTCGCCCATTCGGTGGCCATATTTTTGGTGAGCATTTTTAATCCGCCTTTGGCAGCGGCGTAGGCGCCTACCGAATTGCGGCCGAGTTCACTCATCATCGAACAGATGTTAATAATTTTACCTTGGCGACGCTCAACCATTTTGCGCGCAACAGGGCGGGTCATAGTAAATACACCGGTCAAATCGATTTTGATGACTTCTTCAAAGTCTTCCAGTGTCATTTCCAACAGCGGTGTACGTTTGATGATACCGGCGTTGTTAATCAAAATATCAATCGGGCCGTGGTCAGCTTCGATTTGATCAACAGCAGCAATCACTTCATCCTCATTGGTTACGTTAAATTTGTAACCAAATGCGTTAAAACCTTTAGCGCGATATTCATTAACCGCGTTGTCGATTTTTTCCTGCGAGGAATTACCGTTAATAATCAAGGTGGCGCCGGCACTTGCCAAGCCGCTCGCCATGGCCATACCCAAACCGTGGGTTGCGCCAGTGACTACCGCGATTTTGCCGGTTAAATCAAATAATGGATGGTTCATGTTTTTCTCTCAAAAAATTATTTCAATTCACTGGGCTTATGGAAATCCATATCGGTGTAATCCATATTTTCACCGGCCATGCCCCAAATAAAGGTGTAATTTGCGGTACCCACACCAGAGTGCATAGACCAAGGTGGTGATACTACCGCTTGTTCATTGCCAACCCAAATATGACGGGTCTCTTCCGCTGGGCCCATAAAATGGCATACCGCGTGAGTATCTGGAATGTTGAAATAAAAATAGGCTTCCATCCGACGGCTGTGTGTGTGCATTGGCATAGTGTTCCAAATGCTGCCGGGTTTTAATTCGGTCATACCCATTTGCAATTGGCAGGTATCGAGTACGGTATTAATCATCAGCTGATAAATGTCGCGCTCGTTACAAGTATCACCGGCGCCCATATGCAAAACCTTGCTATTTTCCTTATTCACTTTTTTAGTAGGATAAGTTTGGTGTGCGGGAGTTGAATTCAAATAAAACTTGGCAGGATTATTTGTGTCATCGCTACTAAAAATAACGTCTTTTGCACCGCGACCAATGTACAGCGCTTCTTTGGTACCAATTTCATAGACTTCGCCGTCTACCGACACTTTACCGCTGCCACCGATATTAATGGCACCCAACTCACGGCGCGCCAAAAAGAAATCCATTTTGAGCTGATCGTAGGTTTCCAGCACCACCGGTTTAGTCACCGGCATAACACCGCCCACCATCAAACGCTCGTAGTGGGTGTAGGTAAATTCCACTTGGTCGGCGGTAAAAATATTCTCCACTAAAAAATGTTTACGCAGCTTTTCAGTGTCGTAATGTTTGTAGTCATCCAGGTGGACTGCAAAACGTTCCTCTAATACTTTCATAATAAAACCTTCTGTCTCTCAGCTGCTGCGCCTTGGGCGCAACACAGGTTGATGGTAATCCACTCTATAGAAGCAATGCGTTTACCTGCATTAATAACATGCAGGCAAACGCGGATAATTATTGTTTTTTAAGTAATTTATAGATTTCGACGCCGGCAAAAATAAATGGGCCATTGCCCTTGGCATCGTTGGCAAAAATACGCTCTGTCATATAGTAATCGTAACTGCCGTCGCGACCAAAACCTAAACCTGCTACCAGACATTGATCGGTCATGCTGATCTTGCCATCTTTGTGCAGGGTTACAAATTCATTGATCAAACCTTCATAGGCTTTCATTGTCGCCGCGCGATAGGACTCGGGCAAATAACCTTTATTAAGAGCTTTAGCGTAAAAATAAGTGAACATCGCACTGCCGCTGGATTCGCGATAGTTGGCGATGGCACCGGGTTTATCCAGAATTTGCCACCAGGTGCCGGTCTCTGCATCCTGATAGCGTAACAGGTCAGCAGCCAATTCTTGCGTAATATCAATCAGGGTTTTACGCAATTCTGTTTCTGATTCCGGCAAATAATCCAGCACATCCACCAGCGCCATGGCGTACCAGCCCAAACCGCGCAGCCAGTATTGAGATGCTTGACCCGTTTCTTTATTGGCCCAATCCGCTTGTTTGGATTCGTCCCACGCATGGTAATACAAACCGGTTTCCGGGTTGCGCAGCTGCTCGCGGGCAATCACAAATTCATGCACCGCTTCTTTAAAACTTTCGTGTTGTTGTTCGCCGGTTTCATAGGTCGCCGCATATTGTGCGAGGAAGGGCATGCCCATGTATACGCCATCCAACCATAATTGATTCGGGTAGGTAACACGATGCCAAAAAGCGCCACCACTGGTGCGCGGGTGACGCTTTAAATTTTCACGCAAAAAATCTACCGCTTTGCGATATTTTTCCGCGCCGGTGCGCTGCTCTAACAGGATTAACACATCGCCTGGTTTGGTTAAGTCGATGCTGAATAAATCCGGCTCGAAGGTGTGGATCTTGCCATCGTCTGCTACAAAACTGCCGGTGACTTTTTCGGCAGCCTCGGCATAGCGTGTATCGGGGCTAACTTCATTCAGCGCTTGCAGCGCCATAATTTGCAAGCCCGCAATATCGTATTCAAATTTGGCGGGGCGACGACGATTTTCATCCCAACCTTGATAGTGATAATTCAGGGTTTTACGTTCCAGTTCGGAGTCGGCCAAGGCTTTAGTCCATTTCAAAGCAGTCTCCGCAGTCAACGGGACTTTTTTGGCCTCGGCGCTAAGTGCAGATTCAAAACGCACACGCGGTTCTTTGGTTAAACGCAATACTTCGCGATCCAGATAGGCTTTAAAATCGGCTTCGGTTTTTACGCCGTCCAGCTCATGCTCCCAAGCGGCGAGGAAGTAATATTCCAATTGGCCACCTTTATCTTTCATCACGGAGACATAAGAGGTTTCGTCTTGTGTTTGTTCCGCGCGATCATCGCGACGGAAAATAATTGCCATGCCCAAATGATCATCGGCACCGCTTAAACTTTGTTTGCCCCAACTGGCAACGTAAGTCCAGGCGTAACCGCTGACATGCTCATTACCTTGCAATAAGCTAGTGCCCGGGTGTTTCACCAAACCTATTGCCATATTCGGCAAACGCTCGGTTTTACTCAGGTTGACTTTCACCAAACGGCTGCCAGCAGTCATCGCAAAATGCGCGGTCATATCAAGTTTTTGATTGTTAACTTGCCAGCCGTTGTAATTAATTTTAAAACCGGAATAAATATCGCCATTATTAGTGATGGTGGCGGAGCGGCTGTCGGTTTGTGATACCAGCTCCACATTTTTTCCGTTCCAAAAACCAAAACCACCCATGCCGAGTGACTTGCCAACTTTTAATACATCCACACCCCAGTCGGCATTTTCATGGTAGGAGTCGTAGCCATCCAGGCCGACCTTTTGCAACACCACGTCGTTAACTTTTTTACCAAAAATATCAAACCCGTTGCGCCAATCCAGATACACCCTATAAGCCACTTTGTCCGATTCTATGCCAGGACCTTCGTAGCGAATCCAATAGGAGTGGTCGGTATATTGTGGCGGTGGATTTACGCTATCCACATTTTTAAAGGTGCCGCCTTCGTAAACTTTACCATTCCACTCACCACCTTCTTTGATGGAAATTTCCGCCTGGGTTTGTTTTTTCAGCGCGGGTTTGGCAATGGCAGGATCGGTGGAAATAATAAAATTTTTGCGCTCGGCGGGCGCAAAATCGGCCGCTAATAACAAGCTGTCCAGCGCGCCATCACCATCGGTATCGACGGTTTGTGAGACTTGGGGTTGATCGCCCATCAGCACCGCCAGTTTTGCGGCGTCGCTGGCATCGATACCCAAATCATAAAATGAAAAATAAATTGGCTCTTGCGCCAAGGCAAAATCATTGGCGTTACTAATTTCTGCAGTCGCTACTTGATATTGCGCTGCCTTGTCTTGCACAGGTGCTGCAGCACTGGTTTGTTGTTCGCTGGCTTGTTCCGGGGAGCATCCGCTGATTGCTGCCAGGATAAATCCGCCCACCATTGTTTTACTCAATAGGCTTTTGCGGAACGGGTGGCTGTTTAACAATAAACTCACGTGGTTCACCTCTTGTCGCGTCATTAAGTCGTGATTTTTTACATCACGAATTCAATCGTTTTATTTGATTATCCGCGATAAAAAATCCTACCGCCGATAACTAAATAGGGATGCCAGTTGCCTGGCATCCCTGTGGTACTGCATCGATGATTAATTAAAACTTGTAGCTTGCACCAACGAAGTAGCTTGCACCTGCAGAGTGGTCAAGTACTAAACGTGCAACGCCTTCAGTTTCGTATTCATGTTTGGACTCGTCCGTAATGTTTACGCCTTTGAAGGTAATTTTCAGTTGATCAGTTACATCGTAACTAGCAGAAACACCTACGTAGTTACTGTCATCCACTACACGAGTTTGCCACTCGCTCGCGCCTGATGCGGTATTGCTGTAGTACTCGCCACGATAAGAATTGCTGATACGCGCCTGGAACTTCTCACCTTCCCAGTAAAGGGTAAAATTGTAAGAGTCTTTTGATACGTTTCTCATTGGTGAGCCGCTATCCAACTCAGCTTCGTCAACCAAGGTGTAGTTAGCTTGGAAACCAAAACCGCGCACCCAATCTGGACCCGGCAAGAATGACAGTTGTTGCTGCCAACCAAACTCTGCACCTTGGATGTTACCGCCGCCGCCATTAATTTTGCGGCTAACCTCAAAGGTTTCGTTACGCAGGGTATCCACTTGCGCCCCCAGCAAACTATCCGGCAAACCAAGTTGCGACCATGGCACATCTGTTGTTTCTGATGTCGGGAATGACTCAACATCTTTTTGGAACAGGGTGACACCAGCCAGCGCGTTATCAGAGTAGTACCACTCCAAGCCCAAATCGAAAGAGTCAGCACGGAATGGTTCGATCAGAGGGTTACCGTAACTTACTTTTGGATCACCAAAAATTGTAATAGAGCCGCCTGGGTTCAAGTCGGTCAATTCAGGACGCGCCAATACTTTCGCTGCAGCACCGCGCAATACCAGATCTTCAGTCAGGTTGTAAGCCAAAGACAAGGACGGCAAAGTATCGCTGTAGCTATGTTTAACAACCACTGGCGTCACTACACCATCAACAACCGTAATACCTTCTGCACGCAAATCTGTTTCAGCTTCACGTACACCAATATTACCGCGGAAGCGGTTACCAAATAGCTCAGTATCAACGTCAATTTGCGCAAAGTAACCAAATACTTCTTCTTCTACATCGCGGGTATTCCCTGCCTGTGGTGCATAAGCCCAGCAACCTGAATCCTGAAATTCAGTTCTACGATTAAAGTTAGGATAGAAGAAAGATTGGCCGCCAGCAGTTTGTAAATAGCCATCGCTAGCATCTACGGCTGCAGTGATGCCGCATGCATTACCATCATTGGCGCCGCCATTAGCTACATCTGCCTGTGCAAAAGTTCTGTCGGCGCGTGATTCAGTGATTTGATAGCCGTAAGATTTTTGGGTTGCACCAAATTTCGCGGTGTAACCATCCGCCAAATCATAAGCAAAATCGATACGCGCCATATCGGTATCCGAGGTCGCATCATAGATACGATCACGATACTCGGAGAATTCCCAGTTAGCTGGATTGGTAGTATCGAAGCTATAGCTGAGAACCGGTGACTTCATATTCGAATAGTCCCAGCTGAAGCTATCGCTGGAGTCAGCATAGGTGACGTAATCACGTGAATCGTTACTGCTGAAGTGTTCATAGATAACTGTCACTTCGCGGTTATCTAACTGCGATTCGGTCATACCAGCAAGCACATTCATGCGGAATTTATCCGAGAATTCATGCTTCAGATCCAGAGACAGCTGGTTAAACTCAGAGCTCCAGTCAGCACGGAATGCTTCCGAACGGAAGTCAGCATCTGTCACTTCGGCAGATACCAAGGTCATGTTGGAATCAACCACATAGTCAACAACACTCATCTGGCGCATACCAGTTGCGTCATTGCGCGCCAAGGAAATGGCCTGCATAAATGGCTCATCGCGAGTCACGTCGATTTTAGAGTAAAGGCCATCAATGCTTAGCAAAGTTTCATCGGCAATTTGCCATTGGAAACTGGAAGTAACACCCAAACGATCCTGATCATTCGTTTTATCCGCATAACGCGCAATACGCGGGTGCCAAGATGAGCGCACCAAAGTGGCATCATCGCCGCACACACCAGCAGGGCAAATTAATCTGTTGGAACCAGATTGGGCGTTCCACCGACCAGACTCTGCACCCGTCAATGGCGCTTCTTTCTGGGAGTAGGCTACTGACGCCAAAAAGCCCATAGTGTCGTTACTAACACTAACCAAACCAGACAAGCGTGGCTTTACACTGCCCGAACCGTCGTAATAACCCGCTTCTACGTTTGCCGCCGCTGCAAACTCGTCATAGTCAAATGGGCGTGCAGTACGTAAACCTACGGTTGCACCGAGAGAACCATCTTCCAGTTCACCAGAGGTGGATTTGTACACATCCAAACGGCTAAATAATTCAGAAGCAAATACGTTAAAGTCGAACGCACGACTGGTGCGCACGCCGCCTGAACCGGCAGCAAGTGACTGCGAAGGCATACCGTTTACGGTAACCATGGTGTACGCATCGCCCAGACCACGCACAGTAATAGAACGACCTTCACCGTCGTCTTGTTCAATCGCTACACCAGGGATACGACCCAGTGATTCAGCAAGGTTTTGATCTGGAAATTTGCCCACATCTTCAGCAAAAACCGAATCAACAATACCGGTTGATTCACGCTTTACATTCAGCGCATTTTTCAAGCTCTGTGCATAGCTACCAGTAACAAGAACCTCTTCCAGTTCTTGTGCGAAAGTAGCGGCAGGCATGGCGCTGACCGCCATGGCTAACACGATTGGATTGAGTGTAAATTTTCTCATAGCTATTCCCCATCTTTTATTGTGATTAAATACATTGAGCTAGCGAGCATTGCCAACATCGATTGCTAATTGCAGTGTTGGCAGTTTTCACAAACATCACAGAACTTTACGCCTACAAGCGCGACATCTGCTTATATTTGGAACCGTTTTGCTATCTGCCAATTCAAGCTTGGCAGATAGCTGGTCTTTCAAATTTATTAATACTTAAAAAGACCAATTAAATTGTTATGTGCAGTTTCGGGTTATTTAAAAAATATCTATTCGCCACCAATTACTGATCACACCTTAAATTCTGCACCTTTAATAGTGACGTTCACCGCAGAGAAGTTTTCCAGCTGCTCCAAAATGCCAATATCACCCACCTGTTTGAAATGGCAGTTAGTAAGATGCAAATTTTGAATGGGCGAGCGTTTGTAACCACGCACCTGGAACACATGTTTGGCGTTCTCGCAGTGCAAATCGCGGATGTCGATATTGCGCACGGTGGGTGTGAATTTACCGGCATCACCTTCTTCATAATCGAAGTCGATAACAATTGCGGTAGTAACTTCACCGATGGTGATGTCGCGGATAAAAAAGTTTTCGATTACGCCGCCGCGCACGGAATTGGTTTTAATGCGAATGCCGCGATCCAGATTCGGGCTGCTCATTTCACAGTGCTCGACAAATACATTGCGCACACCGCCAGAAATTTCACTGCCAATCACCACACCGCCGTGACCTTCACGCATTTTGCAGTGGCTGATCACAATATTTTCGGTGGGCGTGTTCAAGCGACGGCCATCGGCATTGCGGCCGGATTTAATGGCGATGCAATCATCACCGGTATCAAACAAGCAGTTTTTGATCACGACATTTTTGCAGGATTCCGGGTCGCAGCCGTCCGAGTTGGGGCCGTGACTAATGCAATTCACGCCATCCACTGTGACGTTTTCACAGAGCACCGGGTTGAGTAACCAGAAGGGCGCATTGGTGATGGTTACACCTTCAATCAATACATTTTTACAGGCGTAGGGTTGGATAAAAGGCGGGCGCAAATAAGCACCATCGGCATACATGCGCTCGGCAACGGGCACGCCGTTTTCCATGTCCTGCATCAACTTATCGCGTGCAGCATCCTGGGTGGGAACTCCGGGCATGCTCCAGTCGGTACCGCCTTTCCAGGCGCCACCTTTCCAGGGCCACCAAGTAGTGCGGTTAGCTTGGCCATCCAGCACACCCTTGCCGGTAATCGCAATATTGGTTTGGCCATAGGCATAAATGAGCGGCGAATACCCCATTAACTCCATGCCTTCCCAGCGGGTAAATACCGCAGGTAAATAGGCGCTGGGGTCAGTGATAAACAGAATGCGCGCGCCTTCGGCCACATGCAGGTTAATGTTGGATAACAGGTGAATCGGGCCGCTCAGGTAATCACCCCCGGCAACAACAACTTTGCCGCCGCCAGCGTCATGGCAGGCTTTGATAGCGGCTGCAAAGGCCTGGGTATTGTTGTGTTTGCCATCGGCTTTGGCGCCAAAGTCGCGCACATCAAAGCTGCGCTCGGGAAATACCGGGGCAACAACCTGCGCGCGAATGGCTTCGGCCTTGCGCCAGGCATCGATGGAGAAAGCGGCAGGCGCAGTTTGGCGACTGCAAGCCGATAGGCTGGTTAATGTTGCCGACCCGGCGAGGCCCGCAAGGGTCAAGCCAAGAAAGGTGCGACGAGTAGGCTGTTGAAGGCAATAGTCAGTCACTGGTGGTTGCTCTCGTGTTGTCTGCCACTGCTGTAGCTTTTTATAGGTCGTCACCAGCATCTATATAAGCCTGCGCTGCAGGGCATCTATTTATAAGCTGGCGATGGAACGCGCTCTTCTGTTCGGTGTTGTTAGCCGCCAAGGGCAAAGAAGATACACATCCTCATATCGAGTGAAAAACATTCTGTATGTCAGGTTGAATAAAAGCAACCCGCACCCCTTAAAAATTCCCCAAAAAGCATAATTTGAGTATTTTTTTCCCACATTACGTAATGTATACGTTTACATTTAATCCGCAATTGATTTGTAAACGTATACACATAACAATCGATAAAAATAATTTAAAAAATAATCTTAATTCAGAAAAGAATACTTATCCTAATTTATAAAATAATTCAAAATATTCATCACTTATAATTTGACCCCATTTTGTGTAACAGGCTAAAAGCTCCCCGCAGCCACAATGAGAACGGTTACATAGGGGGTTTTCAGGGTTTTGGGGCTGTTGCCGATGCATTTTTTGAGGGGTAGATTAGATCCCGGTATTGACCGAATACCATTGCCGATTTTGAGGCGCCGCAAGGCGCCTTTTTTTTCGGGCCAGATTTTTCATCGGGCACGAATCAGCCTTTTATAGGAAAGGGATGGTTTTGCCGGGTGCAAGCCGCCGAAGTTTTACAAGCGAACTACACTTCTTATACCGCTCAATCATCAAGAGAGAAATCAGCGTGAATAGCATTATTGTGTTGCATGACAGTGATAACGTCGGAATCTGCAAGGTAGCGCTGCCCGCTGGTGTGTTGTTTGTAGAAAAGGATGTCACCCTGCGCAGCGACATCCCCGCCATGCACAAGGTAGCCATCCGCGCTATCAGCAAGGGCGAACCCATTCTTAAATACGGCCAGACCATTGGGTTTGCCAGCCAGGACATAGCGGCAGGCGAGCATGTGCATGTGCACAACTGCGCCATGGGCGACTGGGAAAAAGATTATGGCTTCAGCAAAGAAGCCAAAACCACCGAATTTGTGCCTGTCGATCAACGCGCTACCTTTGAGGGTTACAAACGCATTAACGGCAAAGTCGGCACCCGCAATTACGTGGGCATACTCACCACCGTCAACTGCTCGGCGACCGTGGCCAAAGCCATCGCCCAACATTTCACCTTCTCCGGTGAGCTCAATAATTTCCCCAATATCGATGGCGTAGTCGCCATGACCCACGACAGCGGCTGCGGTATGCGCTCGGACGGTGAAGGCTACGAAACCCTGCGTCGCACGTTTAATGGCTACGCGCGCCACCCCAATTTTGGCGGGGTGATGATGGTTGGCTTGGGCTGCGAAACCATGCAGATCCAGCGCGTGATGGAAGAGTGCGGCCTGGCCGACTCCAAAACCTTTACCGCATTTACCATTCAGGATGTCGGCGGCACTCGCCTGGCGATTGAAAAGGGCATAGAAACCCTGCGTGCCATGTTGCCGCTGGTGAATGAATGCCAGCGCGAAACCGTACCGGCCAGCGAATTGGTGATTGGCTTGCAGTGCGGCGGCTCCGACGCACTCTCCGGCGTAACAGCCAACCCGGCGCTGGGCATTGCCGGCGATATTCTGGTGCGCCACGGCGGCACAGTGATTTTGTCCGAGACCCCGGAAATTTTTGGCGCCGAACATTTATTGACGCGTCGCGCGCAATCGCCCGCCATCGCGCAAAAATTATTGGATCGCATTGAGTGGTGGAAAGACTACACCGCACGCAATGACTTTGAATTAAACAACAACCCATCACCCGGCAATAAAGCGGGTGGCCTCACCACTATTATTGAAAAATCCCTCGGCGCCCAAGCCAAAAGTGGCTCCACCAATTTGACTGATGTATTCCTCTACGGCGAAGACATTACCACCAAAGGTTTTGTGTTTATGGACAGCCCGGGTTACGACCCGGTGTCGGCCACCGGCCAGGTTGCCTCGGGCGCACAAATTTTGTGTTTCACCACCGGGCGCGGTTCGGCTTTTGGTTGTAAACCCGCACCCAGCATCAAACTTGCGACCAACAGCAAAATCTATGAACACATGAATGAAGACATGGATTTGAACTGTGGCAAGGTGGTGGATGGCGAACTCACCCTGGAGCAATCCGGTCAGGAAATTTTTGAAGAAATTTTAGCGGTTGCCTCTGGCAAAAAAACCAAAAGTGAATTGCTCGGCTACGGCGATAACGAATTTATCCCGTGGAAAATTGGCGCTGTGGTTTAAATCCCCTCTCCCCTTTTCAAAGAAGGGGAGCAAAAACAAAAAAACAATAACCGGAAACATCCGGCCGCTAGACCATTAGAAAGCAAATGACGGCGCCTTCTCAGGCTTTAATAACAGACAGGCTCGCACGGCGCCTCGGCGTCGGGTGCGGCACTGCCAAACATTTGCCATCACCAACGAGACGACAACCATGAAAATAGCCATCACCAAAGAGCGACGTGCGCATGAGCGACGTGTTGCCGCCACACCTGATACCGTTAAAAAATTTATCGCTCTGGGTTTTAGCGTCAGTGTTGAAAAAGATGCCGGCATTAATAGTCGCATCAGCAATGAGTCTTATATCGAGGCAGGTGCAACCATTAGCGATAACCTCGCTGAATTGCTTGGCAGTGCAGACATAGTATTAAAAGTGCAGCGCCCTTTGCTTGGGGATGAAAAGCTAGCAGGTGAGGGTGCAATCAATGAGCTCGCGCTAATCAAACGCGGCGCGTTATTAATCGCCATGCTTTCCCCCTATTCCGATCCCGCTGCCATTCAGCAATATGCCGATGCTGGCATCACCGCACTCACACTCGAATTTGTGCCGCGTATTACCCGCGCGCAATCCATGGATGTGCTGAGTTCACAATCCAACCTCGCCGGTTATCGCGCGGTTTTGGAAGCGATTAATGTGTACGACCGCGCCATGCCAATGATGATGACCGCCGCAGGAACTATAGCTCCTGCGCGCGTCATGGTGCTCGGCGCCGGTGTGGCTGGCTTGCAAGCCATCGCCACCGCCAAACGCTTGGGTGCGATCGTGTCGGCCACCGACGTGCGCGCCGCCTCCAAAGAGCAGGTGGAAAGTCTGGGCGGAAAATTTGTGATGGTGGACAGCGATGAAGTGAAAAACGCTGAAACCGCCGGTGGTTACGCCAAAGAAATGAGCGACGACTACAAACGTCGCCAGGCCGAACTCGTTGCTGAAACCTTAAAGAAACAAGATATCGCCATTTGCACCGCGTTAATTCCTGGCCGCAAAGCCCCCACCTTGATTAACGATGAGATGGTGCACTCCATGCGCCCCGGCTCGGTGATTGTCGACCTGGCAGCAGAGCAAGGCGGCAATTGCACACTCACCAAACCCGGTGAAGTGATTGAGGTAAACGGCGTGACCATTATCGGCTTATTTAATATTCCCAGCCGTTTATCCGCCGATGCCAGCGCGCTGTACGCCAAAAATATTTTGAATTTTGTAACACCCATGATTGATGCTGACAAACAGTTCAATGTGAATTGGCAGGACGAAATTATCGCGGCGACCGTGCTCACACGCGATAACAAAATTGTTCACCCCAACTTCAAACCAGCTAGCGCTGCTTAACGGGAGATCATCATGGAAGCCAATTTTGTTTCGCAACTTTCTATTTTTGTTTTGGCCATTTTTGTGGGTTACTACGTGGTGTGGAGCGTAACGCCCGCGCTGCATACACCACTGATGGCGGTAACTAACGCTATTTCCAGTGTGATTATTGTGGGCGCATTAATTGCTGTCGGCCCGGAAGGCATGAGCCTATCCAAGGTGCTTGGCTTTTGCGCCATGGTGCTCGCCGCCATTAATATTTTTGGTGGTTTTACTGTTACCCATCGCATGCTTGCCATGTATAAAAAGAAAAATAAAGTAGGGGAGAAATAATCATGGGCAATGTGAATGAAAGTTTAACGTCGCTCGCTTATTTGGTTGCCGCCGTTTTATTCATTATGGCGCTGCGCGGTTTGTCATCACCGGAAACCTCGCGCAAGGGCAATTTCTTTGGCATGTTGGGCATGCTGATCGCCGTAGTCACCACGGTTTTAAGCCCGGCAGTAACCTCCTACGGTTGGATTGTAATTGCGCTCGCCATAGGCGCCGTGATTGGGATTTTTATTGCGCGCAATATCGCCATGACTGCCATGCCACAATTGGTCGCCGCCTTTCACAGCCTGGTGGGCATGGCCGCCGTATTGGTGGCGGGTGCCGCATTTAGCAACCCCGAAGCCTTTGGCATTGTGAACGCAACCGGTGAGATTTTTATCGCCAGCAAAATTGAAATGGGGCTGGGAGTGGTAATTGGTGCAATTACTTTTTCCGGTTCGGTGATTGCATTTACCAAGCTGCAAGGTTTGGTATCGGGCAAGCCGATTGTCTTTCGCGGCCAACATTTTATTAATGCCATTCTCGGCGCGGCGATACTCGCTTTGATCGGTTATTTCTGTGTCGATCAATCGCCTTGGGTATTCTGGGGCATGACCGCATTGGCGTTTGTGATTGGGGTATTGCTGATAATTCCTATTGGCGGCGCTGATATGCCGGTAGTGGTTTCGATGCTCAATTCTTATTCGGGTTGGGCCGCTGCCGGTATTGGTTTTACCCTGCACAACGATGCACTGATTGTAACTGGTGCACTAGTCGGCTCGTCAGGTGCCATCCTCTCCTATATCATGTGCAAAGGCATGAATCGCTCGTTTTTTAACGTGATTCTTGGCGGTTTTGGGGCGGACACCACTGCGGCTGCCGGTGGCGATGGTGGTGAAGAGCGCCCGGTAAAACGTGGCAGCGCGGAAGACGCGGCGTTTATTATGAAAAACGCTGGCTCGGTCATTATTGTGCCCGGTTACGGCATGGCGGTAGCACAGGCGCAACATGCGCTGCGTGAAATGTGTGAAGAGTTGAAAAAAGCCGGGGTAAAAATCAGCTACGCCATTCACCCTGTGGCTGGCCGCATGCCGGGACATATGAACGTATTGCTCGCAGAAGCTAACGTGCCTTACGACGAAGTATTTGAGTTGGACGATATCAATAATGAATTCCAAACCGCCGATGTCGCTTTTGTAATTGGCGCTAACGATGTCACCAACCCGGCCGCAAAAACCAATCCACAAAGCCCGATTTTTGGTATGCCGATATTGGAAGTGGAAAAAGCGCGCACCGTATTATTTGTGAAACGCTCCATGGCATCGGGTTACTCCGGTGTAGAAAACGAATTGTTCCACCGCGACAACACCATGATGTTATTTGGCGATGCCAAAAAAATGGTGGAGACAATCGTTAAGAATATTGTATGACCTCATGAGTAGTCCCTTGTTGAGTGCCCTTGGGCACTCTTTTTTCTACTCCTTTTTTTCAGTGTGGGCTGTTTACAGTGCGCACCTTGGCAAGCAGGTTGTTAAACGAATCGCTTATGAAAATTGAACATTTTGCCTTAAACGTAAAAGACCCAATCGCTATGGCGGCGTGGTATGTACAGCACATGGGTTTAACCATTGTGCGCAAACAGGATGGCGGTGCTAACACCCATTTTTTAGGCGATGAAAGCGGCGATGTCATGTTGGAGATTTACAACAACCCGCCCGATCAAGTACCCGACTACGCCAATATGAATCCACTACTAATACATTTGGCATTTGTGTGCGAAAACCCGGTAGAAAAACGTGCGGCATTGGAAGCGGTAGGCGCGAGTTTTGCGGAAGAAGTCCACATTAAAGATGGCTCGCATTTGGTGATGATGCGCGACCCCTGGGGCTTGGCAATTCAATTGTGCAAGCGCGGCAATAAAATGTTGCGCTGCCAGCAGTAAAAAAAACTAAAATTTTTATGTGTATTGCGCGGGAGAATCCCGCGCAATACTAACAAGGCCTATGCGCCAAGTTCTTTATCAAAAATAGCCTTATCAATAATTGCACCGCGATGGCGAATAATAATGCCCGCGCAGCGAATACCCTGCTTGGCGGAATCAGTCAGTGATTTGCCCATCAACCGGCCCGCTAAATAACCGGCATTAAAGGTATCCCCTGCACCCGTGGTATCAATCACGCCCTGCACCGGTGGAACAGGAACACGCAGCTCTTCATTTGGCGTAATGATAATTGCATCATCGGCGCCGCGCTTTAATACCAACTCGCTGAGTGCGTAAGCAGCGTAGCGCTGTTTGCAGCCTTCAACCGAATCATCCCCCCACAGCAGTTGTTCGTCATCCAGCGTCAACAGTGCGATATCGGTGTATTCCATGATCGCTAACATGGCTTGCTGTGCTTCGCTTTTATCGCGCCACAAACGCGGGCGATAGTTACTGTCGAACGCAACAATCACATCCTGCTGACGCAGCTTATGCAGACTGTTGTACAAAAATTCACGGGATTTTTCGCCGATAATCGCCAGTGTAATACCACTCAGGTAAACACAGTTGCAGTGCACCAGTTTTTGGCAGAGTTGATCTGCCGCTTCTTGCGAAGCAAATAATTCACGTGCCGGAGCCTCTTTGCGCCAGTAAAAGAATTCGCGCTCGCCATCGGGGGTATTGCGAATAATGTACAAACCAGGTGAACGACCGGGCAGTTGTTTAATCATGCCGGTGCCAATATTTTCGTTGGCCATGCGCTGCATAATTTGTGTGCTGTAGGGGTCTTCACCTAACTGCGTGACGTAATCAGTTTTTAACCCCAGGCGCGCCATGTACACCGAGGTGTTATAGGTATCGCCCGCAAACGATAAGGCCATGATTTCGCGGCCGTTGCTGTCAGCTGTCGGAAATGGAGCCAGCTCCACCATGACTTCGCCAATCGCTGCTATGTGTGCCATTTGAATAGTTCCAGTTGATAGTAGATGACTAAATAGGTAAGGCTTAAAAACGAATTGTATTTTGCTGCAAACAGAGTTTTTTTGTGGGCGCAAAATAAAAACAAAATATAACACTCTTGGCTTGCTAAAAATAGAATTTTGTCGCGCGTGAGCCGATATACTTTAACCAACTGAAGTGGTGTAAGGGCTATGGTTAATTGATTTAAATTTTTCGCTTGCGTGTAAAAAATAACACGCAGCCACAACGAATATTATTCCTATTTTTATTCTTGTTAGTCATTTATTTGAATGTATTTTTGGTATTTAACTCCTTTGGATTTTTATAATGAATCGTTTAAACAAACATGCAATCGCTGAACTCCCTAAAGATGTTGTGCTACCAAGCTACGACCGCACCCAACTCAACGCCGGCATAGTGCATTTGGGAATAGGTGCTTTTCATCGCGCCCATCAGGCATTTTATACTGAAGCGGTGTTAAATAAGTTTGGTGGTGATTGGGGGATCATTGGCAGCAGCTTGCGTTCCGCCAGTGTGCGCGATCAACTGGTGCCGCAGGATTGTTTGTATACGCTGGTAGAACGTTCCGGCGAAGGTGAAAAATTACAATTGATTGGCGCAGTGCTGGACACCTTGGTGGGCCCGGAAAACCCCGCCGCACTAGTGGCGCAAATGGCCGCGGACAATATTAAAATTGTATCGCTCACCATTACTGAAAAAGGTTACTGCCACGACCCAGCCACCGGCAATTTAAACCTGAATCACCCGGATATTATTCACGATTTGGCGCACCTGGATAAACCCGTCTCCGCGATCGGCTTTTTAGTCTCCGCACTCAAACAGCGTTTTGACAACAACCAAAAAGCATTCACGTTATTAAGCTGCGACAACCTGCCAAACAACGGCGAAGTATTGGAAAAGGTGGTGTGCCAGTTCGCAGAAAAAATTGCTCCCGAATTTGCCCAGTGGATAAAAACCAACGCCACCTTCCCCTGCACTATGATTGACCGCATTGTCCCCGCTACTACCGATGAAGATCGCCGCGAGATAGAAGCGCGCCTCGGCCTGCGCGACGAAGGTATGGTGGTGTGCGAACCCTTTTCACAATGGGTAGTGGAAGATAAATTTGCCGATGGCCGCCCTGAGTGGGAGAAAGTAGGCGTATTGCTGGTGGAAGATGTGCGCGTGTTTGAAAAAATCAAACTGCGTTTATTAAACGGCGCTCACTCCACCATGGCCTACACCGGTTATCTCTCCGGCTTTGATTACATCAGCGAAGTAATCGAACAACCGGCGCTTGTCAATTTGGTAAAAACTTACATGGCGCGCGAAGCGGGGGAAACCGTCACTGCTCCGGCGGGTTTTGACATTGAAGCTTACAAACAACAACTGCGCGAGCGCTTCTCTAACAAAGCGCTTAAACATCGCACCTGGCAAATTGCGATGGATGGCTCACAAAAATTGCCGCAGCGTTTATTGGAAACCCTGCGCGAACAATTGCAGGGCAATGGGCACATCGATATTTTGTGTTTGGGTGTCGCCGCCTGGATTCGCTATGTATCGGGTGTGGATGAAAAAGGCAACGCGATTGAAGTGTCTGACCCACTGGCCAAAGAATTGCGCGCTGCTTGCGATGCCAACCAAGGCAATCCTGCCGGCATGGTGCACGCCGTTGTCAGTATCGAAAAAGTATTTGGTCGCGATTTAATTAACGAAGCACGTTTTGTAACGACTACTACGCAATGGCTGGAACGTTTTTACGCCAAAGGTGTGTTGGCCTCCATTCAAGAAACCTTTGCCTGATTGTAGGGGCGCAATTTATTGCGCCCAATAAACCGATCCAAATTAAACAGGGCGCAATAAATTGCGCCCCTACCGTGGTATCGCGCTATGATTTTTTATCGCCCCGCTATTATTCCTGCACTTATTTTTTTAGTGCTGCTGATTGCCGGCTGCGCCAATCAGCCCTTATCGCCGTACGATGCTGTTGTCAGCCGTATCAATTCTACGACAGAAAACCATTTCACTAGCATCGCCGCCGCCCTTGAAGCCGCACCTAATAATGCAACCAAGCCTTATCGTATTTTTATTCACGCCGGTGAGTATTACGAAAAAATTATTATCGCCAAGCCCAATATCCACTTAATTGGCGCCAGCAAAAATAACACCCGCTTGTATTACGATGCCTACGCTGGCCAACAAGCCACCTTTGCGGGTGCCACCAAGGGTCAAATCTGGGGCACCTCCGGCTCAGCGACACTCACTGTGCGCACCACCGGAGTATTACTGCAGCAACTAACGGTGGAAAATTCGTTCGATTTTTTGCGCAACGATGCACTGGAGCCTGGCGCGACCGAACGTGTGGGTAATACGCAGGCAGTTGCCTTATTCCTGGATATAGGTAGTGACCAATTTATTGCACGCGAGGTAAATCTACTTGGCTACCAGGACACCCTGTATGTCAACAGTGGCCGCAGCTGGTTTGATAAAAGCCTGATTGCCGGCAATGTGGATTACATTTTTGGCAGGGGCAACGCAGTGTTTACCGACTCTGAAATTAAAACCCTGCCCCGTGCTAGCGCCAGCACCCCGCACGGTTATGTCACCGCGCCATCTACCAGTATTAATAATTTTTACGGGCTGACATTTATCAACTGCAAACTCACTCGCGCTGATTCAGTCGCGGATAATTCAGTGCCCCTGGGGCGCCCCTGGCACCCCACCACCCAGTTTGCCGACGGCCGCTACGCCGATCCCAACGCGATTGGAAAAGCCGTATTTATTAATAGCTGGATGGATGCGCACATCACCACTGATGGCTGGTATTCAATGAGTGGCACCGCCAAAGACGGCAGCAAAATACATTTTCTACCCGAGGGCTCCCGCTTTTTTGAATTTAATAGCAGCGGCCCCGGTGCAGTAATTAATAGCAAACGCCGTCAACTCAGTAATGCAGAAGCCAAAGAATATACGCTCGAAAAAATACTGGGGGATTGGCAACCCTAACGACTATTTTATTCATCGCGTAGCACCTCAGCAGGACGCAAATGGCCAATGCTCAGCGAGTGAAGTGTGACAGTAAACCACACCACTAGTAATGAAATGACCAGTGCGCTAGCGCAGAATATTGGCAGCCACAACAGCAATGAAAAATGTTGATAGAAACTCTCCAACCAGGTGCTTACCGCATAAATTGCCATCGGCCAGGCAATAACATTAGCAAGTATGGCAATCAGGGAAAAATCGCGGTTTAACAAACGAATAATTTGCCACTGTTTGGCTCCGTGTAATTTACGCAGCGCAATTTCGCGCGCTCGTTTTTGCGTATTGAGTGCGGTGATGCCATAAATGCCCAACAGCCCGATAATTAAAGCAACCAGCGCAAAACCCGACATAAATAATTGCAGCCGCTGTTCATTGCGATAGCGGTCAGCAAGGGAGTTGGAAAACAACCAGTGATGCGGTGGTGTGCCAGCGGCATTACTCCAAAGGGTTTTAATATTTTCGATTTCCTGCACGCTCGGCTCATGGTCAAAACTCACAGCAAATGCCATACCACCCAAACCGATAGTATTCAGTGTCATATATATACAATCCATGGGCGATTTTCTGTGATCTCCTATATGAAGATTCTCAACCACACCAATTATTTTTGACGAAGGTGCATGGGGCATTCCCGGTTGTTTAAACACTTGAATGGTTTGGCCCAGAGCCTCTTGTGGCGATGCAAACCCCAGTGCAGTCACTGTCGAGCGGCATAAGATGGTGTCGAATGAAGGGCCACTCTGATCCCTTGAAAATGGTTTATTCAAACTTGTAGCAATGCTTTCTTTGGTTCCCGCGATTAACGCAATGCCATAAGCATCAAAATAATCGGCGTCAGCTACCCAATCATAAATAGCCCTATGCTCATGCGGCTCGTCGTTCACCATGGAACTGATATCCATGGTGTGTTCACTGCGACCAGGAATATCTCCCATAGGTGATGCTGCCGCAATAAAACCGGGCATTTTAGTTAATTCTTGTTTCAACGTTTCGCGCTGAATTTTGCCGAGACCGCTGTTGCTCTGGGCAATAAACATCACAATTCCCTGTGTTTTGTAGCCCGGCTGGTATTCATTGATTAGCGTGAGTTGACGGTGAATAGCAGCAAGCACAATTACCAATGACACTAGCGCTATAAATTGAACCAGTAACAACACTTTGCGCGTAATAATGGATACCGGGGTTTCGGTTGAACGATTCGCGCGCAGAATAATGGCTGGATTCATTCGGGAAAAATAAATGGCGGGATAACAGGCAATTAAAAACGATACCAGTAGTACTATGGCGGCACAGATGAGCGCTAATACAGGGCTTACAAAAATGCCATCCACCAAGGGGAACTGCAGCAATCCCGCTAAGTGAGGTAAAAACAATTCGCATAAAATGAGTGCCAACAAAAAAGCGGCAGTGACATACACTAAATTTTCCAGCCAGTACTGCGCTACTAATTGCACAATACCGGCGCCCTGCATACGCCTCAGGGCAACTTCTTTTTGCCGCGCCACATACCCCGCTAACCCAAGGCTAATAAAATTTCCTATAGCAACAATTAAAATGACTAACCCCAACAGCGATAGAATAACTACCCGCGTGCGATTTCCCTCACTCGCGCTGTCGTTCATATGACGCTCGGTAATTGGCATAAGGGAATAGTCAACGCGGCTATATTTATTTTCTTGTTTATCGATGGATAAACTGGCTTCACCGGCCTTATTCAGCAGGGTTTCTATATGGCTCGCTTCGAGGCTTTTTTTCGCCTTTACATAGGTCTCCCGCATAAAAGCTCCCTGCTCAGACGGAATTGGCGGATTTTGCAAGCGGGGAAAAAAGATGGATGGCTTAATATGGCTGCGGGAATTATTTATATCTACCACCGCAATAATGCGCACCTGTTGCAGCGCAGGTTGTTCGCCTGATTGTTGTTGCGCTATTGTTGGCGGCAACCGAAATTCCAGGATTTGTCCTATTGGGCTTTCTTTACCAAAGATCTGCTTGGCAAGAGTTTGGCTAATAAACGCAACGTCAGGACGCTCAGCAAAAGTACTCAGGTCTCCGGCCAATATCTCTGGTTGAAAAATAGCGAGAAAGTCAGGATCAACTTGCGTGATGGGCATTGGTTTTGGGAGCGATAAGGGTTCATTGGCATTAACCAAACTAACTTCAGTGCCGCTGCTTTCTATTTTTGTCATCCAAAGCTGGTCATTCAGGCTGGCGCGCAATTGTGGATAATGAATTTCGCTAATTGAATCCCATACTTCTTTCCGATTGCCAATTCGGGATTCACTGCGCACTAAATAAATCTGATCGGCATCCTGCCAAAATGAATCCCAGGTGAGTTCACTGTAGTTGACAATAATCACCGTCAGCACTGCTGCCAACCCCAAACCCAGCCCAATAATTTTTATCGCACTGTTTATTTTGTTATTCACCAAATTACGCAGTGCAATAATCAAATAATGTTTAAACATAACGCGCCCCTATTATTAAGGTTATCAAGCAGCAGCCAATTGGGTTTGCGCAACAATTTTTCCGTCAAATAAATTAATACGGCGCTGGGCGTAACTGGCGTGTTCGTTGGAGTGGGTGACTATCACCACGGTCGCGCCTTCCTGATTTAAGGTCTTGAGCAAGCGCATCACTTCCTGGCCGTGTACCGAATCCAGATTTCCCGTGGGTTCATCGGCAAGAATGAGGTTGGGGTTTGCAACCAATGCGCGGGCGACAGCAACACGCTGCTGCTGGCCACCGGAGAGTTGGCTGGGCATGTGTTGCGCGCGGTGGGCAATTTCCATTTTTTCGATAACCGCTTGCACACGTGCGCGGCGCTCGGCAGCGGGGATTTTGTGATAGAGCAGCGCCAACTCGATATTCTCAAACACACTGAGTTCATCGATCAAATTAAAACTCTGGAAAATAAAACCTATATTGCGTTTACGCAATTCACTTAATTTCGACTCGGAATGACGGGCGATATTGTCGCCATTAAAAAAATAATCGCCCTGATCCGGGTTGTCCAACATGCCCAGAATATTAAGCAGGGTCGATTTTCCACAGCCCGATGGCCCCATAATGGCAACAAATTCGCCTTGTTTAATCTCCAGGCTAATATTACTCAGCGCCTTGGTTTCTATGGCTTCGGTGCGAAATATTTTGTCGATATTATTAAGGCGTATCATATCCTTCTCCTTGCTATTTATATGTCGGGTTTTATGTCTGTTGATTACTGAATCTTCAGGGAATCAATATCGTTATAGGTGGTATAGGGGCTAACAATGACTTGCTCGTTTGGATCCAAGCCGGCCAGTACTTCGATAAACTGGCTATTGCGCCGCCCCAGTTTTATATCGCGCCGATACGCGCGCTTGCCATCGGCCGATACAACAAAAATCCAATGACCACCCGTGTCTTGAAAAAACGAATTGTTGGGAATTAATTGCGCCGGTTCATTGGCTCCCATCTGCAAGCGCAACTGCAAAGTCTGGCCTCGGCTGATATTCGCGGGCTGCTCGCCGGTAAATACCAAATCCACACGAAACTGGCCGTCAATAACCTGCGGATAAATTTTTTTAATGCGCAGTGGAAATTCTTGCTGATTTATTTTTGCCAGTGCGGTTTGATCAACCCGCGTGCGATTCATATAAAACTCATCCACCTGTGCCATTAACTTAAAATAGTCCGGGTCATCAATTTGGCCAAAACGTTCGCCGGGCATCAACGATTGCCCCGGTTCCAGATTAAATGCCGTCAGTCGGCCCGCAATCGGTGCCGTCACATTCAGGCTCGCTAAATTGGTGCGCGCAAAGGTTAAGTTGTTATTGAGCGACGTGACTGAATCGCGCAGCTGTTTCATTTGCGCCGCTTGTAATGCCAGATCAACTTCGCGTGCCTCGCGAATCAATTGCTGGCGCTTTTTTAAATAGACCAGATTATCTTCTGCTTCTTTCAATTCTGCTGCGGAAATTAATTGGTGCTTGATGAGCGGGCGCATGCGCTCCAAGCGTTGGCTCTCGGTTGTTATTTGATGATCCAATTCATTCAAGTTGCGTTTATGTTCAAGGTCGTTGCGCGCCAGATTTAATTCCTGGGTTTGCAATAGATTAATCTGTTCGCTCACCTGAGCCTCGCGGGTGATGGACTCCAATTGCAAACGGGTATTGGAGATATCCACAATCGCCGCTCCCGCTGCAATCGTTGCTCCATCTTCCACATGAATTTTTTCTACCCGTCCGCCTTCAATCGCATCCAGATAAAGTGTGCGCAAGGGCATCACCTCACCGCGCAGCGGAATGACATCTTCAAAAATTCCCTGCTGCACCGACGCAATAACCAAATCATTTTTATTCACGCGCAGTGTGCGCTCACTGCTTGGCGCTGCCATCACCCAGAGCGCGGCAAGCGTTACAAATAATATTACCGCGCTGATTGTTCTACGCCATTTTTGCCAAAAATTTAGTTGTCTGGGTATATCCATTGTCATTAGGAGTTTTCTGTCCGCTCGGTTATCGCTGCTTGAATAAAAAATATTGGACTATCAAAGGCTTATCGCCCGCTTTCGGCGGTATTTATACGCCTGCTCAGATACTTATTTAGCAACAGCCGCGCCACTTCATAAAATTTATATATTTCAATAAGTTAGGCGCATTTTATTAACGTGAGTGAGACTTGATGTGTTCGATTACGAACGCTTGTTGTTCGTAATCGGACGACATAAACTGCGGTTACGCTCACTAGAAAACAATAATGCCAGGGACATTTTTCATGACTGCAACTGCTGGACACCTATTAGTGCTTGATGACGACGAGGATATTTTGTTGTCGGCGCGACTGTTACTCAAACGCCAGATAAAAACCTTGAGCTGCTTAAATAATGTGGCCGAGCTGCCGGAGTTTTTAGCGCATCACTCCGTAGATGTGGTGTTGCTGGATATGAATTTTACCCTCGGCGATAATTCTGGCCGCGACGGTTTTGAATGGCTTGCGTATTTGCAAACCCACTACCCGCAGATTGTAGTGGTAGTGATGACGGCTTATGCCGGTGTTGAATTGGCGGTCAATGCAATTAAGGCGGGCGCCACGGATTTTGTGATCAAACCCTGGAGCAATGAAAAATTAATCGCCACCCTTCACAGCGCTTTAGCCTTGGCGCAGGCGCGCACTAACAATCACCTATTGCAGAGTGAAAATGTTGCGTTGCGCAGCTCGTTAGAGCATTTATCACAGCAACAAAAGCCGGCGTGTTTTATCGGCGAGACAGCCAGCATGCGTGAACTACTGCGCAAACTTAACCTCTGTGCACCAACCGAAGCCAATGTATTAATTTTGGGTGAAAATGGTTCCGGGAAAGAGTTGCTCGCGCGTGAGATTCATGCGCGCTCCAAACGCGCCGGCAATATTTTTATGGCCATTGATATGGGCGCTATTCCCGAAAATTTGTTTGAAGCGGAATTGTTTGGCTATAAAAAAGGGGCGTTTACCGGTGCCAATGAAAATCGCATGGGTAAATTGGTCGCCGCCAATGGCGGAACTTTATTCCTCGATGAAATCGCCAACCTTGCACTGCATCTGCAAGTAAAATTATTGCGTGTGCTGGAGCAGCGTCAGGTAACGCCGGTAGGTGATGAAAAGCCGGTTGCCCTCAATGTGCGTGTTATTGCCGCGACTAATGCTAGCTATGCGCACCTAACGGATGAGCGGCAATTTCGCCAGGATTTATTGTATCGCCTGAATACCGTAGAACTTACCCTGCCGCCACTGCGCGAACGCAAAGACGATATTCCGTTGTTGGCCGATCATTTCCTCAGTGTTTACGCACAAAAATACCAGCGCAAAAAACCGCTGCTGAGCCACAACGCGCTGGCCGCACTGCAGGAATATTCCTGGCCAGGCAATGTGCGTGCGCTGAACCATGCCATTGAGCGGGCGTTGGTATTGAGTGATAAAGATATCTTGCAAGCAGAAGATTTTGCGCTCGCACCTACGGCTGAAAATCCTTCAACTGATTCAACACAAACTAACAGTTTGAACTTGGAAATATTGGAGCGCAATGCAGTTGAGCAGGCACTAAAAAAACATGCCGGGAATATTTCACAAGCGGCGCGGGAATTGGGCTTAACGCGTATGGCGCTCTATCGCAGGATGGAAAAACATGATCTCTAACGCTGTATTGTCAATCAAGTCAGGATTAACGGATTTTCGCACCAATATTCTGCTGCGGTTAGTGTTGATTCTCTGCACCATGTTGTTATTGGCTGGTGTTTATCACGCTGAACCATTTTTGCTATTCAGTATGATAGGTATAGCTATCTTGTTGTCGATACAGATTTATTTACTTTTTAACTATATGCAATCCACCCAGCGCGAAATGGAAAGTTTTTTTGATGCTGTGCGTTATGAAGATGGTGCACGTCGAATCAATACCCGCTTTAAGCAGAGCCAACACCTGAAAGTACTCTGGGAAGAACTGCAAACGCAGTTGCAACAGCTGCGGCAAAAAAATGAAGAGCTGGTGCGCTATTACAGTTTGCTGCTGGAAAAGGTACCAGTTGCGTTGGTGGTGGTTGACGGTGAAGACGGAAAAATTGAACTGGTTAATTCGGCGGCACAGCAATTGTTTAAACGCAGCTATTTATCAGCAGTGGATCATTTACAGGATTACGGCGCGCAACTGGCGTTGGACATACAGCAAATAACGGCAGGCGAACAGCGCAGCTCCCATTTGTTGAGTGATCAGGTGTCTATAGCAGTGGCATTGTCGGCGGCAGAGATTCAATTACCTGGCGGAACCAAAAAGGTAATTAGTATTCAGCCTATCCAGCGGGAACTGGATAAACAGGAAATTCTCGCCTGGCAAAATTTGGTGCAGGTGTTTACCCACGAAATTATGAATTCAATGACGCCCGTTGCGTCACTGAGCAAAACGGCAAATGAATTATTGTTGACGCAATTAGATAACCATGGGAGTGCCGATGAGGCTTTGCAGGATGCACAACAGGCGATCCATACGGTGGCGCGCCGCGCTGAACATTTAATGCAATTTGTGCAGGCTTATCGACGTATTGCCAATCCACCGCAACTAAAGTGCGTAGATATAGTGGTGCAGGATTTACTAATGGATGTGTGCCGCTTGTTTCAGGTACAGGCAGGCGAACGGGCGATCACATTAGAATGCACAACCATTCCTGAACATCTCAGGCTACATGCTGATCCCGCGCATGTGGAGCAGGCATTAATTAATCTGGTAAAAAATGCGGTTGATGCCCTCGCAGAAAAACCCCATGGTCACATTGTCTTAAAGGCTTATATTGGTCATGGTGGCAATATATTAATTGATGTGATTGATAATGGAGCAGGAATCCCGGCGGACAAATTGGAGCAAATTTTTGTGCCCTTTTACACATCAAAACGCGAAGGTACTGGCGTAGGTTTATTTTTGGTGAAGCAAATTATGCAAGCACATCGCGGATCAGTTTGTGCTTTGCAGGGTGAGAATGGCGGAAGTGTTTTGCGCTTGATGTTTTGACTTACTTAACCTAAAAAATTATTTTTTTGGATTTTTTATAATCAAAAATAATAGCGATGGTGTAAAAATCAAGCGCCTTGACCACTGCCTTCAGTCTGTAATCAAATTGTCATAAACACTGCCTAGATTGCGTCGGGTATTAACCAATCTGCGTATGCTTATGAAAATCTCCTCCCGTTTGATGCTCGGCGCCATGTTACTCACCGGTGTTGCGGTATTACTGGCCGCTGGTACTACCGGTTGGCTGGCGTTAAAGGAATCCAACCGCGCTTTATCGCACAATCTTGAACAACAATTTCAAGCACTCGCCGCCGGGCGCGCACATGCCGTTACTGCGCAGTTTTCCAATTATCAGGAATTACTTTTATCGCTCTCCCATGGGCGCATGACTCAAGAAGCGGTGTACGGTTTTGTACGCCCCTTTGCATCCTATCGCTATGAGGTTCCCAGCCGGGCGACGGAGGAATTACGCAGCGAATTAATGCAGTGGTACAACAATAGCTATCAACCATATCATCGCCAACAAACGCAAGGTGACCCACTGGATAGCCGTAGGTGGCTGGATAAATTCTCGCAAGAGGCGTTACTGATTCAGCATTATTATCTGCAACAGAATCCGCAGGAAATTACTCAATTAGCGCTGATGGACGATGCCAGTGACGCGACCATTTATGGCCAACAACATCGGCGTTACCACAGCAGCTTTCGCGATTTAAGCCAACGTTTTGGTTTTAGCGATTTGCTGTTGATTGATGCCCAAAGTCAAACCGTTATTTATTCCGTCGCCAAAAGCCCACTGTTAGGCACCTCGCTCAAAGACGGACCATTTAGTCAGTCACCGCTTGCCCAATTGAGTGCACAGTTACAGAGTGCACGCGCCGATCAGGTTTTGCTCTCGCGGTTTTATCTGAACCCTGCACGGTTTAATCAGCAGGTGGCTTATATGGGTTTGCCGGTGTTTCATGATGTGCAAAGCCCCGATAAAGCCGTTGGCTTTTTAGTCGTCGAAATTCCTGCAACACAACTGACACATATTATTAATGCAACACGCAGCTGGCAGGCATTGGGTTTGGGCAGCAGTGGCGATGTGTATATCACCGATCAGGATGGGCAATTGCTGACGGAACTGCGGCCCATGCTGGAAGCACCGGAACATTTTCTATCGCAGCTACAAGCCGTTACCAGCGGTGAGCAATTTGAGAAAATGAATCGCCTGCAGCAAATCAGTGGTTATTTTTCACCAAATACGCAGGCGGTAAAAAATGCCCTCGCGGGTGAAACCGGCAGCGGTATGACTGAGGATTATTTAGCACAGCGCGTATTGAGCAGCTGGCAACCCCTTGGTTTTGGCGGCCAACAATTTGCGCTGGTGGCGCAACAAGACCCTGACGAAATATTTGCACCGCTGGCAAGCCTGCGCAGCACCTTGTGGCGCAGTGTCGCGATTGCCATTGTGGTATTGACCGGGCTTGCCGCGTTAGTCGCCTTTTTATTTGCGCAACACATTGGCGAACCGCTCAAACAATTAGCCGCGGCGATTAAAAAATCGGCGCAGGATAAAAATCTGCTCAGTAGCTTTCCTGCACAGCGCAAGGATGAACTGGGCGATATCGGACGATCGCTCAATTATTTATTCAGCGAATTAAATTCGGTGATGATGCAGGTGAACAGTTCCAGTGAACAAAGTTTGCAGGGCGCGCTGGATAATGTCACTACCACCCGCCAGTGTCGCGATGAAACTGCACGCCAACGCCATGAAATGAATCACGTAGGCGCCGAAACTGAAGCAGTCGTGAAATCCCTTGCGCAGATGACCGAGCGTTTAAATCTCGTCACGCAGAAAGTGAATCACGCCGCCCAGGTGGCGGGTGAAGGGCGCCTGCGAGTGCAGAGTGTTGACCAACAAATGCAAATTCTTGCGCAGCAAGTTACTCACTCCTGCTCAACCTTGGCTGAGCTGCGCAGCGCAACGGACAATATAGGCTCGGTCTTGGATACGATTCAAAGCGTGGCGGAGCAAACCAATTTATTGGCCTTAAATGCGGCGATTGAAGCAGCGCGCGCCGGTGAGCATGGGCGCGGCTTTGCGGTGGTCGCTGAAGAGGTGCGCCGCCTGTCATTTGATACCCAAAGCGCGACGGGTGAAATTAAAAAAATGATTGATCAACTGCGTAATTCCGTCACGCAAATTTCGACGGGCCTAAATGCCGAACAGGAAAGTGCACAGAATTGTTTACTAGAAACCCGCGCGACCCAGGACTCGCTCAAAAATATTGAGGCCGCCGTTGCCGAAGCAAGCGCAATTACCCATAGCGTTAATAACAGCGCACAAGATGAAAGTCAGCGTGCGCAATCCATGCGCGGCCGCTTGATCCAGTTGATCACCGGCATTAACGAAACAGATATCGCCATCACCCGCCTTGCCGAAAGCGCCGAGCAGCAAAATGCGCTGGCGAATCGCGTAATGAGCGCCGCTAAAGTATTACGGTTTGAACAGCGTCGCTGATTAGCGACGCAGATAACTCAAACATTCATCCACTTCGTCGGCGGAGCCGAGAATCACTGCCACGCGCTCATGCAATTGTTGCGGTTGAATGTCTAAAATCCGCTGGCTTTCACTAAAGGCTTTACCGCCCGCATTTTCAATTAACATGGCCATGGGATTGGCTTCATACAACAAGCGTAATTTGGCCGGTTGTTTGGCATTGCGCGAATCTGAAGGGTAGAGAAAAATCCCACTGCGCGTGAGTACGCGATGCACATCACCTACCATCGCTGCATTCCAACGCATGTTAAAGCGTTTTCCACGCGGACCTATTTCCCCCAGCACCAAATCATCGATGTAGGCGCGCATGTCCTCGTTCCAGAAACGCGCGTTGCTCATGTTGATGGCAAATTCTTGCGTCTGCGGTGCGAGTTGGATCGGGTCGGCGGTGAGCAAAAAATTGCCTTGGGTTGAATCCAAAGTAAAACAGCGTGTACCTTTGCCAGTGGTAATTGCCAATAAGGTGGACGGGCCATAGAGCACGTAACCTGCGCAAACCTGTTGCGTGCCCTGCTGGTGGAATTGCAATTCACTGCTGTGTGGAATTAAATCCAGCGCGCGATAGATACTGAAAATAGTACCTATCTGCCCGTTAATATCGATGTTCGATGAACCGTCGAGCGGATCAAAGGCCACCAGGTATTTACCGGCATCATTACCTGCGACTGCGGTGTCTTCCTCTTCCGAAGCGATGGCCGCAACCAAGGGGCAGGCGAGTAATAAATCCTTCAGCAATTGATTGGAAATAATATCCAAATGCTTTTGGGTTTCGCCCTGGATATTTTCATCCTGCGTTGAACCCAACACGCCCGCCAGTGCGCCTTGGCGCACGCGAAAGGCAATTTCTTTACTCGCATCGATGATGGTTTCGATAACCTGAATCAGGTCGTCGCTGACATCGTCACTGCGCAATACACTGAATAAATTTTTCATGCACTTACCTGTAGTAACGTTTAAATCCAAAACAATCTGCGTTTTTTGTCATACCCGCGCACGCGGGTATTCATAACAACTACTGGACTCCTGCGTTCGCAGGAGTCACGAACGAATCTGCAGGGGTGACAAATAACTTTTCAAGAACGAAAAATAAATTTTTAGGCGCGACGAATAAATTAAATGTAGCGATTAATGCAATTTAAATCGGCAAAGGATTGTTCCAAACGCTTTACCATCACTTCTTCACTTTGACGCAACCATACCCGTGGGTCGTAGAATTTTTTGTTGGGTTTGTCATCGCCCTCGGGGTTGCCAATTTGCCCCTGCAAATAGGCTTCATTGGTTTTGTAATAATCCATAGTGCCCTGCCAGAAAGCCCATTGGGTATCGGTATCGATATTCATTTTAATCACACCGTAGCGGATGGCTTCCGCAATTTCTTCTGCGGCCGAACCCGAACCGCCGTGGAATACAAAATTCAAACTGTTGGCGGGCAAACCAAATTTTTCACTCACATAGGTTTGTGAATTTTTCAAAATAGACGGTGTGAGTTGCACGTTGCCGGGTTTATACACCCCATGCACATTGCCAAAAGACGCGGCGATGGTAAATTTTTCGCTAATCGCGCTGAGTTTTTCATAGGCGTAGGCGACATCTTCCGGCTGGGTGTAAAGCGCGGAATTATCCAGATTGGTATTGTCTACGCCATCCTCTTCGCCACCGGTGCAGCCCAATTCAATTTCCAGGGTAACATCGATTTTTTTCATGCGCGCCAAATACTCGGCTGAAATTTCGATATTTTCTTGCAGCGATTCTTCTGACAAATCGATCATGTGCGAACTGAACAAGGGTTTACCGGTCTGCGCAAAATGGGTTTCGCTCGCCGCTAATAAACCATCGATCCAAGGCAATAATTTTTTGGCGGCGTGATCAGTGTGCAAAATCACCGGAACGCCATAAGCTTCCGCGACCGCGTGTACATATTTGGCGGCGGCGATAGAACCTAAAATCGAACTGCCCTGACCTTCAAGTTTGATACTTTTGCCCAGGAAAAATGCCGAACCGCCCTGCGACAGCTGCACAATGACCGGGGAATTTACCCGGCGCGCCGCTTCCAGGGTGGCGTTAATCGTATTGGTATTGCAGATATTGACGGCCGGGTAAGCGAAACCGCCCGCTTTGGCGGCAGCGAATAATTGATTAAGGGCATCGCCGGTAGCAACACCGGGGGCAACGAGGTTCGCGAGACTGTTCATCATCAAATCCTGAGCTGTGGTTGATTTTTTGTGATGACCGAGTTGTTCGCCGATTGGATTTTTTAGTTTTTCTTTTTTATGTCGAATATAAATTTATGTGCACACTTTTTACGATAGGGGCGCTGCTTGCCGCGCCCTTGTCGTCTTTATCACACCGCGATGACGGTAAAAAATTTAGTCATTAATTTCCGCCAGTTCCGAAGCCTGCTCACAAATCGCCACAAAGTGACCTGGGTCCAGGCTCGCGCCGCCAACTAATAAACCGTCGATATCCGGCTGGCGCAGCAGTTCACTGGCGTTGGCTTTGGTCACACTGCCGCCGTACAAAATGCGCACGCGATTGGCGGTGTCTTCGTCAAACAGGCGAACAACTTCCGCGCGAATGTATTGGTGCACATGCTGGGCAATGGCCGGGGTCGCGGCGAGGCCAGTACCAATCGCCCATACGGGTTCATAGGCGATGCACAGATCTTTACCGGCCAGATCCAACCCGCCCAGACCTTCGCTCAACTGTTTAAACAACACCTGCTCAGTGATATTGGCTTCGCGCTCTTCGCGGTTTTCACCCACACACAACACCGGCAACAGACCGTGATTGAGCGCGGTATTCACTTTGATTTTGCAGCCTTCGTTGTTCTCGGCAAACATGGCGCGGCGCTCCGAGTGGCCGATCAGGCAGAGCGAGCAGCCAGCCTGCTTGAGCATTTGTGCCGAGGTCTCACCGGTATAAGCACCCGATTCGTAACGGCTCACATTCTGGCTACCAATTTGCAATTCCGAGTACTGCAAAAAGGTGAGCATATCGCGCATGTACAAATAGGGTGGGCAGATAGCAATTTGCGCAGCAAAGTGCTTGCCAATAAACGAGGCCACGGAAGTGCAGATCAGGTCAAGGCCGCCGTTGAGCTTCCAGTTGGCAATCACTATGGGTTTACGCTGTTTCATGGTTATGACTCAAAAAAGACCAGGAGCGTCCGGGCTATAGCCGGTCACCCTGTTTGGGTGGGCGCAGTTGATAGGGAAAATGCTACACAGGCGCGTGAAATCGAGCAAGTAACAAAAGGAGATATTTTGTTCAAAAATGCATTTATTTGGTTTTTTAATCCTAATTAATTGCATTTTTTGTGTGTAAACGTTTCAAATAGAGGGCAATTAAAAATGTAATCGTTTACATTTTGTCGTATTTATTCGCCCTGACTAATGCTGTGATCATGGCTGGGATCGTAAATCGCAAAGCGGTTTTTACCGCTACGTTTGACCTGATACATGGCCTGATCCGCATGTTTGCGCAAGCTGAGCGGATTGTCGCCATGCTCGGGGTAGAGGGCGATGCCGATACTCATTCCAACCACCTCAAGAACGCCCGGCTGCACCGCGATGGGCACTTGTTGGGCATCGAGAATTTTCTGTGCGATACGCTGCACCATTTGCAGGTTGCCGGCGTGATTGAGCAGCAGCAGAAATTCATCGCCACCGATACGTGCCACCACATCGGAGTCGCGCACCAGCTTGCGCAGCCGCTGGGCGATGGCGACCAGCACCCGGTCGCCAGCGTCGTGCCCGTAGGAGTCATTAATAAACTTGAAGCGATCCAGGTCAATCAGCAGCACCGCAAAACGATTATCGCCAGGGCCACGCTGGTTAATCAGGCTGTGCAGGGCGTCCTCCACCAATTGGCGGTTGCTCAACCCGGTCAGGGTATCGGTCTCCGCCAGCTCGCGGGAGCGTCGCTCGGCGTGTTTGCGCTCGGTCACGTCGTACATCACACCTTCAATAGTAGCGGTCTGTTGCCTGCTACCTGCCGGTGAAAAAATACAGTGCACCCAGCGTTCGCGGCCGTCGGCCATGCTCTGGCGCAGGCGTAAATCGGCCGAATGGGGGCGCCCGGTGACGGCGGCCAATTGAATCAGCGAACCCGCTTCGAGGCTATCCAGAAATACGCTGTTAGCGAGGTTTTCATGGCCGCTGCCAGCGGGTTGTTGTTCACTCAGGCCGGTGAGGCGGAAAAAAGCGGGGTTGGCGGTGATCAGCAAACCACCGTCGCGCACGAGGAAAATGCCGGCGCTGCTGTCCTCAAAAATACCGCGAAACCGCGTTTCCAACAGTTCGACGCGATGGCGCAGCTGGCGTTCCTCCTCCAGCATTGCCTCCACCGTGTGCAGCAGCGCGTTGATATCGCCACTGAGCTGGCCGATTTCATCCCCGCGATGCAAGCCGGTAACCGGGATTCGCCCGCCATCGCCGGGAGTAATCCGGTGCAGTCGCCCGGACAGGTTTACCAGCGGGCGGGTCATCATCCAATACACCAGAATCAATACCAGCAGCGCCACCACCGCCGCTTGGGCAGCAAGCCCGATGGCGGTGGCCATGGCCGAGTCGCGCGCACGCAATTCAATCAGCGAACTATTGGGCATCACCGCCAGCTCGCCCACAATTTCTTCTTCATCAAAGGGGCCGTAAAGCGCCAGGGTGACCGGCGCACGACGCGGGTTTGGCGGCGCCTTACCCTGCTGGCCAATCACCTCATTGCCTACCGTAATGCGCGCACCAGTAACTATGTCATTCTGGGCGAGGCCATCCACCACTTGCTGCGCCAGCTCGCGATTGCCTACATAAGCGGCGATGGCGGCAGTAGCGCGCACCGTCTCCAATAATTGCTGCACCGAGCGCTCGCTGTCGGCGAAGGATTGCTGGTAACTGTGCTGATAGAAATATTGCGACGACAGCGCCACCACCAACAGCGCAGCGGTAGCGACACTCAGGGAAACTTTGATGTGCAGGCTTCTGATATTCATGGTGTGGGGGACAGCTCCATCACCACTTTAACCCCCTTGGGTAGCGGTTGCGCAGGCACGTAGGCTATGGCGCTGGGGTCTTTGGCGACCGCATCGATAATCGCCTGGTCACTGGGAAATTGCTGGGGGGGCGACATACGTCCGGCAAATACCAGGGTGGCCCAGTAGGCATCCACCTGCGCCTCACTTTTGCCAGTCAGGGATTTATAAAAAAGCTCGCGCAGCGGCAGCCCGGCATTCCAGTCAAAAGTGCGCGCAGGGGCGCCATTGGGAAAGGATGATGCGCGCCCCATAAACAGATCTACCACCTGCTTTTGCTGCAGCTGGGTGAGCGGATTGCTGGCATGGACCACCACCACAATGTCAGTACCGAAGGCACTGGCGGGTAGCCACAACAGCAGTATCAGCAATAGTCTGCTCATCAAAACAACATATCCAAAGTAAGGCTGGTGACCGTACTGCGCTGGTCGGTTTGAATGGCTTGGCTCGAGTCGGTACGCAGCCACAGATTGGTGCCATCGGCATCGATACGGAACTCCTCCACCTGCAGTTTAAGTGCCATTTTGGCGGCAAAATCCCAGCGCACTCCCGCCCCCGCGCTGGACTGATTAATTCGCACGCCGTTTAGGCTTACCCGGGTAATCTGGGCCAATTGCGCCACCTGTTCCGCCAACGGGCTGGGCAGACCGGCCGGGGCGCTTACATGAATCAACTCACGGCGCGGTTTGGAGCGTCCAGTGAGCGCATAAACCGTAAACTGGTTCAGGCGGCGACCGAGGCTCAGGTAGGCGCGATCACTCTGGGGCACCACCCCCACCTGGCTTTGCAGACGGCTGAATTCGCCCTGCAACAACCAGTCATTGTTGTCGTAGTTCAACCCCAGGGCGTGATAGCTAAAACGGCGTTCATAGGTAGCCGTCATGTCTGCCAGCTCGGTCGCTTGCGGCCAGTAGGGGCTGACACTATTGAGTGCATTTACCAGCGAGCGGGTGGCGTTGTTGTTGATTTTGATATCGGCGTAGGTATAACGCAGCTTCCAGTGAGCGCGCTCGGCAGCCAGGCTGAAGCCGCCCGCATCAAAATCCAAACGGCTGTGCCCCTCGGAGCGCAGACCAACGGGAAACTTCTGGTCATGGTTGCCGTAAAAGGCTTTGAGGCGGAGGGTGTTGCCGTTGAATTCAAACTGCTTGGCAAGGTCGATACCGTCGAGGTGGAAAATCGATAGCAAGCCATAAAAGTCATGGGGCGGGCGGGCCCAGGGGTAGGCGTAACCCACCTGGCGATAATCGGACAGGGTAAAAATATCCGCACCCATGCGCCCAACGCGCAGATCGACGCCATCCACCGGGCGATAGCCGATAAAAGCCCACTCCACCGCCTCCTCCAGGCCACTGTTAAAACGCTCCTTGGCGACCAGCTGCACGGTTGCGTCTAGCTGATGACTCCAGCGCCCATGCCATTGGGCACCGACAAGGCTATCAGTTTGCCATTCCAATGAACCGTCGTAGGAACCGTCATCCTGGGAGACATCGCGACGGAACACCAGTTGATCGTTGCTACTGGTAACGAGCCCCAGGGTGGCAAAGCCGGAAAAGCGGTGCTCGTTAATCGCTTGTGACAGGGGGGATACCAGCAAAGCAGCGGTACAAAGCAGGGTGGACGCAACAACACGAGGAGAAATAACGAAGCAAAACATGAACAACAACCTGTTAAGCCATGCCTGGCGTGTGCACAAAAGAATGGTCTGAGTATAGTCACCCAGGCCGCATTTGCCGCAGACCGGGGTGATAATCAGGCTACATCTGGGCGATATATTTGGACAGGGTCTCAAATTTTTCCGCATCGTTATCGACAAAACGCACCACGATTTTCACCACATTGGTATCCGGCCGGCCTTCACCGGCCTGAATACTGTGGACATAACCGTTCACCCGCGCCAGGCTGCTGCCATCGCCGGTTTCTATGTCCACTACCGCCTGTTCAAACAGGCCGGGCAGGTCATCGCTGCGCTGCATTAAACCACTCATCAATTGCAGCGACATTTCACGGATCACGACGCCAAAGGTGCGATTATTGGCAAAGCGTAGCTGCGCCTTGCCTTTAACGGTTTTGGCCGGCGCCGCAACCGCCTGCACCGCCGGTTTGGCGCCCAGTGCGCCTGCACTGTTATTTGTAAAAGGGCTGGCGAAGGGGTTAACTACTGGCGCCGCGGGCTTGGGAGCGGGTTTGGCGCCACCGGTCAGCACATCCACCGAAGCAAAGGCTATGCCCTGGGTGGTGGCACTGCGCGCGCTGGCGACGGGCGTTTTACCCGCCAATTTGAGCTGTTTGAAGACTTTTTTCAGCAACTCATCGGCCGAAAAGGGTTTGGAGAGGTAATCGGAGACGCCCAATTCAATGGCTTTGACTATGTGATTGCGATCACCGCGACTGGAAATCATGATAAACGGCACTGTGCCGGCATTGGGCATAGCGCGCACCGCCGTAAGCAGTTCAGCGCCCGTCATATTGGGCATTTCCCAGTCCGAGAGAATCAAATCCACACTTTGATTTTTCATCTGCGCCAGAGCGCGATTGCCGTCGGGTGCATCCAGAACTTCCACACCGGGAATCTTGTCCCGCAACTGTTTTTTGATCATGTCGCGGATGAAAGTGGCATCGTCCACCACCAGAATACGTATTGCCATTGCACGGCTCCCAGGCTGTATATCCCTAGAGCCTAGCCCAAGTTTGGCGCCTGTGCAGGCTTAATAACGCTTTGCCGGCAAGGAGTTAGGGTAGACCCGCGATCAGGCGCGAACGCGGCGCGGCAGCAGGGAAACTATGTTGCTATCTTCGTCAGCGGAGTAGGTGGCGATTGAAGCGTCAACGGCAATGCGCACCCAATGGCGCAGTTCATTTGGCTCGTCGAGCAGGTGGTCGGGCAGGTGGTAAAAATCGGATTGCAGCGCTACACCACGCGGCTGCAAGGTCTGCATAGCCTGTTGCTGGTAAAGCGGGCGAGAGCAGTCATCGGCGCGGAAATAGAGGCGATCATTCACGATCAGCGCAAATTGAACCCCGTGGTGATAGATCGCCGCACCATTAAAAATACGGCGATAAGCCACCTCTGCCACGCGCGACAAGCGGGCAATAACATGGTCCAGATAGCGGTTGCTCAGACTCATGGGTGACTTCCTATCCTGTCGCGGCGGGCGCGCATTGGGTTATTGATTTGATGGTGCCAAGATCCAAGTTTTGGCATGGGCAGAGGATAGATCAATTTTTGACGTCAGAAAATGCCTCAACACAAAATCTTACAAATCGACCAGCGGCGGGCTTAAACCAGCTCGGCACGGGTAAACACCCATTCGGTGGGCGATGACATGGCCTTGTTGTAGCGGTATCCCGCGCTATCAAACCCCTTCAGCTGCTCGGCCGCCGTGAGCTGGTTTTGCACTATGTAGGCACTCATCATGCCGCGCGCTTTTTTGGCAAAGAAGCTGATGATTTTGTACTGGCCGTTTTTTTGATCCTTAAACACCGGGGTAATCACCTCGGCCTGCAGCTTTTTAGGGTTCACCGCCCCCCAGTATTCGGTGGAGGCGAGGTTCACCAGCACCCGCTCACGCTGTTGCTCCAACTCGGCATTGAGCTGGTTGGTGATGATATCGCCCCAAAAGTGATAGAGATTTTTGCCGCGCGGGTTGGCAAAACCGGTACCCATTTCCAGCCGGTAGGGCTGGATTAAATCCAGCGGGCGCAGCAAACCGTAAAGGCCGCTGAGGATACGCAAATGCTGCTGGGCGAATTCGAAGTCGCTGGCGCCGTAATTTTCGGCCGCCATGCCGGTATAAACATCCCCTTTAAACGCCAGCACCGCCTGTTTGGCATTGGCCGGGGTAAAGGGCGCCTGCCACTCCAAAAAACGCTGGGCGTTGAGCTGCCCGAGTTTTTCACTGATGGACATCAGCTTGGACACCTGCGCAGGCGGCAACTCGCGCAGGTCGTTAATCAGCAGCTGCGAGTGCTCCAGAAATTGCGGTTGGCTATAAATAGCGGTGGGCGATGGGCTGTCAAAATCCAGGGTTTTAGCGGGAGAAATTACATGCAACATAAATAGGGGACGTCACCACAAAAGGATTATTCGGGTTTAAGCAGATCCAGCCACCAATTGAGCGGTGTTTGGCCGTCGGTGGGGTCGTAAACATTGCCGTACATCCACGCGCTTTGGCCGTCGCGCCCCACAAATTCGTTAAGAATATTTTCAATGGCGCTAAAGCCGCAGCTCACGTGGATGGAATACACCAGCATACGCGGTGTTTCGCGATCCAGTTCACCGCCCAATTTTTCCAACTCGGGGGTGAGCTGATCGGCGATGGATTGAATATCGCTGCGGCTAAATACACGAATACTCAGATTGCCGCTGCGCTGTACCAGGTCAAATTCACGGGTGTCGCTGAGCATTTTGACTACATCACCACTGGCCAGGCCCTTGGCAAACGCGGGCGATTGCACCAACTGGAAATTGCCATCCTCCAATTCACGCACATGCAGCTGCTCGACAATCGGTTTGCCGTCTGCACCCAGGCCGGCAAAAAGTTCTATCACTTGTAGGGATTTTTTCGACACGTATTCACCTTGTATTAAAATCTTGCCGTCAAACTAGTTGTGGCATTATACCCACCTCTGTCACAAGGAGTTCCACTATGAAACTGTTCTCGCAATTACTTGTACTCGCCAGCCTCAGCCTGCTGATGACTGGCTGTGTGGTTAATCCGGTTACTGGTAAAAGCCAGTTGTCGATCATGTCCCCCGAACAGGAAATCGCCACTGGCACCCAAAACTATGGGCCGGGCCAACAGGCGCAAGGCGGTCAATATGTGGTGGACCCGGGGCTGACGACCTATGTGCAACAGGTGGGCAAAAAATTGGCCGCGGTGAGCGACCGCCCCAACCTGCCCTATGAATTTGTGGTGCTCAATAACGATGTACCCAATGCCTGGGCGATGCCCGGTGGCAAATTGGCGATCAACCGCGGGCTGTTGGTTTATCTGGAAGATGAAGCCCAACTCGCCGCCGTACTGGGCCATGAAATTGTGCATGCCGCCGCCCGTCACAGCGCGCAACAGCAAACCCAAAATGTGTTGATGGGTGCAGGCGTGTTGATTGCCGGTGTTGCCATCGCCGAGAAAAAACCGGAATACGGTGTGCTCGGCATGGGCGCCATGGCCGTAGGTGCCCAGGCATGGCAAGCCAAATACGGCCGCAGCCATGAGCTTGAGTCAGATGAAGTGGGCATGAAGTACATGGCCAAAGCCGGTTACGACGCGCAAGCGGCGGTAGAGCTGCAGGAGATTTTTGTGAAGCTGTCGGAAGGGCGCAACAGCGGCTTTATCGAAGGCCTGTTTGCCAGCCACCCACCGTCACAATCGCGTGTTGATGCCAACCGTAAACACGCCGCGCAATACCCTGGCGGGGTGCGCAACAAGGCGCAATTCCAACGCGCCATGGCGCAGGTAAACAAAGACAAAAAAGCCTACGAAAATTATCAAAAAGCACAAAAACTCGCGGGCGAGAAAAAATACATCGATGCGCAAAACTACGTTGAACAAGCCATCGCCCAACAACCCAGAGAAAATTTATTTTGGGAGATGAAAGGCCAGCTGTTAATGCAGCAGAAAAAAGACAATGAAGCCGTAGTGGCTCTGGATCGCGCGATTCAAGCCAACCCGCAATATTTCAAACCCTATGTGTTCCGTGGCATCGCCTACAAACAATTGGGTAAAAACGATATGGCGGAAAAAGATCTGACCACCAGCCAGCGCTATTTGCCCACCCAAATTGCCACCTATTATTTAGGTGAAGTTGCACTCGCCAAAGGCAACCGCAGCCAAGCTGCCCAATATTTCCAACAAGCGGCGCAAGGCGGCGGGGAAATTGGCGAAGCAGCGAAGGGACAACTGGGCAAATTGCAGTAATGCAACCGGCAACAACCGCTAAAACATGGCCATAGCAGGGAGGCTAGGCCATAAAAAATGGCGGCGACTATAAGCGCAATGCGTATAATCGCCGCCACACAATTCTGATAACAAATTTCATCATGACCATCTCCTCTCCCGCACTGCCAACATCCCCCTGGTTTATCCGCCTGCTCGATTCCATCGCTGAATTTACCGGCACCACTACCGCATGGCTGACCGGCATTATGGTTATTGTCACCGCGATTGTAGTGGGCTTGCGCCACGGCTTTGATATTGGCTCCATCGGCCTGCAGGAGTCGGTGACTTATATGCACGCGGCGGTATTTATGCTGGGCGCGGCCTACACCTTAAAAAACGATGGCCATGTGCGCGTGGACATACTGCATAAAAAAATGTCGCCGCGCGCCCGCGCCTGGGTGGAAGTCTTGGGCAGTTTATTGTTCAC
The DNA here is from genome assembly GCF_008806955.1 of Cellvibrio sp. KY-YJ-3. NCBI lineage: Bacteria > Pseudomonadati > Pseudomonadota > Gammaproteobacteria > Cellvibrionales > Cellvibrionaceae > Cellvibrio > Cellvibrio sp. KY-YJ-3. The sequence goes on along the minus strand of NZ_CP031727.1, from coordinate 1,092,216 downwards.
CTTGCCGGTGATGATATTTATCGGCTGGGGCAGTTTGGAATTTGTGCAGGAAAGTTGGCGAATTAACGAAGGCTCCACCGACTCAGGCGGTATCGGCGGCGTGTATTTATTAAAAACCCTATTGCCAGTCATGGCTGTGAGTGTGGGCTTACAAGCCATCGCTGAATTGCTGCGCAGTTTGTTGGTATTGATGAATATGGCTCCAACCAATGTGGACAAGATCGGGGAGCAACCAGCATGCTGATTGAATTAATTCCGCTGCTGATGTTTGCAGCTATTTGTGTGTTTTTAATGTTTGGCTACCCGGTTGCTTTTACCCTTGCCGGCGTTGCGCTGCTATTTGCCGGGCTGGGTATTGTGGGCGGCATATTTGATCCGAATTTATTAAAAAGTTTTCCCGCACGCCTTTACGGCATTATGAATAACTACACCTTGGTAGCCGTGCCGCTGTTTGTATTTATGGGCACGGTGTTGGAAAAATCCCGCCTCGCCGAAGACCTGCTGGAAAATATGGCCAAAGCCTGTGGCCGCTTGCCCGGTGGTTTGGGCATTTCAGTCGTTGTGGTGGGCGCGATGCTTGCCGCCAGCACCGGCATAGTCGGCGCGACGGTGGTGACTATGGGTTTGATGTCGCTGCCGCTCATGCTCAAACGCGGTTACGCACCGAGTTTTGCCTGCGGCACCATTTGCGCCACCGGCACCCTCGGGCAAATTATCCCGCCCTCCATCGCATTGGTATTACTCGGCGATGTGCTCTCCAGTGCCTATCAACAAGCACAACTAAAACTGGGCGTGTTCAACCCCAAAACTATTTCGGTAGGGGATTTATTTGTCGCCGCCATAGTGCCGGGCATGGTGCTGGTGGGGCTGTACATTCTTTATGTTTTTTTCACTGCGTGGTTACGCCCCACGATTATTCCGCGCGTGGTCATTGATGCGCAGGAAGAGAAAGTTTCCCTGTTGCGGGTGTTACTGAGTTTGCTGCCGGTATTGTTATTAATCGGTTTGGTATTGGGTTCGATTTTAATCGGCGCCGCCACCCCCACTGAAGCGGCCGGTGTGGGCGCACTGGGTGCCTGTTTACTGGCACTGGCGAAAAAACAATTGAGCTTCCAGCGCCTGCGCGAGGTATCGCAATCCACCATCAAAATCAGCGCAATGATTTTTATGATTCTCATTGGCGCGTCATTATTTTCATTGGTGTTTCGCGGTTTTGGCGGCGAAGAATTAGTGCACGGCTTTTTCAGCCAATTGCCCGGTGGCGTTTTTACCGCCGTGCTGCTGGTAATGTTGGTGATGTTTGTGCTCGGTTTTATTCTCGATTTTATTGAGATTATTTTTGTGGTGGTGCCAATTGTCGCACCGGTACTCCTTGCCATGGGGGTGGATCCTATCTGGCTCGGCATTATGATCGCCGTGAATTTGCAAACCTCCTTTCTCACACCTCCGTTTGGTTTTGCACTCTTTTATTTGCGCGGCGTGGCACCGGCAGCCATTCCCACCAGCCAAATTTATCGCGGGGTAATTCCCTTTATCGCCCTGCAATTGTTGCTGCTGTGTGTGATGGCACTCTGGCCGGGGTTAGTGACCTGGTTACCGGCGCAGTTGTAACACATTTTTTAACAACTCCCACCCGCGCGCTGTGCGACCATTTGCCACTTTATTTTGCACTGGCATTCTTTCTGGTTTAGTCGCAAATGTGGCTAAACAAGGATTTTTTTCATTACAAGGAGAACTACCATGTTAACGCTCATGCGTTTTAGCGCAGCACTTGTCGCACTCAGTTTAGCCGCCTGCGGTGGCGGTGGCAGCGACGACAAACCCAATCGCAGTTCCAGCTCACTGAGCAGTACACCCGCGAGTTCGGTCGCTAATTCATCAACAACGTCTCTCGCTGTTTCATCCAGCAGTGCCGTATCCGTATCCAGTTCACTCTTGAGTTCAAGCTCAACCAGTTCCTCGTCTGCCGTCGCCCTGAGCGTGAAAGTAAACGGGGCGATTAGCGGTTTTGACACCAATGGCAATAGCATTGAGTTGGATGCAGATCTGGTCAGCATTGAAATGCATTTATTGGATGCCGAAGACAATTCACTGACGCAGGCGACCCCCATCGCCAGCAGTTATAACTTGAGTGAACAATTGCGTTTTAATGCCGACCTTAGCGCAGCAGATGCCACCCGTTTAGCTGTCACTATTAATTATCCCGGTTACACCAGTTACGCGCGCCGGTTGGATGCAACTGAAGTCATTAACCTCGATGCCAAATTGCAAGCGGTGCCAGTGCAAACCATTGTGCCCGGCAATGCAACCACCGTTACCGGCATTGAACTGGCTGGTTTTAATGTACAAGTCAGCGGCGACGATGCGCAGCAGAGCAACAGTTTGCTGATTAATATTCCGCAGTCCTTATTGCCCGATGACACCAGCTCACTGGAAGTTGCGGTGCGCACCTTTGACCCCAATGATCCGGACGATGCGGAATTTTTCCCCGGCGCCTACGCTGATTCCGATGGCAATGAATTGGCCTCTGTCGGTTTTAATTTTGCCGATATCAAAACCAACAGCAATGAAACGCTGGCGGTAGCAATGCACAAAGCCCGGCAACAAAAATTAGCCAAGTTGGGCGGTGCGCAAAAAACCTTGGCCCAAGAGCCGGTGATGATTGAATACCAAATTCCCGCACAGAGCTGCAAATTACTCGAAAGCCTGGGTGATGCCGACAGCGCACGCGATGGTTTTCAGGTGCCGCTTTATACATACAATTCCAGCTCGGGTTTGTGGGACTCCATCGGCCACGGCACGGTATTTACCAGCAGCGGCCAACAAGTTGCAGCAACACAAAGTGTGTTTGAATGCGATACCACAAGTTTTTATTTGATTGCCCTCGTTGATAATTCCATCTTCCAACGGGAGTGGTGGAACCTGGATTACCCTCTCGCCTTTAGCCAACCCATTGATTACTGCGCGCAGATCCAAATAAAAAATCCCGAAGGGCAATCACTCGCGGGCATTAACGGTTTGGTGATGGACAATGACAGCGACTTTAATTTCGCCTCGACATTCTTCACCACCGATAGCGATGGCAAAGCGCACGTGCGTATTTCGCAATCCAGTATCAACCCCGACCTGCAAGCTGAGGTGATTTTTTTCAATCAGGATGAATTCAGTTACGTCAGTAAAACCATTACCCTTTCCAGCAATTGCGATGACACCGCGGTGCAAATACTGGAATTGGTTCGCCCACAATTGTGTGAGGTGAGCGGCAGCGTGTTCTATGAAAACGGAGCACCGGTAACACGGAATCTGGTATACGGTTCTACGCCATCAGGGACACCCAATGAAGAAATTATTTGGGGTTTTGATTTTGCCTACAGCGACGCGCAAGGTGCCTATCGCCTGAATTTACCCTGCGGCGGCGAATTTGAAATATTTAATTTCGCCTCATTGCTGGCGCAATCCGGTGAACCGGATAACGGTATGCAACTCACGCGCATTGACGGCAACCTCGATGCCGACGAGCAGAGTGACAACGGCCAGCAAGTGGTGATGAAAACGCTGGAAGTGGAATTCCACCAACCAATCGTCACCGGCACTTATAACCCCGCCACCGATGAATTGGCACTCATGGCCTACGGCGGATTTGATGCATTCCCCATGACCGGACAAGTCAGCGTAAAAAGTATTGATGGCACCATCACCCATCAAACCTTTAATGGCACCTTCACTGCCGATAGCAGCAGTGACGATGAGGAAATGCAGTTCTTCTTTGTGGGCGAGTTGAACCGCACGCTGAGCTTGCCAGCCACCAGCGACAGCGGCTACTTGTTGGAACTCACCCTGACCGATGCCTTTGGCAACACCTGGACGGCAGTGCCCGGTGTTATCGCCATCACGCCGTAACACCAACCGGCTTTGGGTTCAACCTGCACGGCTCCGGCACACACCGGGGCCGTTTTTTATTCAACCGCTATACTCACCCCATCTGTTTATCAATATCCGAGGATACAGGATGCAACCCGCCACCAACCCTACCGGCACACTCACCCTGCAAACCATCACCATGCCCGCCGATACCAACCCGTTTGGCGATATTTTTGGCGGCTGGGTGATGGCGCAGATGGATATCGCCGGCGCCATCCACGCTAATGAAATCTCCCATGGGCGGGTGGCCACAGTGGCAGTGGGCAGCATGGTATTTATGCGCCCGGTGCCAGTGGGCGCCATCATCAGTTGTTACACCAGCACCCTGCGCATCGGCAACACCTCCATCCGCGTCAAAGTGGAAGTCTGGATCAAGGATTTCCTCACCCACAACATACTGCAGGTCACCCAGGGCGAGTATGTTTATGTCGCCATTGACGAGCAGGGGCAAAAGCGACCAGTACTCAAAAGCACGTAAAAATCCGATTGAATCCCCCGAAATTTGAATCATAAAGAACGAAAAAACTGATCAAATGATCTTTTACAGTCTTTGCACAATTGCCTAAATTTTCCCTAACACTTTGATATAAAAACACTTTTAAGTGTAAAGCGGGATTTACACAGCACCATTGCCATAGTGTCGCACTTCGGGGCTAGACTAGGTGCTGCTGTAATTCGCAAGGCTTGCTGTTATCTTGAATAAAAGCACCGTCTAATAAAAGCACCGCCAGAGGCACCTATGCTCAAGGATTCTTCCGCCGGATACGGCCTGATTTCAATTGTTATCCACTGGCTCAGCGCACTGCTGATTTTGTTTTTATTTGGCCTGGGTATCTACATGACCGGGCTGGGTTATTACGACGACTGGTACCACAAAGGCCCGGCACTGCACATCAGCCTCGGCTTGATTGTGCTGCTGCTCATGCTGGCGCGCGTCACCTGGCGCCTGCTCAGCCACACCCCCGTCGCATTGGGCGATAAACCGGCGCAACTCATGGCCGCCAGGCTGGTCAAATGGGGCCTGTATCTGGCGATTTTTGTGGTGTTGATTAGCGGCTACCTCATCACCACGGCGGAAGGCAAACCCGCCAGTTTATTTGATTGGATTTACTTTCCTGCGCTTGCCGAACTCAGCGCCGACCAGGTCGACCTTGCCGGTGAACTGCATGAATACCTGGCCTGGGGAATAATCGCACTGGTGGTATTACACGTCGCCGGCGCGCTGGTACATCACTTTGTAGTACGCGACCGCACATTGGTGCGCATGCTCAAGCCGGTGAAAAAATAATTTTGCAACACTGTGTGACTAGATCATTAATTAACTATTGCTCGACAACCGTTTAACCCTAAAGGAGTTTTACTATGTTAAAAAAATCCCTGCTTGCCCTAGCCGTATCCAGCATTGGCGTTATGAGCCTGCCCGCTTTGGCAGACACCTATGAAATTGACGCCAAAGGCGCCCACGCCTCCATCAACTTTGCTGTTAAGCATTTAGGCTACAGCTGGTTGACTGGCCGCTTCGACACTTTCTCCGGCGAGTTCACCTACGACCCAGCCAAACCCGAAGCCAGCACTATCAATGTCACTATCGACACCACCAGTGTTAACTCCAACCACGCCGAGCGTGACAAACACCTGCGCAGCCCGGATTTCCTCAACGTGGAAAAATTCCCCAAAGCCACTTTTGTCAGCAAACAAATCAAAGTGGATGGCGATGACAAAGACGAATTCGACATCATCGGCGACCTGACCCTGAATGGTGTGACCAAAAGCATCACCATCGAAGTGGATAAAGTCGGCGAAGGTAAAGACCCATGGGGCGGCTACCGCGCCGGTTTTGAAGGCGAAACCGAAATCAACATGAAAGATTTCAATATCAAAATGGATTTAGGCCCAGCATCACAAACTGTGAAATTGGAATTGCATGTGGAAGGTATTAAAAAATAATTCGGCGCGAATTATTCTTCCTTGTGCGCTTAAACGCGCAATAAAAAAGAGGCCACTGCGGCCTCTTTTTTTATTGATGTGTTTTTTTCAGAAGACGTGCAGTTTATTGTTTAACCGCAACAATCGAACCTGCATCCAGGTCAATAGTAAACTGATACGTGCCAGCCTCTGCCGCCGATACCATCCATTTATTATCTGGTGCTCCGGCAACACGCAAATCAAAGGTGCCACTTGCGGTTGGCAGCGATGCATTTGCCCCTGGTGCATACAACCAATCGCCCATTTCCCAGGATGCAGTTTGCGAGGCAAATTTAAACTCACCCGCCGCCAAAACCACTGTCAGGCTAAATACTGCCGGATCGCTGGCATCGCGCTCAAAGGCGATGGCATTACCCAAATTCCAACCAATCGGTGTGGCGCTGCCAACAATATAAATAGCGGCCAGCGGTTTGCCGATAAAAATGGTTTTATCTTTTTGGTTGATAGTGATGCGATAGTCGCCCGCTTCCCCTTCGGGAATCACCCACTTGTTATCCATGCCGCCGGAAACAACAATTTCGTAATCCATACTGGTTAATGATTGTCCCTGACTCAGTGGATGAAGCCAATCGTAACCGGCATCCCAGGTGACCATTTGCTGGGTAGAAATTTTAAATTCACCCGCGGTTAATGGGCCTGACCAGCTAAAAACCGCCGGATTGTTTTCATCTACTGTCATAGCGCTGGCCATGCTGGTATCCCAACCACCGGGGGTTGCACTGCCAACCAGAGAGAGCTGTTCATAATAGGCTTTTACGTTCAAGGTAAAATGCGCAATAGTGGAACCGCCTGCGCTATCGGTAGCAACCACTTTGGCTGAATAGGTTTGGCCGCCGGCAAAATCATCCAGTGGCACTTCTACCACGGCATGATCGCCACTCAACTCACCTTCTGCCACTACCGCGTTATCCACACTCACGTAATAGGACTTCAAGGATTTATCGTCAAAAAACTCAATATTCATCGGTTTTAATTTTGACGCATCCAGACTGGAGCCATTTTCTACTGCACTGCCCGCAACCGAAAAATACGGGGCGCGATCCACCGGGTCAGTTTCTTTATAACCAAGCCCCGAGTCGCCACCACAGCTAACCAGCGACATCAGACTGCTGGCTGCAAGCAGCGCCAGCCACCAGGATTTTTTTGCACTCAAGTTTTTGCGCATCATTTTTTTCATGACTATAGGGTTCCAATTATTAGTAGTATTCATTGTTAAGCCTCGGGTGTAGACGTCGCGTTTAAAAACTAAAACGCGCACCCAATTCAAAACGGCGCGAGTACTGCTCGTAGTATTTAGTTGCGGCAAAGTCGCCGTAATAACGATGGTTGTATTCCTCCAGCAAGTTTTGCGCTTCCAGATAAATTTCAACATTGTCGTTAATGTCATAGGACAGACTTAAATCCAGCGATGCATAATCATTGTTCAACAATGGATTGCCCCACTTGCCACTGCGTGCACCGGCAACATAAGCATCGCGATAGGAATAACTCAGGCGTGCGCTGTAGGAATCCGTTTCATAAAAACCCATCAGGTTGTAGGTATTGGTAGATACACCGTCCAACTCGCCTTTAATGGTCACATCGCCGACCGTGGTATTAGAGGTTGAATCCGCCCAGGTATAGTTAAATTGCACACCAAAACCGTTATCAAATAATTGTTGCAGGGCGAGTTCCACACCCGTGAGCGTGGCGGTGTCGCCGTTGTATGGGCGGCCTGAACCAAACTCGACGTCCTCCGTAATTGGCGGCGCACCTTCTTCGGTTACGGTAATGTTGTACACCAGGGTTTCACCCGCCCAGAAAATAAAATTGCTGATATCTTTGTAATAACCGGCGACCGAAGCCGAGCTGCCGTTTTCACCGTACCACTCCAGTGAGAGGTCATAATTATTTGACTTGATGGGCTCCAACGCGGGGTTACCGCCAAAACTGACACGCGGTGTGCCGCTGTTAATTTCCCAATTTAAATCCGGGCCGAGCTGCGAAATAGTAGGGCGGGTAATGGTTTGCGAAGCAGAGGCGCGCAGTTTTAAATTATCTTGCAGATCGTAATTAATATTGATTGATGGCAAAAAGTTGTCGTAAGTATTTTCTTCACTGACCGCAATCGAATCGCCATACACACCTTGATAGTTGGAGCTGCCAGGAATTTTTTGCAGCTCTTTTAAATCCTGGATATGTCCATTGGACGTAGTATCAGTTTGTACCCAGCGCACACCGGCAATGGCATTCCACTGGTCACCACTCACATTCGCCTGCAAATAACCACCCGCAACCTGCTCTTCAATAACAGTGGATTCACGCTCGCGCAACTGCGGTGCAATTTGTGTTTCAAAACGCCCCTCTTGACCTTCAATGCGATCAAATGAACGCAACGCCGCAAATAATGCGTAGGGGTCTAATGCGGGCCAGTAACTGATACCCGTATCAAAACCGGCATCGTAATTCACTGCGTCAGGCAACACGGCCGTTATGCCCACCTGGCTCACACGGCGATCAAAACTGCTGCAATAGGAGCAGCCATTGGCGGTTTTATAAATGGCTTTATCTTTTTCGCGCGTGGAATAGGTCACACCAAATTCGAGTTTGGAATCCAACGCCATAAAATTAAAATCGTAATCGCCGTCAAAACGAAACGACACTGCTTCATCAATTACCTGCTCACCTTTTAATTCCATAAAGTGAACAGCAATATCCTCGTTGTTAATATCCCAACAGGCGCGGCCATCGGGAGTCATACAATCGAGCATAGGCACACCTTTGGCGGTGGTTTGCCACTCGTAGGCAACTTCATTTATGCCCGCGACGGTATACATATTGTCGCCTTTGTTCGGACGCTCAGCTTTGGAGTAAGCCAGGTCCATGGTTAATTCCAGCGCATCGGTCGCCTGGAAAATTGTGTTCCAACCGATCATGTAGGTATCGGTTTCGCGCTCCTGGGTATCATTGCCAATTTCAAGGTTGGCTTTGCCTGCACTAAAACCGGTGGCGATATAATCAATCGGCACACCATCATCTTCCGCCGGGGTGCTCCAGGGTTGTAAAGCGCTGTAGCTGAAATCACTCGCGGTGCCAAAGTTGATGTTGTAGGAATAAGAGCGCTCGGGAGTTTTGTAATTGGAATAGAAAAAATCGAGCGTGGTATCGATGCGCTCATCGGGTTTAAATTGCAGTGCACCCACTGCACCAATACGTTCGCGCTCACCAAATTTATGTTGCATGGTGATAATGTCCGGCGCCCAAGCATTAACCGCGTCATTGTTGCCATCGCCGTCAACATCTACATCCGCCGTACTAATCGCACGCTCGGTAAAGGACTCATAGGTATCGGCTTTCCAGTGGCGCTTGGAATAGGTCAAACCAAAACTGGCGCCGAGTGTATCGTCCATAAAACTGTTGGACACAATGCCGGAATATTGGCCGCTGAATTTTTCCGTACCATCATCATAAAGTTGGCCCGCGGATGCTTTGATGTGCAAGCCTGGATTATCCAGCGGTTTAAGCGTTTTTAAACTGATCAAACCGCCGATACTGCCTTCCTGTAGCGATGCCATGGAGGCTTTATAAATATCTGCACCGGAAATTGCCTCCGAGGGCATTACGTCAAAACTAAAATCGCGCCCGGAGTTATCCGTTGCCAAGGTTCTGCCGTTTAACAAGGTCATATTAAATTGGCTGCCCAAACCGCGCACCGATACAAAACGTCCCTCACCACCGCGATCCCGCGAAATTTGAATACCGGTAACACGCTGCAATGAGTCAGCGACATTCGCATCGGGAAATTTACCTATATCTTCAGCGGTAATTGAATCCACCACTACCGCAGAATTCTTTTTAAAATCGGCCGAGGTTTTTAAACTATTGCGGATGCCGTAAACCACCACATCTTCCAGTTCATCTATCTGGCTGTTGTTTACTTGGCTGTTGTTTACTTGACTGTTGCTTATTGGATTATTGTTGCTCTGTGCATAAACAGATGAACTCATCGCAGCGACAATCGCGGCACTGAGCAGTGTCATTGAAAAATAGGGGCGTGGGGGTAATACCTTGTTATGGGCCATTGGCTTATCTAACCTCGTTATTTGTTATGCATTTTGTTTTATGGACAGCAGCAAGCGCCGCACAAAAGCCACACCTGCTCCCGGCAGACTGGCTGTACCAATAGGACGGCAAACACCCGGAAATCCGCTCCCTCTCGCGGAAAAAATTATTGAAATTTAGGAAAGCGCTGCGCTATTTATTTTTTTATCCGCACGTGCAGGCAAGGGTAATAATGGAGAGGTTAATTAGCAGAAAAGAAAAATCAGGAAGTAACAACATTAAATCGAAAAACGTACACCCAAATAATAACGACGCCCGGTCTCCTCGTATTCGATCAGACGATTAGTAAATTCGGAATAGACAAACCGCGGCTCCGCCAGCAGGTTAATGCCCTCACAATAAATGGCCATAGTATCCGTGAGCTGATAACTCGCACTGAAGTCCACTTGCCGGTAATCATCCACTATTTCCGGGCGACTCGCCTGGCCTGTAGTCGCCTGTAAATAATCAGCGCGATGATTTAATGCAAGGCGTAGTGATAGACCGTATTTTTCATAGAGCGCAACCAGGTTGTAGGAATACTTGGATAGATTCTCCAAACCATAATCCGCGACCAATGAGCTGTTCCCTTGTGCGACATCACTATGGGTAAAGGTTTGATTGAGTTGGATTCCCATACCGTTTTGCCAGTGCTTTTGCAGTGAAAATTCACTGCCCACAACAATTGCCCGGTCATTATTAATGGGTTGGGTTACCTGAAAATCTTCGCCTAAAATTTTTTCTGTGGTAACCCGATTAGCAACAAACCCCTCAATGTCTTTGGCAAATATTGAAAAGGTCACTGCACTTTGTGGCGATATATACCATTCGCTGGAGATATCAAACTGGGTAGCCATAACCGGCTTTAAATAGGGGTTGCCCAAGCGACTCAGACGCTGCTCGCCATCGTTGACTTCATAAGTGGTTTCCATGCCCAGCTGTGCCAACGAGGGGCGCGCCAAGGTGCGCGCCAAGGCAAAACGAAGAACCGAATCAGCTGTCAGTTCAATGGCTAAATTGGCGGAGGGTAATAGCGCCTGGCTCGATGTTCTTACCTCTAGGGGTAAAATGATGTCGCTGCGGATCAATTCATAGTTATTACTATTCTCAATTAACTGTTTTTGAATCACCTCATTCACAGCACCGCTGGCGATGGTATCTGTATTTATCAAACGCATCCCCAGATTAGCGCGCCAGCCCAAGTGAGCATCAGAAGGTTCTTGATTGAAATTAAATTGGACAAATAATGCTCGAACATTTTCTTCTATCAAACTCGATCCTGTTGGATTGAAAAAAGCCCGCACATTATCGCTATAGCCTTGTTCGTATATTTGCCCTTCACCTGGGTTGATCAGGCGGCCCTCTGCGGCTTGCAACGCACTGAATACTTTATCCACATTTAATATTGGCCAGTGTCGCGGAATACTGCCCGATTGTGTTGCTAGAAAATCAGGAATAATAAAGTTATCGGTCGGGTTAAGACCCAGATCGCCAAAACTAAATGGGTGTTCGCAATAAGCACATCGATTTTTGGTGCTGTAGGAGCGGCGATCTTTAATTCGCTGTTGTAAATCGATGCCCGTATCGATTGAGGTTAACAGCTCACCCTGAATTAAATAATTTGCATCCAGCTCCAGTGAATATGAATCGTCGGTAATGTCATCACCCTTAGTCTCCATAAAACCGACTTGTAATTCATCGCCACGTAATTGTGAAATATCGCGCCCATCGCTGAGTGTAATTTTGACTTCGGGTACCGGCGTGCGCGCCCAGTATTCAATCCGGGCACCGGGAACACCTGCCACCCAAAATTGGGTATCTCCACCTTCTGGCCGGTTGGCCGATGAGTAACCAAGTGTGGTGCTGAGTGTTAAATCGTCGCGCGTGCGCCACTCGCCTTGCCAGCGAAACAATTCAGTTTGTACACGACGATTTTTTGGGTCAGCGGCAACCTCTACAAAATAATCATCAATGACAAAGTGGGTAACAGTTTTATTGTGATCAACCGTGACCGAGCCGGGGCGGAACGGATAATAAAAATTATTGGTTTGGTAACTGGCCTGCTCCGGTGTTTTAAAGTCTCCCACAAAAAAATCGAAACTGGATGAAAAATTCTCCGCTGGCCGATACTCAATTGTGCCAATAATACCTGTGCGGCGACGCTCGCCCCATTTGACCGGATAGGCGAGGAATCCCGGACGCTGGAATCCAGTTTCCGTACGTTCATTGATAGAGCCATCCTGATTTATATCAAATTCATCAAAACCAAATCCCAGGGATTGCGCCATATCGGAACGCCAGTTGCGTCGGGAATGGGAGAAGCCCAGCATTAGGCCCAGGCGCTCCTCCATAAAACTATTGCTATAAGCAGCGGATATTTTTTCGCCCCAGTCTCTGGATAATTCGTCATAGCCGCTGCCCAATGCCAAGGTGGCCAGTGTGTCACTGCCATCCAGCGGGCGCGGGGTGCGCATATCAATCGTTGCCCCTATTGCACCTTCATGCTGGCTGGCCATGGGCGATTTAATAACCTGGGCTTCAGCAATTAATTCCGCGGGGAAAACATCAAAACTGAATTCGCGGCCAATATTATCGGTAGCCAGTTCTATACCATTTAAAGTAACGCGATTAAATTGTTGGCCCATGCCACGCACGGTAATAAATTGCCCGTCACCGGCGCGGGCGCGGGTAATGGCAACACCGGTCATCCGCTGGAGCGATTCCACCACATTATTGTCTGGAAATTTTCCCAGGCTTTCGGAAGCGATAACATCGTTAACAAAGTTGCTGTGGCGTTTTTTTTGTAATGCATGTTGCAAACTCCAGCGCATGCCGGACACCCGCACTTCTTCAATGACGGGAGCACTGCCCAGTGGCGGGTTGTCGGGTCGGGCAGGGACAGCGGATTTTGTCACAATCATCACCGCATTATTGCCTAGCAATACAAAATCCAAACCGCTGTCGCGCAGGAGTTGGCTTAATGCCTGTGACACAGTCAATTGCCCGGCAATAGCAGGCGCGTGTAAATCGCGCAATAAAGGCGCGGAGCTGTAAATTGCAATGCCGGATTGTTGGGAAAATTGCAACAGCGCATCACCCAGTGATTGCGCTGGCAATAAAAAATGAATGGTTGTCGCTAGCGAATTAGCCGTAGCATTATCATCAACCGCATGAGTGGTTTGTGCAATTTGTGCAACTAAAAATGGCGACGCGCTGCAGCCTAATGCACTGCAAAAAATTGCCGTTAATAACCGCCGCGCCCGGTTTTTATCGCGCCAACAAACCATTATGCATGCCTCGGCTCTTGTTCAATCACATCAGCACAAACACCGCCCGGGGAAAGGGCGGTGCCTGATTTACAGAGTATAGCCAGAGAAATTGACATTCCCCGAGCTGATGATTAATCGCCAATGCGCGTCAATTTAAACGCAGCAATAGTGGCGCGATTTACCGGCCCCGCCAAACCACCGCTGCCCACATAGGTTTGATTAGAGGCGAGGTAACTCATGTTAAAAAAGTCATGTACGCTGAATGCATATTCTCCCGCATCCAAACGCAATTGCAGCGCCGTTGAACTGCGCAGAGGGTATTGCCCGGCGCGATCCTCCACGTTGGGCATTTGAATCACACCACTCACCACGGCGTCACCGCGAGCATTAACAACTACTAGCTGTTTCACGGCATTAGTCACACCCGAATCAATCGTGTGCTGGCGATTGTTATAAATAATCTGCAGCGCATAGATACCGGGTTTTTCCACCACAATATTATTGACACGCAAGGTGTCTTGCGGTTTGCCCCAATCGCGCAGGGTGGGTTCGGCATAGTAAGCATCGGCCGCAGTAACCGCCATATTGGCCTGCACACGTTTATCCGTCACTGCAATTAACTGGCTCGCCTGCTGCTCATAACACACCGGTGCGGAGTGGTGTGAGCGATGGCTGGAATCCACAAACACAGCTTCCACGGTAAAACACTGACGCACGCTGAGGTCTGCAGGGCTGTTGTCGTTCCAGCTATGGGCGGCAATATGGTTGCCGACCAATTCGCCATTGCGATAAATGTTGTACACCGCTGGCAGGTCCGCGCTGTGGTGATTAAAACGCAGCGAAAATTTTCCCTGCACCACATCCACCAGCACCTGCTCCGGCGCCTGGGGTGAAAATACCAACGGCGAATTATGGCTGAGTGGATCAACCACCGGCGCCATGGTGATGCCCTGGTCATTAGTCGTTAGCGGCGCAAAACTCACTTCAATCAGGTTGCTGTCATAGTTTAACTGCTGCGCTGCAATTTCACCGCTGACCGGTTTGCCATTGAGCGTGACGCTGGCCACCGGGTAATAACCTTCACCATTGGTCGCCTCTGGCAAATGTAATTCGATGGCGAGTGATTTACCTTGATAAATAAAATTCTCCAACCGCGCGCGGTTGCCATCACCCAAAAGTTGCCGCGCACTGGCGGTGAGGAAGGGTTCAATCACAAAACCATTTTCGCGCCCATGAAAACCAAAAAAGGTTTCACTCACCATATTTAAGTAGGCGCCAATCGACCAGAGCTGGCGGCGCGAATTAATTGCCGGGCCATCGTCAAACCAGGGCTTGGCGGTGAGCCATTCCAAATTTTCCATGTTGGATAAATTCAATGCGGTGCCACGCACCAGCGAATGAATGGCATTGTCGGCCGCGCGATAATTATTAACCGCTGCCGCCGCGCGCAGTGAGTAGGCTGTGACAAATGGCCAGAGCGCGCGATTGTGGTAAACATAAACCTCGGGTTGATGTGGGTAATAAACCGGCACACCAAAGGGTGCATGGGGGTAATTTGCCATCACCTGCTGCGCCTGCTCTGCACTCGCAACACCGTGCAAAATAGCCAGGGCATTGCCCAACATATCAAATTTATGCGCGGGCACCTGTGCTTCCGCCGCAGCGGTCACACTGGCAAATAAACCTTTTTCTGCAACCCAGAATTTTTTGTTGATCTGCTGTTGTAGCGCCGCTGCCCACTCGGTGTATTTTTGTGCGTTGACGGCATCGCCCTTGGCCTGCGCCAACCGCGCCGCCAAGCGGAGTGCTTGATAGTGTGCAACATTGGTAGACAGCGCTTTGGTGGCTGACATTTGTGCGAGGTTATCGACAATCCAGGGCGCGTAGGTTTGGGTGCGCCAATCCAAATAGGATTGCTCGCCACCGTAAAGCCCCTGCTGCAAATCAAAACTAGCGAGGCGGTCTGCCTCCACTGTGCCAATTAAAGCGCGATAGGCCAGCGTTTCAAATTCATTGCGCGCCGTGCCGTGCAAACTGTTCAATAAAGTTTCTGCTGCAATCGCCCAGGTCACACGATCAGTGCTCACTGGCCAACTGCCGCCCGAACCTGTGTCCTGAATTATTTGCAGCGAATTGTTTGGCAGTGAACCGGGCATGGTTGCACCCGCACGAAATGCACTGGTTTTAAATTCCATAGAATTTTTTACCCGATGCGGATCAAAATACGCGAGCGATAAATCGGCGGCGTAAGCTAAATCCCGCGTCCACACATAATTCCATTTTTCACCCGTTTCAAAACACTCGCAGGGAATGGCCTTACCATCGTTGTAGCTACCGTCTTTAATAGCGCTGACACTCGCCTGCTGTAAATCATCCATCGACAATGCAAATAGACTATCAAATACCACACTGCCGGATACCACACGGGGTTTATTCGCTTGCTCCGTTACCACGCGTTTTTGTGGTTTATCATCGCGCTGGGGCTGGGAACTAAAGAGGGTAAATTCCCGCTGCGCCGCCGTAGTCGCCGACACTTTTAGCCTATGCGCCTGAGCACCCGCTTCCAGCGTATAAGCGGGGTAAGTGACTTGCTGGCTTTGCACCTGCGCAATTGCCAGCGAGCGCGGTGCAGATTCATTATTACAGCCAGCCAGTAAACTACCCAGCCCCACTGCACAGCCAAGCAGCGCCAGGGATTTTGTTTTTTTCATAACAACCTCTTTGTTTTTGTATTTTAATTTACCATTGCCTTGTACCAGTGCCCGCGCGCGGACACTGGTAATTATTTCCGGCTAGAGTTTATAAATATAATAATTGCCAGTGTCGGGATTAAAACGAATGGTATAGTCACCCGCATGGTTAATCGTAAAACTCAGATTGGCTAAACCGCCGGTGCTCTGTGTCGCCTGGCCTTGCAACCCGCTCGTATTACCCCAATCAATCGCCGACCAATTATTGCTATTGGCAAATTTTAATTGATGGCTGCCGGCAGATAAGGGCAGAGTGATATTAAAATTACCCTGTTGAAAATTCATGGGCACTAGCGACCAATTGGTAAAATCACCGGCCAACCAGATATTGCTGTAACTGCTGGACATATCCGCACTTACCCAGGCGTTCCAGTGATTCCACAGGACGGGGTCAACATTAAGCTTACCCAGCTGGTGCGATTCCCAGTTATTGGCGGCACGGGAAATATATTCACCCGCCACTTTAAAATTCTCCAATTTTATCCCGCGGCTATCAATTAACTCATTGCCAATCGACACTGGAGTGTTGGCGCTATTGGTCATCGGAAAAAATTCACTGACTGTGCCAGTGGCATCCAGCTCATTCCAGCCATCAATACTCACATTGTTAAAATGAATATTTTCGGTATTGGCCATAGCGTAAATACGAATACCACAATTCGTTTTACCCTCCACGATAAAATTATTGAAGCTGATATTTTTAATGGTTTTAGTAGTGTCACCCAACTCCATGGAATCACTTGCCCAATGGCGCGAGGCATTAAATACACAGGTATTGTATTTTTTGTCATTCCAGCCCATGCGGTTGTGAATCACATAGGTATCGGTGACCGACACATTTTCAAAACTGCGCGGCTTCCAACCCCACTGAATAACCGGGCCATTTTCACCTTTCCAAATCACTGTGTTATCTATATCCAAATTGGAGTGATAGAGTTTGATCACATCGTCATTGGCGTGAAAGAAACTGTTTTTCATATAACTGTTGCTATACAACTCCATACCGTCAGTTTGCCAATACCAGCTGCCCACTTGTTTATAATTTTTGACGCGCATGGAAAAGGCTTCAAGATCTGTCTCTTCGCTATTGCCAGGTTTGGGGTAAACCACAAACGAATGATAGGGTGGCTCGTTTAAGGTAACGCCACGCATATACAAATATTGCTGCTCACCCGATGCTTCAAACTGCAACAGTTTGACGCAGCTGCCATGGCAATTCGACTTATGTTGTGGGCGACGCACATAACCAACTTCAGTATCAGCATCCGCCTCATATACATATTTTTCACCGGAGATAACCCCATAGCCGGTAACTTTATATTCCTCTTGCACACTGTCGGTAAATTGAAAGGCCCCTTTTATGTAAGCACCGGGAGCCAGATGTAACCACTTCACCCGTGCTGGTAGTTTTGCATGGTAGTCCCAGCGCATGTAATAGATGCCGGGTGGGAAATAAATGATATCGGCCGCCACCTCATTTAAATTCACAATTTCACCCGGCGGGTGTTCATAGACCACGCCATCAGTTTGCGCCGCGCTCAGGTCGGGCAGTAGATAATCCGGCAGGGCAATGGGCTCGGCAAAAATCAATAACGCATTTTTAGGCTCGGTATGTACTTCATAATTGCCCGCCGCCACTGTGGTCAATTTCCCGCTGTCACCTTGGGTTTTATCGTTATAAGCGGTATACAGTTGGTGATTAAACTCCACCGAAAAACGTCGCCCATTACTGCTGTATGGCACTTTGATACGAATGGTGTCAGCATCCACTTTTTCTTTGACAAAATTTAAAATTGTTGGACGAATAGTGACATCACTCACCGATGAAAATGTCTCACCATTGCGCAGAGATACTTCAACCCATACATCCTCGCCAAATAAAAAACTTGACCAACTCATGCTGAGATCAGCTTGATCGGCAAACTCGGCACCGTCAACTCCGTAGTCACCATCCGCATCGCTGTAGAGCCATTTGTCGCGGCCGCTGCGCGGGATTGACATATAGGTAAAGGAGTCAAAATAATTTTCCGGGTCGGCTACACGGCTCACCCGCACCTCATAAAAGCTGGAGGCGCGTACCTTGTTATCGGCAACCGGACCGGTGGCATTGATTTCGTAATTATTGCCGTGCACCCAGGTTTTAAGCCCGGCAGTATCTGCCGTAAGACCGGCAGACGAGGGTAATGCAAATAGCAGGCTAGCGGAAAATGCCATTAACATTTTTATGGTTTTTTTGAATAACTTGTTTTTATTACTCGCGCTTGCTGGACACATAGAAAACTCCACATTATTAATATTATTCAGTAGGAGGCAGCCGACAGATAAATTGATCACACTAACAAGCTGCACTTATAACAAGTCGCCCGCCCGTTTTTTAACAGCAAAAAACAAGAAAAAATCATCAGGAAAATCAACACAACAACATCAACATTTACCACAATAAAAAACAGACAGGTGCCGAAACACCTGCCTGCAAAGCGGATCACAGGGGCGTAATGGAGTAAGTAAAATTGTAGGGATCAAAGCGGATTAAATAGTTGCCCGCGGTGGTAATGGTAAAACTCACATTGTCACCACCACCCGTGGTCAGGCTTGCAGTGCCAGTTAAACCCGTGGCATTACCCCAATCGTCACCACTCCAGTTATCGGTGTTGGTGAATTTTAATTGTTGTTCGCCAGCGGGAATGTCGGTTGTCAATTCGTAGACACTGTCTTGCGCATTCCAACTCATCGGCAATTGGCTGGGGCTCCAGGCTTTCCAACTGGCACCAATCCAGCGATTGCCCGGCCCCATGGCTGGATCAACCACATTAATCACGGCGCTAAAACTACTGGGACAAAATTCGCTATCGCCCGCCTGGGTAATACGCACTATAGCTTCACCCCCCGTCGCAGCAGCGGTAATGGTCGCGCCGGTTGCAGTGGGCGCTATAGACGCTGCGCCGCTAATCGCATACTCCAACGGCAGCGCCGCGCTGCTTGTGGCAGTAATATCCAGAGTTTGATTAATAGTTAAATCGGTAAACTCGCTGGTGGTAATGGTTTGGCCAGTACAGGCCGCATCAATCGTGGCAACCGCGCTCCAACTAGTATTCAGCGTCGCATCAAAATCGATACGGCCAATATTATCTTTACTCCAATTGTCACTACTGTTGGCGGTTTTAATTATCGGCTGGCCGGCCACGGTGTAATTCACAATATTAATACCGTTGCCCGGAGTAATATTCACTTTTGTGCCTGCACTATTACCCATGGCTTGCAGCAAACTGTACTGAGAATAATTGGGCAATTCATTCCAGCGCTCAATGTCCAGGTTATGAATATTAATGCCTTCAAAATTGGATAGCGGATAAAAACGCATCGCACAATTCACCATGCCTTCAACCCGAATATTTTCAAACATCAGATTGCGCACGTATTTGCTCAGGTCCGCCGTTTTATCCCAGGTATCGCCACTGGCGATCCAATTGTTCGCGGAGTTAATCACGCAAGTATTGTGTTTTTGATCTTTCCAATACATGCGGTTGTGAATCACATCGATATTTTTTGCCGTGATATTACTCATGTGGCGCGGCCACCAACCGAATTGAATAACGGGGCCGTTTTCGTTTTTCCATACCACCACATTATCAACCTCTACATTGGAATGATAAAACTTTAAAACGTCGTCATTCGCATGGAAAAATCCGTTGTTAAATTCGCTACCGGTATAAAATTCCAAACCATCGGTCTGCCAGAACCAACTGCCCACCTGCTGGTATTCACTGACATTCATGGCAAACGTGTCTTCATTGCCGTAAACCACAAATGAATGGTAGGGCGGTTCATTAATGGTAATGCCCTGCACGCGCAACTGCTGTTGGCGACTGGCCGATTCAAAGCGCAACATTTTTACGCAGGTTTCATGGCAGTTATTGCTGCTGTCCAAACGGTGCTGGTAATTATTATTGATGTCGGCTTCGTAAACATATTGCTCGCCCGATAGCACACCGTAACCGGTGACTTTGTAATTTTCCTGGGCATTGCGAAATTGAAATGAACCCTTAACGTAAGCGCCCGGCGCCAGATAAATCCAGCGGGTATTGTTGGGTAGGAATGCGTGCTTGTTGGCGCCCATGTGATAAATACCGGGCTTAAAATAAATTATATCGGCATTCAAACTGGCCGCATCCACTAGCCCCTGCGCCGGGTATTGAATATTGCCGCTCTCCGGTACCAATTCCGCGCGAGTCTCGGCAGTGTAGTTGGGCTGGGCAAAAATCAGCAGCGCATTTTTGGGTTCGCGATGAATGGCATAACCGCTGTCATTTAAACTCAGGTTGCCGGTATCACCAGAGCGATCGTTGTAACTGGTAAATTGTTGGCTTTCAAATTCCACCGAAAATCGATAACCCTCAGCGCGGTAAGGCACTTTAATCCGCAGGGTATTGTTATCAACCAATTGTTTTTCAAAATTGAGTGAAGTGGGGCGAATAATAATTTCATCCAGATTATTAATGCTGGCGCCATCTTTTAAATCCACCTCTACCCAGACATCACCCGTGTATAAAAACGACGACCAACTCATGGAGAGATTAGCGATGTCGGCAAACTCAGCGCCATCGGCATGGGTGTAACCTGCCTTGCTGCGACCACTGCGCGGAATACTCATATACACAAAGGCATTTTTTAGCGCGGTGGGCGCCGCCACAGTGGCGACACGCACATCGTAAAGGCCGGAGCGGCGAACTTTGTTATCCGCTACCGCGCTGCTGTCATTTATTTCATATTCGTCGTGCCACCAGGTATGCAGGTCGGCAGCTATCACATCGGCATCGCTGGATGTTTGCGCCGCAGAAGAAGAGGAGGCAATAACGAGCGATGAACTAACACTGCTAGTGACACTGGAAACTGAGCTAAGAGCTACGCTGGATGGAGCAACTGACGATGGGTTGGTGCTACCACCGCCGCCACACGCCGTTAAATTAAACAGGACAACAAGGGATACGGACAATACAAACAGACTGGATTGTCTATTAGAGACAAGAAATTTCATAACACTACCTATTGTTATTGTGAAATGAATGACTGCTGCATTTTTTGCAAATCCAGCAATGCAGTTGTTCATCAATAGGACGTGTTACGCATAAAATCCGCCCCCCTAAGCAATAAAATAATCCGATCAACTTGGGTGCAGTGTTAACACATAGCGATAAAAAATCGCGATAAAAATAATTCACAGGTGGGAACGGATTTTTGTTTTGGTTCGTCTCAATTCTGCCAAAGAGGATTTTTTTAAAATAACACCTCTATGCTGTGGATAATTTATGCGCTCGCGACCCGCCTTATTGTTGCATTTGAGTCTTGCCTTGCTGCTACCACTGGCATCGGCTGAGACCGTGATAACTATTACCGCGCTATCCACTCGCTCCGAGTTCTCGGGAAATTACTGTGCCGATCTATTGCAGAAAGCCTTAACCGCCAGCCAAGGGGCGGACGAAATTATTCATCTGCGTCATGTTGAATCCAATCAGTATCAAGCGCGCATGCTCGCCAATCTCAATAACTTGCCCAACAGTGTGGCGTGGTCAATGGCCGATAAAAACCGCAACCAAGCACTCATGCCGATTAGCATTCCACTGTTTAAAGGTCTGCTAGGCATGCGGGTTTTTATTATCCGCAAACAGGATCAAATGCATTTCGATCAAATTGAAAGCCTTGAGGATTTACAACAACTGGTTGCAGGACAAGGTGCGCACTGGCCAGACACCCATATTTTGCGCAGCAATGGCCTGAAGGTTGCCACCGCCATGGATGCCAATCTATTGGTAAAAATGTTAAAAGCCGAACGCTTTGACTATTACCCGCGCGGGGTGGTTGAGGCATGGCACGAATTGAATATTCTTAACGACCCGACACTGGCCGTAGAAAAAAATATTTTGTTGGTCTATCACGCGGATTTGTATTTTTATGTGGGCGCCGGCAATCACTCACTCGCCGAACGAATTGAGCGCGGTTTAGGCCAACTGCAGAAAACAGGCGAATTTGATCGCTATTTTTACAGCCACCAACGAATTGTTGAAGCACTGCGCCAACTGGAGGCAGCACCGAGGCGTGTTTTTTATCTGGATATTGATGGCGTAAATGCACGGGCATTGGTAGAAAACAATCCCGATTGGTATCAAGCCTTCAGTGAGGACAGCAACCCACCCCATCCCGACCACAGCGACAAACAAAAACAACTGGATGACAGGACGAATTAGTGTGCAGGAAATAAATACACACGTTTGTCCGCGGCCTGCTGCACGCGAATTGGCAGGATTTGTGCGAGCACAGCGGGCAATTGATTTACCTCCGCCGTTGTCAGTGCCATAGTAATGCGTTCGTTTTTGAGCGCGTCATGCACAATAATTTCGCCATCGTAATAACGATTCACATCACTAATGACTTCGACCAAGGTGGCGTTGTTGTACACCAGCCGCCCGCTGCGCCAGAGCGCGGCAGCGGTAGGGTCTATAGTGCCAACCGCCGATAAAACACCGTCTGCCAATTGGGTCACCGTATTGCCCGCAGTTAATACCACCGCCGGTGCTGTACTGCCCGCATCCAGCGCCAGCGCGCTCACACTGACAATGCCCTCTTCCACACTCACGCGCACTTGTCCGTTGAATTTATTTACATCAAAGCGGGTACCCACAACCCGAACGCGAGTGCCGCCCACACTGACGTAAAACGGTTGTTGTGGATTTTTGGCGATATCAAAAAACGCCTGTCCGGCAAGCAATTCCACATGGCGCTCACCCTCCGTTTGCCAAGCATTGATGCGTGTTTTGGCGGCCAAGGTAAGCTGGCTGCCATCGGGCAAGGTGATGGTTTGCAGCTGTGCCACCGCAGTTTGGTAATGACTGATAACGGGATTTGCCTCGCGCCCATCCAACACCACCCACACCCCGAGCAGTAATACACTGGCCAACGCAGCGGCCTGCCAGGAGCGACCACTCCATTGCAACCACTGATTCCATTGCGCGCGCCAGCCTGCAGCGGGTAAATCGGCTACGGAATTGCGCAATTCTGCACGGGTACCCGGTGCCAATTGCCCCAGCTGCTGCCAGGTTTGTTCGTATTCGGCAAAGGCCTGCTCGTGAGCTTCCGATGCCGCCATCCAGCGCCCAAACGCTTCGCGCTGCTGCTCGCTCACGGCGCCAGAATTTAACAACACCAACCAGTCGCGCGCCTGCGCCTGGATAGCGCTGTCAATTTGCGGTGATTTATTTGGCTTCATAGGTTCACTTCTTGTCGTTCCATGCTATTCGCCACATGCTTTGAGGGCTTTATGACAATCATCTATCGCTTTGGCGATATGTTTACGGACTACGGTTTCAGATAAGCCCACCTGCCGGGCAATTTCCGCATAGGACAAGCCATCAAACCGGCTCATCATTAATAACTGGCGTCGCCGCCCGGGCATAGCCCACATCACCTGGGCCAGAATTCCCAATCGCTGACGCGATTCATTTGTGCGCTCCGGCCCTGTGGCATCGCTCGCCTCTTCCTCGGTATGCAACACCGTCTCGCTATAACCCTGCCGCACCTTGCCGTGGCGTTTTTGATCTATGGCGATGTTGCTGCAGGCGCGATACAGAAACGCACGCGGATTTTCAACCAGCGGCGCACCCTCCAGCTCCGCAAAATTTGCAAAAGCAGACTGCACTATATCTTCGGCATCACTGGCATCCACGCCAAACTTGCCGGTTATGTAAGCACACAGCTCCCGCCGATACTGGCGGTATACATCCACTAACAGCCGTTGCTGGCTGTGGTTATGGCTGCCCAACTGCCATGCCCGCCCGATAAGAACTGGACAAAGTAACTCACCCCTTGAACCTGCTGCGCATGATTATTCTATGCAGCCCGTCACTCCAGTGTAGCTAGCAATGCAGAGGGCTGAACCGGTTGATTTACGCAGACATATCAACCTGTCTGCAAATAGGACGTGGGGGAGCGGCAAATCCGCTCCCCCCGAGTGATAAAACTTTTAGCTGGTGGAAATACTTTGGAAGGTGTTTACTCCTCCACACACCCCTTCTCACCCTCGGGCAATTTTTCCAGGCGGATATTGGTGATGCTCACCGTGAATTTGCCGTCGGTGGCGATACTGAAAGGGCCGTTGATTTTGCTTAGGTCGAAGTTGTCGCTTTTGAAGCAGTTGAGCGGTAGGGGCAGGCTGAACCATTCACCTTTGGGCATGCTTTTAATGAGTTTGTTGATGGGTAAGTCGGCGCGGCAGGGGTAACCGCAGTCCAGGCCGATGTTGACGTTTTTATCGGGTTTTACGTCCACCCGCATATCGATGGTGAGTGAGGCGGAGTCTTTGAATTTGGATAAATCAATCGGGTTGCCGTAGAGCGCAAAATTACCCTGCATTTTTTTGCGCGGTGCCCAGGTGATTTGAATCGCATCACCTTCACCTTTAAAACTGGTGGGCGCCACCTCGACTTTGCCACCTGCCGATTTGCCCTCACGCCCTGTTATGCCGGTGCTCCAATTGGTGGGGTCGCCGAGTGAAATGCTACGGCTAATCAGCTCACCTTTGATGAGATAAAAATAGTTGGGGTTAAGTTCTTGTGCCTGAGAAGCTAAAGGCAGCAGAACAATGCCGGACAAGACCAGCAAGGATTTCAGGATGGTGGGGTATTGCATGTTTGAGACCTCGTTAGAAATTATTATATGGGCAAGCCGCTGTTAAAGGAGCTTTAACAGCTGTGCATAATATTTATCCAACCGGCAAATATGTCAATTGACTATAAGAAAACCCCTCACTTAAAAAGTCCCCCGCTGTACAAAAGGTACTTGCGCGTAGAGTTTTCGCTCGCCGCCGCGCGGGTCGTTAACTAATTGCGAGGTTTCGTTGATCACCAAGGTTTCGCGCTTTTCCAAACTGTAAGGCTTCCAGCGCGGGATGCCTTTGTGGCTGGGGTTGCCGGTGTTGGCGAAGGCGATCAGCGCCTCGCTCAGTTGATCGGCCACCTTTTGCGCGGCAGGCGAGTGACCGGTGCGCGCCTGTGGGTGATGGATGGTGTCGAACACCATGGCGATATCAATCGAGTGAAACGCACCCCATTTGCCGTCGTCGAGCGGTGAACCCCAATCGAATTGATAAACATAGGCCGGTGCGCCCTGACGCGCGCGGGCTTCGGCTTCCTGGATCGCTCCGGGCCAGGAGCGGCCGGCGGTAGTGGCAGCAAAAAATACCTGCGAGGGCGTGTACTGCGGGTAAAGCTGGCGATAGGTGTCGATTACCACCTGCGGGTTTACATCGGAATATTGGCTGACTTCCAACCTTACGGGCAGTTCCTGCCAGGTCAGGTTGTGGTTTTTGGGATCGCCGCCGAGAAAGGCGCGGGTTTCGTCTTTGGTATTGCCAATCACCATGGGGATATGGCGCGATTGGGCGGGCGCTTGCGGGTAAAAGGGGTGTTGGTGCAGTACATGGTTGTCCAACACCGGGCCAAAGTAGAGGCGATTATTTTCAATGCGCGACGGGTCTTTAGTGTGCTGCGTTGCGGCGATTATGTCCTCCATCGGCAAGGTTTTCAGTCGGGCCAATTGACCGGGCGATAGCTTGAGTGTGTCCAACAATAGCTGTGCACGCTGGGTGGCAGCGCGCGGGCCAGCGGCCGTCACTTGCTGGCCACTCATGGTGAAGGCGCGGTGAAACAAGCCTGCGGCGGCGGGGGTTGCCATCAAACTGGCGATTTTAGCGCCGCCGCCCGATTGGCCAAACAGGGTGATGTTGTTGGCATCGCCCCCGAACTCAGCTGCATGTTGCTTGACCCACTGCAGCGCCTGAATCAAATCCAGCTGGCCGACATTGCCCGAGGCGGCAAATTCACGGCTGCCCAGCCCGCGTTCCTCCAATTGCGCCAAATACCAATAGCCAAAGGCGTTGAGGCGATGGTTGACGGTGATTACCACCACGTCACCACGCAGGCAGAGATTGGTGCCATCGTACAAACCACTGGCGCCGGAACCGGTGTCATAACCGCCACCGTGGATGTAAAACAATATGGGCCGGGGCTTGCCATCGCGCAGGGCGGGAGTCCAGACATTCAGGAACAGGCAATCTTCCGACATCGCCTCCTCGTTGCCGCGCTGGGGCGCTGCAGCGCCGTAGTCCAGCGCGTCGCGCACTCCCTCCCAGGGCAACTCGGGTGACGCGGGGGCAAACCGGGTTTTGGCGGTA
This sequence comes from Cellvibrio sp. KY-YJ-3, assembly GCF_008806955.1. Classification (NCBI taxonomy): domain Bacteria; kingdom Pseudomonadati; phylum Pseudomonadota; class Gammaproteobacteria; order Cellvibrionales; family Cellvibrionaceae; genus Cellvibrio; species Cellvibrio sp. KY-YJ-3. The sequence goes on along the minus strand of NZ_CP031727.1, from coordinate 1,065,988 downwards.
TCACCGCCGTAGGGAATACCACGAAACACCTTAATGCCCTGCTGGCTGTTGCCGCGAATTTTGCCGCTGCGAGTAGTGGCGATGGGGTATTCATCGCTGGCGCCATAGACGCGGCTGGCGCTGCCTGCCAGTAGCAGCGAACCTAAAGCCCCGGCTTTGAGCAATTGGCGGCGATCAATCACAGAGCTGTTTTCTTGAGCATTCTTGACGTGTGTTGGCTGCGGGGTCTTGTTATTGTTCATCTGGGTTATCGCCTGTGGCTTATTCGAATTAGCGCAAAAAACTAGCATAGGGTAGTTTTGAATACAAGTTGCGATATTTGTCATTTATTACTTGCAAATTCGAGTTAGCAAAGGCTAATTTAATAATAACTGAGGATTTGGGAACGCATGGCCAAGACAATTGAGGCAATCGCCGATGAGCTGGGGCTGTCCATTACCACGGTGCGTTTGGTGCTGCTGGGCAAGGCACGACAGTATCGTATCAGCGCCAAAACCGAGGCGCGGGTGCGCGAATATACGGAGCTGCATGGTTATGAAATCAACCATGTAGCACGCAGTTTGCGGTTGCAACGCAGCGATGCACTGGCATTGATTATTCCGCGTTTATCCAACCACTTTTTTGCCCAATTGGCGGAGTTGCTGGAAATTCGCTGCCGTAAAGCGGGTTTACAGCTATGGATTTCCTGCTGTTACGACAACCCGGACACCCAGCAGGAGCTGATCAAACAATTCCGCGAGCGCAATGTGGATGGCCTGTTCCTGGTACCCGCCAATGCAAATATGCCAGCGCTGGCAGCAGCGCAATTAAAACAGCGGCTGGTATTGCTGGACCGCGACTTTGGCGGCAACGATTACGCGGTGGTGGTGACGGACAACCGGCAGAGCGGCTACCAACTGGCGCAGCGCCTGCACGCTTTTTGTGTACAGCGCGGCGATTTGCAGCCGGACTTTTTATTGTTTGCGGGCAACAGCGGTATGCCGTCCATTAGCCAGCGCCTGGTCGGTTTGAATGCGGCATTGGATGACTTGGGCCTGAGCACCAGCCAGCGCCGTGAAGTACAGGTCCCGCACAATGATTTCCACGAGGGCGAACAGGCCATGGGTGAGCTGATCGACAGTGGCCAACCACTGCCCAAGGTACTGGTGTGTTCATCCATCCCGCTATTTGAAGGCGCGATGCAAGCCCTGAAACAGCGCTTGGGCGGCGCGCCAGAAAACATGGTGCTGGCGACCTTTGACGATCACAGCATGCTCGACTTTTTACGCAATCCGGTGTGCTCGGTGCGTCAGGACTATGCCTTTATGATCGAACAGGCGTTTAGCGAAATGGAACAGTTAATTAATAACAGTGATAGCCCACCGGCACGGCATATCGCCAGCATGACGCTGGTACCGCGCAATATGGATTAACCATCTCGGTAGCAGGCGGCGGGCGCAGCTATGTAGTGCAAATTGGTGCAAATAGTTTTCTCGGCAATGACATCAACCACAACAACAAAATGAATCAATAAAACCAAACGATTCAACAGAGGAAGAAACATGCAACCACTATCACTGCGCCAGCTACCACGGCTGCTGGCCTGGGGCGCACTTGCGCTGGCCGCCGCTGGCTGTACGCCGCCACAAACCAAACCCCAGGCGGACGCGAATACCGGGAGCGCCGACTGCGTCGACTACTTGGGCAACAGCTTTTTACGCCACTGCCAAACCTGGGCCACCACCTACGAAGGTCAGCGCCAGGGCGACTTGGGCGATGGCACTTACCTCAACCCGATTGTTGCCGGTGACCGGCCCGACCCCAGTATTCTCAAAGACGGCGACGACTACTATATGGTTTTCTCCACCTTTGAAAGTTACCCCGCACTGACCATTTGGCACTCCCAGGATCTGGTCAACTGGCAGCCCATTGGCCCGGCATTGACCCAATATATCGGCAGTATTTGGGCGCCGGAGCTGACTAAACATAACGGCCGCTACTACGTGTACATCCCCGCCAAATTGCCCGGCCACAACTCTAACTATGTGGTCTGGGCGGATGATATTCGCGGCCCTTGGTCTGCGCCTATCGACCTGAATCCGCGCGACGCCAAGCAGCAGCGAAAATATGCAGACCGTATCGACCCCGGGCATTTGGTGGGTGAAGACGGCAAGCGCTATTTGTTTTTCTCCCACGGCGATTATGTGCAATTGGCCGATGATGGCCTGAGCCTGGTGGGAGAAATGAAACACACCTACGACGGCTGGAAATACCCCGAGGAGTGGGACGTGGAAAGCTACGCCCAGGAAGGGCCAAAAATGATGAAACGCGGTGACTACTTCTACATGGTCACCGCCGTGGGCGGCACCGCTGGCCCACCAACCGGCCATATGGTGATTGCGGCCCGCGCCAAATCGGTACACGGCCCCTGGGAGAACTCACCCAACAACCCCATTATTCGCACCGAATCCGCGGCGGAAAAATGGTGGTCGCGCGGCCACGCCACACTGGTGGAAGGCCCAACCCCCGGCGATTGGTACATGATGTACCACGGCTATGAAAACGGCTTCCACACCCTTGGCCGCCAAACCATGCTCGAACCCATCGAGTGGACGGATGACGGCTGGTTCCGCTCCAAAGGCTTTGATGTGGGCGAACCCATTCCCAAACCCAAAGGCGGCAAGGCGAGCAAACACGGCAGCCCGCTGTCGGACGATTTCAGCAGCAACAAATTTGGCTTGCAGTGGAGTTTTTATCGCGGCGACCAGAGCGAAAACCAACGCTTACACTACGGTCGCGATGCCCAGGGCCCCTATCTGGAACTTAGCCCCAAAGGCACTTCACCCAGCAACTCATCGCCCATGACCTTTGTACAGGGCAATCAGGCCTATCAGTTTGAGGTGGATCTGGAGTTGGAAGAAGGTGCAGTCGCGGGTGCCATGGTGTTCTACAACGACAAACTCTACGCCGGTGTCGGCATCGCGCCCAAGGGTTTCTGGCTACATCGCTACGGTATGGATCAGCGTTACAGCGCCCGCCCGGACGGCAATAAATTCCGCCTGCGCGTGACCAATAATCGCCACATACTGACCATCCACTACAGTACTGACCAAGGCAAAACCTGGCGCAAATACGATACACAAATGGAGGTCTCCGGCTTTCACCATAACGTCGCTTACGGCTTTATGAGCCTGCGCCCGGCGCTTTACGCCGCGGGCACTGGCAAAGTGAAATTCCGCAATTTTGTTTATCGGGCCTTGCCCTAGATCTACCGGGCGTTGCCCTAGCAGGGGTTTACCCGCTGACAACGTCCAACTGGTAACCGATATCGCCTAAATGGCGCTGTTCGGTTTCCAGATCGGCCTGGGTGAGCGGGTGGTTTTGCAGCCATTGACGCGGCAGCGATAATTTTATTTTTTTGCCTTCCGCTGTCAGTGCAATAACAGGTAAACCGTCTTTAATGCGGCCGCGATGAAAAATTGCCGCCAGGCGCAACAAAATCGCCAGGCGCACTAAATCGATATTATCGAGCGGGAAATTTTTGGCGGGAAAGCGTTTGCGATGCGCCAGTACCAACGCGGAAAGCTGGGCTTGCTCTGCGCGCGAACAACCGGCGAGGTCGACGTGTTGCACAATATAAGCCGAGTGTTTGTGATAATCGTTGTGCGCAATATCCAAACCGACTTGATACAAACGCGCGGCCCAACCCAATAATTTGCTCGCATCATTCGCGGTTAATTGCCAGGTTTGCGCCACCTGCGCCAACAATTGCAGCGCGGTGTTTTCCACCGCCGTCGCTTTTTCCATATTCACGTGAAAACGCAGCGCCAGTGCATCCACACTGGCCTGACGTATATCGTGATTTTCCAAGCGGCCTTTTTGATCAAACAACAAACCTTCGCGCAGCGCCCAATCAGCTGCGATCATGGTTTTTAATTGCAGCGCTTCAAACAATGCGCGCAATACAATCGCACCGCCTAAAAAAACCGGTTTGCGATCATCGGATAAACCGGGCATATCAATATCCAATTTTCCCTCATCCAAATAGCGCGCAATAATTTTATCGAGCGACACAGCGGTGATAGCGCCATCGCTCCAGCCATTGGCTTCACAGACTTTCGCAACCGCTTTAATACTGCCCGAAGCGCCCAGCACCTGTTGCCAACCGCGTTCGATAAATTCATCTTTTACCGGCTGTAATTCTTGCAAGCAGGCGATCAGCGCTTTGGTGATGGATTTTTCACTCACCTTGCCATCGTGAAAAAATTGTTTGGTGATGGCAACACAGCCCATGCTCAAACTTTCTTTGAGCGACGGAGTCATACCTTCGCCCAAAATAACTTCCGTACTGCCGCCGCCAATATCCATCACAATACGATTGCCTTTATCCGGTGCAATACAATGCGCCACCCCCAAATAAATTAAACGCGCCTCTTCATCGCCCGAAATAATTTCCACCGGATGGCCAAGCCGCGCTTCGGCGGCCGCCAGAAATTCACCGCCGTCATTAACACTGCGCAAGGTTTTAGTGCCCACAATACGCACACTGCGCGAAGGGTAAGCGCGCAGGCATTCGCCAAAACGTTCCAAACACGCCAGTGCACGCTCGCGCGCGTCTTTGCTCAAACTGCCATCGGCCTGCAAACCAAAACCCAAACGCACCGGCTCGCGCAAACGGTCGAGCAGCGTGAGCTGGCCATTGTCCCAGCGCGCCACAATCATATGAAAACTGTTGGAGCCTAAATCCAGCGCGGCGATATGACTGGCAGCGGCCTCGGGGCGGGAAGATAAATTAAACATGGCGCATTTCCGTTTATCAGCAACTGGATTGAGTATGGGCTAGGCGGGAGACGATTGGCGGACAGATTACAATCATCTGGCGCCGATGCACAGCCGCCGCGCGCGATTGCGCAACACACGGCAAATTATTCAGGCAATAAAAAAGGCAATCACCACAGTGATTGCCTTTGTTGAAAACACACTAACAAATTAGTTCAGCGCTTCAGACGCTTCCGGTTTTGCTTGCTGTGCTTGTTGCTGCGCTGCCGTAATCGCTTGCACAAACACCGCATCAAAATTAATCGGTGGCAACATTAAGGGTGGGAAACTGCCACGACCGAGAATGCCGTCTACCGCTTCACGCGCGTAGGGGAACAAAATTTGTGGGCAGGCGGTGTTAATTAATTGCGTTACCGCAGGGCCTTCAATACCGGAAATGGCAAACAAACCGGCTTGTTTGACTTCCACCAAAAACACGGCGCGGTCTTCGAGACGGGCGGTGATAGTGAGCAACAGCACTACTTCAAACAAACCCTCTTCAATCGGGTTGGCCTGGATATTTAAATCCTGTTGGATATTGGGTTTGTAGGCTTTGGTAAAAGCCTCCGGGCCCATCGGCGTTTCAAACGAAATATCTTTCAAATAAATACGTTGAATCGCGAATACCGGGCCTTTGGCGCCTTCTGCTGCTGCAGTTTGTTGATTATTTTCAGACATAATAAACTCGACTTGGTGGTATTAAAAAATCCTAATGATAAACAATGCAGCGCCGAATCAGCCTTGCGCCAACAATGCATCCAGTTTGCCCGCTTTATCCAGCGCCCACAGATCGGTAAAACCGCCGACATGATGTTCGCCAATCCAGATTTGCGGCACAGTGCGTTGACCGCTTTTATCCATCATTTCCTGGCGTAAATGCGGTTGGGTGTCCACGCGAATTTCCTCAACCGCTACACCTTTTTGCGCCAATAATTTTTTGGCATTAACGCAGTAAGGGCAGACAGCGGTGGTGTACATAGTCACGCGGACCATAAAAACTCCAACTAATTTGGGGTGGGTCAAAACACTCTTGGGCAGGTTATTACTTGCCCTTTACCAGCGGTAAATTCTGCGCTTGCCATTCGGCAATACCGCCGCCTAAACGGCGCACATCAAACCCTTCTTTGCCGAGAAAGCGGCCGACGGCACCGGCGTGTTGGCCGAGTTTGTCGATCAGGATGATGGTTTTTTCTTTGTAGCTCGCCACTTCAGTCGATTCTTTGGTGAGCTTGGCGTAGGGCACGTTAATCGCCCCGACTATATGGCCCGCCTTGAATTCAGCACTGTCGCGCAGGTCTACCAATACGGCGTTGCCCTCATTGACCAAACGCGTCACTTCGTGGGGTGATACCGGGCGACCGCTTTTAATGCGATCGCGCCATACGTAGATGTAAATCAGCACAATCAGGGTGGTGACCAACAGCCATTCTTGGGTAACAAATACAATAAAGTCCACAGCACTTTGCCTTCTTTTGGTTGGTCTGTTCCGCTAAGTGGGGACACACCAAGGAGTTTTCAATACACCTTGCACACCGTTTTGGCGCGGGCGTCAACAAGGCGCGGAAGTATACACGATTGAACACCGCGATTAACCGGCGCGTGCGGGCTTCAACGCAAAGCGTTCTGCGCGCCATAGCGGGATTGTAAGCGGCAGATAGCGAGTTTTTACATAGAGTTAGCGCGCCCAACCCGCTAGAATACGAACCATTATCGCTGCAGCGAGTCGCTGGCCTGCGAACCCCATTCAACGATAGTGCACCTGAGGCGCTATCGAGCTGTCCCGATTCATGTTCATCCGACCCTGGAACCGATTTATGAGCGCAAAAAAACCTATAGTGTTGTTGATTCTCGATGGTTATGGCTACTCCGAAAAAACCAAGTACAACGCCATCGCGGCGGCGCACAAACCTGTGTTTGACAAACTCTGGGCCAATGATCCCAAAAGTCTGATTGAAACCTCGGGCATGGCCGTGGGCCTGCCGGAAGGACAAATGGGCAATAGCGAAGTGGGCCATATGACCCTCGGCGCAGGCCGCGTGGTCTACCAAAACTTTACCCGTATCAATAAAGCCATCAGCGATGGCGACTTCTTCACTAATCCGGTCTATGTAACCGCCATCGATAGCGCCATCGCCGCCGGCAAAGCCGTGCACATCCTCGGCCTGCTCTCTGAGGGGGGTGTACACAGCCATGAAGACCACATCTACGCCATGATGAAAATGGCCGTCGGTCGCGGTGCAAAAGAAGTCTACTTGCACGCCTTTTTGGATGGCCGCGACACTGCACCGCGCAGCGCCGAAAAATCCCTGCAGCGCGCGCAGGATTTGTTTAAGGAATTGGGCGCCGGACGTGTAGCGTCTATTGTCGGCCGTTATTTTGCGCTCGACCGCGACAACCGCTGGGATCGCGTTAAAGCCGCTTACGATGTAATGGTAACGGGCGATGCCGAATTTGATGCACTCACCGCCGTGGACGGCTTGAAAGCCGCTTACGAGCGCGGCGAAAACGACGAGTTTGTAAAAGCCACGGTAGTCTGCGGCGAGGACGAAGAAGTCGCCACTATCAACGATGGCGACTCAGTGATTTTTATGAACTTCCGCCCCGATCGCGCACGCGAAATCACCAACGCCCTGATCAGCGAAGACTTCACCGGTTTTGAACGCGAGCTGCACCCAAACATTGCGCACTTTGTACAAACCACGGAATACGCCTCCAGCATCAAAGCACCTATCGCCTTCCCGCCGGAAGACCTGACCAATTCATTTGGCGATTACATTGCACAGCTGGGCAAAACCCAATTGCGCATCGCCGAAACCGAAAAATACGCCCACGTAACTTTCTTCTTCAACAGCGGCAATGAAGTGGTCTACGAAGGTGAAGACCGTATTCTGGTGCCATCGCCCCAAGTGGCTACCTACGACTTGCAACCGGAAATGAACGCACCAATTGTGACCGACAAATTGGTCGAAGCCATTGAGTCGGGCAAATACGACGCGATTATCTGCAACTACGCCAACTGCGATATGGTCGGTCACTCCGGCATTATGGAAGCGGCAACCAAAGCGGTAGAGGCGGTTGATATCTGCCTTGGCCGTGTATTGGAAGCGGTGGACAAGGTGGGCGGCGAGGCGTTAATCACCGCTGACCACGGCAATGTGGAAGAGATGTTCGACGAAGAAACCGGCCAACCGCACACCCAACACTCTACCTTGCCCGTGCCCTTTATTTTCCACAGCCACCGCAAAGGCACCATCGCCCCCGGCGGTTCGCTGGCGGATGTAGCACCCACCATGCTGCACTTGATGGGCCTGCCGCAACCGAAAGAAATGACCGGACGCAACCTGATTACCCTGGCGTAACCAGCAAGTACAAAGCGGCTGGTGTACTGCACCAGCCGCTTTATTTTTCACCCCTATTGATATGACTACCATGAGTCGATTTTTTGTATTCGCCAAAACTCTCGCACTCAACAGCCTGTGGTGCGCTGTGCTGGTGTTTTCCGCCAGCAGTTATGCCGATGAAAAAGCCGAAATGGCCAAGCTGCAGAAAGAGATAGAAGCACTGCAAAAAGAGCTGCAACAGGTGCAGGGCACACGCTCCAGCTTGCAAAAAGATCTGCAAAAATCGGAACAGGAAATTAACAAACTCCAGCAAAAAGCCAATGAGATCAACAAAGAACTCAAACAGCAAAACAACGAATTGAATCAGCTCAAAAATGAGCGCAGCCAGCTGGAGCAGGCCAAAAAAAAGCAGCAGGGTGAAATTGCCGAGCAGATGCGCGCCGCGCATAAACTGGGCGAACAGAGTGAGGTGAAAGTACTGCTCAATCAGGAATCGCCCGATCAGCTGTCGCGCATCATGAAATACCACAGTTATTTTATGGAGGCGCATACCCAGAAAATGCAGGGTTTTATGGAAACTATCGCCCGCATCGATGCACTAACACCGGAGATAGAAAAAAAAACCCTTGAACTGGGCGCGATGCAAGCACAGTTGGATGAACAGCGCCAACAGCTGAAAAGCCATCAGAGTGAACGCCAAAAAGCGCTGGCGAAAGTTAACCATCAATTCAAAGACAAAAACCAACAGCTCAAACAGCTAAGTGAGGATCGCCGCCGTCTGCAGGCCTTGTTGGAGCGAGTGAGCGAGCGTGTTGCCAGCAGTGGTGCCATCAATTCACCAGCCTATGTACCGTTGCCTGCGGGTGGTGAAAAGTTTTCCCTGCGCAAAGGCCGCTTGCCCTGGCCAACTCAGGGCAGGTTGATCCATCGCTTTGGCAGCGCGCGCATTGCCGGGCAAATTAACTGGAGCGGATCTTATATTGCCGCGCCTATGGGCAATCAGGTAATTGCAGTCCATCATGGGCGCGTGGTTTTTGCCGATTATTTTGGCGGGCACGGGCTGCTGGTGATTGTGGATCACGGCGAAGGCTACCTGAGCCTTTATGCCCACAATCAAAGCCTGCTCAAAAAGGCGGGCGAACCGGTGCGCGCCGGTGAAGCTATTGCCAGTGTTGGCAACTCGGGTGGCCAAGCCAGCACCGGTTTGTATTTTGAAATTCGCCACCAGGGGCGCCCCATAGACCCGGGCGGCTGGCTCGCACGCGGCTAGCAGCACTTTATATTCAGTGCAGCGACTTATTGTGTACAGCGGTTATTTTTTTGCGGGTGGCTGTCATTCCAAGCCGATTTGGCTTAGTGTGCGCCCCCGATTCAGGATAGATTTTGGCTTATCCAGCCATCGGAGACCTCATGTTTTGCGCGGCTTTTTCCCAGTTCCACGGTAACCTCCGCTCGACCCTCATCAGCCTGCTGGCATTGTTACCGGCATTGGCGCTGGCGGATGAAAAATCCACCGCTAATACAACCACCGGGCTGTTGCCGCTGGAAGAGCTGCGCACTTTCACCCGTGTCTATGACCATGTCCGCAGTGGTTATGTCGATGACATCAGCGATGCACAGCTGCTGGAATACGCCATCAAAGGCATGATTGCTGAGTTAGACCCGCATTCCGCTTATCTGGATAAAGAAGCCTTTGCCGATCTGCAAGCCAACACCTCTGGCGAGTTCGGCGGTGTCGGTCTGGAAGTGAGCCTGGATGATGGCTATGTCAAAGTAGTTACCCCCATCGACGATAGCCCCTCCGCCAAAGCCGGTATTTTGGCGGGTGACATAGTGGTGCGTATCGACGATAAACCCGTCAAGGGCATGGATTTAAACAAAGCGGTCAACCTGATGCGCGGCCCTAAAAACAGCCCGATTAAAATCACCGTGATGCGCGATGGTGTCGATCAACCTATCGATTTCGATTTGCTGCGCGACATTATCAAAGTGCAAAGCGTGCGCACCCGCTTGTTGGAGCAGGATTACTTCTACATTCGCATCGCTCAATTCCAGCTGGATACCGGCAAAGAAATGGGCAAAAAAATTCAGGATCAGCTGAAGAAAAATCAGGACACCAAGGGAATTATCCTCGATTTACGCAACAACCCCGGTGGGGTATTGCAGGCGTCGGTCGAAGTGGTGGATGCATTCCTTGATGGCGGCCAGGTGGTTTACACCCAGGGTCGGCTCGATAACAGCAATATCAGCTATAACGCCGAAGCCGGTGATATTACCGGCGGTCTACCCTTGGTAGTGCTAATCAATGACGGCTCCGCCTCCGCCTCGGAAATCGTCGCCGGCGCCCTGCAGGATCACAAACGCGCCATCATTATGGGCACCCGCAGCTTTGGCAAAGGCTCGGTGCAATCGGTCATCCCCATCAGCAATGACCGCGCTGTAAAACTCACAACCGCACTCTATTACACCCCCAATGGCCGCTCGATTCAGGCGCAAGGCATTGAACCGGATGTAGAAGTAGAACGCGTGCAAGTTGCCGCAATCGCCCAGAACAGCGGTGTGACCGAAGCGGATTTGGCGCGCCATTTGGGCAACGGCAAAGGCGGCAAAGAGAGTACCAGTAAAGAGCGAGCCAACCGCCGCATCACCAGTGCCGAGCTGCTACAGGAAGACAACCAGCTGCATGAGGCGTTGAATCTGCTCAAAGGCTTGAATATTTTTCTGCAAAGTTCGCCCTTGGCCAAGAGCACGGAAACCCAACCGGAAATTGCACCGGACATAGTGCTGCAACCCAGTCTCGACGAACCCGTTCAAGACCAATAACCCCCATGTGCACGCCGAAGGCAAGATTCCACTGCCGCTGGCTATTTATCCTCTTGAGTTGCCTGGCGTCGATTGACAGCGCCAGCAGCGCCCCCGCTGCCAATCAACACGCCCAACTGGCAATCATTATCGATGACCTGGGTTACAACCTGCGCCTCGGTCAGCGCACCTTGAACCTGCCCGGCGCTATCACCGTTGCGGTTTTACCCTTTACCCCCCACGGACGCGAGCTGGCCCACTATGCCCATCAACAGGGTAAAGAAGTCATGCTGCACGCGCCCATGAGCAATCATCATGATTATCCTCTAGGGCGCGGGGGCTTGCGCAGCGGCATGGCAAAAACCGAATTCATCGCCGTATTGCGCCAGAATCTCGCCAATGTACCCCATGTCAAAGGCGTGAATAACCATATGGGCAGCCAACTCACAGAAGAGGCCGAACCTATGGGCTGGTTGATGGCGGAGTTAAAACAACAACAGCTCTATTTTGTCGATAGTCGCACCAGCGCCCAGACCCAGGCGCTGATTCAGGCACAGGAAATCGGTTTGCCCAGCCGTCGGCGCGACGTATTTTTGGATGATAAAAAAGACCAGCAGGTCATTTACCAACAGTTGTTGTTAGCACTGGAAAAAGCACAGCAACAAGGCTCAGCCATCGCGATCGGCCACCCTTATCCAGAGACACTGCGCGTATTGGAACAACTACCGGAACTATTGGCGCGCTATCAAGTCCACTTGGTTAAGGCATCGCAATTAATGGCCGATACCATCCCGGGTGGATTAAAGGGAGGCGCGGGCAATTATTGTCTCGCACCGCCCATGAGCCTCTGGCCGGAAACCTGGATGCCTATCAACCCTTTTGACTACACACCGCCAGTGTGGGAAAATTGATGAATTAAACGCCAAGCTGGTTAAATCCAGAATGATCTAAAAATAGCATTGTGGCAGACCAACTAAATCTAGCGATCTGCTTTCGTTGCTGTTTATAATCATGCTGGGCGATTAATGATCAGTCCGCAACAGGGAATATTCAGAGTGGCAGCGCAGCGAGGAATCAATATGGCTACAGCAAATAGAGCAGGCGAACAGGGCAGCGTCCCTTCCCGGCACGGCAGATACATACAGAAAGATGGCTACTGGTATTACACCACCCGCGAAGGCGTGGATATAGGCCCGTTTGATAGCCACGCTGATGCCGAAGTAGGTGTTGGAGAGTTTATTGAATTTATTCAGGCATCCGAACCAAAGGTATCCGATGTACTAAAGCAGTACCGCGCGGCCTAGATCCTTTCTAGGCCGCTGACAAAAACGGGCGCCATTGGGCGCCCGTTTTTGCATGTCTCGTTTCATTTTCAACCAAAAGCTTTTACAGACGCACCTCTATACCCCGCTCACGCATATACTCTTTCGCTTGCTGCAAGGTGTATTCGCGGAAATGAAAAATGCTCGCCGCCAGCACCGCATCGGCACGGCCCTGAGTCACACCATCCACCAAATGCTGCAAATTGCCCACGCCGCCCGAAGCGATCACCGGCACCGGCACCGCATCGCTAATCGCGCGCGTCACACCCAGGTCATAACCCTTTTTGGTGCCATCGCCATCCATGCTGGTAAGCAAAATCTCGCCCGCACCATAGGCGGCCATTTTGGCTGCCCACTCCACTGCGTCGATGCCCGTAGGTTTACGGCCACCGTGGGTAAAAATCTCCCAGCGCGGTGTCTCGCCTTCAGCGCTGACTTTTTTAGCATCAATCGCCACCACAATGCACTGGGCACCAAAACGGTCAGAGGCCGCTTTTACAAAGTCGGGGTTAAACACCGCTGCTGAGTTGATACTCACTTTATCTGCACCCGCATTAAGCATGATGCGGATATCCTCCACCGTGCGAATACCGCCGCCCACCGTAAGCGGGATAAACACCTCGCTCGCGATCTTCTCTACCGTGTGCACCGTGGTGGCACGCCCTTCATGGGTAGCGGTGATATCGAGAAAGGTGATCTCATCCGCGCCTTCCTGGTTGTAGCGCTTGGCGATTTCTACCGGATCACCCGCATCGCGGATATCCAGAAATTGCACGCCTTTAACCACGCGGCCATTGTCCACATCGAGGCAGGGAATTATGCGTTTTGCGAGTGCCATACAGAGTTCCGGTGGTTAATTTGCGTCGCAATAAGCTTGAGCTTCTGCCATGGTCAGCGTGCCTTCGTAAATCGCGCGGCCGGTGATGGCGCCGCAGATACCCTTATGTGATTCGGCTTTGAGCGCGATAATATCGTCCATATTGGTCACGCCACCTGAGGCGATAATCGGGATGCTGGAGGCCTGCGCCATAGCGACAGTCGCCTGCACATTCACACCTTGCATCATTCCGTCGCGGGCGATGTCGGTGTAGACGATGCTGCTGACACCGTCCTGCTCGAAACGTTTGGCGAGTTCGGAGGCTTGCACATTGGATACTTCCGCCCAGCCGTCGGTGGCAACCCAGCCGTCTTTGGCATCAAGGCCGACGATGATGTGACCGGGAAATTGTTTGCACATGTCGGTCACAAACTGCGGCTCTTTTACCGCTTTGGTGCCGATAATTACGTATTCAACACCCGCATTCAGGTAATACTCGATGGTTTCCGCGCTGCGGATGCCGCCGCCGATCTGAATCGGCAGCTTGGGATAGGCTTTGGCAATCGCAGTAACCACACCGCCATTCACTGGCTTGCCTTCAAAGGCGCCATTCAAATCGACCAAATGCAAACGACGACAACCTTGTTGCACCCATTGTGCGGCCATCGCGACGGGATCGTCAGAGAACACGGTTGAATCGTCCATCAAACCCTGGCGCAAGCGTACACATTGGCCATCTTTTAAATCAATTGCGGGGATAATTAACATTGATCAATCTCGATTAAACAGAAAGTAGCTTGGGCAGTCATGCCCAACGTGGGTAGCGGTAATTACAATGTTGGGTATTGCTGCCCAACCTAAGCCTTGCCATCCCAATGTAAAAAATTCTTCAGCAACTGCAAACCCGCCGTGTGGCTCTTTTCCGGGTGGAATTGCACCGCAAACAGATTGCCGCGTGTGAGCGCTGCATGAAATGGTACGCCATAGTCGCAAGTTGCAGCGATCAAGCTGCTATCTTCGGCAAATACATAAAAGCTGTGCACGAAGTAGAAGCGGCTGTCCTGCTCGATACCCACCCAAAGTGGGTGATCATTGTGATGCACCTGATTCCAGCCCATATGCGGTACTTTCAGGTGATTTCCTGCAGCATCGCGATGATTTTCGCCGAAAAAGCGCACTTTTCCCGGCAGAATGCCGATGCAATCGACACCGCCGTTTTCTTCGCTGCTATCCATTAAAGCCTGCATGCCAACACAAATGCCGAGCACCGGTTTACCAGTGGCGATTTGCTCGCGCAACAGCTTGTCGAAGCCGAGGCGTTTGATTTCCGCCATGCAGTCGCGGATCGCGCCTACACCGGGGAATACCACGCGGTCGGCAGCGGCTACCACGGCGGGATCAGAAGTCACCACAACGTTTTGTTCAGGTGCAACATGACTCAGGGCGCTGGCCACTGAGTGGAGGTTGCCCATGCCGTAATCGATAACGGCAACTGTCTGCTTAGTCATAAATCAGAGGCTACCTTTGGTGGAGGGCATAATGCCTTCCATGCGCGGGTCGAGTTCGAGCGCCATACGCAGGGCGCGGCCGAAGGCTTTGAACACAGTTTCTATCTGGTGATGGGCATTGTGGCCGCGCAGGTTGTCCACGTGCAGGGTAACGCCGGCGTGGTTGACGAAGCCCTGGAAAAACTCCCAGAACAATTCCACATCAAACTGGCCGACGCGCTTTTGCGTAAAGGGGATCTGCATGACCAGGCCGGGGCGGCCGGAGAAATCGATCACCACGCGCGACAAGGCTTCATCCAGCGGCACGTAGGCGTGGCCGTAGCGGCGGATGCCTTTTTTATCGCCCACGGCTTTGGCAACGGCCTGACCAATGGTGATGCCAATGTCTTCCACTGAGTGGTGATCGTCGATATGGGTGTCGCCGTCGCAGGTGACGTCCAGGTCGATCATGCCATGGCGGGCGATCTGATCCATCATATGTTCAAGAAAGGGCACGCCGGTGTTAAACACGCCTTTACCGGCGCCATCGAGGTTGAGGCTGACGTTGATTTTGGTTTCCAGGGTATTGCGCGCCACACTGGCAACCCGTTGGTTGGGTGCAGTAGGGTCAGTGCAAGGGGTTGAATCGGTCATAAATACACTCGGCAGGGAGCAGGCTGAAAAGATGCGCGAATTATATAGACTCGGGCCGCTAAATTCACGGAAAGCTGCGCTATAAGCGCGATTGTTAAGTGGGCATACAGTTTCCAGCACCCAAAATTCTTATCAAGTCCCCAGCGGACAAGTGCTGGTTTTACGGCTACCCTGTTTTTCTCACCCTAAATCGCTTCACCCTGAATGGATTATCACTATGAAACCTTACCTGATGAACTCATCACGCATAAAAAACCTGCTGAGCTGCAACACTCTCGTAACCCTGGCCCTGTTGGGCGCCAGTTGTACCGCGCTTGCGGCACCCAATAGCACCCCCAATAATCCGGCTAAGGCCAGCTACACCGGCTGGAGCTGGTCGGGGCATGTTGATCATGTCAGGTTTGACGAAGAAGCCGCTGCATCGCAGGGCATTGAAGACACCGCCACAGCGGTAGGTGGCGCAGCGGAATATTATTCCAGCAACAGCGAAAATACCCTGTCGCTGGGCATTAACGTACTTTTCTACCGCGATAACGCAGCCTTTGGCCAATATGTAGAGGACTATTG
The DNA here is from genome assembly GCF_008806955.1 of Cellvibrio sp. KY-YJ-3. Taxonomy (NCBI): domain Bacteria; kingdom Pseudomonadati; phylum Pseudomonadota; class Gammaproteobacteria; order Cellvibrionales; family Cellvibrionaceae; genus Cellvibrio; species Cellvibrio sp. KY-YJ-3. Next base: position 1,050,201 of record NZ_CP031727.1, on the reverse strand, counting down.
GGGCGACGATGTAGATTACGAAGAGTCAGACGCCAACGCGTTTATGCTATTTGCCGAATACGGCCCCAAATACCGTTTTGGACAGGACAATATGACCTTTGTGACCGTCCGCGGTGGCATCAGCGGTATCCTGGCCTCGGAGCGCAGCATCAGTAATTGCAGCGATTGTTACTCCGAGGATATCGAAATAGACGGCGGGCTCTACGGGGTAATAGGTATAGGTCAAACCCTTGGCCGCCTGGATTTGAGCCTGCAATTCCAACAATATTTTAGTGGCGACATCGACAATAGCCTGCGCCTGAAACTCTCGGGTGCATTCTAATTTCTATATAAAACAAGCACTAACCTGAATACCCCAAGGGTATTCAGGTGAATTTACGCAGTTCTGCCAATTCTTATAAAAAGACGTTATTAAGACTCACTTGCGTTTGTACTGCCATGGTTTACTTTTAAATCGCCACTCGTTGAAGTAGGCGCCGCGAAGGACAATAAATGTGATCACCTATAACCAGTACACGGGCACCATGAATGACCCCTTGAATCCCATTCGCCAGCTGATTCGCCAAGCGCAGGAGCAGGATTCCGCGTCAGGCAAATTGCTCGAATTTGTGGAGTGCCGCAAAGGGCACCTGCATAACGCCATTAAATTACCGGCCGATAAGGCCACCAAAAAGCTCGCCGATTTTGTGGTGCGCTACATCAAACACGTGCCCGATTTTATCGATGCGATCCGCACCATGGCGCAGGAAGCGGGCATCTACGAGGATGTTAAGCCACTGCTGAAAATCGCCAGTGATTACTTTTTATCGCCACCGTCAATTGTGGACCCGCATAGCCAACTGCAGGCGCTGCTTGACGAAGCTTACCTTGCGCATCGTTTGCTGGAGGAAGTGAATGATCGCTTTATGGCAAAAAGTGGCATTCCGCTAGCGCCGATGGATATGACTCTCGCCAATGTGATTGCCCATGAATTAATTGGCGAGCCCTTTGCCAATGAATTGGATCAGGCGGTGCTCTTTTCAGCCGAATTGCTTCTGGATGAACAGGGGTTTACGGGCGAGCACATCGAAGACTATGTGCTTACTCACAAAGTGAAGGGCTGGCAACAGGAACTGGAGCGCTGGCCCTGTCTGGTGGAGGATCTTTCCATCAGCGTGGAGTTTGATCTGGATGACGACGAAACCGCCACCCGCCACTAGACAGGGTCGGTTTCGGCGTTAAGGGTCATATCGTTAAAGCGTGTCTCGTCGAGCATGCCTTCACTTTTGGCGACAATTACTGAAACAACCGCATCGCCGGTAATATTCACGGCGGTGCGCACCATATCCAAAAAGCGATCCACGCCGATAATCAACGCAATGCCTTCCACCGGCAACCCCACCGATTGCAATACCATCGCCAGAGTCACCAGACCAACACCGGGCACACCGGCGGTGCCGACCGAGGCAAGAGTGGCGGTGAGTATCACCATTAGATAACCCATCAGACCAATATCGATGTTGTAGGCCTGGGCGATAAATACAGTGGCCACGCCCTGCATGATGGCGGTGCCATCCATGTTAATAGTGGCGCCCAGAGGTACCGAAAAGCTGGCCACTTTGTTGTCCACCCCCAAATCGTGCTCCACCGTGCGCATGGTCACCGGGAGGGTGGCATTGCTGGAGGCAGTACTGAAACCAAATACCATCACCTTCCACATTTTGCGCAGGAAAATCAGCGGGCCTAAGCCGCTCAGGGTTTTCAGCAGCAGGCCGTAGACGCCCAAACCGTGCAGCAGCAATACAAATAACACCGTAAAAAAATACTTGGCGAGATCGAGAATGGCACCAAAACCCAGCGAGGCAAACAGTTTGACCAATAGGCAAAACACACCATAGGGTGCCAACTGCATCAACAACATCACCATCTTTAACACCACCTCATTGAGGTTCTCAAAGAAGGTGCTCATGTTGCTGCCAATAGTCCCGCCGGTGCGCGCTATGGCCACACCAAACAGAATCGAAAACACAATGACTTGCAGCATATTGCCTTCAGCCATGGCTTGAATCGGGTTGCTGGGGAAAATACTGACAAAGGTCTCTTTAATCGAGGGGGCTTCAGGTGCCGCGTAGTTGCTGGCCAAAGCCATATCCACATCACCACCGGGCTGGACTATTACCGCCACGCCCATCGCCAATGCAATCGCGAGCGCAGTAGTCAACAAATAGAGCGCCATGGTTTTGGTCGCCAGTGCACCCATACGGCTGTGCCCGCCCAGCGAAGCCGCACCGCAGACCAGCGAGACAAATACCAGCGGAACAACCAATAACTTGAGCGAGGCAACAAATACCTGGCCAATCGCATCCAACAGGCCATTGATTACAACCGTCTGCAACCATTGCCCCAGTTGCGTTGCTGGAACCTTATTCGCTTCATCTACCCCTAAAATCAGGTTAAACACTACCCCAACTACAATGCCCAACAGCATGCCGAGCAGAATCTTGTTAGTCAGTGACATAGGAAAACCTCTTGGAATTATTGGGTATCGAGGGTAGATGACTGCGGCAGCGAACCGCCGCAGAGGGGATGAACAGGGAAAAAATTATTCGTTAACGGCGTCTTTCAACGCTTTGCCCGCTTTAAAGGTGACGGTTTTGCTGGCGGCGATTTGGATAGTGGCACCCGTCTGCGGATTGCGGCCTTCACGCGCGGCGCGCTCGCTCACATTAAAACTGCCAAAACCCAGCAGCGCTACCGACTCACCGCGCGCCAAGGCATTGGTGATCTGCTCAATAAACGCCGAGACCACCAAATCCGCTTTATTTACGCCCAGGTCAGTCGTATTGGCCAGGGCAACAACTATATCGGTCTTATGCATAATGCTTCTCCTTTAGGGTATCAAGCCGCGAGTTTACCTGCTTGCAGGCGGTTGCGGCAGGCTTGACGGCGCTTTTTCACCACCGCGCTCTGAATCAAGCTGATAAACTGCGCCCGCTCACAGCAGGCAGAGGAGATAGTTTTGCCCAGTGCGATAGCTTCCACCCACCGCAGTTTCCGCTGGCGCCCACGCCGACAGCTGCCGCCCCAAAGCCGTCCTCCGCGCGCCTTATGCGCTTGGCTGGATGATAGCGGCTCACTCACCGCCCGTTTGATTGCGCTCAGCCAAGGCCAGTTTCACTTGGAGGTTCTGCGTCAATATCTCGCCCTCCCCAGCCGTGAAGAACAACAAGCACTCGCCATGGCGCGGCCCGCGCGCGCATTAATCCGCGAGGTAATTCTGTGTGGTCGCAACCAGCCATGGGTATTTGCGCGCAGTGTACTGCCGCTGTCCAGCCTTAGCGGTAAATTGCGCCACCTGCGCAAACAGCACAATCGTCCACTCGGCGCCTTTTTGTTTAGTCAGCCGCACTTGCGGCGCAGCCCCATTGCAGTAGCCGCCTTTAGCGCCGATGATGGCTATGTGCACGCCAGTATCGCCCGCCAGAACTCACTCTGGGGACGTCGCTCGGTGTTTGCATTGGATGGGAAACCGCTGCTGGTGAGTGAGGTGTTTTTACCCGCGCTCTGCGCTCAGTTGTTGCAGGATAAACCATCGATCAATAATCAATAACATTTGAATATCGGCTTATGACAACCCCTAAAACGCCCCGCCGCTCCGCTAAACCTGCCACTGCAAAAGCAGCTGGCACCAAAGCCGCCAGCCCAAAAACAGCAACTACAGATACGCCAAAACCGCGTACAACAGCGGCTAAAAAGGCCGGGACTAGCGGGTTTATGGGCAAACTCAAGCAAAAACTGCCGCTCTACTGGCGCTTGATGCGCATGGATCGCCCCATAGGCACATTGCTGCTGCTCTGGCCCACCCTCTGGAGCCTGTGGCTGGCAGCCAAAGGCATACCCAGCGTGAAAAATCTGGTGATTTTTACTCTGGGTGTGATTGTGATGCGCGCGGCTGGCTGCGTAATCAATGACTTTGCCGACCGCAAAATCGACGGCAGCGTCGCGCGCACCAAAGATCGCCCGCTCGCCACCGGCGCAGTTTCCAGCCGCGAGGCGATTTTTTTATTCATTGGCCTATGCGTGATCGCCTTTGCATTAGTGCTGATGACCAACCCGCTTACCATCAAACTCTCCCTCGGCGGTCTGTTGCTCGCCTTCTGCTACCCTTTTATGAAACGTCACACCCACTTGCCGCAGGTAGTATTGGGTGCCGCGTTTGCCTGGGGAATACCCATGGCCTATGCGGCCGAGGCCGGTTCGCTACACGAAAACATTTGGCTGATTTACCTCGCCGTGGTGCTCTGGACGGTAGCTTATGACACCTTTTATGCCATGGTGGATCGCGAGGACGACCTTAAAATCGGCGTGAAATCCACCGCCATCTTGTTTGGGGAACAGGATCGGTTGATGACCGGCATCCTGCAAATCCTGGCGCTCTATGCGCTGATTCTGGTGGGCAATCGCTTTGAGCTGGGGCTGTTCTATTATCTGGGCTTGACGGTGGCGGGTGGTTTGTTTGCCTATCAACAATGGCTGATTCGCTTTCGCGCGCGCGAAGCCTGCTTCAAAGCCTTTTTAAATAACAACTGGGTGGGTGTGGCGGTATTTGCCGGTTTAGCTATGGATTATTACTGGCGCTAAGCCCACGCGACTGCACGCAGCTACAATTTTCTGACTTGTCATAAATATGTAACACTGAGCTTATTAAATAAGCTGCAACAATAGCTTCATGAAACGTGAAGCCTACCGTAGTTTTATTAGGCAGAAGATTATGACTGGTCGCAAAATTCTTATCGTCGACGATGAATCCGCCATTCGCGATATGTTGCGTGTGGCACTGGAGATGGCCGAGTACCAAGTGCTGGAAGCCAGTAACGCGCAGGACGCTCACGGCCTGATTATCGACGAAAAACCCGACCTGATCCTGTTGGATTGGATGATGCCCGGCACCAGCGGTATTGAACTCGCGCGCCGCCTGAAGCGCGACGAAGTTACCGCTAATACTCCCATCATCATGCTCACCGCCAAAGGTGAAGAGGACAACAAAATTCAGGGGCTGGAAGTTGGCGCCGACGATTACATCACCAAACCTTTTTCACCGCGTGAATTGGTCGCCCGCTTGAAAGCGGTATTGCGTCGTGCCGACCCACAGATTTCCGCCGCCCCCATCACCGTACAGGGTCTGTGTTTGGACCCCGCCAGCCACCGCGTCACCATCCACGATCAGTCAGTCGATATGGGCCCCACTGAATATCGCCTGCTGGAGTTTTTTCTCACCCACCAGGAAAGAGCCTATACTCGCAGCCAATTGCTGGATCATGTCTGGGGCGGCAATGTGTATGTGGAGGAGCGCACGGTCGATGTGCATATCCGCCGCCTGCGCAAAGCCCTGACCATCGACGGTCACGAAGACCTGATCCAAACCGTACGCGGTACCGGCTATCGTTTTTCTACCCGAATCGAAGCCTGATTACCCTGAATTCGCACAAAGGGGCGGACAGTCCTGCAAGACACGCCGTAAATCCATCCCTGGAGGCTCATCGTCGGGATCCCTCCCTCCGATGGTCTTGCAGGACTGTCCGCCCCTTTGCGCTCGCTTTTGTGCCACGAGGTTTAGGTCTTGTTAAAAGGTTTCAGCGCTGAACTCCAGCGCATTCTGATTATTCTCGCCACCTGCAGCCTGATTGGTTTTTTCAGCGACAACTACGCGCTGTGGATGCTACTCGGCTGTGGCATTTACATTGTGTGGATGCTCTGGCAAATGCGCCGCTTGAACCAGTGGCTACTCAAACGCGAGAGCGAACACCCGCCGGAGGCCAGTGGTATCTGGGGGCAGGTGTTCGACAACATCTACCAACTGCAGCGCGATCAACGCATTGAAAAAGACAACCTGCAAGCGGTGATCAAACGCATCCAGGAAATCAGCTCAGCACTCAAAGACGGGCTGGTCATTCTGGACGCGCGCGGCCATCTGGATTTCTGGAACCCCGCCGCCCATCGCATGCTTGGGTTGAATACCAAAGACCAGGGGCAATCGGTCATCAATTTTGTGCGTCACCCCAAATTTGTCGCCTATTTTGAAGAGGGCAATTACGGCGAGCCGCTGGAAATTCCCTCGCCGCGTTTTCCCTCCAAACACCTGCAATTCCAAATCACCCCGTTTGGCAAAATGGAGCGATTGATTGTGGTGCGTGATGTGACCCAACTGCACAACTTGGAAAAAATGCGTCAGGATTTTATCGCCAACGTCTCCCATGAATTGCGCACACCGCTCACGGTGATAAACGGCTATGTGGAAACCCTCGCCGATAACAACACCACCCCGAGCTGGAATAAACCACTGCAGCAAATGTTGCAGCAAGCCAAGCGTATGTCGCTGCTGATTAACGATTTACTGGTGCTTTCCAAACTCGAAACCACTGAGGCGGGTCACAATTACAAGCCCATTAATATTGAGCAGCTGCTCACTATTGTGAAAAGCGAAGCGGAAGTATTAAGCAAGGATAAAAACCAACAGCTCACGCTGGTGTGCAACAACACCACGCGCCCGCTATTGTTGCAGGGCAACGAAAAAGAATTGCACAGCGCCTTTTCCAATCTGGTAATTAACGCCATTAAATACACCCAGCCCGAAGGGCGCATCAACATGCTGTTATGGCAGGACGAGAAACATTTTTATGTTTCGGTAAGCGATAACGGCCCTGGCATTGATGCCCAACATATTCCGCGCCTGACCGAGCGTTTTTATCGTGTGGATGCCAGCCGCAACAGCGGCACCGGCGGCACCGGGTTGGGTTTGGCGATTGTGAAACACGTGCTGATGCGCCATTACGCCGAATTAAAAATTACCAGTGAACTAGGCAAGGGCAGTATGTTTATTTGTGTCTTTGCACTGCCGCAATAGTTACACCGACATTCGCACATCAGGCTTATTTACTACCGGAGTCTCATCCTTTTGAGGGTGAGACCAGCATCACAATTTTTTCACACCCTGTAATTCAAAGGCTTTTTTGGCGAAATTAATCCGAATTATTGCCAAAACTCGAACGCGCTACGCAAACTCCTACCGCTCAACCCGAAAGTCGGACTCGCCAAATACAACGTTGTCATTTTAGACTCATTGCTGCTGCAAAATATCCGCACCCCGGTTGTTGGATATAAATGCACTGAACATTACCGCGCCGCTCAAGTGGCACCGGTTATACCTTTTTTACTTCCAGCAGGAGATCCAGAGTGAACAAGATCAATAAATGGCACTCACGCCTCAACCTGAAAAGTTGTGGCGTATCAGCCTTAATCATCAGCCTCAGTTCTTTGTTTGCCGTTACCGAAGCCAGCGCCCACGGCTACGTGTCATCACCCAAAAGTCGGGTGATTCAATGTAAGGAAAACGGTATTGAAAACCCCAGTCACCCCGCGTGTATCGCAGCCAAAGCAGCAGGTAACGGCGGCTTGTACACCCCGCAAGAAGTGGCGGTGGGCGGTGTGCGCGACAACCATGAGTTCTTTATTCCCGATGGCCGCCTGTGTAGCGCCAACCGCGCCAACCTGTTTGGCATGGACCTCGCCCGCACCGACTGGCCAGCCACCAGCGTGACTGCTGGTCCACTGAACTTTGTGTGGACTAATACCGCGGCGCACAAAACCACCTATTTCCGCTACTACATCACCCGTGAAGGTTACGATCACAGCCAGCCGTTGCGTTGGAGCGATCTGGAATTGATTCACGATTCAGGCCCGGAAGATCAACAAGCCGTATCTACCCATCGGGTACAACTGCCACCGCGTACCGGTCGTCACATTGTGTACAGCATTTGGCAACGCGACTGGCTGCGCGATGCGGCGGAAGGCTTTTATCAATGTATCGATATCGACTACGGCAACGGTTCTAACCCACCGGCCAGCAGCAGCGCTTCGTCGGTTTATAACTCATCGGTAGCGTCATTGAGCTCTAGCTCCATCGCCTCCAGCATCTCCAACAATACCTGTGAAGGTTTGGGCATTTGGAACCCGAGCATTGCTTATACCGCACCGACCCAAGTGCAACACAATGGCAAACGGTACCAGGCCAACTACTGGACGCAAAATAACAATCCTGCAAGCAACAGCGGCCAATACAGCTATTGGTTAGATCTGGGTGCCTGTGTAGGTGGTGTAGCTTCATCCTCGGTGGCATCGAGCATCCTTGCCAGCTCGTCGTCCAGCGTGAGCAGTGCGGTAGCGTCTTCATCTTCGGCCGCTACCGGCAACTGTAGCTCACCCGCCTATGTCAACGGCGCGACCTATGCTGCAGGAGCCTTGGTACAAAACGGTGGTAGCGAGTACAGCTGCACCGTGGCTGGCTGGTGCACCGTGGGAGGCCCCTACGCACCGGGTACTGGCTGGGCCTGGACCAACGCCTGGTCACTGGTGCGCAGCTGCCAATAATGGCGCAATCTTGAGTGCCGGATCTGCCCTGCAAGTCGGTTCCGGCACCATCAAATAAAAACGGCCACTGCCTGCGCAGTGGCCGTTTTTTATGCCTGTCTGATTCGTGTAATTCAGCTATTGCCAGAGGGTTCACGCTCAAATTGCAAACGGGCCAATTGCTGGTACAACTCACTCATGTCCATCAATTCCGTATGAGTCCCTGTCGCCACAATCCGGCCCTGTTGCAACACCACAATGCGATCCGCATTCACCACCGTGGAAAGGCGATGGGCAATCATAATGGTGGTGCGGTTTTGCATCAGTCGCTCCAGCGCCTGTTGCACTGCCTGTTCGCTATTGGAATCCAATGCGCTGGTAGCTTCGTCCAGCAATAAGATCGGGCGATCCGCAAGAATCGCTCGGGCGATAGCAATACGCTGTTTTTGCCCGCCGGATAAGCGTGCACCGCGCTCGCCCAAATCGGTATCCAGCCCCTCGGGTAACTGCTGAATAAACTCCATGGCGAATGCCGCCTCGCAGGCCGCGATAACCTGCTCATCGCTCGCCTCGGGCCGCGCATAGCGCACATTGTCACGCACGCTAGTGGCAAATATCACCGGATCCTGCGGCACCAGAGCGATGCGCGCGCGCACTGCCTGTAGGTCAGCGTCTTTCAGGTCGACGCCATCGAGTAATACACTGCCGCCCAGCGGATCATAAAAACGCTGCAACAACTGAAAAACCGTGGTTTTACCCGCGCCCGAAGGGCCAACCAAGGCGACTTTTTCACCGGGATTTACGCGTAAATCAAACCCCGCAAAGACCTGTGTATCCGGCCGCGACGGATAGGCAAAATGAACCGCGCGCAGCTCCACCAAACCGGCGGCAGGCTCGGGTAACGGCAAAGGGGCGGCGCGCAGTGGCAAGCTGGAAGGTGTCGCCAACAGCTCCACCAAGCGCTCGGTCGCACCCGCCGCGCGCTGTAACTCCCCAATCACTTCCGAAATAGTACCCATCGCACTGGCGACCAACACGGCGTAAAAGATAAACGCCGACAGTTCGCCCGCGCTAATTCGGCCTGCCAGTACATCGTGGCCGCCCACCCAAAGGATCAATGCGACGGCACTAAACACCAGGGTGATAACTGCAGCCACCAATAACGCGCGCTGCTGTACGCGCTTGATGCCCGTCGCAAAAGTCGCCTCCACTCGCTGATTGAATACCGCACCGGCGGCCGCTTCATGGCCATAGGATTGCACGGTACGAATTTCGTGAATCACCTCATCGGTATAGGCGCCGACATGGGCGACTGAATCCTGGCTGGCCCGCGCCAGAGTTCGCACCCGACGGCCAAAAGCGATAATCGGCACCAATACAAAGGGAATCGCGACCAATACCAGCGCCATTAATTTCAAGCTGGTCACCGCCAGCATCACCAAACCACCCAGCAACAGCAAAGCGTTGCGCAGCGCCATAGAAACGCTGGAGCCAATCACCGTCTCCAACTGGGTAGTGTCATTGGTCAGGCGCGAAAGTACATCGCCAGTACGGTTTTGCTCAAAAAATACGGGTGATAAGGTTAATAGGTGGGCAAATACCCGGCGGCGCAAATCCGCGGTAATGCGTTCACCCAGCCAGGAGACCAAATAAAAACGCGCGTAAGTCGCCACCGACATCAATAAAATCACCGCCAATAAACCCAACAGCGCCACATTGAGCAACTCCGCACTGCCCGCCACAAACCCTTTATCGATTACTTGTTTAAGCCCTTGCCCAATCAGCAAAACAGAGCCAGCGGCAATCACCAGCGCCAGTAAAGCTGCGGCAATACGGGTTTTATAGGGAGCGAGCAGGTCGACCAAAATCCGGCGTCGGGTCAGGGCAGTGGGCATAGCTATTCCAGAAGGGGGAAGTGGTAGATCAGCAGGAGATTGGGGAGCGCAGGTTAAATACAAGCAAACGTGCGTGAGTGGTGACCTTTGTCAGGCCGGGTCAGAAGTAAAACAGTGCGGGGAAATAACAAAATGACGGGCGATAAAAAAGGCGAGATTTTCATCTCGCCTTTTTAATCACACTTCTAAATCCGCAAGGAATTAGATAGCGGTGATGTTTTCAGCCTGTGGGCCTTTTTGGCCTTGGGTCACAGTGAAGCTAACTTTTTGGCCTTCAGCCAGGGTTTTGAAGCCTGAACCTGAAATGGCGCTGAAGTGAGCGAAAACATCTGGACCAGATTCTTGTTCGATGAAACCGAAACCTTTAGCTTCGTTGAACCATTTTACAGTGCCAGTAGTAGTTTTAGACATAGTGTTACCTATTAATACAAAAGTAAGGATTACCCCGAGGGGCGATTGTGCTGGAAATGTGGGAATTACTTATGTAAACAGGCCAAAATTCTATTACTGGAACTTCGAAATGTGGTGCATAAATATTAGACGTACTTTCAAGCTGAATCCAAGTCTACACGCCTTTGAGGCAAAGTCAATCATTTAACTTTCACTGTGCAACTCATGGGCATAACCCGAGAAGGTTATACTGTGCAGCGCATTTTCCCTGGAGGATTTTAGTATGTTGGTATGGTTGAAGAGAGTATTTTTAGGGCTTTCCGCCAGCGCACTTTGCACCAGCGCGCTGGCCCAGACCAATGATTTTACTCTGGCGGATTGGCCCACCACTGCCGCACCGTTGAAGCCTGTTTATGTCAAAGCCATTATGGAGCAAGCAGGAATCCATCGCGTTTCTTTCTCACGCGATACTGCGTTTTACGTAACTGCGCTGGATAGTTTTGCGCATTTGGCACAGGAAAAAAATTATCGCCCTTATTTAAAAACGTCGGTGGCGCAGAATCTGGCCACTCTCGCTGTAGTGCATTGCGATTGGAACAACGGTGTTGAACCCTGGGAGTTCGCACAAAAATATTTAGGCGCTGAACAGCTGGCCTTATTACAAACACACTACCCTGACGCCATCACTAAACTGCGGAAGAATTGTGAATAGGCGGGTCTATCCATCTAAAAATTCGTTGAATCTGTTTTAATAGACGGGCTCTTTATTGTGCTGCGCACCGACTAGGATGTTATTACTCTCTCGCCTCACTTGCGGCTACATCCTCTGTCATGACTCGTCAATCGCATCCTTATTTAATAGTACTGCTCGCTGCCGTTATTGCCACCACACCACTGGCAGTGGATATGTATTTACCGGCTATGTCCAATATCGCCACCGACTTGCACACACACATTGGCACAGTGCAACAGTCGCTGAGTATTTTTCTCGCCGCTTATGGTGCGGGCATGCTGTTGTTTGGGCCACTTGCAGATTCCCTGGGGCGGCGGCCATTGGCGATTTTTGGCTTAACCGGTTTTACCCTCAGCAGTATTGCGCTGGCGTTAGTACAAGATGCGCAGATATTTTTACTCTTGCGCGCAAGCCAGGCATTTTGTGGCGCGGCCGCCACCGTGGTAGTGCCGGGCTTTGTGCGACAGTTGTATCAGGAACACACCGCCAAGGGCATGTCCTATTTATCCATGATGATGATGCTCGCCCCGCTGCTCGCACCGGGCATTGGTAGTGTGATTTTATGGTTCAGTGAATGGCGCAGTATTTTTATTGTGTTAGCGCTTTATGGAGCGATGATTTTTGCACTGGTGTGGAAGTGGCTGCCAGAGATTAGCCAGCCAATTGCTGGCAATGACGATGCACCCGCAGGATTTTTTAGCGGTTATAAAATTGTATTTTCCAATCGCCAGGCGCGGCCGATGATTCTGAGTATGATGTTCGGGTCGTTTGCGTTTTTTTGTTTTATCACAGCCGTATCGTTTGTATACATTAATTATTTTGGCGTGAGTGAACAAACCTTTAGCCTGCTCTTTGGAGCCAACGTGATTTGTTTAATCCTCGCGAATTTTATTAATAGCCGCCTGGTTACGCGGGTTGGCTCGCTGCGGATGTTACGCTGTGGTTTAGTGATTGCGCTAATTAGCGCCTTTGTTTTATTTCTCGTGAATTATTTGCAGCTGGGCCTGTTATGGACAGTGCTGAGCATAGCGCCACTGATGGGGGCCTTAACGCTGATGTCCACTAATGCTGATGCAATTGTATTGATGAAATTCCCGCATCACAGCGGTACGGCGACGGCGGTTACCGGAACTTTACGGTTTGGCAGCGGTGCCTTTGCCGGGCCATTACTTGCTTATTTTTATACGGGAACTGCCATGCCCTTTGCGCTGCTGATGCTCAGCGGTGTCGGCGCAGTTGCCCTCTGTCAACTCTGGTATTGGTTTGTGGATAAACAACCTGCGCCGGGCGCACTGTGAGTGAATATCATGCAGGATCAAAAAAATAACCCACTGCACGGGTTGACCTTGGAAACCATCGTTACCCGTCTTGTTGAACATTATGGTTGGCAAGAGCTGGGGCAATTAATCAGCATTCGCTGCTTTCAAAGTGATCCGAGTGTGAAATCCAGTTTGAAATTTTTGCGCAAAACACCTTGGGCGCGTGAAAAAGTCGAACAACTTTATTTGGCTACCGCTTTTTCTGACTGCTGATTTTCCTGCCGATTATTTTTTTGATGGCCAAATATTTTAACAACAACCAGCAATTATTGTGGCGGTGTTTGACTCGCATCAACTCGGTGGACAATGAAGCCCTTATGCTGTGCCCTTTGCATTCAGGACACAACTGGCATGAATCAGGCAATCATTCCGCGCGACAAAGCCCATTTTCTCTACAACAAAGATGGCCATCAATGTATCCAGTTTTCTGATCTGGTGGTGGGTGAGGGTATTCAAGCCAATCAATTTTTAATTATCGACAATAACCGCGCCGCACTCATTGATCCCGGCGGCGACCTCACCTATACACCACTCAATATTGAATTGGGCAAACGGGTTAAAACCCATCAGTTGGATTACATTTTTGCCTCACATCAAGATCCGGATATTATTGCCTCGCTACCGCGCTGGATGATGTATACCCAATGTCAGGTTGTCACCTCCAAACTCTGGTCACGTTTTTTGCCGCATCTGGCCTCGCAATATATTACCCAGCAGTTAAGCCAAAACTTGGATGAACGTATTATCGCCATGCCCGATAGAGGCGGCGCGATTGAATTTGGTCGCGGTGAAATAATTGTGTTGCCTGCCCACTTTTTACATTCCGTAGGCAATTTTCATTTTTATGATCCGGTCAGTAAAATTTTATTCAGTGGCGATATGGGCGCTTCGCTTATTGAAGAGCATGCCGAGCAACCAGTAATCGATTTTGATGCGCACATTCCCCATATGCTCGGTTTTCACCAACGCTATATGGCAAGCAATAAAGCCTGCCGCTTGTGGGCGAATATGATTCGCGACATGGATGTGGAAATGATGGTGCCACAGCATGGCAGCCCATTTGTGGGGCGCGCCATGGTGCAGCGTTTTCTGGATTGGATTAGCAACTTGTCCTGTGGCATTGATTTAATGAATCAACACCATTTTGATGCGCAGAAAGCGGGTTATAAAAAATAATTCCGTGCACAAAGCACTTTATTGCTCCAAACAAATAACTACCGCTGCGTGATAGGACTTCCAATATACCGGTATCACATAGGAACGCAGTTGCGCAGGCAGATGAATATGATTGGGCGCGCCTTCAATCATTACCGGTACCGAGATCATAAATTCATGGCCAAAGGTACTGCGCGCATTACCGGAAATAGTATTGGCCACCTCACCCACCAGATCAAAAATATGTTCATTACTGGTATCGGATTCACCGATACTAAGCAGTAAATGCTTTAATAAAATACGCGGCGCGGTGAAATACACGCAGCCACGGTAAGGGCCGGAAATGCCAATAATGCCGGTAATATCATAAGCAGCGGGATTATTGTTTTCGACCAGATAAGGCGTACCAACTTTCACTTCCTTATCATTGGTGTGATGGAAGTAGCGCACAACACCATCGATAAATACTTGTATGGTTTGTTCAGACATTTATTGATCCTTAATCCAGGGTTAGCTCGTTCAATGCATCCAGCAGTTGTTCTTCCGTAAAGGGTTTGCATAAAAATCCGCGCGCCCCTTTTTTTAATGCATCAATACCCGTGGCTTTATCCGACAGTGCAGAAACCACCAAAATCCGCACCGCCGGGTCAAGCGCAATCAATTGCTGGATACAGGCGATGCCATCCATCTCCGGCATGGTTAAATCCATGGTGACTAATTGCGGGCGTGTTTGTTTAAATAATTCCAAGGCTTGTAAACCATTTGCAGCCGACGCCACTACGTTAAATTGATCACTGTCATTACAGCGCTCAATTTTGCGGCGAATAATATTGGAGTCATCAACAATCATCAGTGACAGCATAGGCAGATCCTTGTGAAACAGGTGATAGGGTTTGTTCATTTACAGGCGGAATAATAGGTAAGCTAATAACAAAACGACAAAATTCACCGGCACGACTGGCCACATTAATTTTGCCGCGCTGACTAATAACATGTTGCATTACTGCCTCCATGCCTATGCCGCGCCCCGCATCTTTTGTTACCTCCGCCGCTGTACTAAACCCCGCTTGAAAAATTAACCCGAGTAATTGTTTATTACTCCAGGATTCAATTTCCTGCTCCGACCATTTTCCTGTCGCCAGGGCTTTCTCGCGGATGGCGACATAATCCAAACCCTTACCATCATCGCTAATGGTCAATTCCATTTCGGCGTCTGATAATTTGGCGAGGCGCAAATCAATACGCCCCACCATTGGTTTTTCGCTCAGCTCCCGCTCGTGCGGAGTTTCTATGCCGTGCACCACAGCATTGCGCAGTAACTGGATACAAATTTCTTTCAGCTGTTGCTCGCACTCTGGTGCCAGGTTGATTTCACTCAAACCACTGGCCACCAACCGTACTTGTTTACCGTTGCGCAGCGCCATATTTTGTACAAAGTCATTCAGATGATCCCAGCCATCGTTGCGACGGCTACCGGTAATATTTTGCGTGGATGCCGGACGTGGTGCCTTATTGCTCACCAGCGAAAACTGTCCCAGTTTTTCGGTGAGCTGTTGCACTTGTTGTGTATAACTGATTAAGTTTTCCAGTTGCACCGCGAGGCCGAGGTAGTCATTGCCGCTAATATCCGGTTTGCTGCGCAATTGCGCCAGGGTGTCTTCCATGCTGTGGGCGGCATTTTCAAAAAATGCCAGTTTGAGTGAAGCAGCTTCACCTTTAAAATTGTGAATTTCGCGAAAAATAGTGACTGCTTTATCGCGTACCGCCTGTGCGGTTTTGGCCGGTTGTCGCAAAATGCCATTTATGCGATTGAAACACTGAAAACTGTTATCGATAAATTCTTTCAGCAGTTCAGGGTGGGTATGCAATAACCCGGTAATCATTTCCAGCTGGGATTCATTGTGCTTGCGGCTCTCACTTAATTCGCGCGCGAGTTTCACTTGCTCGGATACATCCTGCACCGTTACCAACACATGGGAAATTTCTCGCTCCTGATACGCGCGCGCAAAACTAAACTGCAAATGTTTAGTAAGAAAACCACCATTAACCTGGGCAATGTTTACTTCCACCAAACTCAACGGATTCAAATCGCCAATCAGTTTTTCTTTGATTTTTGGATCAAACAATAATTCGATAAAACCGCGCGCGGTTTCTGCGTCTTTTTCGCTGATCATGTTTTCCAACAAAGTCAGAAATGATTTGCCCGCAAAGGTCTGATTGCCCAACACCTCGGCTAACTTGGCCGAGTGCTGCTCACCAATCATTAACTTATTATCGATCAGGAATAGCCCTTCATTTACCGTCTCCAGAATTTCCATGGTTTCGCGTCGCGCTTTTTCAATCACCGCATCGCTGTCGCGCAATTGGCGAACAAAGTGCAGCAAAATAAACAGGAAGTTCATTACCGCCAGACTGATACCGATGGTTTGAATCAGCCGCAAGCGCTTGGCTTTGGAAGCGGCGACTTGCTCAAGGCTCAAGGTGAGGTCGTTCATGGACGCCAGTATCGACAAGTTGTGCAGGCGCGCCATAGCAACGGCGGCGCTCAGCGCATTTTCAGTGTCCGCCGTTAACGGCTGCCCCAAGCTTGGCGCTGCACTGGCAACAAAATCATCGACTGCGGATTTATAAGGGCGCCAAAGTTGCGCGGTGTTATGCAGTGCATCGCGCCCGGCGCGATTGGTTACTGCCTCGAGGATTACTGTTTCTTTCCCGGCGCCACCGCGCACACTGCCGCCCTGCACAAAAGCTTGCAGGGTTTCATCAAACAACGTTTTACTGAATAACAGCTCTTCATAGGCAGTTTGGAAAGCAGCGGGATCGCCGCGTGAGCTATCCAATACAAACAGAGTTTTTGCCATCCGCTGCGACAACATGCGCTGACGGCCCGCAAGGTTTACACCTACGGCGTCGTCGGCAATTTCAAAAGAGACATAAAAGTTGAGCAGCAATACCGAAGCGTCGAGTAATAAAAAAAGTGCGACAGAAATTAAAATGCCGCGGTATTTACCGTAATTGAATTGAAACGAAGTCGACATGCGTCACGCCCTTATGACCAGAAAAATTGCAGCAACACTGCTGTCGGGCGATCCGATATTGCCCATCACTGCTCCTGACGCGGTTGCGCCTAGTGATCAAGCTGTAGCGAAAGCTGTGCCAAGTTAAAAAAGCATTCATTGGCGCGGGAAATGTTTTATTTTGGTGCTAAAAATAGCCACCAACATAGAAAATGCAGCGTAAATTGTGATGTGGTTGCACGGAGACTGGTGCACACCAAAGTAGGCGCGCACAGCTTTGGATCTTTTTTAAGGTTTAGTCCTATTAATTAAGGCGCTGATTATTTTTCCTCTTGCAATTGCAGCGCCCACATCTGCGCGTAACGTCCCTGCAACTCCAGCAGTTGGTTGTGGGTGCCCTGTTCAATAACTTGCCCCTTGTCCATCACCACAATTTGGTCGGCGTCCACCACGGTGGATAACCGATGGGCAATGACCAGAGTCGTGTGGCCGGTGGCAACAGCGCGCATCGCCTCCAGGATTGCGTTTTCGGAATGGGAATCCAGGGCGCTGGTGGCTTCATCAAAAATTAAAATCGGTGCGCCTTTTAACAATACTCGCGCTATAGCAATACGCTGTTTTTCCCCGCCGGATACTTTTAATCCGCGCTCGCCTACCAGCGTTTTATCGCCTTCGGGCAAACTGTTAATAAAGTTATCCAGGTGCGCCATTTTTATTGCGCGCGCAATTTGTTCGTCGCTCGCCTGCGGGTTGCCGTAAGCAATGTTCTCGCGAATAGTGGTGTTAAATAACACCGTGTCCTGCGGCACTATGGCGATGGCGCGCCGTAAACTTGCGAGCGAGACAGTGCGAATATCCTGCCCATCGATTTGAATGCTGCCCGCGTGAATATCGTAAAAGCGATAGAGCAAGCGCGCGAGTGTACTTTTGCCCGCCCCCGAGGAACCCACAATCGCCACTTTACTGCCCGCCGGAATATGCAAATTAAATTGCTGCAAAATCGGACGCTCGGCGTGATAACCAAAATCTACCCCTTGCCAATGGATCTCACCCTTGGCAATTGCCAAAGGTTTGGCATCCACCGCGTCTTTAATGGTTGCATCGCGTTTTAACAGCGCGAGCATATTTTCCAAATCGGTGAGCGAGCGGCGAATTTCCCGGTAGACAAAACCTAAAAAATTGAGCGGGATAAATAGCTGGATCATGTAAGCGTTAATCATCGCTAAATCACCAAGGGTCATTTCTTTTTTGATGACACTGTCTGCCGCCATCCACATCATCGCGGTCATGGCCAATGCAATAATTAATGCCTGCCCCGAGTTGAGAGCCAACAAGGACATGCGATTTTTTAGTTTAGCTGTCTCCCAGTTGGCGAGGAATTTGTCGTAAGTGTCAGCTTCGTACTGCTCGTTGTTAAAATATTTGACGGTTTCGTAATTGAGCAGCGAATCAATTGCGCGGGTACTGGTGGAGGAATCTGCCTGATTTGCTTCGCGTACAAATTTGTTGCGCCATTCGGTGGTGTAAATAGTGAATACCACATAGATGGCTACGGCGACTAAGGTAATCACCGCATACCAAATGGAAAATGCCGCGGCAAAAATAATCGCGACCATTAAAATTTCAAACAGTGTGGGCACTATATTGAACATTAAAAAGCGCATCAAAAAACTGATGCCATTGGTGCCGCGTTCAATATCGCGGCTAATGCCACCGGTGGCGCGATCCAGATGAAACGCCAGCTCCAGCGAATGTAAATGGTTAAATACCCGCAAACCGATTTTACGCATGGCGTGTTCGGTCACGCGGCTAAACAGCGCGTCGCGCACCTCGCCAAAAAACACGCTGCCAAAACGCAGCGCGCCGTAAAACAGGATAAAAAACGCGGGAAAGATTAACGGCGACGCGAGGCTGGCATCCACCCCATCAATAATATGTTTTAGCGCCCAGGGCATCACCAGGGTTGCGCCTTTGGCGGCGAGCAGGGCGAGAATGGCAAGAATGACTCGCCCTTTGAAATCCCACAAATAGGGAAGCAAATACGCCATGCTCTGGCGTAAATTCACCTTGGCATTTTCAGGGCGGGGTTGTTGATTGGGGTGGGCCGATAAACCCGAGGAGTGCATACCGCGCATAACATGAGTCTTTAGGGCTGAAGCGAAAAAAGGACGCCCTTAGCGCAACAAAGGCTAACCGGCGTTGGTTGCCGGTAAGTGTATAACAACCGCGAGGCCGCCGAGTGAACTCTGTTGCAGCTGCAAGACACCACCGCAGTGCTCGACAATATCGCGCACTATGCCAAGCCCCAAGCCATGGCCCTGCACTTGTTCATCAATACGGGTGCCGCGGCTCAATACCTGTTCCCGTTCGGCGGCCGCGATACCGGGGCCGTCGTCCTCGATAACTAATTCAAAATGTTGTGCCACCGGATTATGGCGAATGTTTACTTGCACTTGCTGGCGCGCCCATTTACAGGCGTTGTCGAGCAAGTTGCCCAATAGTTCCAGAATGTCCTCGCGATCCCAGGGCAGGCGTAAATCCGCCGGCGCCGACCAGTGAACCTGCAAATCGCGGCGATGAATTAATTGCAGAGTTGAAATTAAATCCGGTAATTCGGCCGCGCAGTGAAAGTGCGCGCCGGGCAGGGCTTCGCCGGCGAGCCGCGCGCGCGCCAATTCGCGGCTGATGCGCTCTTGCATTTGCTGTAATTGGCTGCGCAAATTATCGCGCAGTTGCGGCTGATTATTTAATTCGCTGCGATTGGCGAGGCTGAACAAAATCGCCAGCGGCGTTTTTAAGGCGTGGCCTAAATTGCCAAGCGCATTGCGCGAGCGTTTAAGGCGATCCTCTGTGTGTTGGCTCAGGCGATTTAATTGCTCAACCAGAGGTTTTAATTCGCTGGGCACTGCAGTTTCCAGCGTGCTGCGCTGCCCCTGTTGCAATTGCGCGATTTGTGCGCGCAAGTCCTCCAGCGGACGCAATGAACGCGCCACTAAATAGCGCTGCAATAATACCAACAGGATCAATGCCGCCAAACCCAACCCGCCACCCATGAATTGCATGCGACGAAAATTATCGAGCATGGGCGTGTAATCCTGCGCGACTTGAATGACGATGGTTTTACCAAAGCGACGAAATTGCGCGCGATAAACTAATAATTGCTGCGCTTCAGGGCCGTCATGCAATGCGCGCTGCAAACCGCGCTGCGTAAGCAGCGGCAATTGATGGTCCCACAGCGAGCGCGAGCGCCACTGTTTACCATCAAAATCGATTAAAAAATAATACCCGGAAAAAGGGCGCTGATAAGCGGCACCGATACGCTGTTGATCTAACTCTATGCCATTAGTACCACGCACCAGGGCAGCCAACAGGGTTTCACTTTGGGTTTGCAATTGGGTGCTGAAATAGCGGCGCAAACCTTGGTCAAAGACCCAGAGGCTGAGTTGCGCGAGCAGCAAACCCACTAAAATTAATACCCCGATCAACCCCACACTCAGCCGCTGTTGAATGGAATTGAAGGCGGGTTTTAAGGGCGACAATTTTCTCACGCTGATTGTTCCACCAGGCGATAGCCCTGGCCGCGCCGTGTTTCTATTGCGGTTTTGCCGAGTTTGCCGCGCAGGTGATTGATATGCACTTCAATTACGTTGGAATCGCGCTCACTTTCACCATCGTATAAATGATCGTGCAATTGCGCTTTGGAAATTATTTTGCCCACGTTCAACATTAAATAGCGCAGCAAACTAAATTCAGCGGCAGTGAGTTCAAAGGTTGCGCCATTTTTGCTGACTTGTTGCAGGGCTTCATCCAATTGCAAACCGGCGGCAATTAAGTGTGTTTGATTCACCTGACCGTGGCTGCGGCGCAACAGTGCTTGAATACGCAGCTGTAATTCTTCCGGGTGAAACGGTTTGGTGAGGTAATCGTCGGCGCCGGCTTTTAAACCTTCTATACGCTCCGCCCAGTGATCGCGGGCGGTGAGAATTAATACCGGGCGCTGCATTTGCGCCGCGCGCCATTCGCGCAATACATCGAGGCCGGATTTTCCCGGCAAGCCCAAGTCCAGCACAATTAAATCATAGGGTTCAGTTGCGCCTTGATACGCCGCATCGCGGCCATCGGCGAGCCAATCCACCGCGTAACCGGCGCGTTTTAAATCCGCCGTTAATTCGTCGGCGAGGGCGACATTGTCTTCCACGATAAGAATGCGCATTAGTCATCCTCCTCGTCTTTTAATAATTGGCCGGTGCTGGCATCGATTTCCAACTCGCGCACCACACCTTCGGTGGTAATTAATTCCACGTCATAGACATAAATATCGTCATCCTCCTCCAACTCAACTTCCAACAAGCGGGAGGCGGGATGACGCGCCTGTACCAGCGCGAGTAAATTTTCCAGCGGAATAATGCGCCCCAGCTCGCGCAAGCGCAGGGCTTCGTCCTGGCTCAGGTCATCCGCATTGACACTCAGGGTGAGTGCGAGCAGCGGGATATAACAGAGCAAGCGAAATAAGGGGCGCATGGGTTACCTTGCAAAAGTTTGCGACAATTAAGGATTAATCGTCTTGTTGGTTTTTGAGAATCTCACCGGTGTTGGCATCCAGCTCTATATCCCACTCAAGGCCCTGCGCATCGCGCAGTTCGATTTGATACACGTAGCGGCCCCATTGGTTTTCCAATTCCGTATCCTGCAGCACACCGCCGGGGTGTTGGGCAAGCGCAAGGGCGTTGAGTTTATCGAAGGCTTGAATGCTGCCAGCATCGCGCAATTTAATGGCTTCATCAAGGCTGACATCTTTTGCCTGTACCAGTGCTGTAGCAGAAAGTAAGGCAGCAAAAACGAGAGTATGTTTAATAAAAGTCATGGTGGTGTTCCTATTCATAAGTGGTTGGTAAACGTCATCAGCGATAGCTGAAAAATGGTGGCCTAAGCCTGTGTCGACCAGTTGAGAATAGGGAAGCTCACTTAAATGAACCTTAATTTAGCCCGGCATAAATATTTAATGCGCAAGCTGTGGGTGTAATTGACTGACAAATGCGACTTATAGATACTGCGCTGACGCCGTAGTACACACTTGTTATCAGGAACCGCACAGAGTCAAAGCGCTCAGGGAACCCGGCACAAGCACTGGGTCTGCGCGCGATTCCAATAATCACACCAAGGATTCAAGTATGTCTCTGCGCACCTGCCTTGCGGCATGTTTGCGTGTTAGCACCTTGCTGGCACTGCTCACTTGCTGCCTCATCCCGACGCAATTACACGCCGCCACAACCAGCCATCAACCCCTGCCGCTGGAAGTGTTTTATAACGATGCGATGATTGAAGATATTGAGCTATCGCCTGATGGTACTCACTTATTGGCGCTGAAAAATTTTGGCGGCGATACCGTAGTGATGGTGGTGGAATTAGCCAGCGGTAAAACTATTTATCCCGCCAAAACCGATAACAAAGAATTTAAATTTAACTGGGTCAGCTGGGCCAATAACGATCGGTTATTGATGAGCTTGCGCTTTGACAGCCGCGCCCCCAACGGCGTGAAGTATTCGCAGACCCGCCTGCTGGCAACCGATGCCAAAAAGCAGGGCAAAATGATCACTCTGGTTAAACCGGATGAAGATGCGCCCTACAACCATGTGAGCCAATATCAAGACAATGTGATTAGCTACCTGCCTGACGACCCGGAGCACGTACTGATCAGCGTGGACCGCGAAATGGCCCATCATCAAACCGTGTACAAAGCCAACGTCTATACCGGCCGCTTGACCCGCGTGAAAAAACACTCGGGCAGCGTGCGCTCCTGGTACGCCGATCGCCAAGGCAATGTGCGTATTGGCGAGCACTACGACGATAAAAAACGCAAAGTCACCTACAAGATTCTCGATCAAGCCACCAATAAATGGGTCGTGGCCTGGGAATACGTCGTATTCGACGAACCCTCAATTTACATTGCCGGTTTTGGCAACAATCCGAATGAGCTCTATATTTTTGCCGATCATGAAGGGCGTCAAGCACTGTTTAAAACCGACCTGTCCAAACCCGGCTTCCCGCGTGAATTGATGTTCAGCCATGAGAAATACGATGTCAGGGGTCGTTTGATTTATTCCCGCAAAGAAGTAGTGGGCCTGTATTACTACGATGGCAACTCACGCAGTGTGTTCTGGAACAAAGAATTCCAGGCATTTCAGGGCGGTTTGGATAAAGCCCTGCCGGACACCAACAATTACATAGTGAATATGAGTGAAGATGCGCGCAAATACGTGCTCTACACCACTAACGCCACCAACCCCGGCACTTATCTGTACGGCGACCGCGACGCTAAAACCCTGTCACCTCTGGCGGCAGCTTACCCGGATTTAACCGAGGACGTGCTGATCGAAAAAGAAATGCGCCGCTACAAAGCGCGCGATGGTTTGGAACTGGAAGGCTTTTTATCGCTGCCCAAAACCTTTGCCAACAAACCCACCGCCACCATCATCCTGCCCCACGGCGGCCCCATGAGCGAGGACGGTAAAAGCTTCGACATGTTCTCCACCTTTATGGCCAACCGCGGTTACGTGGTATTCCAACCCAACTTCCGCGGCTCCTCGGGTTACGGCCACGATTTTATGATGCAAGCGGTGGGTGGCATGGGCCTTGAAATGCAAGACGATTTGGAAGATGCGGTGAAATACCTGGTCGATGAAAAAATTGCCGACCCGAAAAAAGTCTGCATCGTGGGCGCCAGCTACGGCGGTTATGCCGCACTCATGGGTGCGACTAAAACCCCCGACTTGTTCCAGTGTGCGATCAGTTTTGCCGGTATGTCTGACCTGGTGAAAATGAGCAATAATTTCCGCTATTTCACCAACAAAAATACTGCGCGCAAACAATTCGGCGAGGACAAAAAACAGCTCAAAGAAACCTCACCGGTACGCATGGCCGAAAAAGTCAAAATCCCGATTCTATTAATTCACGGCGACGATGACGTAATCGTACCCGTAGAGCAGAGCCGCATTATGGCGCGCGCCCTGGAAAAAAATGGCAAGGTACATGAATACATCGAATTGGAGGAGGGCACTCACAATCTGGATTACCTGCCCCATCGCCAACAAACCTTTGAAGCCATGGAAAAGTTTTTGCAGACCCATTTGAAAATCTAACTTTTCCTCCGCTCACGTCAGTCCGATAAAAAAACGCCGCCCTGCAGCCTGCAAGGCGGCGTTTTTTATCGCTTATGCAAGCAGTATTAACACCGCCATTTTTCCGGTTCGGGGGGATGAGTGGTATTATGCAGCCACATTCTCCCCAATTCCGAGCATCAATGAAGATACCAAAACGCTTACAACCTCTGGTCGATGACGGCCTGATCGACGAGGTTTACTACCAATTAATGAGCGGCAAAGAAGCGCAAGTGTTTGTGGTGCGCGCCAATAACGAAGTCCGCTGTGCCAAAGTCTACAAAGAAGCCAATAAACGCAGTTTTAAACAAGCGGTGCAATATCAGGAAGGCCGCACCGTGCGCAATTCGCGCCGCGCGCGCGCCATGGCCAAAGGCACCCGTTACGGCCAAAAAGAAGCGGAAGAGGCCTGGCTGAACGCCGAGGTGGACGCACTTTATCGCCTGGCCGAAGCCGGTGTGCGTGTCCCCACACCCTACTGGTTTTTGGAAGGTGTGCTGGTAATGGAGTTGGTAGTCGATGAAGAAGGCGACCCCGCACCGCGCCTGGACGCTGTCGCCTTTGACCCGGAGACGGCGCGCGACTACCACGCGCGCATGATGATGGAAATTGTGCGCATGCTCTGCGCCGGACTGGTTCACGGTGACTTGTCCGAATTTAACGTGTTGGTGGATTACGAAGGCCCGGTGGTCATCGACCTGCCGCAGGCTGTTAACGCGGCCGGTAACAACAACGCCAAAGCCATGCTCACCCGCGATGTAAACAATATGCGCGACTACTTTGGCCAATACGCACCGGATTTATTAGTCACTCACTACGCCGAAGAAATTTGGGATTTGTTCGAACACGGCAACCTGCACCCCAATGTAAAACTCACCGGCGAATTTGCCGAGAGCAACGTCGACGCCGATATCGCCACCATGATGCGCATTATCGAACACGCGAAAGAAGAAGAGGAAGATCGCAAAGAGCGCGAGCGCATGGCGCGCGATGGCGAGTTTTAACTCCACAAAATAAAAACCCCCGAACAACAATCTGTTCGGGGGTCTGCGATACCCGCTGCTGCCGGAATCAAATTAGCTTAAACGTTTTCACCCACGCTAAACAGGTTGCGATACACCACACCCATCACCAGATTGACCAAAGGCACCGCCCAGATCAAACCAATACCCAAGGGCAGCATCGCCAGAATTACTACAACCAACACCACTAAGTACAAGCCG
This sequence comes from Cellvibrio sp. KY-YJ-3, assembly GCF_008806955.1. Taxonomy (NCBI): domain Bacteria; kingdom Pseudomonadati; phylum Pseudomonadota; class Gammaproteobacteria; order Cellvibrionales; family Cellvibrionaceae; genus Cellvibrio; species Cellvibrio sp. KY-YJ-3. Next base: position 1,024,927 of record NZ_CP031727.1, on the reverse strand, counting down.
AAAACTCTAAACCAGCATTTGTGAATGGTTTTACGCGAGGTTTCCAGCGCTTCCCAAATACCCATGTTTTTTTCCACCAGCAGTGGAATCGCCATGGAGTAAGCAACCGCTAAATAAATACCGGGGATAACCAGCAGTACCAAGCCGATTAAAATTAAAATCACCATCGCCACATACAGCAAAAAGATGGGGATAATTTTTGAATAATAATCAAACACCATAAATGCGTTGGTGGCCGCGCCTACACTGCGCTTAATACCGAGCATGGTGATACCGGCGTAAAGCGGGTAGGTCACCAAACCAATCACAATTTGTGAGATGAACATTATTACCAGCGAATCTTTGCCGATAAATTCAAACGGCAGCGATACCGCGATAGAAATTGCAATGTAAATCAGCATTGCACCCCAGAGGGTTGCCTTGTAACCGCTGGTTAACTGCCAGGCTTCTTTGAATACATCGCCAATATCCCAGTTGGGATTGATTTGATAATGCACCGGTTGTTGCTCGTGCAAATTACTTTGCGGGGTTTGATAGGGATTAGCGTCTGTCATTTCCTTGCTCCTGGTTATTTGATTGACGCGCCAATTAATCATTAAATAGGCAGTTCGTCAATCTACCCGTGCACCTTATTGGTGAACACAATTGCGCCCTGCCGCTTTCGCGCGGTAGAGCGCCGCGTCGGCATGCAGAATTAATTCATCCAGTGTGTCGCCCTGCTCTGGCCAGAGCGCGAGGCCCGCTGAAAAAGTCAGAGACAGTCCGCCTTTGCGCGTGTCCATCGGTACTGCCGCAAACGCGCTGCAGAGTTTATTGAGCCGGGTAAACGCTGCCTGCGCATCGACATCGGGCAATATCACTAAAAACTCCTCACCACCAATGCGAAAGAGCACATCGGACGCGCGCACATTTTCCACCAAAAATAATGCGACGGATTTAAGCACATCATCGCCAATTAAATGACCGTGATCATCGTTGAGTTGTTTGAAGTGATCCAAATCAATGAGTGCCAACACCATAGGGCGGGAATGACGGCGCGCACGGGCGATTTCCAGCGCAAAAAATTCATCCAGATAACGGCGATTGTATAAACCGGTGAGTGGATCGCGCAGCGCCTGCTCGCGCAATAATTCATGTAAGTTGGTGATAGTTTTTAAGCGCTGCTCACTCAGCGCCAAGGCTTCGGAGAGTTTTAATTCACTCAAATAGCGCTGGGTAACATCGCGCAGGTAGAGCATTTTGCCGAGCACTAAAGGGCCGTCGCGGGTCGCACGGGTTATCGCACTCGCGCGCAATTCGTAAAAGCGTTCGCCGTCCGCAAGGGTAAGCAATTGCGGCTCTTGTTGGTTGATATGGAGCGCGAGTAATTGTTGTAAATCCCGGCCTATCACTGGCCACTCTTCTAGCGCGCACCCTTGCCATGCAGTAGGTGAATTCGCCAAGGCCAGCGCCGCCGGATTCGCCTCTATCACCCGCTGCTGCGTATCTATCACGAGCACCGGGTCGAGTAGTGCATCCAACAATAAATGCCGCGCAACGGGCAGCACATCAAACAAACGCACGCCCACAATTAACCAGGCAAATGCCGCAAGCGTAAACGCAAAACTAAAGGGTGTGGGATCGAAACCAAAAATGGTTTTACCAAACACTACGTAACTGATATTTGCTGCCCAAGGTACTGCCGTGACCAATACAAACGCCAAATAATGACGGCGATACAAACCGCGGCTGCGCACCGCAGCCTGAATAACTACCGCAATACAAAACAACATAAATAAATACACATACACCGCCGCCGCATAAAACAGTGGGCCGTGTGCATAGCGAATAGCTGCACCGGGGGAATTATTAATAGGCGCGGTAGCTGCACCATAAAACAATTGGTGCACAGGATTGGTAAGAGCCAGCAACCAACAACACAGTGGCATTAACATCAGTACCGCTAATTTCCAGCGCGCCAGTGGGCGATGAATACTGTTAACGTACTGCCATAAAAAAATCGCCCAAAAGGTCGGTGCTGCCACTATGCCGGGCCAGGCCATGGCCGCCCAAAATATTTTATGGTTGGGTTGCAACACCGCCATTTCCAGCGCGGCCGCGAACAGCCACCACAGGCTGGCAAGGTGAATTAATACAAAACTGAAACGGCCCGGAAATGTGCGTTGCCGGCTCACCCAGTGTGCGAGCCAACTCACGCCCGCGCAAATGCCCAGGGTAAAAATAACCGGAAAGCTCAGGTTGAATGTGCGATCCAACAGTAAATTCATGCTACCTCTGGGGATACCATCATTGTATCGCGTGACTATGTGAGCGTAATAAATACCGCTTAAGGTGTATTTAAAAATTCTATTAATGGTTGGTTGGTATTACCCAGCAAGCGCTGCGGAAGCCATTGCAAACTTTGCTCGCTATTGATGTTGGGAGCCACTTGTTGCGGTGTAATAAAATCCAGCGGTGCATTGGGCTGCGAATTGCTCCGCTCGGCCACCGCAAAAGTAAAGGTGTAATAGGGTTCAAGGCCCATGCGTAAATCTGTGATGCTAATAACGCCCTTGTGCTCGGACACTTTGAAATAGCCGTGACTAAACCAGGCGATACGCTCTGCTTCCCAATTGCCATCAAGTAGCCGATACAAATCCGTGCCGCGTGGATACTCCACAAAATTAATCTGTGTGTTGTTATCCAGCAGTGAATAAAAACCCTCGGCGTAACCTTCCGGTGTAATAGCCACAATCCGCCATAACAAACTGTTAAAAGGCGATGCAACTACCAACCGTTTTTCCACCGCCAAGCCTTGCGCAGCGATAGCTTTGTCAGCCAGGGTGCCGACGTAAAACTGCATCGCCAAACCCCAAACTAAATACCCGCTGCTCAGCGCCAGGCCGATATTATTCCACCGCAAACCGGTAAATTTTTTGCGCGCCAGTGCGATAGCGGTACCGATTAATAGCGGCAATGTATAGAGCGGATCGATAATAAATACACTGCCGATACCAAACGGATAATCGCTAAACGGCAGTGCCAGTTGAGTGCCATAAATGGTCATGGTATCTAGCAGCGGATGGGTGACTAACACCAACCACACCGCGAGCCACCAGTGTTTAAATAAATGTTTTTCACGCGCGATGGTGGCGATGAACCATGCAAACAAGGGTGCCACTAACGTGAGGTAAAATAACGCGTGACTTTCAGTGCGATGCAAGGTCATATCGCGAATGGGATCGCCGTGACTGATCAACACATCCAGATCCGGTAAGGTGCCCACAACAGCCCCCATAAGCGCGGCTTTCCACAGCGCTGTCTTGCGTCCCATCACGGCGACACCCACGGCAGCGCCCAAGGCAATTTGCGATAAAGAGTCCATATTATTCCTCGTATTCCGCCGTGCGAATCACCGCTAAAAACTCTTCACCAAAACGTTTCAATTTACTTTCACCCACACCGGTAATGCTGCGCAATTGTTCTGCTGTAAGCGGGCGGAATTCCAACATTTCGCGCAGAGTCGCATCGTGAAAAATCACGTAGGGCGGTACGCCCTGTTCTTCGGCGAGGCGTTTGCGGCAGGAGCGCAGGGCATTCCACAAACCCTGATCCTCTGCTTCAATCCCCTGACCGAGGTTGGCGCGACGCGGCGAGTTGTTCGCTGCTTTAATATCGCGGCGCAAACTGATTTTTTCGTCGCCACGCAAAAATGCCCGGCAGCTTTCATTTAATACCAAACCGCCAAAACCATCGCTATTGACGTCCAACAAACCACGCGCAACCAGCTGGCGAAAAATCGCTTTCCATTCATCCGCACTTAAATGTTTACCAATGCCGTAGGTGGTGAGTTTGTGATGATCGAACGACAATATTTTTTCATTGTTGCTGCCGCGCAATACATCAATCACATGGCCCGCGCCAAACCGCTGGCCAGTGCGATACACACAGGAGAGCGCCATCTGCACCGCTTCGGTAGCGTCCCAGGTTTGTGGTGGGGTGATGCAGCAATCGCAATTGCCGCAGGGCTGCGCGAGGGTATCGCCAAAATAGCGCAGCAAACTCTGGCGGCGACAGCTGGTAATTTCACACAGGCCGAGCATCGCATTTAAACGCTGCTGTTCATTGCGTTTAAATTCTTCACTGCCTTCACTTTGCGCCATCATCTGCCGCAATTTAACAACATCTTCCAGCCCGTAAAGTAATAAAGTAGTTGCCGGTTCACCATCGCGCCCCGCGCGGCCGGTTTCCTGATAATAAGCTTCAATACTTTTAGGCAGATCCAGATGCGCGACAAAACGCACATCGGGTTTATCGATGCCCATACCAAACGCGATAGTCGCCACCATAATGATGTTATCTTCGCGTAAAAACCGCTCCTGATTTTTTTGCCGCACATTGGCAGGTAAACCGGCGTGATAGGGTAGTGCGGTAAATTTTTCACTGCTCAACCACTCGGCAATCTGTTCGACTTTATTGCGCGACAAGCAATACACAATGCCGGAGTTACCCGCTTGTTCTTCACGCAAAAAACGCATCAACTGGATTTTGGGATTATTTTTTTGTGCAATGCGATATTGAATATTCGGGCGATCAAAGCCGTTAATAAATTGCTGCGCATTTTCCAATTGCAAGCGCGCGATAATTTCATCGCGCGTGCGCACATCGGCGGTTGCCGTTAATGCAATGCGCGGCACTTGCGGGAATTCGCGGTGCAATAGTTCCAGCTTTAAATAATCGGAACGGAAATCGTGACCCCATTGCGATACACAGTGGGCTTCATCAATCGCAAACAGGGAAATTTTTATCTGGTGAAATAATTCCAATGTGCGCGGCTGAATCAAGCGCTCGGGCGCAACGTAAAGCATATCCAGCTCACCGCGCTGCAGCGCCAATTCGGTTTGCCACATTTCTTGCGGTGAAAGCGACGAATTTAAAAACCCGGCACGCACGCCCAATTCGCGCAGCGCACTGACTTGATCCTGCATCAATGCGATCAGTGGTGATACCACAATGCCCACACCTTCACGCACCAGTGCCGGAATCTGGTAGCACAGGGATTTACCGCCGCCGGTGGGCATTAGCACCAGTACATCTTCACCGGCCACTAACGCATCAATCACCGCCGCTTGCGGGCCGCGAAATTCATGATAGCCAAAGGTGGAATTTAAAATAGCGAGAGGAGTTTTCATTGCGAAGGGATTACAAACCTTTGATCAAAATGATGGATATATGCATCAAAGGGGCGATTTTTCAGCAAAATGATGAATATAGCCATCATTATCGCGTGAAAGATCGTGCACGCAGGGGCAAAACACCCCTGCATTAACCGGCAGGGAAAAATGACTCGTCAGAGGGCGATAGCGAAACGTCTAAAACACCGCGTTTACCGCGTTCGGTTTGGATGGCGGGGTGCGCTCCGGCACTACCACCATCACCAAGCCCCACATGACTAACAAACCTGCCAATACCGATACCGACTTTTTCACGATTAATCCCTCCAGCGGACATGTCGTACAAGACTAGGCAGCAAAAACTGAACCATTGCTGAAAAATTGCTGCCCGTCCGCGCGTGAAGGCTTAAGGCTTGAGCGTCTTTTGCAGGAAGTTGATGATGTCCTCCATTGGCCAGAGCGCATCTTTATCAAAACAACTGCCCGCCCAGTTACAGCCGTTATCCAAATAGGCGTGGGTTTTGTTGGGGTAAACCTTGTACTCCACCGGTTGTTTGCCCGCTTTCAGTAAATCCACATAGTGCTGCGCCGCGGCGGGTGGCGTGGTTTTGTCCAGGCTGCCCACGTGTACAAATTGTGGTGGCAGTGGGTATTCACTAGCCTTGGGCACAAAATAAATGGGCGATACCGCTTGGTAATGCTCCGGGTTGTCGTTCACGTTAATGTCTTTACCAAACAGGCCGCGCGGCTCCGCATTGCCAAACTTCCAAAACATGTTGCCGGGCGATTCAAAACCGCCTTTTGCCGCCGCGTAGAGATCAAATGCACCATAACTGACCACGGCCGCCTGCACTTTCAAGCCATCCTCCCGGGCGACTTGTTCGGCGGTTTTGCCTGCGGGTAAATAGCTGGGCTTGAAACCCAAACTCGCACCCGCGTAACCATCGCTCTCCAACTGGCGGCCACGGGTGAGAATCATGGCAGTCAAGTGGCCGCCGGCGCTGTCGCCGGTAATCGCCACCCGGGTAGGGTCGCCGCTGTATTGGCCAATATTCTCCTTCACCCAGAGCAGGCCGCCGAATACGTCCTCAATAATCTGGTTCATGGTGACCGTGTTGCTCTGATCGCCCAGCAGGCGATAGTTCATATTCGCCACCACCATGTCGCCGTCGCGCGCCACCTTGGTCGCCATGTCGTGCATGATCGAGTTGTTATTCACCAGCCAACCGCCGCCGTGGTAAATCACCAGCACCGGGTAGGATTTTTTACCCGTCTGCGGCACGTAAATATCCAGCGTGAGCGGGAAGTTGTCGGGCGCGGCAAACTGAATCGCCTTGTGGATTTTTACCGCCTCATCCGCCTGTGCAACCAGTGCACAGCAGCCCAAACATACCATCACCAACAGCTTGCCAAAGTTCAGCATACATACCCCTTTCGTTAGTTATTGTCAGATTTACCACCGCCAAGCATAGATGGCGCCAGTGCAGGGCGATAGTGATAAGCGTCACTGCAGCCGACCCTTTACTGGGCTTTACGTTTTATAGCGCTCGACTGGCGACCCACAAAAGAATTATATTTAACCAAATGGTTGACAATAGATTTATTCGGGGGAATACTTAACCACATGGTAAACAATCAGAACGATCAACTCGATGCTGTTTTTCATGCCCTTGCCGACCCAACACGGCGCGCGATGGTGGCGCGGCTGGCGCAATCGCCCTGCGGTATTAGCGAGCTGGCAGCACCCTTTGAGATGACACTCGCGGCGGTTTCCAAACACATCAAAGTATTGGAAGGCGCGGGGTTGGTAGTGCGCAGCGTGCAGGGGCGCAACCACACCTGTGCGTTGGATACCCGCCCCCTGCACGGCGGCATCGAATGGCTGCGCCACTACGAGCAGTTCTGGAACCAACGGTTGGATGCATTGACGGCCGCGCTAGTGGCGGATGATCAAGCGAAAAATCCAACAGCATAAACCGGGTCGATACTCGCCGAGTCAGACCCTTCATTGTCCACCAACAGGCTTCGGCCAAAGGAGATTGAGATGAACGACTACGGTGTATTGACCGCCCCGGATACCCTGCGCATTGAGCGCCTGCTGCCCGGTCCGATTGAACGGGTCTGGCAGTACCTGACCGATTCCGACAAACGCGCCACCTGGCTGGCGGCGGGTAACGTGGAGCAACAAATCGGCGGCAAGGTGGAACACACTTTCCGCAATTCCGAACTCTCACCCGAACACGATATTCCGCCGCCCAAATACAGCAGCTGCGCGGGCGATGTAGCGATGCTCGGCAAAGTCACCGCCTGCGAACCGCTGCGCCTGCTGAGTTATATCTGGAATGCCGGTTCGGAGGTGGAATCGGAGGTGAGTTTTGAGCTGGCGCCAGAGCAGGATCAGGTCAAACTGACCGTCACCCATCGCCGCCTCACTAACCCGGACGAGCGCCTGAGTGTCGCCGGTGGCTGGCATACCCATCTCAATATTTTGCGCGATGTGCTCAACGGCAAAATCCCGCCCGGTTTCTGGAAAGTGCATACCCAACTTGAGCAGGAATACGCCGCGCGTTTGGCGGGCTGATAAAAATCCAGGGTTGGTTCTGCCAATTCCACATCACGCAACATTAATAGTTGCGTGATGATTCCATCTGCGCTACCTTTCACGTAACAACTTGAATTACGTGAAAGGTGCTCTATGAAACGCGACTCCCGCCTCTCCGGCGTGCTCCATGTACTGCTGCATATGGCCGAGACCAATGTGCCCATGACCTCGGAAGCGCTGGCCAATATGATGAAAACCAACCCCGTGGTTATCCGCCGTGTGCTCGCCGGTTTGCGCGAACACCAGCTGGTTTGTTCCGCCAAAGGTCACGGCGGTGGCTGGCAGATTTGCCGCGCGCTGGACACCATCACCCTGCACGACATTTACCTCGCCCTCGACAAACCCACCCTGCTCGCCATGGGCAATCGCACCGAAGCACCGGGCTGTTTGGTAGAAGCGGCGGTGAATAGCGCGCTCAACCACGCATTTCTGGAGGCCGAAACCCTGCTGCTCAACCATTTCCGCAGCGTCACCCTCGCGCAGCTCAGCGAGGATTTCCACCAACGCATGCAAGCCCGTGGCTTCTCCGGTAGCCATGAACACGCCATTTTTCCCGAGGAGTAAACCATGCAAACATTTGATGTGATTGTGATTGGCGGCAGCTATGCCGGTATGGCGGGCGCACTGCAATTGGCGCGCGGGCGACGCCAAGTGGCGGTGATTGATGCCGGCATTCGCCGCAACCGTTTTGCCGCCCATTCCCACGGGGTGTTGGGGCAGGACGGCAAATCCCCCGCACTGATCGCCAGCGAAGCCAAAGCCCAACTGCTGCTTTACCCCAACCTCAGCTGGATAGAAGGCACCGTGGAGCGCGCGGAAAAAGTCGGCGATTTATTCCAGGTCACCACCCGCGACCAGCAAACCCTGAGCGCCAAACGCCTGCTGCTCGCCACCGGTGTAAGCGATCACTTACCCGCCATCACCGGCCTGCAAGACCGCTGGGGCAAAACCGTTTTTCATTGCCCCTACTGCCACGGCTACGAACTCAACCAGGGCCCACTGGGCGTACTCGCGGTGAGCGAAGCCTCGCTGCACCAGGCGTTATTAATTCCCGATTGGGGCCCAACCACGCTGTTCACCAACAATTGTTTTACGCCGGATGAACTCCAGCTAAAACAACTGGCCGCACGCCATGTGCGCCTGGAAACCGAAGCCGTGACCGAAATTACCGGCGAGCAGGCCGCCGTGGTGAAACTCGCCAATGGCCGGTTGGTGGAATTGGCCGGGCTGTTTGTTGCCTCACTCACCAAACCCGCCAGCCCCATCGCGCAGGAGTTAGGCTGCGAACTGGCTGAAAGCCCGGTAGGGTTTTATGTGAAAACCGACGATTTCAAACAGACCTCAATCCCCGGTGTATTTGCCTGCGGCGATTTAGGCCGGGCGATGGGCAGCGTGACCTTTGCCATTGGCGATGGCGCGCAAGCGGGTTTTGCCATCCATCGCTCGCTGATTTTTGAAGGCTTGCCGGGGTAAAACCGGATTGGCAGCGAAAAGTGTCGGGTAATTATGCATTTGTGATTTTGCCAAATTCAATGAACTGATAGGAATCAATTACTTGCGACTATGGCGTCAAAATTGCTATACATACCCTGTCACAATAACTTACATCGGGAATCTGTTATGAAAATCAAACAACTCATCAGCCTTGGCGCAGCCGCACTTTTCAGTGTTGGCGCCAACGCAGGCATCATTTTTCAGGACAACTTTGACGCAGAAGCAGGTGCAGCAGGCACTTCCACCCTCAACTACAACGCGTTCAGCAACTGGAGTGTATCCGGCGGTAGCGTTGATGTCGTCGCCAATACCAACGGCTGGGGCATCACCTGTGCGGGCGGTAGCGGTAAATGTGTGGATCTGGACGGTTCAAGTGGTAATGCCGGCATACTGACCAGCTCGCTCTTGTCACTTGCCGCAGGTACTTACAACCTGAGCTTCGACATTTCCGGCAACCAACGTGGCGGATCTGCGGACAGCTTCACCCTGGCCCTGGGTGGATTCCTGAGTGAATCATTCACCCTGAGCCCCACCGCGCCATGGCAAACCGTGACCCGCAGCTTCACCGTAAGCAGCAACACTGCTAACTCCATCGTGTTTAACCACGCTGGCGGCGACAACATCGGCATCATGCTCGACAACGTCTCCCTGAGCAAAACCGAAGTTCCAGCACCAGGCACTCTTGCGCTGTTCGGTTTAGGTTTGATCGGTTTAGGTTTTGCCCGTCGTAACGCGCGCAAATAAACCAAACACAGATTGACCAAAAACGGCTCCCTCGGGAGCCGTTTTTGTTGGTGTAAATTGCATCGCTACGTAATTGGTGCAACCAAAATCAAACATCATATTTGGCTCGCATTTCTCCAATTTGTCCTTCAATTAACTGCCGTTCGCGCTCTAACTCGCGCTTTAATTCTTCTTCACTCGGCAGTAGAGTTAAGTATTTGGACGCAAACAATTGCTGGCTGTCTTTTAACACTGAATATTGCGCAACCGTTTGGTTGTGTTGGCTGCATAGAATCAAACCGATGGTGGGGTTATCTTCTGGCCCGCGTTTTTGCTCTTCATAAAGGCGCACATACATATCCATTTGCCCAACATCTTGATGACTGAGTTTATTCAATTTTAAATCCACCAAAACAAAACACTTCAGTAGGTAATTGTAAAAAACGAGATCTATGTAATAGTCGCCATCATCAGTATGAATGCGCTGTTGGCGCTCGACAAACGCAAAGCCCTTGCCTAATTCCAACAAAAACTGCTGTAGGTTGTTGATAATGCCTTGCTCTAAATCAGCCTCTTGGTTTATGCGCGAATCCAGGCTTAGAAAATCCAGAATATAAGGATCGCGCAAGTAATCTTTTGGATTATCGGCCAAGGCTTGCGTCTTGACTTTGGCCTCTGCTTCCACTGGAGCTTTTTCTTGACTGGATAACAAGCGCTCGTAATAAAGCGTGGCTATTTGACGCTCAAGCGCCCGTACACTCCAGGTTTGCTGAATGGCCTCACGCAAATACCAATCACGAGCCTGAAGGTTTTCAACGCGGGCGAGCTGGTTGTAGTGTGACCAGCTCAATTCGAGAGACACCGTCTCTCGAATCGGGAACGCCTCATAAAAACGGCGCATATTGCGCAGGTTGGTTACATCAAACCCTTTGCCGAACTCATTGCTCAAGCGGGTAGAAAGCTGTTCTAACTGCTGCTTTCCATAAGCCGCACGGCTTTCGCCTTGCTGCTCGTGCTCGACTATAAGCTGGCCAATCTGCCAATAAGTTTGCACCATGGCAGTATTGACGCTGCGTTGGAGCTGCTGGCGCGCCTGCTGAATGAGCAGGCTAATTTGGCGAATAACAGATCATCCGGCATACGTTTAGCCAAGGCATCAAATTGGGATTGCATATCTTCTACCTGTTTATTGTCCATGTCGTTTTTTCTCCTGTCCGATTTGGAAACTAAATGAGCTTTCGCCACTTTATCATCTGAACCACACCAAGCAAGGCGATTGGACGCTAGCCATATGTGACGATCATTTTCGTGACGTCACGAAAATGGTCGGCAATCGCTTACAAAATCTCCGCGTGTAATGGGCAGTATTTCGCAGAGTTCTTGGTTATCGCAGAAATTTCCTATTGATTTATTAGGGCACTGTATTTTTAAACATATACTGTATATAAAAACATAAAAAATGGTTGCCACAAGGAAATTTTTTAGGGCATTATGTCCGCATTTATTCCCGCCGGAGTGCAAAATATGAATGACATTCACCCTTTACATCTACTGCGTGAAGCAAGGGCAATATATAGCCAGAGTGATTTAGCGGACATTCTTGGTGTCGATGTGAGAACAATAAGGCGCTGGGAAGTCAGAGAAAATGAACCGCCACCCTACTTGTCGGATGCAATCCGTCAGCGCATTTTGCCGCTAATCTCGGCACAAACAAACAAAGACTACCCTTTTACGTTTATTGATTTATTCGCCGGGATCGGTGGAATAAGGATGGGATTCGAAAAATTTGGAGGGCACTGTGTCTTTACAAGTGAATGGAACACCTTTTCGCAAAAAACCTATCTTGCCAATTTCCCTGCGGACGAAACACATATGTTTGCTGGCGACATAACCCAAGTCGATGAAGCTGATGTGCCTGACCATGACGTTTTATTAGCGGGCTTTCCTTGTCAACCATTTAGCATTGCTGGAGTTTCAAAGAAAAATGCTCTTGGCCGACCACATGGCTTTGAGTGTACAACTCAAGGCACTTTGTTTTTCGATGTCGCTCGTATCATTGCCAAGAAAAAACCAAAAGCATTTCTTCTAGAAAATGTTAAAAATCTAGTTTCACATGACAAAGGAAATACATTTAAGATTATTTTACAAACATTGCGTGAAGAGCTTGGCTACGAAGTTCATTATAGAGTGATAGATGGTCAGCACTTTACACCTCAGCATCGAGAGAGAATTATTATTGTTGGATTTAGAGATAAAAATGATTTCTCGTGGGATAAACTAAAACTACCATCGAATGGCCCACGCTTATCCTCAATTCTGCACTCGCAAGATGGAAACGAAAAAGTAGAAGAGCCTTATACAGTTGGCGATAAAGGTAAAATAAATCCAAAGTACACATTAACTGAAAACTTGTGGGCGTACCTTCAAGCATATAAAGAAAAACATAGTGCTGCAGGCAATGGCTTTGGATTTGGATTAGTAACCGGTGATAGCGTTACGCGAACTTTATCAGCACGTTACTATAAAGATGGATCAGAAATTCTTGTTTCACAAGGATCGCGAAAGCGTCCGCGCCGCTTAACTCCTCGTGAATGCGCCAGACTGATGGGTTATCCAGATTCTTTTAAAATTCCTGTTAGTGATACACAAGCTTATAAGCAATTTGGCAACAGTGTTGTTGTTCCTGTAATCGCTGAAGTAGCTAGAATAGTAACTCCATATGTAATCAATGAAGTGAAAATCGATAAAAATCAGCAAAGTAAGGTTAAATAATAAAGGGGAAGAAATGTCTGACTTTGGAAAATTAAATGATTATATTGTTGGCGCAGCTGTAAAACGCTTAACAGCTGTAGAATGCGATCCTGAGCGATCAAATGGACATGAAATTAACGCTGGAAAAATGAAATTTTTCCTTGGTGCAGATGCCAGGCAAGATATACCTACACACTTTATTAGATTAACTGATGACCCAGAAGATACCACAACCTTAGAATCGACATGTTCTTGGTGGTTTAGAGATAGAACTAATCAGGGCAAAGGAAAAGAATATCGCTTATATTATAAAAACAACCCTGCCATCGATTTTGCTGAAATTGGCGACCCTTTAATTGTTGCAATGAAACATGATCAAACACTTATTTTCATAACATCCCCTAAAGGTTCCCAATCTGAACTGGAGTTATACGAAATCTTCGGTGATGAGTTCACAGAAAGTCTTAAAGCATTAGACTTTTCTGACAATGAAGAAACCATGAGTTCAACAAAAAGATTTATTCTAGAAGAGCTTGGATTTGAAATTAAGTCGGATTTCGAAAAAAATTATTTAGAGGAAATAATTAAAAAATTTGGCAGCCTAACATTTCCAAACACAAAAGCTTTTTCTGATTTTGCCAGAGATGTAGGCGGTTCGTTAAAAGACTTCTCTTCAGCTGATGAAGCAATTATTAAATGGTGGGATACAGAAGAAGCAATGTTTCGACAACTTGAGGGAGCTTTAATTAAAGAGAGACTTAGTCAGGGACTAAACAGTGTGGAAGAATTTTTACAGTTTTCACAAAGCATTATTCAAAGGAGAAGTTCTCGGGCTGGCCACGCATTGGAAAATCACTTGTCAAATATTTTTGATGCTTCAAAAATATCATATTCATGGGGCGCAATAACAGAGAACAAAAAAAGACCTGATTTTTTATTTCCTTCAATCACGCATTATTCAAATACTGTTTTTCCATCTGAAAAGCTCAATATGCTTGGAGTAAAAACAACCTGTAAGGATAGATGGAGGCAAGTTTTAACTGAAGCAAATAAAATTACTCACAAACATTTATTTACTTTGCAGCCAAAGATATCACCTAACCAAACAGAAGAAATGATAGCTTCAAATTTACGACTAGTAATACCCAAATCTATTCATTCAACCTATACAGAAAAGCAGCGCGAATGGCTTTTAGACTTTGATAGCTTTCTCAATATTGTAAAGAAAAACCAAGCTTGAGGTTTTAAAATATTAATCACGTGTATATTTAGATATACCAGATCATGAAATAGTAAATCTATGGTAGATATAACAACCCCAGAAAAGCGCTCTTCAATGATGTCGGGTATAAAAAGCAAAAATACTCGTAGTGAGCTGCTAATTCGCAAGGGATTGCACAGGATGGGCTTTCGTTATCAATTGCACAGAAAAGACTTACCAGGAAAACCCGACCTCGTTTTCCCAAAACATCATTCGGTTGTTTTTATAAATGGCTGCTTCTGGCACGCACACGGTTGCCACATATTCAAATGGCCATCAACCCGCGTTGAGTTTTGGAAAGAAAAGATAGGTGCAAATAAAATCCGCGATGAGCGAAATATTCAGGCTTGTATTACGATGGGGTGGAAGGTTTTGGTGATTTGGGAATGTGCTTTGAAAGGAAAATTTCATCGCAACCCTAACGAAGTTATTCATACCACCGCCAACTGGCTTCTATACGATTCTCAATCAGCAGAAATTAAAGGAAAGATGTGACTTATAGTCTGTAGACTCTCAACTATCGGAATCCCATAATAATAAAAAATTAACGAGGATTTCGTAATGACAAGTCATCAAGTAGTTGAACATCTAATTGGTAGCATTGAAGAAGAATTTGAAGGCTACGAGATTTATATCGAAAATAATCCTGATGATTATCGTGGTGGTTATGAATGGTCAGTTTGCAAAGATGATGAGATGCTGGTTTCTGACTTGGCCTTCAGTATAGAAAGTGCCATCACTGAAGCAAAAGACTTCATCCTCGCATTAAAAAAATGAGAATTATATGCTATCGACATTAAATCCCATTCCCCTAAAATTGCCCTCATAAATTATTAGCGAACCCAAATAGCCAGCATCTTAGTCATTTGGGTTTACTAATTTTTTTGAAAAAATTCGGCACGTTAACATCAACCAAACCTATCCCATTTGTAACCCGCATGGAGTCTTACGGGATAAGGGTTTGTTTTTGAAATCAAATTTAGAATCGGCATCAAAAGCTTAGTATTTTCTTAGACTCCATGCAGCCTTTCTGTCACGTTAGAAAGTTCTTGTGTAGTGCATTAGTTGAATTATTCGATTGCGGACTATGGCTGCTTTAAATTGACCGCGAGTAATACTGGATGAAGTTCCAAAATCGGCTTTTGTCCATGTACTTTCGATTAGTGCAAATTCCAGATCCCGGTATTTTAACCAAGCAATTTGTGACTGCTTTAATTGCTGCTGTTTATCTATAGGCAATTTTGCTTGGAGAGTTTTGTATATTACATTGAGTTCTTTATCTAAAAATTCCAGATAATCTGTATAGGCAACCAAACCTGGGCGATATCCCGCTGAATTTTCTGCTGAATCAATTAACGGTTTTTCTCTGACCTCGAATTCTGAGACCAGATCTGGTGCATCAGGATTATCAATAGCGTTAACAGAACTACTAAACAGTGCGAATACAATTACGATATATTTTATAAATAATAAAGTTGGGTTTTTGAAAGATTTTGTACTTATCATTACGATCACCATTGTTTGTAAATATTTTTACTGTAAATGTCCCACTCTGCTTGACGTCGATTTTTCAATCCACGTATCTCTTTTCCTTGGGATTTATTCCAAGCTTTCCAAGCCGCCTCTAAGTTTGCATAAGATGTTTTCGCTTCAGGGTCGTTTATTAGCTTCAGCACGGAAGAAGTAGAAAAGTTGAAAACGCCAATATTGAAAGCAAGAATCACAAGAGCATCAAACTCATTTTGTTTGAGTGAAGTGGTAACTTTGTTTTTAACTGTTTGGATAAACGGCCTCAAATCCGAATTGAAAAGTGACGATGCAGCTGCTTCTGAAATACCATTTTTGTACTTATCCCAATCTGAACTAGCAATTAAATGACCATAACCAATGGTTGCTCCTTTTACCCACTCGGTGATGTCTTTACCTGTTTGATCGTCATAAGGTTTGAGCGCTAAATCCTCAATAGATTTGAGCAAGCTTACACCTCTTGAGCTAAGAGTTAATATTTTTGTTAATCTCAAATCAACTTGCGAAGTGTTAGCTTTTAATTCACGAAGTAGTTTAAAGCTTTTCCCGTTAGGGTCAATTCGTCCATCTGCCCTAATCATTTTCACAATATGCTTTTGAAACAGTTCAATTCTGGTGATTGTTTTTATGCCGACAATACCATCTTCCCTAAGAACGCCAGACGCTCCGGGAATAGTATGCTTATTTAGGAGTTTTTGAACAAGTAGTACGTCGTTTCGAATATTGAAACCGCCTTGCCCAACAGATTGATTTAATCTTGCCAACATAAAAGTGTGTCCTTTCGTTATTTAAAAATTCCAAGTTGCAATTGCGCGAAATCAGTTTATATCTAATGGAGGATTTTATGAAAAGGTGGAATTAATTATAAAATAATTATTTCTTCAAATGAGCGAACGCATTGTTATCAGATTTCCTCTTTTCGTCTATATATCTTCACTGCATTGCCTTGATGTCTTCTAATTTGCATTATTCAGATCACATTTAATGTCATCTAAATTTCTGTTTTCAGTTAAGTCTAAGCAGACTCGGATTTGTATCCTAACTATGTAACGCTAAACCCCTCCCTGAAATTGTGATCCCGCCAACGCGCGGGCCGATTAAGGCCTGCGCCGTCCTTGGGTTGTTAGCGGCGAATTGGCTATTCCAAAAAAGAATCCAGTAATTTCAGCATGGCCGTGCGCTGGCCTTGGGTAAGGCGGAGTCAGAAGTTTTGCAGGGAATGGCTTTCTTCTTCGATGATGTGACGCAAATAGTGCGCGGTTGGCTCTTTTACTAGCAGAGGACAGGGTGCTCCTGTGTACATTCCAGAAAACATAAGGCTTTTAGCATAATAGTCCATTCTGTAATCACTCATCTCACTACCCCATTTAGGCATAGTTGAAATCTATGGCCTTTTGATTGCCCCATCAATCCACCCAAGGTAAAACCGGCCTGCAAAGCCAATACCTGTTGGCTGCTACGCAATTAATATAATTTAATCCCAGGGGTGGATATGTCTCAAAAAATAAAAAAGGTGGTAATTGCTGGTGGTGGAACATCAGGCTGGTGTACGGCTGTTGCGTTGTCGCGCCAACTCGGTACCTTGCTCGATATCACATTGATTGAATCTGCTGAAATAGGCACTGTGGGTGTAGGTGAAGCGACATTTCCGACCATCTGTTCTTTCCACAAAATTCATGGCATTGATGAGCAGGAATTTTTAAGTGCGACCCTGGGTAGTATCAAGCTGGGTATTTCTTTTGAAAACTGGGCGCGCAAGGGGGACAGGTATATCCACCCGTTTGGCTCATTCGGAAAAGCCTCGTGGATTGGTGATTTTTACCATTACTGGCTGGCCGCCAAAGCGCGCGGTTATGAAGGTGAACTTGAGGATACATGCTTTGAGTTACAAGCCGCTAAAGCACATAAATTTTCAATCACTGAAAATCCAAAACTCAATTACGCCTATCATTTTGATGCAAGTCTTTACGCGAAATTTTTACGCAGACTGAGTGAAGAAAAAGGTGTGCGTCGTGTTGAAGGAAAAATTGTTCAGGTCAAGCAACATGCCGATAGCGGTTTTATTGAATATGTCGTGCTGGAGTCAGGTGCTTGTATTGAAGGCGATTTATTTATCGATTGCACAGGGTTCCGTGGCTTACTGATTGAAGAGACATTAAAGGCCGGTTATGAGAAGTGGGGGCATTGGCTGCGCAATGATAGCGCCGTAGCGTTACAGACAGAATTTTCCGGTGATATTCCACCTTATACACGTGCTATTGCCCACGATAGTGGTTGGCAGTGGAAAATTCCGTTGCAACATCGCCAAGGCACGGGACATGTTTACTCCAGTGCATATATTTCTGATGAAGCCGCCAGAAATACCTTGTTAGAGAATCTGGATGGCGATATTCGTGCGGAACTTCGCCTGCTTAAATTTAACACCGGGCGTCGCAAGCAAGCTTGGGTCAAAAATTGTGTTGCTATAGGTTTGGCGGGTGGATTTGTGGAGCCACTGGAGTCAACCAGCATACATTTGATCCAAATAGGCGTGAGCAGACTACTACAGCTATTTCCATTTGAAGGATGCAATGAGCATTTGATTCGTCGCTATAATAAGATGTCGCATGCTGAGTATGAAAATGTGCGCGATTTCATTATATTGCATTACAAAGCGACAGAGCGCGATGACACTCCCTATTGGCGCGACTGCCGGGATATGACCATTCCTGATTCGCTTGCGGAAAGAATTGAATTATTCAAACAAACCGGCCATGTGCACCATGAGACAAATGAAGTTTTTGGTGTAACTTCCTGGCTACAGGTGATGATAGGACAGCGCATAACGCCACAAGGATATAGTCATTTCCCACATGTCATAAGTGATGAGCAAATTGTTGCCGGACTTATGTCTATGAAATCGAAAATTGCAAAAACCCTCGAAAAAATCCCGTCACATGCAGATTTTTTAAAATCCTATTGTGCCGTGAAGTGATTAACCAACCTCACCCGGATGAACGTAAAAAACCAAATCCCGGTGAGGTGTAGGTCAAGCTACGGGGCATATAAATTGTTATTTGGAAATCCTGCATGCTTGCAAACCAAAAAAACTGTAACACTTTTGTCTTCGACATGGATGGCACCCTGCTCAATGAGCACCACGAGTTGTCGCCGCTGACAATTCGCGCGTTGAATGAATTGCGCGAACGCGGTCATCACCTGGTCATCGCCACCGGGCGGCACTTTATGGATATTCGCGCTTACCTGAAACAATTGGGGGGCGGTATTGCGACGATTACCTGCAACGGCGCGATGATTCATAACGGCGCGGGCGAGTTAATCCAGCGCGCCTGTTTGCCACTGACAATCAATGAAACCTTGCTGCCGCTGGGTGAAGCGTGCGGTGTGCATTTGAATATGTATACGGATCGCGAGTGGCTGGTGAATGCGCCCTGCGAATCCATGTTGGATGCGCATAGGCAATCGCAATTTTTTTATCGCCAAATTCCATTGCAGGAAATGCTGGCCACACCGGCGTTAAAGATTTTGTTTTACGGCGAGAACGCGCTGCTGCAACAACTAAAAACCCAAATACTCACGGCGCTACCCATGCCGATTCACTTAACCTTTTCCGATGAGTATTACCTGGAGGCTATGCCAAACAATATTTCCAAGGGCGATGCATTAAAAACCCTGGCGGAACATTTGCAATTACCGCTCGCCAACAGCATGGCCTTTGGCGATGGTTTTAATGATGTGGAACTGTTCCGGGCAGTAACTCACCCGGTAGTGATGGCGAATGCGAGTGACAAGCTCAAGCAATTATTTCCCGCTGCGCAAGCCGCAGCGCGCAACCATGATGACGGTGTGGCGCGCTTTTTGTTGGAAAAAGTGTTGTAAACAGCACTGATGTTCAGATGGATTTGTGAGTCATCCAATGCAGGAATTCATCGCTGTTGATGAATTCCTTGTAGGTTTCGTCACCCTCAAAATTCGCCGCTTCAAATTGCACACCGGATTGTTGTTCCAATTGTTCCAACCAATAGATCATTCTTGCGTAATCTTTTTTCCGTAAATTGACCGTTACACCCGTCCAGTAGGTGTCTTCAAATTCGGGTTCCAATTGCTGGGAGAGCAGTAGCAAATCATCCGCTTTTTTGTAGTCCTTTTGTTCCAGGTAAATGACCGCTTTCAGCTGCATTAACGCGGCATCACCGGGGTAGCGTTTGAGCATTTTTTCTACGGCGTTGAGCGCCTTTTTGTATTGACCCATGTAGTAGTAATGATCGATGAGCATAAAGTTGTAGCGTGGATTTTCAGCTTGGCGCTCAGCAAAAATGGAGAGTTCCCGGCGATAAATGTCATCGCCCAATTGACTACTCACCATCACCATCATCAGGTTTACGACGTCCTCTTCTTGCACGCTTTGCGGCAATTCCTGTAAACGGTCAAAGGCTAATTGGAATTCGCCTTTTGCCTGCGCTGCATTTGCTTCGCTAATGAGCCGGACGACTTCCTTGCGCGAACCTTCGGGGTAGGCAAGTGTGGCAATCCAACTCGACGGTAAACCCATCATCATTACTATTGCCTGACCTATGGTTTCACTGATGTACTGACTGTTGGCGCGAATAAAAATATCGTAGATAAAATATTGGTTTTTTAGTTTTTTAACCCGTAACTCATAATAATTGGTTCCGCCTTCCGGAAAACTAACGCGTACCACCGGTAGCGATTCGTTTTTATCGCGCACGATACCAATTACTTTTACACCCAGATTTTTTGGGTCATAGGCGCTCAGCCCCTTGCCAAGAATGGAGCTCAGATTCATGCTACTCAATAATTGTTTTTTTACACTTTTTGACTCACTGGCAGACAATTGCATTTTTTCGATAGTGAGTTTGGCAAAACCGGCATGATCAAAACGCTGGTCCACGGCAGCATAATCATTAGTGCTAATGGCTTCCGCCAAGAGTTCTGCCAGTTCAAGTAGCGCTTGTTGCTGATCCGCATGGGCCAACTGGCCGACCAGTGAGCAACACAGCAGGAGTGATAACCACATTCCTTTCACAGTATTCATAGATATATTCCGGTTCATTATTGTTGTGGTGTTAACCAAGGCTATGCGATTTTTTGTTCATAACGAAGGCGCATCATAAAGCACCCCAGCGTGGTAAGAATAGCTTTGGGTATCTGTCGCCGCTGTTTATTGTATTGAATATCGTTAGACTGTTTTTCACCTTACAAGTATTTGTCTATTCAGCCAAAAGGACCATTATGAGCCACCTAACCAAAACCCAGGCACAGGCCCGTGCTGATCAGGTGCGTGCATTTCGTGCGGAGCAGAGCCTACTGAGCGCGCAGGGCTTGTTACGACTGCCGGAGGAAGATGCCGTGCATATTCAGCGCTATCACGATAATTTGTTACACGAGTTGCAACAGGCGCAGGATGTAGACCTGAGTGACGGTGCGCGACATTTGTCGCTGGGTATGCAAATAGTTTCCTTTCTCGGCGCGGCGGCCTTGGCGGCAAGTTTGTTTTTTCTGTTTTATCAATACTGGGGTTATTTCGCCACCACAACTCAAGTGGTGATTTTAATTGCGGCGCCGCTATTGAGTTTGGCGGGCGCATACTGGGTA
Organism: Cellvibrio sp. KY-YJ-3; assembly: GCF_008806955.1. NCBI lineage: Bacteria > Pseudomonadati > Pseudomonadota > Gammaproteobacteria > Cellvibrionales > Cellvibrionaceae > Cellvibrio > Cellvibrio sp. KY-YJ-3. The sequence goes on along the minus strand of NZ_CP031727.1, from coordinate 1,003,800 downwards.
CGGCAGTTTGATGCCTCGGGTTATTACGCCAAACTTGCGGGGTTAGTGTCGTTTGCGAGTTGGGTGTTAAACATTGTGATGCTCGGTAGCATTTTTAATGTCACACCATCACCCAATGCATTCGCCGTCTTTGCGCTCTATGGATTTTTGCTTGCCTATTTATTGCAGGTGCGTTTGTTATTAGCGGCGGCAATGATTTGTAGTTTTATTTTTATTGGTGCCAAGTTTGGCACCTGGATGGGTAGCTACTGGATTTACGTGGGCGAAAACCCCGAACACTTTTTCTTGCCTGCGCTGTTTTTCTTTGCGCTGCCACAGTGGATTAATCAAACACGCTACCACGGGTTTGCCGCGATTTATCAATTGTTATCGGTGGTGGTATTTTTTATCGCGCTGTTGATTTTAGCCAATTGGGCGGGCAGTAGTTATTTGCCCTGGTCGCCCAATGTGATTGAAGGTTGCTATCAAATCGTTGGTTTTGTGGCGAGTGCTCTGCTGGTGCTTTATGGCTTGCGTACCGGCGCCGCTAATTTAATGCTTGCGGGCAATGTGTTTTTTGCGCTGTTTTTATATACCAAATTTTTTGATTGGTGGTGGGATTGGCTGCCTAAATATCTATTCTTTTTGGTGATCGGGCTGACCGCTATTTTGGCGCTGATGGTGTTTAATCGCCTTCGCAAACTGCAACAACAAACCGTAGCGCAACAAACAATACCAACGACAGGAGGTCAATCATGAAAACTATCGCCGCTACATTCACGAGCAAAAAATTGGTTTGGCTTGCGGTTGGCTGCATTCTGTTGGTGAATGCATTTATGTTGGGCAAGGTGTACATAAACCGTTCTGCGGTAATCGCCCAGTTGGAATTAAGCGAGCGGGAATTACAACTGCCCTATAACTACGGTTTTAGCAAAGAGGATTCCAGTGCACGTGTGAGTTTGCGCTGGGCGACACCCAATAACGAACCAATCAACATCGAGCTGAATCACTGGCGCTGGCAACATGATCGCAGTTTGCAATTAAGCGCTGCACATTTTGCGAGTTTTCAGTTTCACGCTTGCACACAAAAAACGCGCTTGCATCAAAAACAATCCGGCTGGGTATTGCTGGAATTTAATGGCAAAAGTTATACCGACTATGTAGCGCAAGTAGAGCAGTATCACCAGTTAATCATGGGTTTAACGGCTACCGCCAATGGCGAACTGGCAGAAAAAGAATTAGCGGAGAAACGCAAAGACGCCACTGAATTTTTCACCGCTGCACAAACTACTAACTCGCGTTTGTTTTTGATCGATGCCGCCGCCGAGCGCGAATTGTTGGAAGCAGTGCAACGCGAGCGGCAATCTGCCAACAGCGGACAACTGATTATTGTGCCCGCTGAACTGCGCGCGGGATATTATCGCTGCGATAACAATGAGAAGCGCACCACCGAAGTGATTGTCGATAATTTGGCGGTGGAATCACTCTACATCCCCAATCGCCTCGCCACTGATTTCCCTAGCGATAACAATATGCGCCCCACTGTGAAATTTTCCGCGCTGGTCAACTATGGCCGCTTGCATGAGCCCTGGATAAGCAGTTTGCAATAACAGCCTATGTTTTATAGGACCCGCATTAAGCCTTGCGAAATACGGGAAGTATTTGCACTTGGTGAAGTTCCCGTTTTACACGGTGGGGGATTAGGTAGCGAGTATCGGAAACGATTAACTCGCGCATGCCGTGGAGCCGGCCAGGGTGACCAAGGGCGAAGCGCACTATTCCCACAAATCCGCTTGTTGGGCGGGTGATTCCAGCTGCAATAAAAACGCTTTGGCCTCTAATCCACCCGCAAAACCGGTGAGTTTGCCGGAGGAACCAATCACGCGATGGCAGGGGGCGATAATGGAGATGGGATTTTTCCCGTTGGCAGCGCCCACGGCACGCACGGATTTTTCATTGCCAATTTGCTGGGCGATTTGCAGGTAACTGCGGGTTTGCCCATAGGGAATAGTGAGCAACGCGTGCCAGACCTGCTGCTGAAATTCGGTGCCGTGAAAATCCAGCGGCAGCGCAAATACTTTTCGTGCTCCCGCAAAATATTCACCCAGTTGTTGGGCAGTTGCGACCAGCAGCGGGAAGTCATCGCACCGTTGGCCTTTTTCAATACCGACACGTTTTGGATCTTCATTTTCCCACAACACTGCCGCAAGGCCTTGTTCACTGGCAACCAAGGTTAATTGGCCAACGGGGGAAGGGATGATGGTGTGGTTATTTGGCATAAGGTGAAGCCTGATGTTTTTTGAGCGGGCAACATAACACAGGCAATTTAGGCAGCAAGAGCTTGGGATAAAGCGTTGAAATATCCGCCATTGATAGAGATTCTCATTATTGCTAGAATTCCTAATAACTTCCCCCTGCGCCTTTGGTGCTGTCTGTTATAGGAACTCCCCATGTATCGTTTTGTGCGTCCTGCCAGTTTGTTGTTGACCTGTAGTGCTCTGCTGCCGGGTGTTGCCAGTGCCGATAATGGTATTGAAGAAGTCTTTGTCAGTGCCAGCCGCACCGAGCGCCCGCTCAGCACCATCCCCAATACAGTAACGGTGATTAATGCCGCCGAGCTGGAGCAGCAGCTGTCAATTCAGGACGATTTGTCCACGGTGTTAGGCAACCTGATTCCCGGTTTTTCGCCCAGTCGCCAAAAGATGACCAACGCCGGTGAAACCCTGCGCGGACGCAAGCCGCTGTATATGATTGATGGGGTACCACAATCCAATCCGCTGCGCGATGGCGGGCGCGAGGGCAATACCATCGACCCCAACGTGATTGAGCGAGTGGAGGTGCTGCACGGCGCTAACGCCATTCACGGGGTGGGCGCGGCGGGTGGCATTATCAACCTGATTACCAAAAAACCGGCGGCCAAGCTGGAGCAGAGCATCCGGGTGAATACCGGTTTCCAAAGTGAAGACCTGGGCGAGAGCGCGGATTACGGGGTGAGTTACAGCCTGTCCAACCGCGTGGGGAATGCCGATGTGATTGCCAGTATCAGCCTACGCGACATGGGTATGGCGTACGACGGCAAGGGGCAGATTATCGGCGCCGACAACACCCAGGGCGACACTATGGATTCACAGTCGGTGAACGGTTTTGTCAAAACCGGTTACGACTGGGACCAGCAGCGCATTGAACTGATGGTGAACCGCTACGAGATCGAAAACCAGAACAATTGGGTATCGGTGACGGGTGATGTGTCTGAGGGCATCCCCAGCAGCGCGGTCAAAGGCGATATTACCGGCGAGGGTGCGAGCAACAAGGTCACCGCCATCAGCCTCAATTACACCCATGAGGATTTCCTGGGACAAAAGCTGCGGGTACAGGGTTTTAGCCAGGATTTTGCCGCCACCTATGGCGCCGAAGCAGTGCCGCTGGCGACCTTTCAGGACCCGGCCTACGGCCCCAACTTGATCGACCAATCGCAAAACAACTCGGAAAAACTCGGCATGAAACTGACCCTGGTGAAAGACCAGGTCGCCAATTTGCCAGTGAATCTGGTTTACGGGGTGGATGTACTGCAGGACGAAACCTGGCAGGAGTTGATCCAGACCGGCCGCGCCTGGGTGCCGCCGAGTAAATACCAGAACTACGCACCCTATTTGCAGGGCGAGTTTACCGGTGTAGACAAGCTGACCCTCACCACCGGGGTGCGCTATGAAAAATCCAAACTGGAAGTGGATGACTTCACCACACTTGCCTCTTACGGCAGCCGTTTTGTAGAGGGTGGTGCGCCGGAGTTTTCCGAGACCCTGTACAACTACGGCGGCACCTACCAAATCACCAGCGCCTGGCGGGTATTTGCCAACTATGCAGAAGCCTTTGCCATGCCCGATGTGGGCCGGGTGCTGCGCGGTATTAACCAGCCGAACCTGAGCGTAGAAACCTTTCTGGATTTAAAACCGGTACTGACCGAAAGTACCGAATTTGGCGTGGAATTTAAGACCGGCGACATTAGCGCACAAATCAGTTACTACACCTCGGACTCGGATTTTGGCGAGCGGTTGCAGCGCGATGCCGACGGCATTTACACGGTGGAGCGCGAAAAAACCGCCATCGACGGTATTGAATTCAGCACCGCCTGGGCCGCCACCGATGTGGACTTGCTTAGCCTGCGCTACGCCCAAGCTACCGGTCGCTACGACTCCAATAAAGATGGCCGGGTGGATTCCGATCTGGGCGGCACCAATATCTCCCCCGACCGCGTCAACCTGAGTTGGGATCGCACCTGGTCGGGCAGTGTTGATACACGCTTGCAGGTGAATCACCTGTTGGATCGCGAGGTGAAAAACAGCACTGGCGCCGTTACCAATGAGTTTGAGGGCTACACCACGCTGGATGCGAGTGCGACTATCGCCGCGTTTGACGGGGTGATCAGCGTTGCGCTGCAAAACCTCACCGACGAATACTATTTCACCTACTATTCGCAGAGCAGCCCGAACGATATCCGCAACTTCACCGGTGTGGGGCGGAGCATTAATCTGGGCTATCAACGCAGCTTCTAATCCACCAACCACTATGCTGATATCGACAGGCTACCGGGGCATTGCCCATGGTCATCACCAATGACCGCCGCTAATGCCCGCCCGCGCCGGGTGCATAAAGCGCGCGACCGTTTACTGCTGCGCTGGCATCGCTGGTTGGGCCTGGGCGCGCTGGTGTTTTTGTTGCTGGCCGCGTTCAGTGGCAGTTTGCTGGTGTACAAACAGGCGCTGATTAAACAGCTCATCACCCCCAGAGCCGACTTGCCCGCCGATTACGGCGTCGCCCAAATGGCGCTGCAGTTGGATGCCATTGCCGAGCGGATTAAAGGGGATAACAGCGGTTATTTGATCAAGGCGCCCAATACCGAAGAACCCTACTGGGCTCTGACGCGCGATGCCGATCGCAGTGTGCAATTACTTGCGCTCGACTCACTGCAGACCTATGAGGAGAATCTCTGGTTACTACAGGCATTGTCGTTTTTTAGGCACCTGCACACCGAACTGTTTGCCGGCGTGGTGGGTGAAGCAGTGCTGTTCGCCAGTGGTGTACTGGGGTTATTTTTGGCCATCAGCGGGGTGATATTGTGGTGGCCCACCAAACGCAGCTTTCGCTGGCGCTGGGTGTTTCCGCGCCAGATCAAACTGTCCTACCTCATGCACTACCATCGCCATGCCGGTACTCTGGTGACGCCGGTGCTACTGATTATTCTGTTAACCGGCAGCATTATGCTGTGGCAAAAATTGACCAAACCGCTGCTGGTGCCGCCGCCCTCCAGCCAATTGCCCCAGCCAATCCCCGCTGCTGCCAGCGCCACTGCCGGGCAGTTATTGCTGCAGGCACAACAGCAAGTTGCCGATGGTTGGCCAACTTACATCCGCCTGCCCGCGCCCGGTATGGCGGCGATGAGTGTTCGCTATCGCCTGCCGGATGAGTGGCACCCCAACGGGCGGACCTCGGTCAAAATTGAGCTGCCCAGCGGCCTTGTCACCCTCAGTGCCCGCGCGGATCAGGTCGACTGGCCACAGCGGCTCATCAACCAGAATTACCCTCTGCATTCGGGTTACGGTATGCACCCGTTTTATCGCCTGCTGATATTGGTTGGCGGTATTACGCTGTTTTGGTTAAGCCTGACCGGCGGCTGGAGCTTTCTGCGCCGGCACCATTGAGCACCAAACCCGCCCTGCGCCAGACACCATAGAAGCCAGTTGGCCGATGCTTTGGGCAGCGAGTGCTATAGTGACGGGGATCTCATTAGTTCCTCAGGTTATTTATGGCTGATTCCTTCCCGCTGCTCTATCGCCGCCCGCGCTTGTTGGCGTCGATTGTATTTCTACTCTGCCTTGCACTTTCAACACAGGTGGTCTGGAACCTTGAGCAGAATCATCGCCACAACCTGCGTGCCGATATGGAAAATATTGCGCAAAACCATGCCTTTTTACTGCGCGATAGCCTGCGCCAAGCCCTTACCCTGAATTACTCCATGGCGACCCTGGTGCGTTTGAGCCAGGGGCAGACCACCGCCTTTGAAGCCGTAGCGCGCGACATGCTGCCCTACTACGACAGCGTGTCGCATATTAGCCTCTCGCCCAATGGGGTGATCTCCCAGGTGTACCCGCTGGAGGGCAATGAAAAATCCGTCGGTTTTAACCAGCTGGCGGATTCCGCCCAAAATAAAGAGGCCCTGCGCGCACGCGATTCCGGCCAAATGACCCTGACCGGCCCGGTGAATTTGGTGCAGGGTGGCACCGGCGTGGTGGCGCGCTTGCCGATTATGGTGGACGAGCAGGGCAGCAGCCGGTTTTGGGGCTTTGGCAATGTGATTATTCGCGTGAATCGCCTGCTGGAAACCGCCAATATCCAACAGCTCAACTCCCAAGGCATGGCCTATAAACTCTGGCGCACCAACCCCTTTGATAACAACCAGGAAGTCATCGCCGTGAATGCGCCGGAGCATTTGCACGACCCGGTGCATAAATCCTTTGATGTACCCAACGGCGAGTGGACACTGAGTATTGCGCCCATTAACGGCTGGGTGAATTGGTGGCGCCTGACCAGCGAAATTATGCTGGCGCTGGTACTGAGCGGGCTGCTCGGCTACCAGACTTTTTTGATGGCCAAACTGCAGCGCCGCAAGATCAATTTACAAACGGCGGTGGAGGAGCAGACCCGCGAACTGCTGAATGCGCGCGCGCAATTACAGGCGACGCTGGATGCCATTCCCGATTTGTTATTTGAAATCAGTGCCGATGGCGTTATCCACAATTTCCACACCCATCGCCCGGAATTACTCCTGGTGCAACCGGACGCTTTTCTCGGCAAAAAAATAGATGAGGTAGTGCCCGCCAGAATTAGCGCGCTCATTTACAGCACCATGGAGGAGGCGAGCCAACAGGGCTTTGCCAGCGGCAAATACTACAGCCTGCAACTGGCCGATGGCCGCCATGAATTTGAACTCTCCGCTGCCTGCAAGGCGGTATCGCCCGGAGCGCACAAACACTTTGTGATGATCAGCCGCGATATTACCGAGCGCCGGCTGGCAGAGGAGGAGTTGCGCGTGGCCGCCACCGCCTTTGAAGCGCGCGAGGGCATGATGATTACCGACCCGGACGGGGTGATTCTGCGCGTCAATAAAGCCTTCAGTGAGATCACCGGCTACAGCGCGGAAGAGGTGATTGGGCAAAACCCGCGCCTGCTCAATTCCGGGCACCACGAACCCGAGTTCTACGCCAATATCTGGCACACCATCATCCATGAGGGTAGCTGGAAAGGGGAGATCTGGAACCGCCGCCGCAGCGGGGAAATTTACCCCGAGTGGCTCACCATCACCGCGGTAAAAAATGGCTGTGAGCAAATTACCCATTACGTTTCCACGCTCACCGACATTACCGAGCGCAAGGAAAACGAAGCGCGCATTAACAACCTGGCGTTTTTTGACCCGCTCACCCAACTGCCCAACCGCCGCCTGCTGCAGGATCGGCTGGAACACGCCATTGCCGCCAGCGAGCGCAAAAATACCCTGGGTGCATTGCTGTTTATCGATTTGGACGATTTCAAAACACTCAACGACAACCGCGGCCACCATATTGGCGACTTATTGTTGGTCGCCGTTGCCAACCGCTTGCGCATGGCAGTGCGCGCACAGGACACAGTTGCGCGTCTCGGGGGCGATGAATTTTTGGTGGTGCTTGAAGATTTAGACTCCAATCACGATCACGCCGCAGCCATCGCCCAGCAAATTGCCGAGACCATTCTGGAGAGCCTGAATGCGCACTACACCCTGGAAGGGCAGGATTATTTCAGCACCCCCAGCATTGGTATTTCGCTCTTTGGTGACCGCCAGGTGCATATCGATGAACTGTTAAAACAGGCCGATCAGGCCATGTACCACGCCAAGGCTGCCGGGCGAAATACCTGGCGCTTCTTCGACCCGGAAATGCAGGAGCACACCGCCCAGCGCTTTGCCCTGCAACATGAAATTCGCGAGGCGCTGCAGCTGCAGCAGTTCCAACTGTTTTACCAGCCGCAGGTGGATCACACCGGCGCCATAGTGGGTGCGGAGGCGCTGATCCGCTGGCTCCACCCCCAGCGCGGCATGGTGTCGCCGCTGGAGTTTATCCCCATCGCCGAAGAGTCGGGGTTGATTTTGCCGCTCGGCAACTGGATTGTGGAAGAAGCCTGCCAGCAGCTGGTGCGCTGGAGCCAAAACCCGACCACTGCCCGGTTGGTGATTGCGATCAACGTCAGCGCGCGCCAGTTCCAGCAGCAACAGTTTGTGATGCAGTTGTTAAGCACCTTGCAGCGCACCGGCGCCAACCCACGCTACCTGAAACTGGAGTTGACCGAGAGCATGCTGGTGCATAACCAGCAGGACATCATCGCCAAAATGGACGAGCTGAAAAATCACGGCATCAAGTTTTCGCTGGACGATTTTGGCACCGGCTATTCCTCGCTCTCCTACCTGAAACGCCTGCCTATCAGCGAATTAAAAATCGATAAATCCTTTGTCAACGACATCTTGACCGACAGCAACGACGCCGCCATCGCACGCATGATTATTCGCCTCGCCCAGAGTATGGAGCTGCGCGTCATCGCCGAAGGGGTAGAGACCCAAACCCAGCGCGATTGGTTGGAAGCCGAAGGTTGTGTGCACTATCAAGGCTATTATTTTGGCAAACCGGTGGCCGCTGCTGACTTTCCGTTATAAGCAGCGCGAACTTATCCAAAAACTTGTAAAGATCCGTTGACCTCGTGGCTAAGCCCTATAGAGCAAGCTAACCTCTGACAACGGCTGTGGAGAGCAGCCGGGGCAATACTTAATAACAAGATAAGGTCACAACAACCATGAGCCATTCCGAAGACCGCCGCGCCCTGTTGCGCGGCGCTGTTGCCGGTGCATTGGGGCTATCCAGCCTTGCGGCACTGGGAGCAGAATCTACATCACCCAAACCGTCCTCATCCACCACCGGTTCTACGGCGCTGAAAGGCAACATTCATCACTCGGTCGCACGCTGGACCTTCGATTTCCTCACCCTTGAAGAACTCTGCCTGGTAGTCAAACGCCTGGGCTTTAGTGCGATCGATCTGATCGGGCCCAAAGAGTGGCATATCCTCAAACAGCACGGTGTGGATTCGTCCATGTGCAATGGCGCCGAGCTGAATCTGGAGGATGGCTGGGGCGATAGCCGCTTTCATCAGCCGCTGATTGAACGCTACCGCGAACACATCGATCTGGTGGCCGATGCGGGCTATAAAAACCTGATCTGTTTCAGCGGCAACAAACGTGGCATGGACCCGGAAGAGGGGCTAAAACACGCGACCAAGGGCCTGAAAAAAATCCTCGCGCAAGCCGAAAAACGCGGCGTGGTCCTGCAAATGGAACTGTTCAATAGCAAGGTGAACCACCCGGATTATTTCGCCGATAACTCTGCCTGGGGTATAGAGCTGTGCAAGCGCCTGGACTCGCCCAATTTCAAGCTGCTGTACGACATCTACCATATGCAAATCAGCGAAGGCGACATCATTCGCACTATCCAGAATCATCACCAATACTTTGGTCACTACCACACCGCGGGTGTGCCGGGACGCAACGAGATCGACGATACCCAGGAGCTGTACTACCCGGCCATAGTGCGCGCTATTCAAGCCACCGGTTTCAAAGGCTATGTGGCACAGGAATTTATGCCTAACCGCGCCACCACCGCCGAAAAAATTGAATCGCTGCAGGCAGCCATTCGCATCTGCGACGTCTGATCCTAATAAGAGGTATATCCATGTCTACACAACATTTTGATGCCATTGTGGTTGGCTCCGGCATCAGCGGCGGCTGGGCCGCTAAAGAACTCACCGAAAAAGGCCTGAAAGTGCTGCTCCTGGAGCGCGGGCGCAATATTGAACATATCAAAGACTATGTAAACGCCACCAAAGAAACCTGGGACTATGAACATCGCGGTCGCCCCACCCAGGAGATGAAAGACAAACACCCGGTACTGCAGCGCGACTTTGTGCTCAACGAAGAAACTCAGGGCATGTGGGCGAACGAGCAGGAAAACCCCTATGTGGAGAAAAAGCGCTTTGACTGGTACCGCGGCTATCACGTGGGTGGTCGCTCACTGTTGTGGGGCCGCCAAAGCTACCGTTACAGCAAGCAGGATTTTGAAGCTAACCTGCGTGAAGGCGTGGCTGTTGACTGGCCGATCCGCTATGAAGACATGGCCCCCTGGTACGATTACGTCGAGCGCTATGCCGGTATCTCCGGGACCAACGAAGGCTTGGAACAATTGCCAGACGGCCAGTTTTTACCGCCCATCGAACTGAATATTGTGGAAAAAGATGTCGCCGCACGCATCAAAAAAGCCTATGGCGGCAAACGGGTGATGATCAATAGCCGCACCGCCAACATCACCCAGCCCAAGCCGGAACAGGGTCGGATCAACTGCCAATATCGCAACAAGTGCTGGCTCGGCTGCCCGTTTGGCGCTTATTTCAGTACCCAGTCATCCACCCTGCCAGCAGCGATGAAAACCGGCAACCTCACCCTGCGCCCCTTCTCCATCGTGAGCCAGGTGCTCTACGACAAGGACAAAAAGCGCGCGCGCGGTGTAGAAGTGATCGATGCCGAAACCAACCAAACCTACGAATTCACCGCCAATGTGATTTTCCTCAACGCCTCCAGTTTTAACTCCACCTGGATTCTGATGAACTCCGCCACTGACATCTGGCCCGGCGGTTTGGGCAGCAGCAGCGGCGAGTTGGGTCACAATGTGATGGATCACCACTTCCGCGTGGGTGCCAGCGGCGTGGTGGAAGGCTTTGAGGACAAGTATTACTACGGCCGCCGCCCCGCCGGTTTTTATATCCCGCGCTTCCGCAATCTGGGCGATGAGAAGCGCAATTACCTGCGCGGCTTTGGCTACCAGGGCTCTGCCAGTCGCGAGGGCTGGGATCGCAACGTCGCCGAATTAGGCATAGGTGCCGGTTTAAAAAATGCCCTGGCCGAACCCGGCGCCTGGACAGTTGGCATGACCGCCTTTGGTGAAATACTGCCGCATCACGACAACCGCATTTACCTCGACCGCAACGTCAAAGACAAATGGGGCCTGCCGGTACTGGCGATGGACGTAGAGCTGCGTGACAACGAACTGGCGATGCGCAAAGACATGCTGCAGGACGCCGTAGATATGCTCGAAGCCGCTGGCCTCAAGAACGTTAAAGGTAGCGACTGGGGCTATGCTCCGGGCATGGGCATCCATGAAATGGGTACCGCGCGCATGGGTCGCGACCCCAAAACCTCGGTGCTCAATGGCTTTAATCAGGTGTGGGACGCGCCCAACGTATTTGTCACCGACGGTGCCGCCATGACCTCCGCCTCCTGCGTCAACCCATCGCTGACTTACATGGCACTCACCGCCCGCGCGGCAGACTATGCCGTCAAAGAATTGAAAAAGGGGAACCTGAAATGAATCGCCGCGAACTCCTAGCCCTGATTACCGCCGCCACCGGCACTGCCATGATTGGCAGCACCGCACTGCTCGGTGGCTGCGCCACCACGGCGTCCGCACCCGCCAAGTTTTCAGCAGAAAACATTGCACTGCTGGATGAAATTGCCGAAACCATCCTGCCGCGCACCGAAACCCCGGGCGCCAAAGATGCCAAAGTCGGCCAATTTATGAGTGTGTATGTGACCGACTGCTACACCCTGGATGAGCGCGCCATCTTCCACAAAGGCTTACTCAGCCTGGAAGCCCAGTGCAACAAAACCTATGGCCGCGGCTTTATGGCCCTGCAACCGGCAGAGCGCACCGCGTTTATCAGCCAACTCGACCAGGAAGCGCGCACGACGGTCGCTGGCGGCGGTGTTCACTACTTCACTATGATCAAGCAGCTCACCCTGTTTGGCTTCTTCACCTCGGAAGTCGGCGGCACCCAAGTGCTGCGCCACATGCCCATCCCCGGCCGCTACGACGGCGCACTCGCCTATAAACCGGGTGATCGCGCGTGGGCGACACGTTAAAACTCCTTTATTCCCATATAGTCTTTTTTGTTCAATGCCCCGCTCAGCAATTGAGCGGGGCGGTTTTTCCCGCTAGACTGGCGCGAAAAATTACAATCGTAATTATTTCCTGACCTAGTTCCCTAACCCCCCTACCACCCAATCCACGATCTTTTTGTGATGGAGCATTCTATGCGCTTGTTTCTAAAAGGAATTGCCAGATCGGTAGTATTCCTGTCATGCCTGTTATCCGCCAGTTTTGCCAGTGCTTTGCATGTTGATACCAGTATTGTGGGCGATAAAGCCTATTTCCTGTTTTCGGCACCCAACAAAATCGCCGTGTACGACATGGCGCAGCAGAGCCAGGGCGCGGACATTACGCTCAGCAAAATCCCGACCGCCTTTGCGATTGAAGGTAATACTGCCTATATTGCCTATCACCGCGAGCTGCGCGCGCTCAACCTGACCACCGGCAACAGCGAGTTTGTGCGCAACAGCAGCACCGATATCATCCGTATAGTGCCGCTGGATGATTACCTCTATGTCACTGAAACCGATGGCACCATCAGTGTTATCAACAAGCAGGGGTTTGCGCTGTTGCAGAGCTGGTCGACCTGGTATTCCTCTGGTCGGGCGCAGGTGGGTTCTAGCGTTAACAAGGCTATCTACACCCGCTCTGAAGGCATATCGCCCTCAGATATCAACAAATTCATCATCGCCAACGATGGCCAAATCAGTAACGCCATCGACAGCCCTTATCATGGCGACTACCCCGGTGCCGACCGATTGTTCCTCAACCAATCCCAGTCCAAAGTCTATGACAGCGCCGGGATTGTGTATTTTGCGGCTGACCTAACCTACGCCGGCAGTTTGGCGGGCAGTGTGGATGACTTAACTTTCAGCGGTGACAACCCGATTGTGCTGCGCAATACCAGCCTGACCCTGTTCAACGCCGGCAACATAGAGCAGGGCGTTATTGACCTGAGCGCCAAACCTGACCTGATTGCAGCCCATGGCGACCGGGTTTTTACCTTTACCCTCAGCACCAGCGGCGTAACGGCAAGTTCAGTGGATATTTCCGGCTTTGACCTGCCCGAACCGGGCGAGCCGGTAGACCCGACCGGTTTGGCCTATACCCCCGAGGTGGTGGTGAGCGATGCCCAGGATCTGGTGTATTTGGTCGACCGCGAGAGCCTGAGCGTGTTTCGCTGGTCGCGCAGCCAACAAAAATACCTGACCAGCTGGCCGCTACTCTCGGCGCCGACCAGGGCCAGCTATTCGACCGCCCATCAGCGCCTTTATCTGGCCTACGCCGATGGCAAGATCACCTATATCAGTAGTGCAGCCGAGACGCCCCTGGAAGTGCATTTCACCAGTTTGCCCAGCACCCCCAGAGGCCTGCTCGCCGCCGATAATTACCTTTTTGCGACCGATGCTTCTGGTGCCTGGGCAACCCACTACAGCTTTGGCGCCAACGGCAACCTGCTGGACTCCAAGGACTGGGCCTATATCGGTCAGCAATATGTCTGGAACCCGGTGACCAAACGTGTGTATTTACACCGCGATGACACCTCGCCCAACGATTTGGTCTGGCGCGAGCTGGATACCAGTACCGGTATGCTGGGCGGCGATGGCGACTCGCCCTACCACGGCAGCACTATCAATACGCGTTACCCGCTGGTGGTTAGCAGCGACGGTGAGTATCTACTGAACGGTGCCGGCCAGATCCTCAGCGCCTATACCGGCACGCTGCTCAATGCGCTGTCCAACTCAATCAACAGCGGGGTGTGGATTGGCAGCCAGCTGATCACTATCGGCAACCAGAATAGCCTGCAATTTTGGGAGAGTAACTTCTCCCTGGAATCGAGCTTCCCTCTCACTGACGCCACCAGCGCGATGCTATTTAATCTCAACAATCGCTTGATGCTGGTGAAACAAACAGCCACTGGCCCGACGTTTGCGGACTACGACATCAACAACCTGCCCGACGCCGATGAAGATGGCCGGAACGACCTGCAGGATAACTGCGTAAATGCGGAAAACGCTGATCAGGCCGACTACGATAGTGACGGTTTGGGCGATGCCTGTGACGAGGACGATGATGACGATGGGCTCGCCGATAGTGTCGAACTCGAGCTTGGGCTGAACCCCCGCAATGCAACCGATGCTGATGGCGATCTGGATGGCGACGGTTTCTCCAACCGGGTAGAAACCTTGCTTGACTCCGATCCTAAAAATGCTGACTCAGTACCCAATGCACTGACTTTCTACAGCCAGAACTTTGAACAGGGCTGGCCGACCGGCTTTTACAACTCCACTGGTAAATTACCCTGGACGATACAGCCAGGCGGTGTTGGCGGCGGCTATATGTTGCAATCAACACCCTTCTCCAGCGCCAGCCAATCCAGTGAGGTGTCCTTCACCAGTCTCTTCGATACCGGCCAACTGTCGCTGAAATTCAAATTCAACGGCAACAACTACTACACCTATCAGTTTGAAGTGCTGGTAGATGGCAATGTGCGTTACAACAGCTACGGCCAGAGCGAATGGAACTCCATGAACCTGGAGTTGACTCCTGGGGTTCATACCATCAGCTTCCGTGTAAGCGCCGACTACCTCTGGGGTAGCGAGGGTCAAATCAGCTTCAGTATCGATAACCTGATCTTTGACAAGGATGATGACAGTGACGGCTATGCCAACACTGTTGATAACTGTCCCGCCCTTTACAACTGGTGGCAAACTGATAGCGACAAAGATGGCGTAGGTGATGAGTGCGACAATGACCCCTACAGTAAAGACACTGACGACGATGGTTATGGCGATGTGCGGGATAACTGCCCTGACATTGCCAACCCCGATCAGGCCGATAAAGACACTGACTACATAGGTGATGCCTGCGACCCAACCGATGACCGCCCGGCGGACACTGACGGTGATGGTCGCTACGATATGTGGGACAACTGCCCACTGATTGCCAACCCTGATCAAGTCGATCTAGATTGGGACTACAAGGGCGATGTCTGCGATGACGATGTGGATGGTGACGGCATCAAAGGCATAGAAGAAGCTAAATACAGCTTTTTGAACGACCGCAACTACAACGATGCCGCGCTGGATCAGGACGGCGATGGTGCAAACAACCTCATGGAAATCAATTCCGGTCACAACCCCGGCCAGGCGACTAACTTTCCGACCATTGACCTGTTTGATTACTACCTACTTGGCGACCTGAACTACAACTTTAAAGATGTTGAGGGAGTTATCTCCACCACCCAAGTACGCAAATCAGCTACCGCAAATGAATTTGTGATGACCAATAGCAACGGCTACACATCTAGCATGGAACGCCGTGCCGACGGCATTTATATCAAGTCAGCCAGCTACAGCAGCGCCCCTGATTATCGCTACACATACAACAATTGGATCGTGGTACCAAAATCGCTGAAACTGGGTGAAACGCGCGCGAGCACTGCCAGTATCAGAGTTGAGCGGAACTCAGACTCCAGCCAGATTGAGGAGCCACGCTTTAACCGCAGCATTCAATTGATTGAAACCGGTAAACACAATTGGAAGGGTAAAGAGTACGACTCAGTTACCCTCGAATTCAGCGACTCGGAACTCGGCGTCAATGGTTACAGTTATAGCTATCGTGTTGTCTACCTCAAAGGCTTGGGCAGCATTGGCGATGGCTACGCGACCCTGGAAAGCGCCACTCTCACCAACATCGATAAACCCGCTCCACCGGCAAACACCGGCGGCGGTAGTGGCGGCGGGGGCGGCGGTAGCACTACACTTCTGCTATTGGTGATGCTGCTGTTGCTGGCTGGTTATTCGCGCCAGCGTCAAATCAACCGCTAAAACACTGTTGGCGTTACAAACCACACCCAGCGTGCTGGTTTGTAACGCAACTCGCATTTTTCTCATATATATCCGTTTTGTTTCCCCGGCAGATATTGCCAAGCCAGTAGCGCAGGCGTAAATTCAGCCTCCCGCTCAAGTGTTTCTGAAGTCCTGTTGTAGATCGCTGTCCACGGGCAAACAATAACAATAAAACTGCGTATCTTTACTGGAACCGTTGTACTTTCCTCAGATTGCAGAATGGCATCTCGGTCAATCCGTCCTCTTTATTTCAATAACTAAGACGAGATTGTAACTATGAAAAATATCACTTCTGGCACCGCTCAACGCCGTGTCAATTTTACCCGCAAGCTACTGGTCAGCACCCTGGGTTTACTCGCCAGCGGCTCAGTGTTGGCGGCTGCTACCGGCGGTTTTTCCACTACCGATGGCGGCAATGTGTCGGGCGCCCAGTCTTTTAACGCCTCCACCCACACCCAAATCCAGCAGATTATTGAAAATGCAAAAGACGGCGACTACCCGGTCATCATCACTTACACCGGTAATGAGGATTCGCTGATCAATCAAATGATTCGCGACCACACTGTGGACTCCTCAGGCAATTGCCCCAACCCGCGCTGGAGTGAGGCCTACCGCAAAGTGGAAATTAAAGAATTCACCCGTGGTATTACCATCCAAGGCGCCAACGGCTCCTCGGCAAACTTCGGCATAGTGGTAAATAAATCCAGCAATGTGATTGTGCGCAATATGAAAATTGGCGCACTCGCCGGTGCATCCAACGATGCCGATATGATTCGTATCGACAGCGGTGTCAACGTGTGGATCGATCACAACGAATTATTTGCGGTTAACAACGAATGTAAAGGTTCACCGGATGGCGACCTGACCTTTGAAAGTGCGATTGATATTAAAAAGGAATCGCAAAACATTACGGTGTCCTACAACATTATCCGCGACAGTAAAAAAGTCGGGCTGGATGGTTCCAGCAGCACCGATATCGGCGGCGGTCGCAAAATCACCTTCCACCACAACATCTATCGCAACGTCGGCGCGCGCCTGCCGCTGCAGCGCGGTGGTTGGACGCACATGTACAACAACCTCTATGACGGCATCACCAGTTCGGGCATTAACGTACGCCAAAATGGCTATGCGTTGATTGAGAGCAACTGGTTCCAAAACGCGGTAAACCCCGTGACCTGCCGTTTTGATAGCAGCAACTGCGGCAAGTGGGATTTGCGCAACAACAACATCCGCAACCCCGGTGATTTTGCGACTTACAACATCACCTGGACCAGCGGCGGCACCATCGACGCCACCAACTGGACCACTACCGCCCCCTTCCCGATTAGCATTCCCTACAGCTATTCGCCCGTTACCCCCCAGTGCGTAAAAGACAAAATCGCCCAATACGCCGGTGTGGGTAAAAACGGCGCGCAGTTGACCGCCAGTGCATGCAGTGGCGGCACCACGTCATCGGTGTCGTCGTCAACACCATCCAGCACGGCGAGCAGCTCCAGCAGCGCCGCCGCATCGGGTTCTATCAATCTCTCAACCAGCGTTTCAGGCACCAGCGTTAACCTGAGTTGGTCAACCAGCAACCTCACTACCGCGTCACAAGAGGTGTATCGCGATACCGACTCCAACCCCAGCGGCCGTGTACGTATAGCGTCACTAGCCGCCAGCGCACGCAGCTATACCGACAGCACCGCCAGTGCAGGTACTTACTATTACTGGATCAAAAACACCACCAACGGCGTAGTCACTAACTCCAATGCGGCAGTGGCGACTATTGGTGGCACCAGCAGCTCCAGCTCATCAGCAGCTAGCGGTGCACCGGTATTAAGTGGCACAGGTGATTACCCAAGTGGCTTCTCCAAATGTGCTGATCTGGGCGGCACCTGCTCCGTCACCTCCGGCGACGGCTGGGTAGCTTTTGGTCGCAAAGGCAACTGGGTACTGAAGAAAGTCTCGGTACCCGGCTCCATCGCCTGCACCGTATCCGCATTTGGTTCAGATCCACTGGGCAACCCCAACAAGTGCTCTTACAAACGCTAATTATTTTTTAGCGCGCTAAAAACAAAAAACCGATCTCATAAGGATCGGTTTTTTGTTCTTGTATCAGGAAATTTTTCACCCTAGCCGGTATGGAGCTTGGCTGAATACAGGGAATTAATCATTTTTATTACTGGCATTACTCTCTTTATTGCTCGCACTGTAAGCATCAACCGTCTTCGCTGCAAAATGATTTACTCTGATCTTCAATTTCCGCGACATGTTTCGTTACTTTTAATAAGAGTCTGCAAGTATCGCTTGCTCCTCTTTTAGATATTCTTCTGGCAATTCGCCACAGTAGGGATAAAAATACATTTCAACTGGGAGCCGTAATGTCGCGCTTTTCTGCAAATTTTTAGCGCAGCGGAAAACTTGTCTGACAGCAGCGTTTGTTATAAGTAATTAACCAGATCATTGGCATTCACTACCTCTGTATTTACACCTAAATGAACATAGCAAGCTTTAGCTTTCTTAAGGAAGTTAATATCCTTCGATATCAGCAGCGTAGCACCAGCAGCGTTTCTCACGTGCATTAAATCGTTGTTTGATGCCCTAAATCTGTCTTTTTTCTTTTTAGTGCTTGTAAAGTCGTCTGCATAATATCCTGCCCAGTTCATTAACGAATAACACCTAGCAATTTGATTATGAACAGTGGCATCAAAATAGTCTGACCAATTAAAATTATTATTTTCGGATGCAAATAAATCATCAATTTTATTAATAACTAGCTCTTCCGGAAGATTCTCAAGCTGAAGTGCTTTTAACTTTTCAAGATCTCTGAGCGGCTTTGGGCCAAGTTCCTGTTGCCCCTCTAAATCAATAGCAGACATTTTTGATGCAGCTTCCAACTGCTCTGCTATTTGAGCTTGTGCAGCTTTTTTTGCTTCAGCCCCACCCAGCTCAGATGGAGCTATATTATCAAGCTCTTGCTCTGCACTCTTTAACATTTCTGTAATAGCATGCTTGAGTTGAGAATTTAGTTCTTCAAAACTCTCCTCAATTGGAAGACCAGAAAATTTTCTATTAAATTTATCGAATGCCGTAACAACATTATTTATACCACTAATTTCATTGTCATTTTCATTATTTAAAAAATCCAGCCAAACTAGACTAGGATCCTTTACGCTTAGCTCTGTTGTGATCGGAGTTATATATGCTCCTCTCAACTCAGATAACAACTCAATATGCTCCTGCCTATATTGCTCCTTCGGAATCTGAGCTATTTCTTGAAGATGAGTTTCTGAATAAATGAGGCGAATACCATCTTTATAGAATAATTTCTTTATTTTTCTCAGACCTTCATCCTCTGATTCACTCAGCTTTCGCTCTCTTAAATCACTTAAGGTGTTTTGATCAAGATAAATGTACGAGTCCATATTCTTTACCTCTAACATTCACATACCGCCCACACTCAACATCTCTATTCACGTAATTTGAAGCCTCCATTCTCAACCCCTTGGGCGATAAACGAAATAACAGCAAATAACATCTTTCTCTAGCATGGCAAATTGCGCATGCGTATTTTTCAGTGAGCCGGTGCGCGTTACTGTTCCGGGCGTTTGGGTAAGGCTTTGAATATATAGGCTATAGGTTTATTCGACCAGAGCATTTTGTTCGTCAGGCAGCAGCGAACAATGACCGGTGGCTGCGGTTGGGATTGGAACAACTTGCAAATCTGGTCTAAGGTTAATTACTAGCCCATGGGGTTAATTAATAAGAAGGAGAAGGTTATGTTGGTGAATATTTCGGTTCCCAAACGCTTGGGGGGCGGGTTTGCGCTGGTGACGCTGACGTTTTTGGCGCTGTTGGTGTTTGTCGCTTATGCCTTTCATACCGAGCATGCAACAACCAAATTGATTTTGAATAATTATGTGCCGGGTACCAGTACCCTTTATTCCGCCGACCGGGATTTGCAACAGGCGCTGGTGGCGGAACGCACGCTGATTGCCACCGACCCGGCGAGTGAACAATTTAAGACGCTGTTGGGCGAGCATGCCGAGAATAAACAACAGGCGCGCGAGCGGGTAGATCAGTTTTTTAGTTTGATAGAGGACAGCAAACTGACTGAATTACGCAACACCTACACCGGCCTGCGCGATACCTGGGAGGCGAGTACCGATCAGGTAGTGGCGATGGTGCAGCAACCTGATGCCGAATCCCGGCGGCGCGCGTTGGAACTCAGTACGGGTAAAGCGGCGAATGACTTTGAAGCTATGCGCAATGAACTGGATTTAATGCAAGAGCGACTGGAGCAGATCCTCGCGAGCAAACAGCAAGCGGCGGTGGAAAATTTTGAAAGCACTTCACTCACTATGTTGATAACTGCCGCAATCGGAGTGCTGCTAGCGATTGGCTTATCCATCGCGCTGTTCCGCAGCATTACCACACCACTGCAAATTGCCGCCCATGCAGTGCGCCAGCTCGCGGAGGGTAATTTAACCTTTCGCAGCCACAGCGACCGGCGCGATGAGTTTGGCCAATTGCTGAACGCGATGAATGAATCCATGGTGCGCCTGTCGCAGACAGTGACCGATATTCTCAATACCTCCGATGCGCTCACTAACGCTTCCACCCAAGTATCGGCAACCACACAAAGTTTGAGCCAAGCAACGACTGAACAGGCGAGTAGCGTGGAAGAAATTTCAGCGTCGCTGGAACAAATTTCCAGCTCGGTAAAACAAAATGCCGACAACGCGCAAATCACCGACAGCATTGCTGCCAAAGCGGCGCAACAAGCAGCGGAAGGCGGCACCACCGTATCCAAAACAGTTGATGCCATGCGTTTGATTGCCGAGAAGGTGGCGATTATTGATGACATCGCCTACCAAACTAATTTGTTGGCCTTAAACGCCGCGATTGAAGCAGGGCGCGCGGGTGAACACGGGCGCGGTTTTGCCGTGGTAGCAAGTGAGGTGCGCAAATTGGCCGAACGCAGCCGGATTGCGGCGCAGGAAATTGATGAATTAACCGCAGGTAATGTGCGCCTGGCCGAGCGCGCCGGTGAACTGTTAATTGATATGGTGCCGGCGATTACCAAAACCTCGGATTTAGTACAGGAAATTTCAGCCAGTTCGCTGGAGCAGTCGAGTGGGTTGTCGGAAGTCAATTCGGCGATGTTGCAAATTAATCGCGCGACCCAACAAAACGCGGCAGCGGCGGAGGAATTGGCGGCAACGGCAGAACAAACCAACGACCAATCGCTGCACCTGCAACAGTTGATGTCTTTCTTTAAAGTTGCATAGGGAATCGCAGACCAGCGCAGCTAATCCACGCTGTTGATTGTTATGGATACCCGCGTTCGCGGGTATGACGAGAGATGAATATTGCAGAACTTGCCCGCTGGCGATTTGCGCCAGTGGGCAATATTTTTAAACCTTAATTTAACTAACTTCCAATGCGGTTTGAAATGTTTTTTTGCCGCGCAAATAACGTTTTAAACAACTCTCATCGGCCAGTACTTCTAACAGCGCCGTATTAAAATCATAAATTCGCGCATCCAAGCCTTTTTGTTCAATCGCCGCTTCAAAACCTTGGGAGTGTGCATCGGCGGCGAGCGCCACAGTTTCAATCATGCCGGTTGCTATATCCATATTCGCCGGATCGGCAAAGGATTGTTCACAAGCTTTTGCATCGGTCGCGTGAAAATTACGGCAGCGATAAGGGCGCACCGGATAAACACTGCATTGATTATTGTGCAACAGCGGGCATTTTAAATTGGTGGTGAGATGCTGCTCAGGAGTGATGCTACGAATCACGACAGCGTTTTGTTCAGCCTCTTGTATTATTTGCTGAATATTTTCAGCGCTCAGCTGTTTATGCAGGTAATCCTTGATGTTCAACATTTCATGGGCGCGCACTTCCACTTTGTAATAACAACAAAACGCACAGCCTGCTTGGCAGGCCGGTTTTGTTGGCGATTCAGCAATGGTTTTGGCGATGAGATTATCGTAGCGTTTGAACGATTGGGTAAGTGCCGTTTGAAATTGTTTGGCACCGGGCAATTGTTGGCTGGCTTTTTGAAACTCTGCCTGCGCCGTCTGTTGAAAAAAATCATTCATTAATAAAATAACTCGCTGATAAAACTTTTTAGTGGATAAACATCTCTGGGAAATAAAAACTGTTAGCGCAATCATCGCCCCGATTTGCAAAAGAGTTATAAACACGCAAATTGAATACGTATGCAACAGTCTGTTCAATTATTAATAAATGGCTTTAACTATGCCTGTGCACTCGTTATTAGGCACTCACCATTTGCCGCAATTGCCTGCTGTCTGTGCGGCGCTCTAGTGAAATAACAATAACTCTGGATAGAGCTCAGGTCACAACCATTTTTGTCGCTGCCGCAGCCGTGCAACCCACACTGTGAAATGCGATTTACGCGGATGATTTCATCCATTCTCACGCACTGTTTTTTGCAGGCCTATTTGCTTGCGGGATTCGTGCTGCCGTAACAAACAGAATAACCATAACATCTAATAACTCACTACAACTGTTACCGTTGCGCCAATATTTACTTCGCGCCCGGAGCAGGGGAGACACTACTGTGAAAAACCGTTTTTTAACCCAATTGATTTCCAAAGCGTCGTTAACCTTTACCCTCGCACTGGCGAGTATTGCCAGTGTGCAACACGCCAGCGCCGATGCCATTTTACATGCGTTTGACTGGAACTATAGCGATGTTTCCGCCAAAGCCACGGAAATTAAAAACCTCGGCTACAAAGCGGTATTAGTCGCACCGCCGTTAAAATCCAATTCGGCCAACTCTGCCTGGTGGCAACGGTACCAACCACAGGATATTCGCGTGATCGACCATGCGCGCGGCAATAAACAAAGCTTCCAAACCATGGTGAACGCACTCAACGCCCAAGGCGTGGCAGTCTATGCGGATATCGTTTTGAACCACATGGCCAATGAACGCAATGGCGCTACCGATTTCCCCGGCTCCGCCGCGATTAGCACCTACAACTCCAACACCACTTACTGGAATAATCAAAAATTATTTGGCGATTTAACCCAGGGTTTATTTGGTGGTTACGATTTTAATCCCGCCAATTGCATCAGCGATTACAACGATGTGTGGCAAGTACAAAATTGGCGTTTGTGTGGTGGCAGCGGCGACACTGGTTTGCCAGATATGAACCCCAATAGCTGGGTAGTGACCCAACAGCGCAATTATTTAACCGCGCTCAAAACCATGGGCGTAAAAGGCTTCCGCGTGGACGCGGCCAAACACATGACCGCTTACCACTTGAACCAAATTTTTACCTCCACCATTAAAACCAACATGTATGTATTTGGTGAAATTATTACTGGCGGCGGTGCAGGTAATTTGGATAACGACCGTTTCCTCAGCCCGTACCTACGCGATACTGATCATAAAGCCTATGACTTCCCACTGTTCCACAGCATTCGCAATGCGTTTGGATTCGGCGGCAGCATGAGTTCATTGGTGAACCCGCAAGCGGTAGGCCAAGCCATTGATCAATTCCGCGCGGTGACCTTTACCATCAACCACGACATTCCACTTAACGGCGGTTTCCGCAGCTGGATTATGGATGCAACGGACGAAAAATTAGCCTATGCCTACATCATGGGGCGCGATGGTGGTAAACCATTAATTTTTAGCGATACCACTGGCACCGACAGCAATCGCTGGGTTAACGCCTATAAAGCGCCGCACATTGCCGCCATGCTGAAATTCCACAACAAGGTGCAAGGGCAGGGCATGGAAGTATTGGCCCATAACAGCTGCGCGATTTTATTCCGTCGCGGTGAAGAAGGTGTGGTGGGCATTAATAAATGCGGCAGCCAACAAAACTTTAGCGTGAATACCAACAGCCGCTTCAAGTGGTATCGCAACTACCGCGATGTACTGACCAACGGCAATTTGGTCTATATCAGCAGCAGCAATTACACCTTTGCCTTACCCGCACGCGATGCGCGCATGTGGTTACCGGAATAATCTTTTCACTGCATAGGGACATGCACACTTACCCTTCCTTTCACTTGGGTGGTTTAACTATTTCCACCTAGCGGTAATAATCCTCTCCGATAATAATTTGACTATTCATCATCACTATCGCAGAGGCATCTATGTGGAAATTTCTGTTACTCCTGTCATCACTGGTTGCGCTTTCAGCGTGCAACCATCAAGCAGCTCCTAATCACACCGCAAGCAATTTCAGCAGTACCACGGCATCAACCAGTTTTAGCGGCGAACAACTGCGCATGATTGGCCGGTTTGATACCAGTACCCAAGGCAAGGCGCAATTTACCTGGCCGGGCTCCGCCATTGAATTTCGTTTCACCGGTACTGAGGCAAAAATGATGCTGGCCAGCAATGGCGATGTTCGCTTTCAAGTAGCAGTGGACGGTACCCTTCAGGATTTATGGGTAAAAAGTGGTGAGGCAACCTATACCCTGGCCAGTGGTTTAACCAAGGGCGAACACACTATTCGCCTGACGCGCTTAACCGAATCCTTTGCGCTGGTTACTGCACTGTTGAGCGACCCGATTGTTGATGGAAAATTATTACCTGCGCCTGCGGCCGCCACAAAACGCTTGTTGGTGATTGGCGATTCCATTACCGCTGGTTACGGGGTAGAGGGCGCTGATCAACATTGCAGTTATGACATGCGCACCAGCAATCAACAATTAACCTATGCCGCGCTGGCCGCCAATGAACTGGGCGCCGACTTACACGCAATCGCCTGGTCCGGTATTGGTGTATGGCGCTCCTACGGAGAAAAAAACCCGGTGAACCCCAGCATGTTAGTGCGCTACCAACGCACGCTTGCCGATGATGCCAATAGCCGCTGGGATGCAACTGCTTATCAGCCCGATGCGATATTAATTAACCTGGGCACCAACGATTATTGGGAAGGCTCGGTGAGTGATGACTATCGCGCAAATATGAAAACATTAATCGCCATGGTGCAAACGGATTTCCCCAACAAACCGGTATATTTAATTATCAGCCCCATGCTCGGTGGCGCCCAACGGGAATCGCAAAAAATTATTTTAGGTTCTTTGGTATCCAGCGGTGTAAAGCTAGTGGATTTGGGGAAAATTGAATCTGCCGATGGTTTGGGTTGCGATTGGCACCCGAATAAAATTACCAACCAACGTATGGGCAAAACACTGGTGCAGCATTTAAAAACCGATTTGAACTGGTAACAATCAATCGATAAAACGTTTGACTTGCACTGCAGAAAATATTCAGCGTCGTCAAACCTGCGAACGTAAAAAATAAAACCCGGCTCCATTGCGAAGCCGGGTTTTATTTTTGTGGATAGCGTTAATCTCCCCTAGCCCCTCTTTACCACAGAGGGGAGTCAAGCTCCTACCTTGGTAAAAAGGAGGCGGGGAGAAATTAAAAAATTATTTCGCCGCATTAACAATCGTACTGATAATGGTGGGATAAACCTGATTGCCGGTATAGCGATCAAATAAACCCATACCACCGTTGGCGGTGTAGCCATTATCCCAATAGATAGGTACCAAACCACGGGTATAAGCCGCGCGGGTAATATACTGGTTCCAGTAAACACGATAACTTTCTGCCGCTGGAATATTGGTGCGTGAAATAGCCCCGAACTCACCGAGAATAACCGCCACACCGTTATCGACAAATTTAGTTTTCATGCGCTGGAATTGATTATCCACATGCGCTTCATTGGCCCAGGTTTCTACGTTCGCCGAATTGGTGGCATTTTTACCCCACTGCCAGATGGAACTATTTTCATTCAGGGTGAAATTGTAGGGGTCGTAAAAATGCACTTCCATCATCAAACGTTTGTTAGCGGAATCGCTCGGAATAGTGGCAAAACTAATCGCGTGATCAATGTTGGTATTAAAACCCTGCACCACCAAATGACGCACCGCATTATTGCCACCCGTAGCACGCACCGCATTGACAAAGGTTTGGTTAAAACTATTTTGCACTGTGTAGTATTCAACGGTTGGCGTACCGTAATCGCCATCCACCATTACCTCGTTGGTGCCAGCAAATAATAAATAATCATCATAGTTTTTAAATTGATTGGCGATCTGCGTCCACAATTTAGTGATGCGATTATTAACATCGGTTTGATTGGCGTATTTAGGCTGCATCCAACCGCCGTCCCAATGGATATTAATAATCACATAGAGACCTGCACTTTTTGAATAATCCACCACTTGTTTCACCCGCGCCATCCAACTGCTGCTGATGTTGTAATTCGCATCGGAATACTGGGTCCAGGACACGGGAATACGAATGGTTTTAAAACCGGCCGCTTTTACCGCATTAATCATCGCTTGCGTGGTAGCCGGGTTGCCCCATGCGGTTTCACTGCCAATCGCCTCCAGCGAATTCCCCAAATTCCAACCGGCGCCCATCAAAGCCGCGAGTTGCACACTGGTGAGGTTGCGCATCGCCGCCGTGGAAGCAGTGCGCGTAGCACTCGCCGCGTTGGAGTTATAGCTTGCGCCATTGGCATTAAATTTAATCCAATACCAGTAGGGTGTTCCCGCCACGGCGGTTGAGTCGGTATAACTTCTGGTAGACGCATTTACCGTGGCAATACGGCTGCGCCCGCTGGGGTTGCTATCGGTATCGCGATAAATCTGCACACTGATGATACTGCCACTGACCGTCCAGCTCAAACCAATATTGCTGGTGCTACCGGTCGCGGTTAAACACACAGTCGCACCGCCGCCACTGCCGCAACTTTGGGCGCTGGAAAAGGGCGAAATACAAAACGCGAGTAAAACGAGGATGGATGAGAAAAAGGATTTCATCTTTATTATTTCCTTTTGGAGTTTTTTAATGCCCGACACTACTGCAGGTGATACATCTCCCCGGAAGCCCGGGGCCTACGCCAGGGTGAGAGATGCCAGCAGCCAGTTGCACACAAAAATCGCGCAACACTACCGACAACGACCGCGCTGAACGGTCGCAGAAATACTAAGGGTAAGTTTGACTAAAAGACCATACAAATATTACAAATAGGACTTAATGAGTGCTTTGGAAACAGCTCAAGTTACGGAAAGGAATCGCAGTCAACCGATGTTTCATTTTGAAACATGGAATTATTTTTATATATAAAATCACCCCTCGCGCGCCAGTTCGCGCCGCGCTTGCCTGATTACCTGCCAGGCCGCCGTCAATGCCAGTGAAGCCATAATCACCGCCACAATTAAATCCGGCCACGCAGTGCCAGTACCAAATACTCCGATAGCCGCAATAATTACGGCGATATTGCCCAGCGCATCGTTGCGGGTACACAACCACACACTGCGCATATTGCTGTCGCCATTGCGGTAAGCGTAAAGCAGGATCGCAACCCCTACATTCGCCGCCAGTGCCAGCAAGCCAACCAAACTCATGGTTTGCGCATCAGGCAATACGCCGGTAATCAAATTCCATGCAGCATGAATCAAAATACCAATCCCGAACAACGCCATGGACGCCGCTTTCAATAGCGCCGCTGTTGCGCGCGCCTGCACACTCATCGCCAGCACCCAAATACTAATACCGTAGTTGGCCGCATCGCCAAAAAAATCGATAGCATCCGCCAACAACGCAACAGACCCCGAGCGCAAACTGAAAAATATTTCTATCGCAAACATAGACGCATTAACGATTAACGCGATCCACAAAATACGCCGGTATTTGGGATCGGGTTTGATGGGTGGTTGGTGATCGTGGTTACAGCAGTGGGCGCCCATGGTTAACTCCTCTATATTCCAATGGAACGTTTCAATTTAAGATTCCTTATAAAAAAAATCTAAGGGTAATCGCCAATAAATTATTAATCGAACACTAGTCCACAAGATGGAGAATTGATCTGTCAATAAGCTGACAGAGACAACCTGGTTTCGCTCCCTGATTTTATTTTTCATGCAAACACTGATCGCTACTTATACTAAAACCTGATATCTCTGTGTATTAAGCAGAACCTTCACCACCAATACAAGTATTTCCTATGGAACGTCATCTACTCCGCACACTGGGCGATAATATGCTCGATCTCATCTATGCCAAGGATGAGCAAGGTCGTTTTGTCTATGCCAATTTGGCATTGGTAAATATGACCGGGGCAAAATCTGCAGAGGATATCCTGGGAAAAACCGATTTCGACCTCAACCCCCTCAACGCCGCACAAGCCTATCGCGAAGATGATCAATGGGTGATGCGTTCAGGGCAACCGCTAATGGGGCGCGAAGAACAGCTGACCGATTTCAAAACCGGTGAATTGCGCTGGCATTCCACAAGCAAGGTTCCACTGCGTGACGATGAAGGAAAAATTATTGGCATTATTGGTATTACCCGCGATATTACCCAAATTAAACAAGCGGAATTCAATGCGCGCGACTTGAACGCTGAATTGGAAAAACGTGTAGCCCAGCGCACGGCCGAGCTGAGCGCAATCAGTGCTACCCTTGAGCAAGAGCGCAACTTGATGCGCACGTTGGTCGATGCGGTGCCCGACAGTATTTTTATCAAAGACCTCAACAGCAAATTTTTGTTAGCGAATGAGGCGGTTGCCAGAGGCATGGGTACAACGCCGGAGAACTTGATTGGTAAAGATGATTTTGATTTTTTCCCTCAAGCGATGGCGCAGAATTTTTTTGATGATGAACAAACCATCGTTCGCACCAGTGAAGGATTAGTTAACCGGGAGGAGCTGGCCGTCAATAAAGAGACCGGTAATATGCGCTGGTTTCTCACCACCAAGCTGCCCGTTCGCAACGATAAAGACGAAACCGTCGCGCTGGTGGGTATTGGCCGCGACATCACTTTACGCCGCCGCGCCGAGCGCGCACTGCGTGAAAGTGAAGCACGGTTTCGCAGCCTGATCGAATTATCGTCTGATTGGTATTGGGAGCAAGATGCCGATTTGCAATTTATTGATATCGAAGACCCGAACAATAAATCCAGCTATACACGCGATGAAGTTCTCGGCAAAAGTTTAAAGGACTTAGCTGGCACTGCACTCCTATCCGAATCCTGGATTGAATACGACGACCTAGTGGCCGAGCGCAAGCCGTTTCGCGATTTGGAACTGCGCCGCGTGGCGGATAACGGTAAAACTTATTTTATTAGTTTGACTGGGCTGCCCGCCTTTGATGAAGAAGGACATTTTCGTGGCTACCGCGGCATTGGCCGCGACATTAGTGATCGCAAACGTTCAGAACAACACATTCACTTTTTAGCGACGCACGATAGTTTAACATCGCTGCCCAATCGTTTTATGTTTAGCCAGATATTAAATTTAGCGATTGATTCTGCGCATCGCTATCACCGCAAACTCGCTGTTTTTTTTATTGATTTGGATAGATTCAAAAATATTAATGATACCCTCGGCCATGAAGCGGGTGATTATTTACTCTGCGAAATGGCTGCACGCCTGAAGCAATGCTTGCGCGCAAGTGACGTGGTGGGTCGCCTCGGTGGCGACGAATTTGTCGTTATGTTGCCTGAGCCGGAAAACACCGAGCAAATAGCCACTGTTGCACAGAAAATTTTATCTGCATCGCTCGAACCCATCTATATCAATGGCCAGGAGTGTCGCGTGACAGCCAGCATCGGCATTTGTATTTATCCGGATGATGGAAGAGACGAACAAACCCTGATGAAAAATGCCGACATCGCCATGTATCGCGCGAAAGAAGAAGGCAAAAACAATTACCAATTTTATTCTCCCGATATAGAAGCCCGCTCACTGGAGCGCTTGGTGCTGGAAAATAATTTGCGCATGGCGTTAGAACGCAATGAATTTTTCTTGCACTACCAAGCGAAACGCAATTTACAAACTGGCGAAATTGCCGGAGTTGAAGCGTTAGTTCGCTGGCAACATCCTGAGCTTGGCGTTATCTCACCAGCACAATTTATCCCCCTCGCCGAAGAAACCGGTTTGATTGTCTTAATTGGGCGCTGGGTATTAAAAACTGCCTGCGCACAAAATGTTGCCTGGCAAAAACAAGGTTTACCACCGCTGTGCATGGCCGTGAATTTATCCGTGCGGCAGTTTTTTGATGAACATTTAATTCAGGATGTTGCAGATGCATTAAGTGAATCAGGCATGCAGCCAGCGTTGCTGGAAATGGAAATTACCGAAGGTATGGTGATGCAGGATGCAGAGCGCGCAATCCGCATTCTCACCGCAATCAAAACATTGGGTGTGCGCTTGGCAATTGATGATTTTGGTGTGGGCTATTCATCGCTCGCGCAAATAAAACGCTTCCCTATTGATACCTTAAAAGTGGACAGTTCTTTTATCCGCGACATTCCCCAAAACCGCGAAGACCGCGCCATTACCGAAGCGATTATCGCCATGGGCAGAACCTTGAGTTTGACCGTTATTGCAGAAGGTGTGGAAACCAAAGAGCAGGAAGCATTTTTGCGTGATCATAACTGCGATCAATCCCAAGGCTACTATTTTAGTAAACCTATCTCGTCAGATGATTTTGTTAGTTTTATGAAAAAACAAGCGGCATGCACAATTGTTTATCCGCCGATTGCTAACCTGGAATAAACATAAATTATGGGGTACGTACATCGCTTTTATTAAACTCGTTTTCCAGTCTATTATTTTCATTTACCCAATCAGAAAATTGACTTTTCTCAATTTTAACTTGGTTTGCATCTACAACCCGTTGTCTAAATAGAAGAACATCGTTGTCAGCATTGTTTGCGAATACCATTCTGTCTGCATTCTCAAAAATAAATTTTTTGAAAATTAAAGTTTCCAATTCTGTGCATGTATATTCTCTCTTTAGAAGATTTTCTCCAATCTGGATAAACATCGCATGCTCTGGTCCAATAGGAAATAAGATCACACCATTCTTCACACCCCATCCTCCTTTCAAATCATACATTCCATTTTCATAGCAATTTAGTTTTATTACAGGATTATCGCTTGTGGGCCAAAATGATCCCGGGTGAGGTCTAATAATTTTCCATTTGTAACTGTGTAGCACTTTAGCTGTGTGCTCTAAAAGATGCCTAATTGAGAAAAACCAGGTTGATCTGCCCGCGTAAGTTGTTGCTTTTAATGTTCCATGGCTTGCGCCTACTTGTATACTTTTATCTATTTTTAAAGGAAAATATTTAAAATATTCAGGTTTCGAGGATTCATAATTAATTTCGGATATTCCGCTTAGCTTCTTAGGTAAGTTACTCATTACATCATTTAAGGTTTCAGGCAGTATTTCGCTAATTCTTCTAATGTGTTCTATTAGTCTTGTTGGTGTTCTTACATCTTGGGCTGCGAGAAATTTTATTAAAATTTCCCATTCCTTGGACGATAGTTTTCTATTTGATATAACTTTTTCAACTATTGGTAATGCAGGCGATTCAAATTCATTATCAAACCATCGTTCTAAATCGTCATTTTCATCACCTGCTATTTGCATGGTATATAGATGTTTATGATAGGCAATTGAGCTAGGGTGATATGATCTCCAATAATGAACTTTTTCATGCTGTACTAACGTTTTATATGTGAATATTTTTCCGTCGGAGCCAGACCAGTTTTTTAAATAACCCTCAGGCACGAAATGATTTTTTACACGTACCTCTCCTTTTTTGACACTCATCGTTTTCTCCAGCTATCGTAAATAAAGTTGGGGCTCGCCAGCTCAGACTGCGTAGCACGCACCAACTCTCGTTCAATTACTTTTTCTTATGGTGAACTAATCCATACAGTACCGGTAATACCAACAGCGTTAACAGTGTCGATGAAATAATTCCTCCAATTACCACTGTCGCTAACGGCCGTTGCACTTCCGCACCGATGCCCACGTTAAATGCCATTGGCACAAAACCCAAACTGGCGACTAATGCAGTCATTAATACTGGGCGTAAACGTGTTAATGCACCTTGAATTATGGCTTCCATTAAATCGCCATGTTCAAGATAAAGCTGGCGAATAAATGCGAGCATCACTAATCCATTTAAGACCGCTATGCCGGACAGTGCAATAAAGCCGACACCGGCGGACATGGACATGGGCATGTCGCGCAGCCAAAGCGCGAGTACGCCGCCGGTGAGTGCGAGTGGGACACCGGTGAAAATAATCAGTGCGTCTTTGATCGAACCAAAAGCCATCACCAATAATGCGATCACCATTAACAGTGTGAGTGGTACGACAATCGCTAAACGTTTGCTCGCTGATTCGAGTTGTTCAAAAGTGCCGCCGTAATCCAACCAATAACCTGCGGGTAATTTTACGTCGCTTGCGATGCGCGTTTGCACTTCGTTCACAAAAGAACCCAAATCGCGGCCGCGCACATTCGCGGTGACGATGACTAAACGTTTGCCGTTTTCGCGGCTGACTTGATTGGGTGCGGGTGCGAGTTCTATAGTGGCGATTTCATTTAGCGGTACAAATCCCGGTTCGGTTTTGATGGGTACTGGCAAGCGCTCTAACGCGGATAAATCATTGCGCAGTTTTTCCGGTAGGCGCACAACTAATTCAAAACGGCGGTCGCCTTCGTAAATTAATCCTGCGCTTTCACCAGCAATTGCGGTGGCAACAAAATCTTGTAATTCATTAACTGTTAAGCCATAGGCAGCAAGTTGGTCGCGTTTTGGTGTGACGGTTAATACGGGCAAGCCAGTCACCTGTTCCATGCGTGCATCGGCTGCACCGGGAATTTTTTCCAGCACTTCCAAAATTTCCGCTGCAGATGTTTGCAGTTGCTCCAAATCATCACCAATGACTTTGATACCTAAATCCGAACGTACACCAGAGATAAGTTCGTTAAAACGCATTTGGATTGGTTGGGTGAATTCGTAATTGTTGCCGGGCAATTCGCGCACAGCAGTTTCAATCGCTTTCACCAAATCCGCTTTTTCGCGTTTGGGATTGGGCCACTCACTGCGCGGTTTGAAGATCACATAGTTATCGGCAATCGAGGGCGGCATAGGGTCAGTGGCGATATCGGCGGTGCCGATTTTGGCAAAGACTTTATCCACTTCCGGAAATTGTTTGATGCGCGCTTCGAGCAATGTTTGCATTCCCACGGCTTGATCCAAACCGGTGCCGGGAATGCGCAGTGCATGCAGTGCTATATCGCCTTCATCCAATTGCGGAATAAATTCCGAACCTAAACGTGTGGAAAGCCAAATGCTAAATATCACCAATATAACAGAGCCACCCAATACCAGGCTGCGCTGTTTAAATGCTCCAACTAATAATGGCTGATACATTTTTTTTGCCGCTTGCATAAAGCGGTTTTCATGTTCAGCGATTTTACCGGTCATGATTAATGCGATGGCAGCAGGCACAAAAGTGAGTGACAGAATTAACGCGGCGGTTAAAGCAATCACCACCGTGATGGCCATAGGGTGAAACATTTTCCCTTCCACACCGGTAAGCGTAAAAATCGGCAAGTACACCAGCGTAATAATACCCACACCAAATAAACTCGGGCGGATCACTTCGCTGGTGGCTTCATAGGCGAGTTGCAAGCGATCTTTTAAGGCGAGCTGCCCGCCTCGTTGCGCTTCGCCTAATCTACGAATGCAGTTCTCTACAATAATCACGGCACCGTCCACAATTAAACCAAAATCCAACGCGCCCAAACTCATCAGGTTGGCAGACACACCGGCTTCCACCATGCCGGTAATGGTCATCAACATGGTGATGGGAATTACCGCTGCGGTAATTAATGCAGCGCGCATATTGCCGAGCAATAAAAATAAAACGGCGATTACCAACAGCGCACCTTCAAGCAGATTTTTTTGCACGGTACTGATGGTTTTATCCACTAATTGTGTGCGGTTATAAACCGCAATTGCGCTGACACCTTCCGGTAATGAACGATTAATTTCTTCCAATTTAATCGCCAGCGCCCGTGCAACGGTGCGCGAGTTTTCACCTTTGAGCATTAGCGCTGTGCCAAGCACCGTTTCGCGACCATTTTGTGTTGCCGCACCAGTGCGCAATTCTTTGCCAATCGCGACTTGTGCGAGATCCCCAATGCGCACGGCAACGCCTTTAGGGCTGCTCACAATTAAATTTTCGATATCCGCAATGCTGGTTAATTGCCCCGGTGTGCGTACCAATAATTGTTGGCCGCTGCGCTCCAAATAACCGGCACCGCGATTGTCGTTATTGTTTTTCAGCGCGACGACCAGATCCTCCATGGTCAGTCCAAACTGCATCAATTTAGTTGGCTCGGGCGTGATGTGATATTGCCGCGTGTAACCGCCAATCGCGTTAATTTCTACCACACCTTTGACTTGCATTAATTGCGGGCGGATTACCCAGTCCTGCAATTCGCGCAGTGCCATTGCATCGAATTGTTCGGGGCTTTCTTTTTGTGGACCGGTTGCTTCAACCGTGTACATAAAAATTTCGCCGAGACCGGTGGCGATGGGGCCCATCACTGGTTCTATCTCGTCGGGCAGTGCACTTTTAATTTGGCCGAGGCGTTCGTTAATTAAATTGCGCGCAAAATAAATATCCGTGCCTTCATCAAACACGACGGTGACTTGCGATAAACCGTAGCGCGAAATTGAACGCGTGTAGGCGAGCTTCGGTAAACCGGCGAGCGCGGTTTCTACCGGATAGGTGATGCGCTGTTCGGTTTCCAGCGGCGAGTAACCGGATGCTTCGGTATTGATTTGTACCTGCACGTTGGTGATATCGGGCACTGCATCAATTGGCAGCCGCTGGTAATTCCACAGGCCGAGGATAATCAGTGCGAGCACAGCGGCGAGCACCAGCCAGCGGCGCGTGATCGCCGCGCGTAAAATCGATTCAATCATGATGGCCGCCCCTTAATGATCGTGAGCGGCGCCGGATTTCTCCAGGTCAGCCTTGAGCAAAAAGGAGTTTTCCACCACGTAGCTATCACCAACATTTAAACCGCCAAGCACTTCGGTGAATTGGCCGTCGCTGCGCCCCAGTTCGAGCGGACGAATTTCATAGGTATCGCCTATCTGGATAAACACTACCTGCCAATCGCGGAAGGATTGCAGCGCGCGCTTATCGACCATCAGCGGCACCGGTGTCTGGGCTATATCGACCCAGCCTTCCACCGCTTGATTGGGCACCCAAAGATTGCTGCTGTTATCGACTGGCGCATGGACTTCCAGCGTGGGAGTTTCGCCATGGCGCGGGGTAATGTATTCCACTTTTGTTCGGGTAGTTGTGGTCTGCGCTTGCTGGCCATTGGCGCTGATGGTGATAGTTTGGCCGGTTTTGATTTTGCTGGCATCGGTCGGGAACGCCTGCAAATGCAGTTCTAAAACGCGCTCATCGAGCAAGGTAAATAACACGCGATCAGCGGTGAATTCACCTGGATTGGAATGGCGTTCGACTACCACACCATCAATCGGCGCCAGCAGTGGGTATTCGCGCAGGCTCTCGTTGGATTCAACTGTCGCCAATACATCGCCCGCTTTTACGCGCGCGCCAATGGTGGGTTTTACCGAGCGGATCAAACCGGGGTAACGCGCTTGAATGTGACTCACGCGCAGCGGGTCGGCGACTATGGTGCCGTAAAGTTTGATGCGCTCCTGCAACACGCCCTCTCCCGCAATTGCCGTGGTTAAACCCGAGGCCGCCGCGACTTCGTCGGCCATGGTGACGCGCCCTTCGTAGGAGGGATAAGTCCATTGGTGCTGTTGGTTTTGGTAGGTGGCTGTCACTTTCACATCAAAGGAGTGGGGTTCTTCCACCACACCTTGGCCGCGCAAAAAATCCTGTTCTGGTTTGAACGCAAAGTTATTCACTTGACCACCCAAGCGGGTGAGTTGTACTTCCAACTTCCAGTCGCTGGGCTTCAGGGATTTGCCATCCACACTCGCCCAGGCGCGGTATTCGGGCGGTACATCTTTTTCAAAAATCGCCAGCTCGACCACAAAGTCGCCATCTTCCAGCAAGCGGCCGTTATGGGCGCCTTTTTGCGGCTCCTCTTCGTGGTGTTCGTCGTGCTCATCATGGCCGTGGTCGTGATCGCCCGACGCAAACAGGTTTGCAGACAAGCCGAGGCTCGCAACTAATAACAGGGTTTTGATAAAGCTATTCATTGGGTTGTCTCCCCTGATTGGGTGGATTGAGCTGAGGCGGATGCGGTGAGCCGCTCCAGTTCAATGCGGGTTTCATGGGCGCGCAGGGCGGCGTCGATCAAGGCGGCGCGGGCTTCAAGCAATTCGCGCTGGGCGAGTGCCAGTTCGAGTGAGCTGTAGCGACCCTGGTCGAAAGCGGCGGCGGTAGCGCGGTTGGCGTCTTGTAGCAGCGGCAGGATTTGGTCGCGCAAGCTGTGCAGCTCGGTGAGTGCCTGGCTGTGGGCGCTGTAGGTTTGATTTAAGCGGGCTTCCAGTTGGACTTTGGCGCTATCGGCTGCGAATGCGGCAGCATCTTGCTCGGCGCGCGCTTTACTGATCGCTCCGCTCGCGCGTTTGCCGCTGGTGAGCGGAATACTGATACCAGCGACCAGTGCAGTATCGTCAGTTGCCTGCAATTGCCGCACTCCGGCACTCCATCCCAAGGTCATTTGCCCCTCGGCTTCCGCTTTGCGCAACTCGGCGGCGCGCAGGCGGGTTTCCTCGGCGAGCAAGAGCAAATCCGGGTTTTGCGCGAGGCGAGTTTGCCAATCGGCAAGGGGTGCGGCGTTAGTAAGCGCAAACAAATCACCCTCGGCGAGGGTGAAATCCGGCGTGCTATCCGCCCAGTAAGCGCTGAGTTTTAGTGCCTCGGCCTGTACTTGCTGGCGGGCTCTACTGACCTCCAATGCGGCCTTGGCCTGGGCGGCGCGCGCGCGCAATAACTCCTCCTGTGGTGCACGACCGGCTTGGACGCGTTTACTTAAGCTAGTCACTAATGACTGGGCAAGTTGCTGCGCCTGCTCTTGTACTTGCAGCTGTTCCTGCACGGCAATCAGGGCGATAAAACGGTAATTCACCGCAGCGACCAGATCCAATACCGCCACCCGCTGCTCAGTCGCCAATTGCTGTTGGCGTGCAGTGACGACACCGAGGCGTGCATCGCGCTGATCGCCCAATTCGATTACCGAAGCAAACGAGAGCGTCAGCTCGGCGCCATCGGCGCCGGAAAAATCGCCTGAACCGGCGACGTTTTCTAGCTCCGAATGCAAACGCATTTCCGGTCGCAATGCGGCGATAGTCTGTTCACCGGCCAGGGCGGCGCGGCGAAATTGATAGCCCGCCAACTGCGGGTTGTGTTGCAAGCTGGCGCTGAGTGCATCTTGCAAACTAATGCCTTCGGCGAGTGCCGTGCATGCCAAAGCGCCAACCAACAAAGGCAGCGCAAACGAAAATTTGTTCATGGTAAATCCTGTCTGATGTGCCTTAGGGGCACAGAGGTTTTATCCAGGCGCAGTCACATGCGCCCAACGCGATTAAACACTCAGACAGAAACCGGCGGCGCGCGCAGTAAAGGTCGCCAATAGAGGGAAGAGGGAGGATAAAACGGTCGATAAATGCTGGCAAAACCAGCGCGGGGCAGTACCAACAACACCAGCGCCAGGGCAGCGAGCAAAACCAAGCCCAAATCGATTTTGCTCAACTTGGCTAATACCGATTTGCCCAGTTCTATATCCGCGTCCTGATGCACTTCTTCGGGGTGATGGTCATGCACCTCATGGCCATCCAAATGCATATGCACCGAAATCGGCGGCTCCTGCCCATCAAAACAATAATGCCCATGCGCCCCCGCCCAGTTGCTGAGCAACCAGAGGGCAAACGCCAAAAAGGCAACATGAGGTGAAAGTGTGGGCATGAAGTAGAACCAATCGATAAGTGGGGCAAGCATAACGGGGGCCGGTGCAATGGGCAAACCTTTGGTTGCTACCTGATCTACATCATAGACGCCCATCCCATAGCCAACTATGGTTAGTAAATAACCAACCCAATGGAGTGCGCGCGATGAACCCGGATGATCGCCAGGGACTAAGCCACGAACAGGCGGCGCAGCGCCTGCAAAGCGAAGGCCCCAACCAGCTACCCAAAGCCAATAGCCGCAACCTGCTGCGCATTTTTTTGGATGTGCTGCGCGAGCCTATGTTTGCGCTGCTGCTGGGCGGCGGGCTTATCTACTGGCTGCTGGGCGATACCACAGAGGCGCTGTTGCTGCTGGTATTTGCCTCGATTTCAGTGAGTATCACCCTCGTGCAGGAGTCGCGCAGCGAGCGGGTGCTGGAGAGTTTGCGCGACCTGGCCAGCCCGCGCGCGCTGGTGATTCGCAGCGGCGAGCGGTTGACCATCGCCGGCACCCAAGTAGTACGCGGCGATTTACTGGTGGTGAACGAGGGCGACAGGGTGGCGGCAGATGCGCGCCTGCTTAGCGCGCAAGAGCTGCTGGTGGATGAGTCGCTGCTGACCGGCGAATCGGTCGCGGTAGGTAAAATCGCCCAAGCCCCAAATACAGCGGTCGAGGCGATTGCCGACAACCAGCGCCTCTATGCCGGAACCCTGGTGGTGCGCGGCACGGGTATCGCGGAAGTCACCGCCATTGGCTTCAATACTGAAATGGGGCATATAGGCACGGCGCTGCGCAGTATCGACACCGAGCAAGCGCACCTGCAGCAGCAACTGCGCTGGTTAGTGCGCGACTTTGCCTTGATCGGCGCACTCGCCGCTCTGGTGGTGGTAGTGCTTTATGGCCTGCTGCGCGACTCCTGGCTGGAGGCGATTTTAAGCGGTATTGCGATTGGTATGTCGCTGCTGCCGGAGGAGTTCCCGCTGGTGATGGCGGTATTTATGGCGATGGGTGCCTGGCGCATATCACAAGCGCGGGTGCTGACCCGCCGCGCCGCGAGCATCGAAACCCTGGGTGCCACCACCGTGCTCTGCACCGACAAAACCGGCACCCTCACCCAAAACCGCATGACCCTGATGGCGCTGGTGGGCGCAAGCCACAACTGGTACGCCGCCGCGCAACAACCGCTGGACGATAGCGGCAAAACCCTGTTGGACGCCGCCTTGCTCGCCTGCCCGCTGGTGCCGAGCGACCCGATGGATGTGGCAGTACACCGGCTGGCGCAGAGCCACGCCGAACTGACCCGCTTACAAGGTGCCACCCTGCTGCGCGCCTATGGCTTGCGCCCGGATTTATTTGCCACCACCAATATCCTGCAGCACCCCGGCGACACCAACCTGCATGCCTATAGCAAGGGCGCACTGGAAGCTATCGCCCAACTCTGTCACTTAAGCCCCGAACAACTCGTGCCGCTGACCGCGCAAGCCAATGAACTGGCCTGCGAGGGAATGCGGGTATTGGCCGTCGCCCAAGCCGCTGTACCGGCGGGCGAGCTGCCCGAATCACCGCGCGAATTGCAGTTTCGCTACCTTGGGCTGCTGGCCTTTGCCGACCCGCTGCGCGAGTCAGTACCCGCTGCGGTGGCCGAATGCCAATCCGCCGGCATCCGGGTGATTATGATTACCGGCGACTACGCCACCACCGCCAGCGCCATCGCCCTGCAAGCCGGGTTGCCACCCAGCGAGGTCTTGGTGGGCGACCAGTTGGAGCAGCTGAGCGATGCGGAACTGGCCGAGCGGGTTAACAGCGTTTCGATTTTTGCGCGCATCCGCCCCCAGCAAAAATTGCGGCTGGTGCAAAGCCTGAAAGCCAACGGCGAGATCGTCGCCATGACTGGCGACGGCGTGAACGATGCGCCCGCCATTAAAGCCGCGCATATCGGCATCGCCATGGGCGGGCGCGGCACCGATGTCGCACGCGAAGCCTCCTCCATAGTGCTGCTGGATGACGACTTCGGATCCATAGTCACCACCATCCGCCTCGGTCGCCGCATTTACGACAACCTGCGCAAAGCCATCGAATTTATCGTGGCGGTGCACATCCCCATCGCCGGCCTCGCCATACTGCCGCTGCTGATGGGGCTGCCGATGATGCTCACGCCGATTCACATCGCCTTTCTGGAAATGGTGATAGACCCGGCCTGCTCGGTGGTATTTGAGGCCGAGCAGGAAGAGGAGGATGTAATGAACCGCCCACCGCGCGACCCGCAAACACCGCTGTTGGTGGGCGAGCGCATTGGCTGGGCGATAATCCAGGGCACTGTCACCCTGGGTTTACTCGCCGCACTCCTGTTCGGCGGCGCCAGCCTGAATATGCCGGAAGACGACCTGCGCGCCCTGGTATTTGGCGCACTGGTGCTGTTCAACATGGGCCTGATCCTCATCAACCGCAGCTTCCGCGCCTCCCTTATCAGCGCCTTTACCCGCCCCAATCGCTCGCTGTGGATTCTGCTCAGCGCCGTCAGCCTCACTCTCGCCATCGCCGTGGGCTGGCCGCCCGCACAACAATTGTTCAGTTTCGGCAGCTTCCACTGGAATGAGTTTTTGGTGTGTATCGCACTGGGTGTGGTGAGTTTGCTGGTGTTGGAGGGGGTTAAGCTGGTGTGGTTTAGAAAAAAGAAAGTGCTATAAATACGCTTTTGTTTTTTGAAAATTTTTTGCGGTTGACTTAAATTTTATCGGGGCTATGATTGGCCTTGTCGAATTTATTTTTGTTACTGAAATTATGTTTTCTTTACTGCGTTTCATCCTTAAAAGAGTTTCTCTCGCCTTTCCCCTCTAATCGAGCGGTTATTGCGCTCGTCTATTTTTTTATTTCCATTTGATTAAATTCACTTAAAGCATTTTTTATGTTTTGAGTTGTTATTTTATTGTGCTGGAGAAATAAATTGTCCACCCAATACTTCAATCGTTTGAAAAAACGGCTGAGCGATTGTGCTCGTCAACACTATTTGCATCTCCCTTGGAGTATGAGTTTAAACGCGGTCGAATTATCGACGCTGTTTACCACGCTGGAACAAAGTGCTGCGGGCATGGGCGCTTACACGCGGCGGATTACTATCGGGCATAAAGTCACAGTGTTTGATGTGCAGGAAAAAGAAATCATCACACTGGTGTTAACTAATCCACGGGACAGTAATCCTGAGAAGGGTTTTATCTCCTGTTTCTCACCTTTGGGGCGACAACTGATTGGCCGCAGGCCGGGTGATGTGATTGATATAAAAATATTCGGTCGAATGGCGATATTCCGCGTTATTCGTATTGAGCATTAATAGTTTTTAATCAGCAACGAGAGGGGTAATTACTTATGCATGTTGCACACTGCCGCTCGCTGTAAGTAATGCTTCAGCGAAATAGCTAAGCGCAAGCTTCTGCAAATAATTCAGCGGCAATAGGCGCAGAAGTACTACTGATCAGGAGTACACAGCATGTCAAAAGAGAAAGTAAAAAAAGAACCGCAAAAATCATTGAAAGATAAACGACGCGATAAAAAAGATAAGCGCGCTAATAAATCGATACTGAGCAGTTAATGATTTTAGTCTG
Organism: Cellvibrio sp. KY-YJ-3; assembly: GCF_008806955.1. Classification (NCBI taxonomy): domain Bacteria; kingdom Pseudomonadati; phylum Pseudomonadota; class Gammaproteobacteria; order Cellvibrionales; family Cellvibrionaceae; genus Cellvibrio; species Cellvibrio sp. KY-YJ-3. The sequence goes on along the minus strand of NZ_CP031727.1, from coordinate 962,569 downwards.
TCGTTGTAACGCTAGTTAAGACTACAGCTAAACCCGTGCAGCCATTTTGCGCACTCGCTACTGAGTGCGCCTTTTTTACCATTGATAACGCCTTTATCCCGCTACAAACACCGGTGCAAAACCGCCGCCTTGAGTGCGGAAGTTGGTGGTTTGGCCTTGGTATAAACGCGCGGCGAGCAGTTGGATTTTTCCTTCATACACATAGGCGCGAATATCCATTTTTAATGCGGTTTTTTCTTCGTCCACCAGAATGCCACGCTCGCTGGGCGGCACCTGCAATTGCGCAACATAATCGCCCTGCAAAATTTCCTCCCATACACGTTTGGTAATTTTGTCGCCGCGATAAGCGGCTTTGCTGCCGTAACCGCTGGCGGGTTTAAAAAATAACTGTTTGCGCTGCTGCCATAAATTTTCTGCATTGTCAGCGCTGACTAACTGGGTGCGGGGAATTCCCGCGAGCAGGGTTTTTATATCCTCAGGATCTGCACCGAATTCGTTGAGTTTTGTTTCATCACTAAGTAAGGCTAGATTGCGTTTATCGGCATAAAGCGCGTGGTGATGGGGATTGGGGGTAAGCACTGTGGCATTGTGCTCATAGGCGTTGCGCAAAACCAGGTTGCTTGGCTGTGCGAGTGAAAAATCCGTGAGGCGGTTGTAAACCAGATCAATCACTTGTTGTTGATAAAACAATTCGCCATCAACCCATGTTAATTCTTGCGGGTCGACAATCAGGGTTTTAATGCCTGCGCGTTCAAACACCGCTTGCGCCAACAAAAATTCCGGATACAAAAATTGCGCACTGGGGTTTTCATCCACTATGGCAATACAGCGCAATGGTTGCTCGCCGCGCGCCAGCTGCCACTCTTGTAAAAACATGGCGACAAATTCGGCATCCAACTGCGGCGGCAGCAATACCGGCAGCGCACCAGCGGCATTGCAACAGGCAGTTTGTGCACTGAGTAGTGCTGCATTTAAAAAACCACCGCCAGCGTTGGTATTGATTTCAATAATCTGCGGCCCAGTCTCATTGAAATGGAAATCAAACCCCATAAACACGCCAGAGACGGGTGTTGACTTTTGTGCGATGGCAGGCGCATTGATTAATGCGGCTTGTTGATAAGTGGTCAACGCGGTAACACGCATAATTGTCTGCACCAGCAATTGCAGCTGCTGCCATTGCGCGGGAGAGATAAACACGGCAGTGTGGGAAAATAATTGTTGGTGATGTTGCAGCACTTCAGTCGGCAATGCTTGCGCTTGCAAACTCGCCAGCAGCTCATCGCGCTTCAGGGTTTTACAATAACAAGCGCGATTTAATAACTCGGCGGCGGATTCACAATTGGTGCTGCAGGTTTTTTTATCGCTCATGATTTATCTCACTGATTAATCCGCACCAGAAATAGAAAACGTTTTTTAAACTACTTCACTTTCCAATGTTTTTGCATTTCCAAATACATAAACGAGGCAGTCCAGGCAATCAGCAACAAACCGGTTAAGGCTTCAATACCGGCTAAAAAACGCAGCCAGCCGGTGGGCGCCAAATCGCCAAAACCCAGCGATGTGTAACAGGTGAGCGAAAAATACAGGCTATCAACAAACCCGGTGCTGGGTGTACCAAACAAGCCGTGGCCTTGAATATCACCGCCCAGCAAACTGCCGAGGTCTTCCTGATGAATAAAAAAATAAAAGCCACCCGCAAAAATGGTAATTTCCAATAAGTGCGCACCAAAACAACCCAAAATACCGAGCAAAATACTCAGGCGTGGCGACGCTTTTATTTTGGGAATTGCATTGGTTAATAAATTCAGCGCTTCAAAATGAATAAGCACACAAATCACCACTAATAGCAGTATCAATAGAATCGAGAGCAACATAGCTAACCTTTTTTGCACCGCCGCTAGGCAGTTAGTGATGATTATGGCTTTTAGGCAAAAATACCGAGATGCAGCTAACCAGCAATAAAAAAGCAGCAGAGATCCACAGACAAGCGGCTAATCCTGCGGCTTGATAAACCCAACCCGAGAGCAGGGTTCCCAGCAAACGCCCAAGCGCATTGGCCATGTAATAAAAGCCGACATCGAGCGAAACGCCATCGTCTTTAGCGTAGCTGACAATTAAATAGGAGTGCAGCGATGAGTTAATCGCAAACACAATGCCAAACACGATCAATCCGCTGATTAACACGCTAGTAACTGACAGATTGCTTAGTAAATTATTGGACGATCCAGCATAGCTCAAAGCCAGCGCCAAAAAGGCGGTTACTAACGCCAGTAAAATCGCCCAGAGCAATGCAGCACCGCCACCGGGTGCTGCGCCGGTTTTCGTTCGCAAGACCATTGGCGCTATGGATTGCACTATGCCGTAACCAATCACCCAGCTGGCAAGAAAACCGCCGGTCTGCCAAAAATCCCATTGCAATTGGCTGCTTAAAAAAACCGGTAGGGCGACTACAAACCAAATATCGCGTGCGCCAAATAAAAATAACCGCGCGGCGGATAAAATATTGATCGCGCGGCTTTTGGAAAATAGCTCATTAAATTTTGGTTTATTTTTCGCTTTGCCTAGATCCTGTTGCAGCAAAATGACACTCATCAGCCAAACCAGTGCCAGCACAGCTGCCATTAAAATGACTGCTGTGTTAAAACCCACCGCAGCCAAGAGTGCGCCGCCCAGAAAAAAACCTACACCTTTCAGGGCGTTTTTAGATCCGGTAAGCAGTGCGATCCATTTAAATAACGCACCCTGCTGATCGCCCGGTACCAATTGTTTGATCGCACTTTTAGCGCTCATTTTATTCAGATCTTTCGCAATGCCCGACAGCGCCTGCGCGCCCATCACCAAGGGCACCGTTAGCCACTGACTGGGCACCGCGAGTAACGCCAGCGCCATCACCTGCAAAGCCAAACCAATATTCATGGTGCGATTCAAACCAATACGCGCGCCTAAATAACCACCCACTAAATTAGTGACTACACCAAAAATTTCATAAAACAAAAACAGCCCCGCAATTTGCAGCGGGCTGTAACCGAGTTGATGAAAGTGCAACACCACCAACATGCGCAGCGCGCCGTCGGTAAGCGTAAATGCCCAGTAATTGCCGGTGACAAGTGCGTATTGTTTTATGGCTGATGATTGATTCATGCTAGCTCACAAGGTGCTTGTAGGTTGGTGCTGAGCGCAGCGATGCCCAACACGCGATCTTATTGCAAACGATAACGTTAATTTTCCAAACCAACCAATTTTGCCAATTCCACCGTGCGATTGGCGTAACCCCATTCGTTGTCATACCAGGCATAAATTTTCACCAGTGTGTCATTCACCACCATAGTGGAGAGCGCATCCACAATCGATGACAGCGGGTTGCCACAAAAATCGCTGGATACCAGCGGGCGTGTTTCATAACCCAAAATATCTTTCAAATAAGTTTCACTCGCCGTTTTTAACAATGCATTCACCTCGTCCACACTGGTGGCGCGGTTCACTTCAAACACACAATCCGTGAGTGAGCCGGTTGCAAGCGGGACGCGCACCGCATGGCCATTTAATTTGCCGCGCAACTCCGGAAATATTTCCGCAATGGCAGTCGCGGAACCGGTGCTGGTGGGAATTAAATTTGAGTGGGAGGCGCGCGCACGGCGCAGATCTTTATGCGGCTGATCCAGAATCGATTGGGTATTGGTTAGATCGTGAATGGTGGTGATGGCGCCGTGTTTAATCCCGAGTTGTTCGTGAATCACTTTTACCACCGGTGCCAAACAGTTAGTGGTGCAAGAGGCAGCGGTGACTATGCGATGTGTAGCCGGATCAAACAAATGGTGATTCACCCCCATCACTACATTTAATACACCCGGCTCTTTGACCGGTGCACTCACCACGACACGTTTTACACCTTGATCCAAATAAGCTTGCAGTAACTTTACTTCACGCATTTTGCCGCTGGCTTCAATAACCAGATCGCAAGCGCGCCAATCGGTTTCGGCGATGGTTTTATTGCGCGTAAATTTGATGGGTTTGCCATCAATATAAATGGCATTTTCATCCGCACCCGTTTCTGGTGTCCATTGGCCTTGCACCGAATCGAATTTTAATAAATGCGCAAAAGTAGCGGCATCGCCTGCCGGATCATTAATTTGTACAAATTCAAACTCCGGCCAATGCCAACTCGCGCGCAATGCCAAACGACCAATGCGACCGAAACCATTGATACCGATTTTGATTTTTTTCATGTTCTTTCTCGCAAAAATATTTATTTTGATGATGATTGTTTAACAGCAGCGGTTCGGCCGATCTTCCATTGCGCACAACCGCTGATGATTTTCTTGCAGCCAATCCTGATTCGCAGCGAGCATCGTCTTTAACGTTTTGGTAACCCAATTAGGCAAGTCCGGGTGCAAACGGTAATACACCCACTGACCTTGGCGACGATCCGCCAATAAACCGGATTCACGCAACAGCGCCAAGTGGCGGGAAATTTTGGGTTGGATTTCATCGAGCGCGCAGGTGAGTTCGCAGACGCACAACTCTTTTTCGCGTGCGACCAGCAACACAATGCGCGCGCGGGTTGGATCAGCGAGGGTTTTACACAGGGAATCGGGAGTAAATTCAGACATAGATCAAACTAGCCGTATATATGGTTGTACGAATATATGGTTGTGCATATATATTGGCAAGCAGAATACTTACTGAATCAACTTTTATCGGAGCGGCAGCATGGATACACCGGTCATGGATTCAACCGACACAGATTCAACGGACATAGTCATCATCGGCGGCGGGCAGGCGGCTTTGTCGGTCGCTTATTATCTGCGCCGCAGCAAGTATTCCTTTGTGATGCTGGATGCCGAGCAAACACCCGGTGGGGCTTGGCTTCATGGCTGGGACAGCCTGCGACTGTTTTCGCCATCGACCTGGAGTTCACTCTCGGGTTGGCAAATGCCGCCCACTGGCGAGACTTACCCCAGCCGCGATCAGGTGGTGGATTACCTGCGCCACTATGAAAGTCGTTATGAATTTCCGGTGCAGCGCCCGGTGTGGGTATCCGCCGTTAATAACCTTGGCGACCGGCTGGAGGTGGTGAGCGAGCACCAAGCCTGGCGCGCCCGTGTTGTTATCAGCGCGACCGGTACCTGGCGCAATCCGTTTATTCCTGCCTACCCCGGCGCTGATCTGTTTCAGGGAGCGCAACTTCACTCAGCGCACTACCAATCGCCCGCGCCCTTTGCAGGGCAAAAAGTGCTGGTGGTGGGCGGCGGCAATTCGGGCGCGCAAATTCTCGCCGAAGTATCGCGCGTTGCTGACTGCACTTGGGTCACAACCAGCGAGCCGATTTTTTTGCCCGATGATGTGGACGGGCGGGTACTCTTCCAGCGCGCCACTGATCGCTGGAAGGCAGCTCAGGAAGGGCGGGAAATAGAGCAGCCCGTGGGTGGTTTGGGCGATGTGGTAATGGTGCCGCCGGTAAAAGAGGCGCGGGAACGTGGTGTATTACACGCGGTTCGACCATTTACCCGCTTTACCGCCAATGGTGTCGTCTGGGCCGATGGCACTGAGTCCGCCGTTGATGCGGTGATCTGGTGTACGGGATTCCGCCCGGCGCTCGCGCACTTGCAATCACTGGGCGTGATTAATCCCGATGGAAAAGTAGATGTTGCAGGCACTCGTTCGGTACAGGAGCCACGCCTGTGGTTGCTGGGCTATGGCGAGTGGACGGGTTTAGCGTCTGCGACATTGATTGGTGTTGGGCGCTCGGCGCGTTCCACAGCGGAAGAGGTTATCCGGTACTTGGACGAACTAACGACAACTCAATAGCGGTTGTAGTTACTGCAACAGCGCCACCGATTTAATCTGCACCCAGCAGGCTTTACCCACAGTCACACCGAGTGTCGCCACGGCGCGTTTGGTCAGGCGGGCGAGCACAATAGTCTCGCCAATGCGCACGCGCACCAGCGCCAAGCCGGGGTGTTCGTCATCGCCAAGCGCATCCACATGACCGGCTAACTGGTTTTGGATGCTACTTTGGGTTGGATGGTTAGCCAAACTCACATCGCGGGCGAGTACACGCACCCGCACCGATGTTCCCACCGCCAAACCCTGATCTTTCGCCCAGAGGCTGCCGCCGGCAAAATCCACCCGCGCCAGGTGCCATTGGCTATCCACAGCGCCGATAGTCGCCTCGATAATCACCCCTGCGTCCTCACCTAATTGGATCGGCAAATCGAGCCGTGCGAGGGTTTCGCCCAAATTACCGCTGGCGATGGCGCGACCGTTTTCCATCACCACCAAATGATCCGCCAGCCGCGTCAGCTCTTCGGGTGAATGGGTGACATAGAGCACCGGTATGTCCAGCTCGCGGTGCAGGCGTTCAAGGTAGGGGAAAATCTCCCGCTTGCGCTGCAGGTCGAGCGCGGCGAGGGGTTCATCCATCAGCAGCAAACGGGGGCTGACCGCCAGGGCGCGGGCGATGGCAACTCGCTGGCGTTCGCCGCCGGAGAGTAAATCCGGGTTGCGGTTCAAAAGATGGCCGATACCGAGTAGTTCGATGGCTTGATCCAAACTGGTGTGCGCTGCGCCGCTAGTGCGCCGTAGGCCGTAGCGGAGATTGTCTTGCACCGAAAGGTGGGCAAAAAGACTGGCCTCCTGAAATACATAACCGAGCGGGCGTTTATGGGTCGGCAGCCATTGTTGGTCGCTTTGCCAGATGTCGCCATCCACCACCAACCGGCCCTGCGGCGCGCGCTCCAGCCCGGCGATACAGCGCAACAATGTGGTTTTACCGGAGCCGGATACACCAAACAATGCGGTAACGCCGCGCCCGGGCAATTCCAGATCCACATCCAGCGCAAAGCCCGGCCATGCAAGTTGAAAGCGCGCTTGAATGTCCAGGTCACTCATCTCACACGCCTCTTACAGGGCGGAAACGGCGGCCCGCATAAATCGCCAGCAATACCACAAAGGAAAACACCAGCAGCACCAGCGCCAGCCGGTGTGCTTGGCTGTAATTTAGCGCTTCCACGTAATCGTAAATCTGCACTGAGGCCACGCGCGTCACCCCGGGAATGTTGCCGCCAATCATTAGCACCACGCCAAACTCACCGACGGTATGGGCAAAGGTGAGGATGGAGGCAGTGATAAAACCCGGTTTCGCCAAGGGCACAGCCACGGTAAAAAACGCATCGAGCGGCGATGCCCGCAAGGTCGCCGCCACTTCCAGCGGGCGCTCGCCAATTGCCTCAAATGCGGTTTGCAGCGGCTGCACCATAAATGGCAGCGAATAAAACACCGAGGCCAGCACCAGCCCCCAAAAGGTAAAGGCCAAAGGGGCAATATTGAGCGCTTCCGTCAATTGCCCCACCGGGCCGTTTGGCCCCATCGCCAGGAGCAAATAAAACCCTAACACCGAGGGCGGTAATACCAGCGGCAAGGCGACAATCGCCCCGATTGGCCCCTTCCACCAACATTTGGTGCGCGCCAACCACCAGGCGATGGGAGTACCGATTAACAGCAGGATAAACGTGACGATTGCGGCGAGCCGCACCGTGAGCCACAGGGCTTGCAGGTCGCCGTCAGTGAGCATCTACTTCTCCAGCTGGCGCGTCCGGCAATACAAACCCATAGCGGGTCATCACGTCGCGCGCGGGTTTGCTTTCCATGTAATCCGCAAAGTGTTGCGCCAGCTCATTCTTTTCTGCGCGTTTGGTGATGATAAAACCCTGCTCCAACGGCGCGTGTAGTTCGTCGGGAATCAGCCAGTAACCGCCCTTGCGCGCCAGCTCCGGGTTGAGCGCCAGCGCGAGGGCGATAATGCCTACCTGCGCGTTACCGCTTTGCACAAATTGCGCGGTGTGGGCGATGTTTTCGCCGTACACCAGTTTGGGCTCCACCTTGTCCCACAAGCCGCTCTGCTTCAGGGCTTCCACCGCACGCATGCCGTAGGGCGCGACCTTGGGGTTGGCGATGGCGATGCGTCTGATGGCGGGATCGGTCAGGCTGGCGAGATTCATTTGGCTGGCATCTTGGGTGGCACTCCAGAGCACAATACGGCCAAGGGCATGAGGCTTGACCTCGGACGCCGCAAAACCGGCTTTTGCCAGGCGCCGCGGGAATTCGATGTCGGCGGAAAAATACACATCAAAGGGCGCACCCTGTTGGATCTGGGTATAAAACTTACCGGAGGAGCCATAAATCACTGCAACCTCATCGTTGGGATGAGCTTGTTTGAAATCGACCAGGAGTTCGTCCAGCGCAAATTTCAAATCAGCGGCGGCGGCGATGGTGATTTTTTCCGCCTGCGCAAGTGGCGCCCAGGCAAGCAGCAACACTAACAACAATCGCACTCGGGACATAAACGGCGTTCCATTGAAAGGTGAATGAAGTGAGTTTATTAGCCTGCATGGACGCACAGCAACTTATTAAATGCGCCCAACTGCTTTAACATCCCACCCTTGGCTTGCCAACAAGGCGCTTCTCCATGCTCAAAACCTCGCTGTTATTTGTCGCCACTGCGCTCGCGGAAATTATCGGCTGCTTTTTGCCTTACCTGTGGCTGCGCAAAGGCGGTTCGATTTTATTGTTAATTCCCGCCGCCGCGAGCCTCGCACTGTTTGTGTGGTTGCTCACTTTGCACCCCGCTGCCAGTGGCCGGGTCTATGCCGCTTACGGCGGTGTTTATGTGGCAACCGCGCTGCTGTGGCTGCGTTATGTGGATGGAGTAAAACTCTCGGTCTACGATTGGGCGGGTGCCAGTGTCGCCTTGGTGGGCATGGCGATTATTGTGTGGGGCTGGCGCGGGCAGTAATGGCAAGTTTGTAGTTCATGACTATTAATATGGGACAATCATGCTAGGAAAATCGCTAAACATATTAGCCAAATTTTTAGTGGTTATTTTTTCACTGCTAATCGTCTATGTTGTCGCTGTAGTGATAATTAACTTACGCGATAAACCACCTTCTGCAACGGTGGTGGAGTTTGAACAGGCATGGAACAATCGCGCGGCGGTTGCTGACAATGACAACGGCTATTTGTTTTTATTGGGGTTTGATGTCGCTGAAACTGAAGACCCTAAAGCAATTGGACTTGAACGGGTTGAATGGTCACAGCAGGTTATCTCGTCTTCATCGGAGGAGAACTTGGAGTTCCCTCAAGCGAGTTACCTTGTTCAGGAGAATTTACCCGCGGAGTTTGCTGAACTGATTAATTTGTGCAGCGAGGTTACGCAGGATTGCATTAATGCCATTGAAAAAAATAAAACACTTATTGATGAATGGCAGAACAATCAACCCTGGGTTAATGATCGCTACCGGCAATTAATTGCGCATAGTGGTTGGCTGGAATTATCTGCATTGGATATTCGTTTGCCATTGCCAAAATATGCCGAGGTGATGAAGGCACAGCGCATCATTTTTATTAGCGCATTTGCCAACATCACCCCAAATGATAATGGGTATTTAAGCAAGTTATTGGATCGCGACCTGCGGTTTTGGCGCGGTGTTTTAAAAGATAGCGATACCCTGATTGGAAAAATGATTGCTTCGGTAGCAATTAAAAATAATTTTTTATGGACTAATTATTTTTTACTTCACGATGGAAAAATGCCCCTAGACGCCAGCATGCGCCAACCCTTTACTGACGATGAGCTTTCCATGTATCGCTGTTTAATAGGCGAGTGGAAATTTGGCAATGCGGCTTATCAAGCTCAGTTTGACCAAGAGCACACCAGAGCCTCTGGGAAGCTATTGATCAACTTGGCACATAAAAAGCAGGATACGGTAAATCAGTTAGCAACGAGGGTAAAATCGGCATTGGACAATTTGGATGTCCCTGTTAATGAATTTGAAGTAGCTTTCACCGAGTACACTCAACAATTACGACAAGAATCTGTGCCAAAAAATAAAGTACATTATTTATTCAACCCCTATAACCCGGTTGGCCAAATTCTGGTGGGTATCGCTTCGCCCGACTATGGAAACTATGCTGCTCGCAGTAAAAATTTGGAAGCATTTCGGCGCGGGTTATTATTCAGTGTTGAACAAATGAACAACAGCTCATCAACTGCAACCCGCTTGCTCAGTCCATACCCCAGTAAACCGTTTGCAATTGATCAGCAGCAGCGATCAGTTACTGTTAACGGTTTGGGTAACAATAGTGCCCACACACAGCAGGTTTATTTTTATTAATCCTGCTGTCTCTATATCTCCACACTAACAAGCATTAAAGAGCTTATGAAAACACCCATTTTTAATATTCACGATTTAATCCTCGTACTCACCCTGGCGGTGTGTGTGCTGCTGGTGATTTTCCAGTGGCTGCTGTCCAAACAAAAGGCCGTGGCATCGCAGTTATTGTCAGGATTTTTCGTGTGTGTGGGTGCGAGTGCGCTGTGCAATATGGTGTTGTGGAATGACTATATTCACTCGCATAGTGAGCTGGCCAAAATGACGCTGGCGCTCGGGTTGGTGACAACCTTGGTGGGTAAAAGTGTGTTTTTGTATTTGTATGTGGTGGCAATTACACGGGCGAATTTTTCACTGCGCGCAAAAGATGCACTGCATTTATTGAATTTAGTGGCGGTAGTGGGCTTGGTATTGTGGGGCGAGTTGGATAGCGACCGTTTGCGTTTTTTGCCTAATGCACACAATGAATTTTCTGCCCAGCTTGCCAATTATTTATGGCATTACCTGAAGTTTTTACCGGTCGCTTATGCCTTTGCCGCCGTGCTGGAAATTTATCGCTACAAACAACAACTGAAAGAATTTTATTCGAGTCTGAGTTTGCAGGGGCCTTATTGGTTGTTGTTGCTCACTTTGGGTTTTGCGCTCAATTGGTTGTGGTCACTCATCGTGCATCTACTCGGGCAGAGCGTGAGTTTTGCGATCGCTGATAGTTTTGGCATCTTCGATAATTACATTACCTTTTTGTTGGTGAACGCACTTTTTGTATATAGCTTGCTCTACGCCCACGAGTTGCTGCTGACACGGGAATCGCCCGGCACCAAAGAGCCACAAGTGATTGCGGCACCCTCGCCGGAGGCGATTGCGCGCATTCGCACCACCATGGAAACACAACAACTTTATTTAACCCAGAATTTAACCATTGAAGATTTTGCGCGGCAGGTGGGCATTCACTACCGCGAGGTATCGAGCATTATCAATAGTGAATTCAACACCAATTTTTTTGAATTTGTGAATGGTTATCGGGTAGAGCGCGCTAAACAAATGCTGCTTGATCCAGCGTTTGCTCATTTGAATATTCTGGATATTTTGCTCGAGTCGGGTTTTAACAGTAAGTCGTCTTTCCATCGCTTTTTTAAACGCTATACCGGAGTCTCTGCGGCGGAATTTCGCAAGCAGGGAGGAGTGCCCCAAGCTCCGGCAGAGGGCGCCGAATAATCACCTGCAGGGGACGCTGCAGGTTGAGGTTGTTATAATCGGCCGCCGCACCCCATCGCAAGAGAGAAATACCACTTGGACAAGTCACAGTTGCCCCCCTTGAACCGCCGTTTTTTGCTGCCACGCTTCTGGCCAACCTGGTTGGTGTTGGGCTTTTTCTGGCTAATTGCCCAGTTGCCGGTTCAGGCGAACCAGTTTATTGGCCGTGGCTTGGGGCTATTGTTTTACTACCTGGCCAAATCGCGCCGACGCTATGCGGAAATCAATATTGCACTTTGTTTTCCAGAGCTGGATGCAGCAGCACAAGCCAAAATGGTGCGCGGTACGTTGGTGGCTACCGGGCTGAGTATTACGGAGACCGCGATTGGGCTCTGGGGCCAAGTGGACAAAATGCGCAATCGCTATGAGATTAGCGGGTTGGAGCACATTGCCGAGGCACAGGCGCAAGGCAAGGGCGTGCTGTTGTGCGGCAGTCACTTGACCACCATTGATATCAGCGGCCGCATTATGGCCTACCACATAGATGCCGATGTGCTCTATCGCGCTGACCCTAACCCCTTGATGGCCTACGCCATAGCCAAGGCGCGCTCGCGGGTAAATGGCTCGGCCATCAATCGCGATGACACCCGCCAGTTAATCAAGAGCCTGCGTCAAGGGCGGATTGTTTGGTATGCGCCGGATCAGGACTATGGCCGCAATCACAGTGTATTTGTGCCATTTTTCGGGGTACCGGCCGCGACAGTGGTGGCGACATCGCGTATTGCCAAACTTTCCGGGTGCGCGGTGATTCCATTTTTTTGTTTCCGTGAACCCGGTGGTCGCTATCGGTTGGAAATTCAGCCAGCATTGGAAAATTATCCCAGTGGCGACGATATTGCGGACGCCACACGTATCAACCTAATTTTGGAACAGGCGATTCGTCAGGCGCCGGAGCAATACCTGTGGGTACATCGCCGCTTCAAAACCCGCCCCGAGGGCGAAGCCAGTTTTTATCCACCCAAGAAAAAGCGCGGCTCGCGCCCTAAACTTTAAGGCGGCGGGCGCAGTCAAGCCCGCTACAATCGAGCCGGTTACCATCAAAGCAACGTTAAGGAATTAGACGATGAACATCAAAGATGCAGTTGTATTAATCACTGGAGCCAATCGCGGTATTGGATTGGAATTTGCCCGCGCCGCCCTGGCGCGCGGTGCCCGCAAGGTGTACGCCACCGCCCGCGACCCGCACTCTATCCCACTCGATGGGGTCATCAAACTCAAGCTGGATGTCACCAGCGACGATGATGTCGCGCGCATCGCCGCACAATGCCCCGATGTCACCCTGTTGATCAACAATGCCGGTGTCGCCCGTTTTGGCAGCTTTCTCGCCAATAACAGCGAGGCCAGTTGCGCCGAGCACTTTGACACCAATTTTTACGGCCCCCTGCGCCTGTGCAAAGCCTTTGCGCCGCTGCTCGCCGGTCATGGCGGCGGGGCGATTATCAATGTGTTGTCGCTGGTGAGTTGGTACGCGCCGGTGGAGTTTTCACCTTATTCGGCGAGCAAATCGGCCGCCTGGGCGCTGACCAACAGCTTGCGCCTGGAATTGCGCGGGCAGAATACCCAGGTGATGGCGCTGCATATGGGTTATGTGGATACCGACATGACGGCCAAAATTGATGCGCCCAAAACCCCCGCGGCGCTGATAGTGCAGCGCACCTTCGAGGGTTTGGAGGCGGGTGAAGAGGAAGTATTAGCGGATGAAATGACGCTGAACTTAAAGCGCAATATGAATGCGCCGCGCCCGGCCTATCTGGATTAATAACCGCAGCAGCAACAACCCGGCGAGCATGGCCAACCACAGGCCATGCATCGCACCGCCGCCTCCACTACCAGAATTACTGCCCGTCGCCGCGTTGGAACTGGCGGCAGCCGAACTGATTGCGGCAACCGATGACGATGACAGCGCCGTTGAACTGGCAGCTTCGCTGCTCTGTACGGCACTCGTTTCCGAACTGCTGCTTTGCGCCACACTGCTCTGGGCAAGACTGCTGCTTGCAACGGAACTACTGCTGGCAGGTGCACTGGAGCTGCTGACCACATGGTTATCCGCTGGCGGTGTACCGCTGAAACCCAGCGCCGCGTCGGTGGTCATCGCCAGCACCAGAATGCCGTCTTTCACCACCACATTTTCCGGTGCAAAATCCACCCGGTTGGTATCAAAACTCCAGTTCGCCTTGCCCCAGCGGCTGCTATCAAAGCTGTTAAAGTCGTCGCGCCAACCGCCTTCAAAGGTTTTGGTGGTGGCGTTGTAGGCTTGGTAATCGATGTAATTAATAAATTGGTATACCGGCAGAATGCTGGGGTCCCAGGGGCCAACCCACTCCGCCGATTCCGACGACCAGAGGTTAAAACGCAGGCTTTGCGCATTGGTCAGGCTGGTCACGGTGCTGGTGCCAGTAATGCGGCGCACTTCCACCCCGTCCAGAAACCAGGCGACATAATCCGGCGTCCACTCCAGCACATAGGTGTGATAAGCATCGCCCAGCGATTGCGTCAGGCTGTGCACCTGCTCAACATGAAGCGTGGGGCGCGAGCTGCCCAGAATAATATTGCTCTGCCACTCGGTGGCGTTGTTTTTGCCAAAGACCTCAATGTCGATTTCCTCCCAAAAGGTATTACCCACTTCCGAGCCATTTTTGTAGGTAAAGAAGGTGGATAAAATCCCGCTCCCTTTCGCTACCTGCATACGCATTTCAAAACGGCCGTACAAAACGCTGTCATTGGAGTAGATTTCCGCACCTTTGTACGCTTTGGCGCTGGCAAGGTTCGCCATTATCGCCACCGTTACAGTTAACAATGCACAGAAGAAACGACACATAACACAGACCTCATCAAGACAAAAAAGGGGTTGGCAACCAGCAGCGGCACGCCAACCCCGAGGGGAGAAAACCTAGATTTTAGTAAGCTTGAGCCAATCGATATTAAACCCACCGCTGTTGGCGTAAATCGCCAAACTCTGTACCCCGGCGGTCAGGTAAATATTGTGGGAGATGGTTTGATAAGTACCCCAACCGCCGGTATTGGGCACGCTAATGGTGCCTAAGCCTACGCCGTTGCGATCCAGCGTGAACTGCGCGGTGGTGAGCGCCGAGGCGACACGGTATTCAACCTTGTAAGTCCCGGTTTGCGGGATATTCACATTGTTGTATTTGAACCATTCACCGGCATCGATATAACCCACGGTGCCGCCCGATACAGTCACACTGCCGCCGACTTCGTTAAAGTTTTCCGCCTGAATAGTGATAGAGGTAGCGGGGGCGCTGCTACTGCTGCCACTTCCACCGCCAGTGCCGCCATCGGCCGGCGGTGTACCGGTATAACCGGTCTGGCCTTCGCGGGTCAGGGCCAATACCAAAATGCCGTTTTTAACGACGACGTTATTGGGGTCAAAATCCGCCAGGTTTTCGCCAAAAGTCCAGTTGGCTTTGTTCCAGCGGTTGGTATCGAAACTGTTGAAGTCGTCGCGCCAACCCGTGCCAAAACTATTGGTAGAGGCATTCCAGGGTTTGTATTCGATGTAATTCACAAACTGGTACACCGGCAGGATGCTGTCATTCCAGGGGCCGACCCACTCGGCAATATTGGCCGCCCAGAGGTTAAAACGCAGGTCTTGCGGGCTGGTCAGGCTGGTCACAAACTGGCCACCATTGATGCGGCGCACTTGCGTGCCGTTGACAAACCAGGCGATGTAACTGGGGGTCCACTCCAGCACATAGGTGTTGTAACCATCGCCCAGCGAATAGGGCATGGTGTGTACCCCTTCGGTTTTGGTGGTGGGGCGATTGGTGCCAATAATCACATTGCTCTGCCACTGGGTAGCGTTGTTTTTGCCGAAGATCTCGATATCGATCTCTTCCCAAAAAGTGCCCGGCTGCTCGGAACCGTTTTTGTAGGTGAAAAAAGTAGACAATACCCCACTGCCTTTGGCGACGCGCATGCGCATCTCATAGCGGCCGTATTTGTAGGTTTGTTTAGAGTAGATTTCCGCCGCCTTGTAAGGCTTGGCAGTGGCGGCGCTGGTAATGCTAACGCCGATCAGGGTGGCGAGCGCAAAGAGCACGCCGGTATAGCGATTAATAGAGAACATAGCGAGTACCTTTATCGTTAATTATTAGAGGCATAATGAGTAACGCTGAGGGTGAGTAACCGAAGTGGCAGTAAACTTTCACCCGACCTACCACAGCCTCATCTTTGCTAAAAAAAGGCACTCCCGTGCATCAGTTTGCGCAGAAAACCTGAAGTGGTGATAAGTATTTAAGGTCATGCCCACGCACGCGGGGGATCCATAAGGTAGTTTGCAGGGGAGCTGGATACCTGCGTTCGCAGGTATGACGATAAATTGTATTAAGTTAGCTGCAACTTTTCCGCCGCAAACCCGTAGTTGGGATTAAGCACAATAATTGAGGATGCAATCCCGCATGACTGACACCAACCCACATCAGGACGAGGAGCTCATCAACCTCATCGCCCGCTGCGCCCTGCGCGACCAGGCCGCGCTCAAGCAGTTGTTTGAGCGGGTCAGCCCCTATTTGAACGCCGTCGCCCAACGCATTTTGCAGTCGCGGGAACTGGGCAATGAGGTATTACAGGAGGCGTTTTTGCAAATTTGGAACAACGCTTCCAGTTACCGGCCGCAGCTCGCGCGACCACTGACCTGGATGGCCAGTATCGTGCGCTACCGGGCCTTGGATCGGCTGGATAAGGAAGTGCGTATCAACCGCAAACTGGATCACTGGCATGAGGATTTGAACGAACTGCCCGGTGGCGATGAACCGGAAACCAGTGCCGCAGCGGGTCAATTGCGCTTTCACCTGCACCAGTGCCTGACCACCCTGGGCGACAAGATCAAACACAGTATTGAGCTAGCCTATTTGTATGGCTATACCCGCGAGCAGATTGCGGAACAGTTCGCCACCAATAGCAACACCGTTAAATCCTGGCTCCATCGCGGCGCCGAAAGGTTAAAACTATGTCTGGAAGCAAAACACCACACTCACCGTTAGACGACAAACTGCTCGCGTTTGATTATGTCTCGGGGGTGTTACGCGGGGCTGAACGCCAGCAGTTTGAAGCGCGCCTGCGCGACGATAGCGCCTTGCAAACCCAGGTCAGCTTTTGGGAAGAAGAACTCATGAGCCTGAGCGATCACGAGACGGGCATCACCCCCGAACCGGAAGTCTGGCGCGCTATTGAAGCACGCTTACAGCAGCCAACACCGGTGCGCACAGCACCGCGTTTTAGCTGGCTCTGGCCGAGTATCTCCGGTTTTGCGAGTGTCATGCTCGCGGTGTGCCTCTGGCTGTTAATCGCCCGCGACCCGCTGCAACAATTCATGCAGCAACCCAATGCCGATTATGTCGCGGTACTGACTAATGAAACGGGCGCGGCGCAGTTGACCGTACTCACCGCCACCGGTGGCGCGCAGCTGTGGTTGAAATGGGAAGCAGTAGAAATTGCGGAGGATAAAAACCTGCAGCTCTGGGCGATTTCCAAACGCGATGGCCAAGTCCGGCCACTCGGGGTATTTGCGCAAACTGATATCCAACAACTGCCCTTATCCGTCGCCCATTGGCGTTTGATTAAAGACGCCTCGCACCTGATTCTGACGGAAGAGGATGTAGGCGGTTCACCGCTGGATGAGCCGAGTGAAATCGTGCTGGCAAAAGGTGTCTGTGTTCTCCTCGCGCAGGTGGATAAGGCCATATAATGCGTCCTATCTTCCCTGCCTGCGGCGCGCTGCTATGTCTAAAAAACGCATGACCCGGAAACTATTGTTAGCTTTGTTATTCACCTTCTCCAGCGCGTGTAGTCACGGGCTGGATTTGCCGTTAACAGATGCCAACTTTAAAAATTGCGTCGCGGCATTGGCGGCAAAAAAAAATTGGCAAAACCTTGCCGATATTACCGCGATTGAATGCCACTCCAAAAAAATCACCTCACTTGCTGGCATCGAACACTTTACCCAGCTGCAAAAATTATCGCTCTACAACAACCAACTGACCGATGCGACGCTGGAAAAATTGCCGCTGCTGCGCCATATCAACCTCGCTAAAAATAAAATTACCCAAGTAACCCTGGGCGAATTACCAGCGCTGGAAGAGTTATATATTTTTGGCAATAAAATGACAGCGCTGGACTTAAACGCGCTACCCACACTCAAACTGCTAAAAATTAACGACAATAAACTGCTGCAGTTCACCTATCGGGATTTACCCGCGCTGGAAAAAATTTACATGTTTAATAATGCAGTAGAGCATGTGGATATTTATCACTTGCCTGCACTGAAATATATGGACGCGCGACAAAACCCCATGCCCGACCCACTCTATGAAGAAATGGATAAACTCACTGGCGTGACATTTTTACACGATGGCAATGCGGAAGACTGGCAATAATAAAAGGCAGGTAACAGCGTGAGATTATTAGCAGCAAGTTTACTGGCAATCAGTGTGGCGCCCTGTGCAGTGGCAAGCGGTGAACATGAATGGGATTGGGGCAGCCGCGCGCGCTACGCCTATGTTGACGCGGACAATTCCGGCCAGGCAGCATCCCTATTATTGCGTGGTTCGGTGGCATCTGAGTGGAGTGATATTTTCCATTCAATGGTGGAAGTGGACGCGGTCGGCACTGCCTATAAAAATGATCACAGCGATGGTGCGCGTTTTAATAATCAGCCCTTAATTCCCGACCCCGATGGCGTGGACCTGAATCAAGCGTTTTTATCGCTAGACTTGGACGCTGCCGCTATTCATCTCGGTCGCCAGCGTATTAATTTTGACAACCAGCGTTTTATTGGCGGCAATGGTTTTTGGCAAAACGAACAAACCTTTGATGCACTACTGGGCAAATTTAAACTCGCCAGCAATTCAAACTTTACCTACAGCTATATCGCCAATGCCAACCGTATTTTTGGTGAGGATGCTGATGGAAAAAATTCGCAACCCGAACACGATTACGGCAACGGCAACGGCAATAGCTCACCAGACAGCGCGTTTTTTGGCGATCACCAACACCATAGCCACCTCACCCGGCTTGAATGGAATGAGTGGGACTACACCCGCGTGGTGGGTTATGCCTATCGCATCGACAACCGGGACATGCCCAGCGCATCCAATAATACGGTTGGTGTGAACTACAACCTCAACTACAAAGCCCGCCGCATAAAATACCGCGTGCAAATTGAAGCCGCGCAACAAAATCGTTTTGAACTCCATGCGGAAAGCTTGCCTTATTATTTGCTCGATCTCGGCTTCGGGTTTAACAGCTGGGAATTGAGCACGCGTTACGAAATTCTCGGTGCAAATAATGGCGCGGCGTTTATTACCCCCTTGGGTTCCAATCACGATTTTGAAGGCTGGGCCGATGAAATAGGCAACACGCCCAATAGCGGCGTGCGCAATTTTTCACTCGGCTTATTATGGCGCGCCTCACCCCTGCGGGTAGAAATCTCTTATCACTTTTTTAAAGATGATGTGGCGGGCAATAACATCGGCCGTGAATTGGATGTGGATTTTGTCTACAAACCCAATCGCAAACACAGCATTGCACTGCGCCTCGCCAATTTTGAACCTGAAGGCGATTCGGGTTCGGTGCGCAAGGTTTATTTGGATTATGCGTTTAATTTGTGATTGATTAAAAACTGGATACCTGCGTTCGCAGGTATCCAGCTCTAACTATTTCCATCAATAATAAAAATGCAACTGCGCAAACATATCCAGATAATTCCCTGTAGCGCGCTGGGGAATGTCATCGCCTTGGCGCAGGCCGCCGCGAATTTGCAAGTTGGCAAAGGGTGTGTACTCCAATAATAATGAGTGCCGCACGCGGTGGTTTTCATCGATATTGGTGTCCGGATCCAAAAACTCGGTGGTGAGTTTGACGTTATAACCTTTGCTGATTTCGCGGTTCACTTCCAGCAAACCCACACGCTGCTGTTGATATTCGCCGGAAATGTTTTCAATAGATTCGTCTTTAATTAAATCTGCCTCGGCGAGAAATACAAAACCTTGCCAGACAAATCCACCAAACACATTCGCTTGGGTGCGCGCACCGGCTTCAGCATCGTTATATAACGCGGTTGCACCAATTCGCCAATTGCTGCCCAGGTATTCCGCACGCGATAAAAACTGCAAATTTTTATCGTCATTGTTGAGCCCGCTGCTGCCATTGCTAATGGCAAAATTAAACAGGGTTTTGCTGTACTGCAAACCCAGTTCTACGCCGTTATCGCCGGTATCAAAATTGAAACCGCTGGCCTGACGGATAAAAGCGCTGTCGTCCTCCAATCGAATTCCATAGGGCAACATAATGCGGCCCGCTTTTAAAAAGTGCTGGCCATTTAATTTGGTAAGAATAAACGCTTCGCGATTCAGCGCACCGCCGGGAGCAATTTGTTCATCAATGTAGAGTGCAAAGCGCGAGTCTTTGGGTTGCAATACCACATAGAGCTGGCCGGATTGGGTTTCAAAACCGCGCGCGTCTTCAGCTTCATCGCGATCTGATTGGTAATAGTTAGTGCGCAGGTCAGCGCCGATGCGCAGTGTTTCACCCAACTTTCCCGCATCAAATAAATTCAGGCTGCCCGCCGTTTGCGGTAGCTGATGCGTACCATACCAGGCGCCATAGGTTGTGCGTGCACCACCACCCGCCGGGTTGGTATGGCAGGCGGAACATTGCACATTATTTTTCACCGCCAGATAGGGTTCTGCAGCGGCTGTATTTGCCAACAGGCACAACAACAGCGCGGCACCAGCAGCGATAATTTTTTTACAGTGTATAAACATAGCGATAACCTCCACCCTGAATTTCATCGGCATCACCATCGACGACTTGATACTGGTGATCGAGCAGTTGCTGCAATTCGCGGTCGTGAATAATCACTTCCACTTGAATCGCCTGTGCAGGAATATTGTTAAGGGTTATATAAAGTGTTTGATCGTTAAGCAGCAGGGAAAAATCTTCCACCGCCTGATGTTCGCTCAGCGTGTGATAAAAAATAGAAATGCTTTCCGACGCAATGGATTCAAATTGCAGCGCGCGGCTAAACAGTAATTCCACGGTGATTTGGTTATTGGTTTTTTGGGTACTGGCGCGCGCTACTTTGGTAGTCGCGGCACCGCTGCCAACCCGCGGGGCACCATTGGCGATCCAGCTGCGCACTTGATCAATTTGTTCTTGCGATAAAAAGGGGCCACCGAGCGGCATACGCGCGCCAACAATATCGGCAGCACCTTCCAATTTTTTTATCAAATAACTTTCATCCGGGTTGCCGGGATTAACACGCATCAGGGTGGGGATTTCATCGGCGCTGCGATTCACTAAAAACGCGTAGGAATTTTCTTCCGAATCCAAACGCAAACCGCGCGGGGCATTGGCGCCGGTATGGCAGTTGGTGCAAATCGCACCAAAAATGGTTTGCTGTAATTGTGCCAGCGTAACCCCATCATCAGCGGCGCTACTGCTACTTCCGCTACTACTGGTGCTGGGTAATCCCTGTTCATTTAACCCTTCGCCGGAACCGGCGCCGCAGGCGGTTAACATCGCGATTGCCAGTGCAAAAAATAATAATTTCATGATCTTGTCTGCTCCTCTTTTTATTGATTGCGTCGTAGCCTAAAAAGCAAAACGGGCACTGCAAAAATGTGCAGTGCCCGATTTTTTATGGCCGCGCGATAGTCCAATCGGTGTATTCGCCGGTGACGTGGCCGGGTGCGCTATCGCCGACAAAGAAGTAGAGCGGTAAACCCTTGTAAGCCCATTGTTTGGAAGTTTCATCGCGCATGATCACGGTGAAATCGCCAAACGCTTGTGCATCCGCCGGTGCATAAAGTGCAGGCCAGGCAGCGAGGCAAGCGCCAAAGCAGGTAGTGACACCGGGGGTATCGTCGTCAAAGGTGTAGAGGGTGAAATCGAGGCGGGAGTTATCCGCCGCACCAGCCGCCGTGATGATATTGCCGTGAGCAACCAGCAAGCGGTTTTTGGTGGGGTGATTATTCACTGCAACGGAAGGCGTGCGCGCCACAAACCAGTTATTGCCGATTGCTTCACCATTGGTTTGACCGGCTTGGGTATCGCCCGCAAAAAAGTAGAGCGGCATGCCGTTCAGTGCCCACTGCATTTCACCGCTGGCGCGCTGCACCAAACTGTAGGGTGCGGTGGCAATTGCGCCGGTATGGGCGATTAACGCTGGCCAGTTGGTGAGGCAGGTACCGGAACAATTGCTGACGCCGGCGGTGTCATTGTCAAAGGTATAAAGCGTAAAACCGTTGCGCTCGGCGGTGCTGGTTTGCTCGGCGCCGTCGACCGGCATCGCCAATTTCACACTGCCTGCTGCCGCGAGATGACTACCGAGTGTGGCGTTGGCAACAATCCGGGTAGGCATTGGTCGTGCAAGCAACCAGTTGGGGATGGCTTTGCCAGTGGTTTCACCCGCATTGGTATCGCCAATAAAAAAGTACAATGGTTGGCCTTGGTAGGCCCACTGCAATGCCGGGCCCGCGGTGCCCATGCTGCGCTCAATAATCGAATAGGGTGCGCTGGCTTCATCGCCCGGGTTGGCTAACAGCGGCGGCCAATTGGCCAGACAAGTACCGCTGCAGTTGGACACACCGGTGGTGTCATTGGCAAAGGTGTAGAGGCTAAAACCGGTGCGATTCTGTAGCTGCGCGACAAAACTGGTGTTGCCGGAATCCTCGGGTATGCCCACCAACACCTCACCGCTTGCGACAAAATAATCGCCATCGGCACTATTGAGCTGGCTATCGATTAATACCACGGGCGGTACCAATGCCGGTGCCACCGAGCTGGATGACGCTGAACTGGATACTACCGAGCTTGAAGCCGGCGCACTGGATGCAGGTTCGCTGGATAAAGGCGTACTGCTGGGCGCGACCGAACTGGCCGGTGTACTACTGGGTGCGATGGAACTGGCGACCACACTGGAGTAGGCCGTGCTGCCGGGCGTGGATGAATAGCCACCACCTCCACCGCTACCGCCTCCGCCACCACAGGCGCTGAGTAGGGCAGTGCAGGAAAGCGCCATTAACAAGGCGCGATAAGATGTGCGAGTAAGCGGGTTCATGGTAATTCCTCCTGGGATTTGGTTGTCGGAGGAACTTACGGGCAATGCTTGAAAAGGTTGCAGGGGAAATCATTTTTGTTAAATCAAAGGCGACTAACGAATCGTCAAGGCTTGCCAAAGCGCCAATTCGCGCTCAAGATTACTGTTTATTTATACAGTATTTGAGGTGCGGCCATGACCAGCGATTATCCGGAGTTTAGCGACCCCGCCCCCTGGATCGAAAAACCCTTGCAGGCGATTAAAGGGCGGGGCGCGGTGAGCAATATGGCGGGGCGCTTTGAAACCCAACTGATTGAAACCGTCGATGACGGCTGGGTCGCTTACAGCGACGATACCGATATCAACCCCGCGCTCAACACCAGTGTCACAGCCGAACTCGCCAAGACGATTCTCAGCCGCAACCAGTCGCCGGATTTGCCGTTTAGTGTGTCGCTTAACCCCTATCGCGGCTGCGAACACGGTTGTGTCTACTGTTTTGCGCGCCCCACCCACGCCTATTTAGGGCTGTCGCCGGGGCTGGATTTTGAGACCCGGCTCTACGCCAAAACCAACGCGCCGGAATTGCTGCGCCGCGAACTCGCCCATCACCAGTATCAGCCCAGCCCGATTGCGCTGGGCATTAATACCGATGCCTATCAGCCGGTGGAACGGGCGTTGCGCATCACCCGCCAGTGTCTGGAGGTATTAGATGAATGCCGGCATCCGGTGGGGATAATCACCAAATCAGCACTGATTGAGCGGGATCTGGATTTGCTCAAACCTATGGCCGAGCGCAATCTGCTCGCGGCGGCAATCACCATTACCACGCTCGATCACCGCATTGCGCGCAGCCTTGAACCGCGGGCGGCATCGCCCACCCGGCGTTTACAAACCATTGAAAAACTGGCGCAAGCCGGCATTCCAGTGCTGGTCAGTGTGGCGCCAGTAATTCCGTTTATCACCGAACAGGAGCTGGAAAAGGTCATGCAAGCGGCAGCCAGTGCGGGCGCAACCGCCGCAGGCTACACCGTGCTACGCCTACCTTGGGAGGTAAACCCGCTGTTCCAGCAATGGCTGCAAACCCACTTCCCCGAGCGGGCGCAGCGGGTGATGAATCGCATTCGCGATATGCGCGGCGGCAAGGATTACGACGCCAACTTCGCCACCCGTATGCGCGGCGAAGGGCTGTGGGCAGATATGATCCGCCAGCGTTTTGC
Source organism: Cellvibrio sp. KY-YJ-3 (assembly GCF_008806955.1). Lineage (NCBI taxonomy): Bacteria > Pseudomonadati > Pseudomonadota > Gammaproteobacteria > Cellvibrionales > Cellvibrionaceae > Cellvibrio > Cellvibrio sp. KY-YJ-3. The sequence goes on along the minus strand of NZ_CP031727.1, from coordinate 938,870 downwards.
CAAGGCGCTCAAACGCTATGGCCTGAACAAAAGCGGGCGTTTTGTGCAGCTGGATTGCAGCCAGTTTCGCAAACCGCTGAGCATTCCGCCTGCCGCCAAAACCGGTACCGGGCAGTTGGATATATTTGGCTAGCGCCTACAGTTAGTTACATTTAGCGCCAGTCCGGCGACCTATACTCGCGCCATAGCCTCTACCTGGAATATGCAATGAAAGCCGCCGTTTATACCCGCTATGGTGCCCCCGGCGTTGTACAGTTGGCCGAGGTGGAACAGCCCCGGCCCAAGGCCAACCAACTCTTGGTGAAAGTCCACGCCAGCTGTGTCAATTCCGCCGATGTGCGCCTGCGCAGCCTGCGGATGCCACTCGGGTTTGGACTGATCTCGCGGCTGGTATTTGGTATGCGCGCGCCGCGCCGACCCATTCTTGGCGTTGATCTGGCGGGTACTGTGGTGGCGGTAGGCAGTGAGGTCAGTCGTTTTAACTCAGGTGATGCGATTATCGCCCTCACCGGTCTGACCATGGGCGCCCATGCCGAATATGTCTGTTTGGATGCCAATGGCGCCATCGCCCATAAACCGGTGCAGCTGGATTTTAACCAGGCTGCGACCCTGGTGTTTGGTGGCACCACCGCCCTGGATTTTTTGCGCCGCGGCCAGCTGCAGGCGGGTGAAAGCATCCTGATTAATGGTGCCAGTGGCGCAGTGGGTTGCGCCGCCCTGCAGCTTGCCCGCCACTACGGCGCGCGCATCACGGCGGTCTGCAGCGACAGCAGCCGCGACCTGGTACGCCGCTTGGGTGCGGACGAGGTGGTGGATTACCAGCGCGAAGACTTCACCCGCAGCGGCGAGCGCTATGACGTGATTATGGATACCCAGGGCAATGCGCCCTGGGCCGAAAGTTGCCGCGCACTGGCACCCGGTGGCAGGTTGCTCGCAGTCAGTGCGACCCTGCCGCAAATGTTGCAATCGCTCTATTTACCACTCTGGGAGCGCGAACGGGTGATCGCCGGGCCCTGCGCCGAACGCGCCAGCGACCTGGCAGAACTGGCGGCGCTGGCCGATGCGGGTATCTTGCAGCCGGTGATTGATCGCACTTATTCACTGGCGCAGATTGCGGAGGCACATGCCTATGTGGATGGCGGCCATAAACAGGGCAGTGTGGTTATCAGCATTTGTTGATAGAGGGCGCATGTTTAAATCACTGCACCTAGAACCCGTGCATAAGTGCTATGACGAATAGCGATTCACAACGTTTTCAGGACTGCCTCCGGCAAACCAAATACCCCATCAAACACCCAGTTAAAGACAAAGGTGTACACCAGGAAAAACGCTAATAAACCTAAATCCATTAGCAGCGCTTCCAGCAAACTGACGTCCAGCCAGAGTGCGATGATTGGTACAAGAAAAATCACCAAGCCGCCTTCAAAGCCCAGCGCATGTAGCAGGCGTATGCCAATACTGCGGCCGTGGTTTGCGCGCCGCTGTTCCCAGCGTTCAAAGCCGCAGTTAAACACCAGGTTCCACACCATCGCCACGGCCGAGGCCGCCACTGCAATACCCACCGAGTGCGCGGCGCCAGCGCCGGTTATCCACTCCAGCAATAGGGCTGAAAGCATAATCGCCACCAATTCGTACAAGCCGACGTAAACCACCCGCCGTTTTATGCCCTGCATATCTACCTCTAGGTTGTTATCTGTTACTCCACACATTGCAGCCAGTTTCTATGCTTTGTGATGATAGAAAAAGTTAGCTACTATCAGTTTTACTGACAGATAAAGGCGTAATGGCGATGAACGGGGCATTTAATTCCGAGACGATCAGCGTGTTTTTGGCCGTGCTGGATAGCGGTTCTTTCTCTGCCGCCGCGCGTCAGTTGGGGCGCGTACCTTCGGCGGTGAGCATGGCGATTGCGAATTTGGAGGCGGAGCTGGCGCTGGAGTTGTTTGATCGCCGCGGGCGCGAACCCAAACCTACGGCGCTGGCGCGCGCATTGGAACCGCAAGCGCGCTTGTTGATTAGCCAGTTGCAGCAGCTGAATACTCAGGCATTGGAGTTAAGTCAGGGTTTGGAGGCGCGCTTGACGCTGGTGATTGCACCGGAGTTGCAGGCCACGCCCTGGGTTGAACCGCTGCGAATACTCGCCCAAGAATATCCGCTGCTGGAGACCCAGATCATCACTGCCCCACAGACCGACGCGCTGCAATTACTGCACACGGGCAGCGCGCAACTCGCGCTGGTGTTTGAGCGCCCGGCGGCCGATGGGCGCGAAAACTTTCAGGAAGTGGGCCGCGAAACGCTGGTCGCGGTTATCGCCCGCACCCATCCCCTGCTACAGGAAGTTTCTGCCGCAGGCACCATCAACGACAATCAATTGCGTCCGGTGCGGCAGGTGATGGTGGGTAGCCGCAGCCAGGCCGATAAGCCATCCGCCAGCGATAAATTCTGTATCGCATCCGAACATTACTGGCGGGTCGATCAGCCCGAAGTAGCGCTACAGCTGGTACTGGCGGAACTGGGCTGGGCCTGGCTGCCACGCGCTTGTGTGCAACCCTATCTCAATGGCCGCATGCTGGTGGAATTGCCCATTGAAAACTTCACCAATGGCGAGGAGCTGTGGATTGATCTGGTCTGGTCGCGGGAGCGACCACTAGGTTTGGGCGCGCAGCAGTTTGTGAGTTTGATGGCGGAGCAATATCGCAAGCGCCAATCCGGCAATAACTGACCTATTAAAAACTGAGCAACTCTTTTAATTCCTGGGCGTTGCGGCGGGAGATCTCGATTTGTTTGCCGTCGTCCATGGTAATTTCATAGCCATCGCCAATACTTTCTTCAATCGAAGCGATTGCTTGTAAATTAACAATGTATTGGCGATTGACGCGGAAAAAATATTTTGTGGGCAAGCGCTCTTCAACTTGGTTAAGTGATTTTTTAATAAAGGCATTGTGTTCATTAAAAAATAACCGCACGTAGTTTTTGCAGCTTTCAAAATAGCGAATAGAGTTCAGTGCAACCAAATGACATTTTTCGCCATCCTTGATAAAAATCTGGCTGTTGATATCCAGCGGTGGTTTGCTGTCATTGCCGACACTTTGGTGATTGTTGCTATCCTGATTGCTACTGTCGTAATTGCCATTGTCATAATTAACACCGGCAGTCAGTTTATGAATGGCAAGTGCAAGGCGCTCCTGACTAATAGGTTTTAGCAGGTAATCCACCGCGTGATAATCAAACGAGCGGATGGCGTATTCCGAATAAGCGGTAGTAAAAATTATGCGCGGCATATAGTCGAGTTTTTCCAACAGATCAAAACCGCTTTCGCCGGGCATATGAATATCGAGAAAAATAACCTCGGGTTTTAGTTCCTGAATTAACTTCAACGCGCTGGCAGGATGATCCGCTTCACCAACCACTTGTAGCTCAGCAAAACTGCGCAACATATTAATCAAACCTTCACGCGCCAAACGCGAGTCCTCTACCACAATCGCTTTCATAGCTGGGCCTCTTTGGGGATGCGCACAAGCACACTGAATTCGCTGGCGCTGTTGGCAAGGTTAAGCGACGCTTGATCACCATAAAGTAGTTTTAGCCGCTGCTCGATGTTAACCAGCCCGATGCCTGTGCCGGGCGGAAAATTATTATTGCTGGCGGCAATATCGTTGGTTATATCAAAGCGAATGTGATTTGTTTCTTCGTTGCCGGTAATACGCAAGCGGCCGCCTTGGCGTAAATTATCCAACCCATGTTTGATGGCATTTTCCACCAGCATTTGCAACATCATTGGCGGCACCGGATATTGGTACAGCTCCTGCGCGATTGCCATGGAAAATTGCAGCCGCTCCTCAAGCTGGATTTTTACAATGTCGATGTAGCGCTCAATCATTGCAATTTCTTCGCTCAACAATACTTTATCTTTTTTGCTGGTTTCCAATGAGTAGCGCAGCATTTGCGACAGTTCGGTAATCATGCGGTCAGCGCGCTCAGGATTTTCGTGAATCAGAAAACGAATATTATTCATCGCATTAAATAAAAAATGCGGATTGAGTTGGTTGGCGAGGCTGCTCAATTGCGCCTCGCGCAAACTGTTCTGCAGACGCAGGTTTATTAGCTCTGTCTCTTTGATACGTTTGTTGCTGGTGACACTGATGTACATGGAGATCCAGGCGCAAATAACCAGCTGGGTAATAAACCCGTTGCTCACCACCATGTTGGCGATGTGGTGCCGCATGTTTGGCGTTGCATCCACCGATGACAGTGCACTAACCAGTGGGTCCCAAAATAGGGGGATCAATATGGCGAACATAACAATCGCCACGGCGAAGCCCGAAATGGCACCATAGCCCATGACTAACGGAATTGTTTTAAGGATGCTTAACGATTGCCAATTAAACTTTTTATACAGTTTTCGGTAATAGAGCACCGCCAGGGTGAACAGCGGCAACCAGAGCAAGCCACCCACAATGTTGAACCATACTTGCTCGCGCCAGAGAATAAATCCGACAAGTTGCAACAGGCTCAGTACGGTTAATACTGAGCAGTGATAAATCCAAAATAATTTATCGCGCGGAAAAAAATAAAAACTCATCAAATCAGACCCAGGTTCTTATACCGATAAGACCGTAAACGGCGAGTTGGCCCAGCATATACAAATGCAAACCGGTATGCAGGCAGGCGTAACCATAAATCCACCGGCTGTGTACCTGACCGTAAGATCGCCATAGCACCAGCAGCGATACCAGCGCCGCGAGTGCATAGAGAATACTGCCGAGCGTTATCGTCAGCGAAACAACTGACATACGCCCCAGAGTTTCCATGGAGCCACCCACGGACGGTACTAAAATCACCGCGAACAAAATGACACTGGTCATTAACGGCCAGCCGCGCACCCTTACACTGGCATCCATTGGCAAATGTTTAATCCGGCGGCGCAATGCCCACACCGGAAAACACAGCAGACTTAGCGCGCTCACCAGCAGGAGCAAACTATTTATTGCCAATACACCGTAAGCGCGCAGCGCTGAAATCGGTTTAAATAAATCACTGCTGACTTGCACCACTTGCCCTGCCAATGGGTCTTGCACAATCGCGATACTGGGCAAACCAGTCCAGACATCAATTAACACCTTGTCGTCACTGGCACGAGCGTAGTCACTACTTTTCCAGCCACCCAACAAAGGCTCTCGCTTAAACGTATATTCGCTCGTGGTAAATTTCATCACGCCCTGAATATCGCTAAACATGCGTGCGAATTCGCTGCGGTAATTGATCGGCAGATAATAACCGGATAAACCAGCAAAAGATTCAGGCAGCGGCACCGGAGAAACATTCGGCGGGCTTCTGTCTTGCAATAAAAATTCGCGCAGCAGTTTTGAAATATCGCTCATCGCTTGGTGATTGCTGGTATTAATCATAAACACATAGCCGGCGTTTAATTCAGGCACATAGGCCAGTTCTGCCAAGGCGCCGGGCATGCCGCCGTTGTGACCGCGAAATGTGAGCTGATAATTTTCGTGACCGCTGGTGTAGTTGTGCAAACCATAACCCGAGGTAATACCCGCCGCCGAACCCAGCGTAGTTTGTGCTACTTCCATGCGTGTAATAGAGGCGGGCGATATTATTTGCTGTTGGGCGAACTCGCCGCGCTTAATCAGCAGCTGTAAAAAATTCGCCATGTCGCTCGCCGAAGAATTTACCGAACCCGCTGGGCGGGTGATGATATTCCAGTAATCTTGCGGTTTGCCATTCACATAGAGGCTGGCGCCGCGCTCTTCATAAATCTTTGAATAATAGAAACTGGTGGAATCCATTTGCAGCGGAGCAAACACCTGCTCCTGAATATATTCTTCAAATTTTTTGCCGGTAACTTTTTCCACAATATAAGCGGCAACGGCGGGCCCGATATTGCAATAGGCCATACGTGTGCCGGGAACCCAGCGCGATGTGCGGGAGGCCGGGCGATAATCCAGCCCCGCTTTTAAACTCATAGCGTCGGATGCAGCGGCGTAGGCGTATTCCGCGAGGCTCATATCATCCCAGCCGGTGGTGTGTTCCAGCAGGTGCACCAGGCGCACCGGGTGCGTCTGCTCCCAGGGATTTTCAAAGGCGATATCCGGCGCAAGATCCTGCAGTTTGTCATCCAAATTCAGTCGACCTTCCTCCACCAATTTGAGCACCGCGATAGCCACAAACATTTTGCTAATGGAGCCTATACGGAACAGGGTGTTTTCATCGGCAGGTGTTTGTTGCTCCAACGACGCCAAGCCCAACCCGGCAACCCATTGCGGACCATCGCGGGTTACCAGTGCGATACCTATGGCAGGCGTCTGGGTATCGACACGAATTTTTTCCACCGCCGCTTGCAGCTCCGCAAGATTTTGCGGTGCAGGCTTATCATCACCTGCGGTTGGTTGCGCCAGCGCCGATTGAAAGCTGCTCATAAAAAGACAGCTGAGATAACAACATAACGCTAAACAACGGATGACCGGGGTGTGTTTCATAAAATCCCTCCTTTTGATTGGTGGAGCTATTTTCGCTTTTGCTCCAAGACCAAAGGGGAAAAGGTGCCGAGCGGGGTAAAGGAAGGATAAGCGGTGCGGTAGTAAGTCAGGAGTAGTAAGATGCCCAAGCTGCGCCAGCAGTCATATTTTTCTTATTTATTTCCATTTTTATCTAAAGCGACTGATTTCCCCATGAATTCCACCGAACCCGTCACTCACTCCCCCAGCCAGCAAGCCACACATCTACCCGCGCCGTCACCTACCGGTGAATTTATTGTGTTGGTCGCGCTGATGATGTCCATGACGGCACTCGCGATTGATGCGGTCTTGCCCGCCTTCGATATGATTCGCGCCGACATTGTTATGGCGCACCCCAATCAGGCGCAGTTGTTAATCAGTCTGTTATTTGCCGGTTTGGCGCTGGGGCAATTGGTAAGCGGGCCATTGTCCGATGCCTTGGGGCGCAAAAAAATTCTCTATGCGGGTTTAGGTTTATTTTTGCTCGGCACAGTGCTGTGCATTTTTGCGCAGGATTTAACCGCATTGCTGCTCGGCCGTTTTGTGCAGGGGTTGGGGGTTTCCGGCCCTTACATTTGCGCCATTTCTATTGTGCGCGACAAATTTGCCGGGCGCCAAATGGCAAAAATTATGTCGGTGGTGATGATGATTTTTATCACCGTACCCGCACTGGCGCCGAGCATCGGGCAGGCCATTATGTTGGTCGCCGACTGGCGCGCGATTTTTGTGTTCTACCTGATTTTTGCAGCGGCAGTCATCGCATTAATTTTTTTCCGTTTGGAAGAAACCCTGCCGCGTGAAAAACGCATTGCGTTCAGTGTGAAAGCAATTAGCGATGGTTTTAAAACCGTGATCAGCAATCGCCTCACCGCCGGTTACACCCTGGCGATGGGTTTATTTTTTGGCTGCTTTTTGGGTTACATCAATTCATCGCAACAAATCCTGCAGGAGCTTTACGGCACCGGAAAACTGTTTACCGTATATTTTGGCGGTTTGGCGCTGGTGCTGGGTTTTGCATCCTTTTTTAATTCGCGTTTTGTCGAGCGCCTGGGCATGCATTTTATTAGCCGCCGTGCGATTTACGTGATTATCGCCAGCTCAATTTTATTTTTATTGCTGCAGTTTTTTATAACACCCGCACTCTGGATGTTTGTGATTTACGCCAGCATTTTATTTTTTAGTTTTGGTTTGGTGTTTGGCAATTTAAACGCGATTGCTATGGAACCCATGGGGCATGTGGCCGGCATAGCAGCGGCGGTGATAGGCGCTAGCTCATCGCTTATTTCCATGGGCTTGGGCACTTACATAGGCCAGGCGTACAACCAATCCGTTATGCCCGTAACCCTGGGTTTTATTATTGTGCCGACACTGGGTTTGCTGGCAACACTCTGGGCCGATGGCGGCAGTAAAAAATATTCTGCGAAACACACCGATTAAAAAAATACATCCTGATTTATAACATCAGGGTGTGTACTAACAGACCAATCAGCGCACAGGCACCGATCACCTTCATCACGCTGATATTAAAACGAAACAATGCCACCGCCGCCAGCAGCGCAATCACGGCCGATAGCCAATCCAGCTCGCCGCTAAAACCCTCTGGCCAGATAATGTGATAGGCGAAAAATAATGCCAGGTTAACAATCACCCCAACCACTGCTGCAGTAATGGCCGTCAGCGGTGCGGTGAATTTTATATTTTGATGGGTAGTTTCAATCAGCGGAGCCCCCGCAAAAATAAAAATAAACGACGGCAAAAACGTAAACCAGGTAACGATAATAGCGGCCGTTGCGCCCGCTACAAATTGCAAATCAGCACCCAAGGCCTGCTGCACATAGGCACCCACAAACGCGACAAAAGCCACCACCATAATTAACGGCCCGGGCGTGGTTTCACCCAGCGCCAAACCATCAATCATTTGAGTGGGCGTGAGCCAGGAATAATGGGTCACCGCACCTTGGTACACATAGGGCAACACCGCATAGGCACCACCAAAGGTGAGCAGCGCCGCTTTGGTAAAAAACCAGGCCATTTGGGTGAACTGGTGCTGCCAGCCATAAACTGACCAGAGCAGTGCCATAGGAATTAACCAGAGCGCTGCACCCACAAGCACAATGCCAGTCAAACGCGACCAGCGAAATAATGCATGCGCAGGCGTGGGCGTATGGTCATCAATCAGGGCAGAGCCGTAATTTTTTTGTGCAGTATTGTGACCGACGGATTGAAATACATTGGGTCGCCAGCGCCCACCTATGTAACCCAAAACTCCGGCGCCGATCACTATATAAGGGAAGGGAATTTTCAATGCAAAAATCGCAATAAACGCCAGCGCTGCAATCGCCCACAACCAATAATTATTTAATACGCGTTTGCCAATGCGATAAGCCGCCTGAAACACAATCGCGGTTACCGCCGGTTTGATGCCGTAAAAAATCCCCGCCACCCAAGCCACATCGCCATAGGCGATATACACCCAGGACAACACAATCAATAACACCAGCGACGGCAGAATAAATAACAAACCCGCCACTAAACCACCCCAGGTGCGGTGCATTAACCAACCCAAATAAGTCGCCAACTGCTGCGCCTCGGGGCCGGGCAATAACATGCAGTAATTGAGTGCATGTAAAAAACGTTTTTCACTGATCCAGCGCCGGCGCTCTACCAACTCCTGATGCATAATCGCAATTTGCCCGGCCGGGCCACCAAAACTGATAAAACCCAGTTTCAGCCAAAATAAAAACGCCGACCAAAAACTGACCGGGGCAGGTAAGCTATTTTTCTCAGGGGAATCAGTCATGTTGAATAAACACCGAAAACAAATATTGGAGGAATTTTATAACCCGAATCTTACCAATAAACCGACACCAAACCTGCACCACTAACCAACAACAAGGCCGTGCCTATCACGCGATAAAAAATAACCGGATCCGCACTGACTAACCGCTGGTGAAACTTCAAGCCAAAATAGTGTCCAATGGCGGTCGCCGGCAATAACCACAAATGCGCCTGCAATTGCAGATCCACCCCCGCAATTAAAAACGCCACCATTTTGATACTCACCAAAATAAACCAGAGCACAAACAAGGTATCGCGCAATTTTTCCCGCGCCACATGCACCATATACACCGTCATAATCAACGGCGCACCAATCAAAGACGTACCACTAATATAAGCACCAAGCGATAGAAAAATTCCATCACTCACCGGGTGCGAACTTTTAAAAGGTTTATTCAAAATATAAGTGATGGAATAGACCGAGATAATGACAAAAATAATCGCACTCATAATCTGCGCCGGAATGGTTAACAACCCGGCCACCCCAATAAGCTTGGGGATAATCATAATCTTCAGCGATTTTTTCAGATAAACCCAATCCACCGTGGAGGGCTTTTTTTCCTCCGCCAAAGCGCGTTTGCGATTGTTCTGCCACACGGTGAGCGTAGAAAAAATTAACAAGTGCACCGCAATAATCGGCAAATACACCAGCGGCCGGTTATCCACCAACAGCAACAACGGCAAGGACATCATCGCCCCACCAAAGCCCAAACCGGTGCGCACAAAACCGCTCCACACAAAAATCAGTAGGACTAATGAAAGTTGCAGGAGGGTGAGGTCGTTCATGAGGGGAATCCGAGCCGAAGGAAGGGCTGGACATGATAAAGGAGATACACGGATGAATGAAAAAAGGGGCAGAAATTCTGCCCCTTTTTTCAATTATCGCAAGGGTCTGTTCGATTAATTACAAACCACTCCGCCGCCGCCAGCACCCTGGCTATTACAAGTGCTGGTGGTGATGCAGCTAGTGTTGTTCTCCCAACCCCAACCACTGGCGGTGTTAGTGCACAAAGGGTAGCGCGTGCCCCACCAATTGCACTGGCAGGCGTTGCCAGTGGCGACACTACTACTGCTGGCAACGATGGATGTGCTGCTACTGCTACGACTGCTGCTCGCTACTGCACCGGCAGGTGCAACGGCGCGACCAGTGGCGGCGTCAATGCGGCCGGGGCATAAACCCTTGGCGCGTAAGTTGGACGCAATTTGCGCGATAGCGGCGTTGGTATTGTTGTAGTTGGCATCGTGCATCAGGATCACCTGACCATTTTGCAGTTGGTTGGCGGCATTGGCGATGGCTGTTGCACTGGCGCCGTTCCAATCCTGTGAATCCACATTCCAGGTAATCACCCGCAACCCGAGCGCTTGGGCAGCCTGATTGACGTTGGTATTCACTTCCCCGTAAGGCGGACGGAATAGGGTGGGTTTGGGTGCGCCCGCATTTTGGATGGCCTGATTGGTGCGGTTCAGCTCGTCATAAATTTGCTGATAGCCCAGATTGATCAGGTGTGGATGGGTATAGCTGTGGTTTTGTACCTCACCCACGCTCAGCAGTTGCGACATCAGGTTGCTATTGGCCGCTACATAATTGCCCTGCACAAACCAGGTCACTGGCGTGAGATTATTTTGTTTGAGCAGGTTAACCAGAGTAGTGGTGTTGGCGCCGGGACCGTCATCAAACGTAATGCCGACATAACCGGCGCAACTGGCTGTGCTGCCCGCACTGCTGGCGACGCTGCTGTTAGTGCCGCCACCCGTACTGCCACCGCTGCAGTTGCCGCTGAAACAATCGTAGGTGTAACCAAAACCAATCGCGCCGTTGCAGTGCATCAATTCCGAGTTGCCGCCGCCGCCACAGGAACCATTGGTATAAAAGGCGGTGTTGTAACTCATATCTTCCGCCTGCCGGGTTTCGCCGTTGACGCGGATGTAATCCACCACCACATCGCGGCTGCCGCCGTCGTTATCAAACTGCACCTGGATATCACCCGAGGCAGTGCCGGTGTAATTCAGATCCTGGAAGCTGGTGGTGAGATTCCAACTCGCCACTGTCGCGCCGCCAATACGCAAATTAATATGCTCGCCACCGGCAACACCCCGTGCGCGCACAAGCACACCGCCAGAGTTGGCGACGCTGGAACTGCTGCTCGTTGCTGGCGGCGTACTGCTTGCCGCACTGCTGGCATTGCCCGCTGTACCTTCACTTACGGTGATATCGGAACTGCCGCGACTTTGATAACCCTCGGTCGCCAACACCATATAGTCATGGTTGCCCAGGTTCAGGCCTTTACTCGCCCAAAAATTAAAATGGTTAGCAGTAGTGATGGTGCCGGAGATTTGGCCAAAGCCTTTTTTCGGGCTGCGTACACTGAAGTATTGATAAAAGGTTTGTGTACCGTCGATGGACGGTTGCTGTACCCGCTGGCAGCGACGCACATTGTAGGTAGCGCCATCACTTTGAAAACTGCCGTAATCCGTACCACCCGAACAGCTCGCCGGGTTGTAAGAACCGTAACTTTCAATTACGTAATATTCGATCAGGGGACTGCGCGTCCAACCGTAAAGTGCCAGGTAAGAATTTTGCGAGTTATCCACATTGTAACTACCCGAGTAGTTCACCACTTTGGGGCCACCCGGGTTCCAGCCTTTGCCACCCACCCAGTTATTGGTGCCATTGGACCACTGGGACGTATAACGGCCACCCGCTTGTAAACCCATGGACGCATCGCCGGAATCCTTCCAAAAGGTGTAGTAAAAACCGTTGTGGGTACCCGTCGCATTATTGGTCAGGGTTTGTGCCTGGGTGTTGTTTACACCCAATAGAGCGCTGCAGAAAAGCGCCGCCAGGGTGCTTTTACCGATGAGAGGAAATTTCATTATTAAACTCCAGAATAATGCCGCTCAACCAATACCACTAAAAAGATCGAGGGCGTTGAGGACCGACCCTGCTCCTTGTGAACAGGCATTTTTTCGGTCGTCATACTGCCTTGTTGTTATTGTTTAGATTGACGAGGTGATTCCGAAGTGCACTTGTATACGACTGCAAGATGTTATTGTCAAATAAACCTTATGTAGATTGTCGATGTAACCCTATTCAGATTTTTTTGTCGCCGTGCTCATCTTAAAACGAAATTTTTTATTATTTTTTTAATGAAATTGAATGCGGATTTTTATCAAAAAATATGAAAAAGTTTTTACGTGTGAATAGATGTGGAGGTTTTGTATTGGGTTTATTTATTGTCGGGAAGTAACACAGGGATACTTCCCGACAAAATTTTTATTCTACGGTTACCGACTTCGCCAAATTCCTCGGCTGATCCACATCGGTTCCCTTAATAATCGCCACGTAATAACTTAATAATTGCAGCGGCAATGTATAAAGAATCGGCGCTAGCCAAGGATGGATATGCGGTACGTTGATGACGCGCATGGTTGCATCTGATTCAAATTTTGCGTCTTCATCGGCAAAGACATACAAGATGCCGCCACGGGCGCGCACTTCTTCCACGTTGGATTTTAATTTTTCCAACAGGTCGTTATTGGGCGCGACAACAATGATCGGCATATGGGCATCGATGAGTGCCAGTGGGCCGTGTTTTAATTCACCAGCCGCGTAGGCTTCGGCGTGGATGTAGGAAATTTCTTTTAATTTCAGTGCACCTTCCATTGCGATGGGATATTGATCGCCGCGGCCTAAAAAGAGCGCGTGGTGTTTATCGGCAAACTCTTCGGCAAGGGCTTCAATTTTTGGTGCGAGCGCTAAAGATTCCTCTAATTTTGCTGGGAGATTTTTTAACGCGCTGACCATCTCTTTTTGTTGCTCGGCAGAGAGGCCGTTGTATTTACCAATGGCTAATACCAACATCGCCAAACCCACTAATTGAGTGGTGAAGGCTTTGGTGGATGCCACACCAATTTCGGCACCGGCGCGCGTCATAAACGCTAAATCCGATTCGCGTACCAGTGATGAACCAGCGACGTTACAAATACTCAAGCTGCCTAAATAGCCAAGCTCTTTTGCCAAGCGCAAAGCGGCAAGCGTGTCTGCGGTTTCACCGGACTGGCTGATGGTGACAACCATGCTGTTAGGTTGTACAAAGGATTTACGGTAGCGAAATTCGCTGGCGATTTCGACATTACAAGAAATACCGGAAAAAGTTTCCAACCAATAGCGTGCAACCATCGCCGAGTGATAGCTGGTGCCGCAGGCGACGATTTGAATGTGTTTTACTTTTTTAAATAATTCAGCCGCGCCGTTGCCAAAGGTTTCATCCATCACTGATTCATTACTCAAACGACCTTCGAGTGTATTCATCACGGCGTTAGGTTGTTCGTAAATTTCCTTGAGCATAAAGTGACGGTATTGGCCTTTATCGCCGGCATCGTAACTGGCGGTTGATTCGTGAATTTGACGCTCTACCGCTTGGCCGTCTTTATCAAAAATCTTAATCGTGGTGCGGGTGATTTCCGCTACATCGCCTTCTTCCAAAAAGATAAAGCGGCGAGTCACCGGCAAGAGTGCTAGTTGATCGGACGCGATAAAGTTTTCACCGATGCCTAAACCAATCACTAAGGGGCTTCCGGAGCGGGCAACCACTAAACGCGATGCATCGTTTTTGTCCATCAAAACCGTGCCATAGGCGCCATGCAATTGTTTTACGGTTTTTTGCACCGCGGCTAATAAACTCTCGGAATTTTTTAATTCTTTTTGCACCAAGTGCGCGATCACTTCGGTGTCGGTATCGGACGTAAAAATATAACCTTCTTCTTGCAACAAACTGCGCAATGAAGCGTGGTTTTCAATAATACCGTTATGCACTACGGCGATGTGTTCTTTGGAAACGTGTGGGTGCGCGTTGCGCTCACTCGGTTCGCCGTGTGTCGCCCAGCGGGTGTGCGCGATACCAGTACCGCCCGGTGTTGGGCTGCTGTGTACCGCATCGGATAATTCTTTTACTTTTCCCAAACGACGCAGGCGCTGTAATTCGCCACTGCTGTTTACCACGGCCACACCGGCGGAGTCATAACCGCGATACTCAAGGCGACGCAATCCTTCCACCAGAATATCCACTACATCACGTTGCGCTACTGCGCCGACAATTCCACACATAATTAACTCCTTAAGCTTTAGTAGTAGTAAAAATAATTTATGCCGATGCGCAAATCACTTGCACACCCTGTTGTTCAATTTTCTGTTTGTCTTTTGCGTCAATACCATCGTCAGTCACCAATACTTTTATCACCGACCAGGGCAATTCCAGATTGTGGATTTTGCGCCCGATCTTGTCAGACTCGGCCATCACAATTACTTCGCGCGCGACTTCGGCCATCACCCGGCTAAGGCTGTAAAGTTCATTGAAGGTGGTTGTGCCGCGCTCCAGATCCAAACCGTCAGCGCCGATAAAAAATTGGTCGAAGTTGTAAGAGCGCAAAATCTGCTCGGCGAGTTGGCCCTGGAAACCTTCGGATTTTGGATCCCAGGTGCCGCCGGTCATCAAAATGGTGGGCTCGTTTTCCAGTTCGCGCAGGGCATTGGCGATACTGAGGGAGTTGGTCATCACCACCAGCCCCTGCTTGTGGGATAACTCGGGCAGTAGGGCGGAGGTGGTGGAACTACCGCTATCGAGGATGATGCGGTTGTGGTCACGGATCAGTTGCGCGGCGGCTTTGGCGATCGCTTGCTTACGAACCGAAACTTTTTCGATGGGATCACTCATCAATTCTTGCGGCACCGGCACCGCGCCACCGTAACGACGCAACAGCAAACCATTGGATTCCAAGGCGGCCAAATCCTTGCGAATGGTTACCTCTGAGGTTGCAAACTGCTCCGCCAAGGCTTCAACACTGACCTCGCCACTGGCATTCAGCAGGTCAATAATCGCTCGACGGCGCTGCTGGGTGTTGCGTTTTGTCATTTTTAGCTGACCAGTAAGTTTCGATATGAAAGTTATTCTAGCCTTTCGAAACTTATTGGCAAGGTTTATTTAAGGACCAAACTCACTTTACCTGCTACAACGCCAGCTTCGGTATGACAATCGCCGGTTCCGTGTTTCCAATTCAAGCTCGCGCCCACCAGTAAGGAGCGTTTTCCTGCAATTCTTTCACCCTCCGCGGTGGTCATCTCCACATCGCCCACATTGGCACCAATTTTCGCCGACGCCAATTGTGATTCGCTTACGGCAATATGGATTTCACCAGCATTAACATCGGCTGTTAAACAACCGCTGGTGTCGATAATACTGAGTAAACCGACGCTGAGATTGGCCTCAAGTTTTTTATCCATTGGAACGCCAATCTTAATTTTTAGCGTTGAATGGTCGTAGTTATTGATGCCTGTGGGTAAGAGGGTAAATGTGGATGTGTTGCCAATTTTTTGCTTCCATTCCAATTTCGCAAGTAATTCATAACACGCTAGGCGCTTTTCATTCGGCCCATCCTTGCAACTTGCCGAAACCTCCGTTGTTATCACGTTGCCCGAGATACCTGTGACCAACACATCGCCCGCTGGTAGGTTTAAGCGAATTAGTCTGGCATGAGTGACATCCTGCTGCATTGTTATATGCCGGGTGCCCTCCGTGGCACTGGCTATCGCGGGACTAAAAGCACTTGCGATAGCGAGACTAGTCATGAAGATCTTAAAACGAAAGTTTTGCATAGGATTTGTCCATGTCCGAAGTTAAGGCGTTCGCAACCTAGACGTAACTTCAACCGTTTTGGATTCAACCTCACAAAAATCCGATTTCAAGCATCGCGTCTGAGCAGACAAAGATCCCCTTGCCAAGATGTACCGGCTCGCCACCCGAGCCGGCTCTTTTCGACTCAGTGTTAATCCACAAACTTGGACAACAAGCGGATATAAGCGACCTGATAATCGTTGTGGTTTTCCGTGATCTGCCAGGAGTTGAGTGGCCAACTGGTGTTGAAGTCCAGATAGGCTTTCATCGCCGGTTGGCCTTTGGGTGGATTGGGCGCGGCGGCACCACAACCGCTATTCGGGCTATTTGAGGTGCAGTTGCCATCCCAGTCGTAAGAGGGGTTGGGGCCACCCACTAAAAACCCTGGCGCCGGGCCGTAAGTAGAGGTTCCAACACGATCCCAGAGTGCGCTGCCATCGGTAAACCAAGAGTGGTAAAACTCGTTAACCGAACTGTGCACACCCAGGCTGTACATGTTGGACAGGTAGACCATCGCTTGCGGGTTAACACCGTGGATGTAATTGAGATAACCAAGCGCAGCGTTGCGCACCTCCGCAACGTCTGTCCCACTAATGTTGTAATCGATCAAGTTATGAAAGGTCAGCCCTTTGCGCGAGATAGTGCGATTGCTGCCCCAAGTAAAGTTGCTGGTGCCAATAAAGGCGCGATAGGGATCATCCGCATTACGTACAGCTGGCCAGTTATGGTTGGCATTGAGTGCCGTTTGATACTGGCTTTTTATGGTGGTGGCGATATTACTGGTTGCATCGGGCAAGCTGGCGTAATAAAGCCAGGCGGTTAACTCGGGTTCACTCCACACATCCACCCAACTGGTTGCATTCGTCGCATTGGCATCTACATGGTCGCGGTAGGTCGATGAACCCGTCGCAGCAAACAGGTAGATTGCCGCCGTGCGTTTTTTGGTCGCACGGCCCGCATCATCAACTTCTTGTTGACCCGCGCCCAAACCCGCCGATGCACCCTCGTTATTGCGGAAAACAACATTCGGGTTGGCAACCGACCAAGTCCAGGCATTTTCGGCGCGGGTTTTCAGGTCAGCTGCGTAAGTAGTCAAATCAGCGTTGCCCAGAGTTGCCAGAATCTTACTGCCCAATGCAAACGCACCGGCGCTGGTGAGGGTGGCAGAAGTACTCGCCGGGCCGTAGTAACTGGGGCCAGTGGCGGCAGAGGGCGGACTGGCATGCGCAAGACCGAGAATCGACAATACAGAACCATCGTTATTCTGCATTTTCTTCAACCAATCGAAGCCCCATACAATCTCGTCAATAATATCGGGGATGCCGTTACCGGACTCAGGGATGTTGTAATCATCGCCCCAGACTGTGGGATTTTCCGCGTAGGCATGGAGCAGAGCGACCAGATAATAGGCGTGCCAATTGGTGTACTTGTTGTAATCGCCCGCGTCGTACCAACCGCCGGATAAGTCTTTTTCAGTCGCGGCGTTATTTTTGTCGCTAAACAGGCGTGCGTTTTTATCCTGACCGGTACCTATATGGCTGGCGCCATCTACCCAAGCGGCTTCGGCAAAAGGTTCTTGTTTGTCAAAACCGGCGCGCTGGTAAAAGAAGCTGCGCATGGCGTGTTTAAGCACCGGCTGGTATATATCGGCCGCGATTTTAAAACCGGGTGAGCGTACGTTTCTTTCAACATCAACCACTGCGTAATTACCGGGTGTGGTTACGCTGGAAAAATCAAACCACCAGGCTTTATCGCCTGCCGCCTCAAAAGTAGCACCGGATTTCCACGAAACGGCGGCACCACTCAATACCACCGCGTTCGTATCCAGATTCAGCAATTGATAAGTTGCGCCAGGGGTAAAGCTGAGGGCGGCATCGTAGCCAGTTTGTGGGTCGCGAATAACCGCGATTTTTTTCGCATCGGGCAGATAACCGAATTGATCGACCACGATAAAGGCGCTAATCGCCGGTGCACCGCTGGCAACCGAACTGGCGGCGCTCGATGTAACTGAACTGGCGATTGGGGTTGATGAGGCAGGGAGGGAAGAAACCGCAACAGACGAGGGTGCAACACTGCTGGCAGGTGCGACCGAGGAGGCAGGCGTGGATGCCGGGGCTGATCCACCGCCTCCGCCACCACCACCACAGGCAGTCATTAATCCACTTAATAAAAAGGTAAGTAATACTTTGGGAGTTTTCATATATCGCTCGTGTTTATTATTGATTTGGTGCGATATTAATCTCTTAACCGGTTACATTCATCAATTTGTTGGCGTCTTGGTAAATCTTTACGTTTCTCTAATTGATCTAATCCACAGCGTTTTGACTCATAAAAAACGAGGCACTTGGCCTCGTTTTTTGTCGTCGTCCACACACTATTTGATTGTTCTTATTCCACATTCGCCACGATAAATTCCAGAATCTGTTTGGCAGTGGTGACATTATCCAATTCGGTATAGAGCGAACCATCCCTTCCTGAATGATGGCCGTGGCCGACAAGGTTAAATAAATGCTGCCCCGGTTTTTGCGAATCAATAATCGACTCATAAATCAGCGAAGGCTGACCCGATGAACCCGTACCAGAATAAATTGCATCATCAGGAAAACGGGTTTTGCTGTAGTAGTCATTAAAATCATAGGTGCGATTAACCTCAACCATCAATTTGTAGCGCCCCATACGCGGTGCAGACATAGTGACTTGATAATCCACCTTCGGTGTTGCAGCGGCGATGCCGTCCAAATCCGAATTGTGTTGGTCAGGGGTGTAAAGTCCGTCAACCGATTTAATGCCGCGTTTATGGCTCCAGTAGGGCAAGGCCTCCGGGCGGCGCACCACATCAATCGCTGGATCTTTTGAACGATAACTGGAATCGGACGTTTTGCCAGTGATGTACAGCGTATCGATATATTTGCCTTCCAGCGTTTCCATCCACACCACAATTTGCGGCGTGCTGGTGTAAGTCAAACTTAAAAACAACTCTTGCGGTGCAGAGTGATACTCACGGCCGGCTTTAAAAAACACATGCAATTTTGGCGAACTGGCATCCGCACTTAAATCGATGATTGTGTATTCGCGTTTATCCTGCTCAGCGGATTTTTTCAGGTTGTAACCAAAGGTCGCAACCGATGAGACCGGCGGCAAATTAAAAATCAGCCCCATCACCAGCGGGACTATGCCCGCAATCGCCAAACCCATCGACCATTTACCCGGCCGCTTTTGCATATGGTTTTTATAGGTTTTTGCATTGTGTTTAATATGCAACACAATGCAAGCCAGAAATAGCACCGCGCCCCAGATATGCAGTGAGCCGACAAAATAATTGTAAGGTGTTGCGTACAAAAGCACGCCGGTAATCAGCAGTACGGCAAAGGCAACCGATAGGGTAATCGTAGAAATAGTACGCAAATTCATTTTTTTCTCACGAATATTATTGTTGGGGCTCTGGATCCCGTCATAGTCGTCATTGCTATGACGGTTTTTCCTTGAGCGCTTTATTGGATCACGCGTTTAATGTTTGTTGCTGCAATTGCTGGCGCAGTTGCAGCAATTCGTTATCAAAGGTCTTGCGGATTTCCTGCTGCAAGGATTCAGGCAGTGGTGATGTGGGAACTTGCTGGTGTGATTGTGGTTGGCTGTATGAAAACGCCATAAAGCCGAATTTTTTGGTTTTGGCCCATTCAGCAAATGACTGTTTGAATTGCGCCAATTCTTCCGGCGTTAAGAGCGCGGCTAATTCCGCTTCTTTTTGTGCAAGAAATTCCGGAATTTTGTCGCCTTGGTTGGTGAAGTAAAGCTTGGGTACTTCGCGGTATGATTCGAGGATAGCCGACATCTTTTCGGCACGTTCTGCATCAAGATTCAACTCAGCAACAAAACGCTGATGGCCATTGCCCCAGTTAGCCTCGCCGCTCCAATCTTTTGCAACAACAAACGATGCACAGGCGATACTGCCAACAATCAAACCGGTGATAATTAACTTTTTCATAACTTTGTTCCTCTGTGGTTGTGGTCTACAAGTGCCAATGTAGGCCTCAAATGAGGAAGCAAAATGTGTGAATTGTGAATGAATTGTGTCTTTTGCGCGGGTAAGGCGGTGCGCTGGTTTGCCCGGCTAGGGCGCTTCGTATTTGTAACCGGCACCGTAGA
This sequence comes from Cellvibrio sp. KY-YJ-3, assembly GCF_008806955.1. Taxonomy (NCBI): domain Bacteria; kingdom Pseudomonadati; phylum Pseudomonadota; class Gammaproteobacteria; order Cellvibrionales; family Cellvibrionaceae; genus Cellvibrio; species Cellvibrio sp. KY-YJ-3. The sequence goes on along the minus strand of NZ_CP031727.1, from coordinate 918,703 downwards.
CTGAGCGGATCAACTCAACCTGATCGTTGACGTCGTTGAGTTTTTTGCGCAATTTTTTGATATGTCCATCTACCGTGCGATCACCCACTACGCGGTAGTCCTGATAGATATTGTCGAGGATATATTGGCGGGAAAAGATTCTGCCGGGTTGGGAATAGAGCAGGGAAAATAATTGAAATTCCACGTTTGTCAATTCAACAACTTGATTGAAAACTCGCAGGCTCATGCTCTGCTCATCAATAACAACTGGCGCTGTTGCAGCAGATTCTTGTGGCGTGTGAAAGCTGCGGCGCAATACCGCTTTAACACGCGCTACTACTTCACGTGCACTAAATGGTTTGCACACATAATCGTCCGCACCCAATTCAAGCCCTAATAACCGGTCAATTTCTTCAACTTTGGCGGTCATCATAATAATGGGCACCGCCGAGTGTTGGCGCTGATGCTTACAAATTTCCAAACCATCCATACCGGGCAACATCAAATCCAACAAAATTAATGCCGGTTCGTTTTGCTGCAACCAGCGATGCGCTTCATCGCCGCGATTAAATACAATCGTCTGGAAGTTGCTGGCGTTGAGGTATTCCGCCATTAACTTTGCCAAATCGATTTCATCTTCAACCAAACAAATCAGTGGTGATGGTTGCATCTTTATGTCCTTAATAAACGCGATGGATATTTATTGTTGTGCTTTGGGTAACTCGATGCAAATTTGCAATCCACCCAAAACCGAGGTGCCCGCTGTTATTTTGCCTTGGTGTGCATTGACGATATTTCTACAAATCGCCAATCCCAAGCCCGCGCCGCCCGTTGCGCGACTGCGTGAATTTTCCAACCGGAAAAGTCGCTCAAAAATTTTGTCATATTGCTCAGGTGCCACGCCGGGCGCACTGTCATCAATAGTGATGAAAACTTTCGTATCGCTGGTGCTGATGTCCACTTGGATCTCACCGCCCGCATCGGTGTAGCGTATGGAGTTTTCCAACAAGTTGCTGAATAACTGTTGCAGTCGGTCGCTATCAGCGACTATTGAGTAGTCCTGAGTTACATCGATATTGTCTTTTAACGTTAAATCCGCCGCTTGCGCTTTCACTTGAAAATGTTTAAGGCAGGTTTTGACCAAAGGTGCGAAAGAAATAGTTTTTTTGTTGTAGCTAAGCGCGCCCACGTCAGACAATGACAGTTCAAATAAATCATCGATCAAATTGCTCAACCCTAGAATTTTTTCATAGAGCAATGCAAGGTTTTCATAACTAGCGGGTCGAATTCCATCCTGCATCGCTTCTATTTGCACTTTGAGCACAGAAAGCGGTGTGCGCATCTCATGGGAAATATCGGCAACCCAAAGTGCACGCGATTGTTGGTTTGCCGCCAGCGCTTCACTGAGCTGATTAAAACTATTGCAGAGTTGGCCGATTTCATCCTGGCTAGTAACCGGAATTGTTTGAGAATAATCGCCAGACGCCAATGCATGGGCTTTTTGAGCGAGGGTAGTCAACGGCTGGCTGATTCGTCGCGCCAGTAGGGTTGCAACAATCGTCGCAATCACCAACACAAATAAACTGATAATGCTGAAGATTTTAAACTGGTGCTGGATAAAATTTTGGTCTTGCTGCCTACTCACAACAGTGGGTTTTACAAAGCCGATAAAACCAACCAGGTGGTTTGCATTGGTCACTGGAATCCAATCCAATGTTTGGTTGGGTTTGTTAACACCCAGCAATAGTTTTTTATCCGCGTCATGCAAACTGATACTGCTGACGAACTCGCGATAATAGGCGCGTGGCGCATTTTCCCCAACGCGTTGCGCTGGCGGCAGGCCATCAAACAGGGAATCGCTTTCTGCAAAAATAATTTCTTTTAAATTGAGCCAGCGCGATGGATTGGCCTCAAGTGCATCAAAGGAACCTTCTTCGCGATAAACATTTGAAAGTGCACTGCGCAATATTTCTAACCGTTGCACGGATTGCTTTGAGGTGTAATCCAAAAATCCTTGGCGCAAACTGTTATGCAACAACAGATAAAGCGCCAATACACATAGCGCTATGGTGCCGACAAATGCCAGCCAGAGTTTGGTACTTACTCTCATGTACATGTGGCTCTCCATAAAAACACAAGATAGATTCCATAAAAAACGAGGCACTTGGCCTCGTTTCATTTTTTGTCTTTTGATTTATTTTTTTGTTGGCCGTTCCCAACCCTGAATATTGCGCTGCTTGCTGCGTGCAATTGCCAGCTCTGCAGCTTCAACATCTTTGGTGATAATCGACCCTGCACCAACAGTGGCACCCGGGCCAATTTTTACCGGCGCGACCAGCGCCGAGTTAGAACCAATAAAGGCGTTATCACCAATTTCGGTTTTGAATTTATTTACACCATCGTAATTGCAGGTGATAGTTCCCGCGCCCACATTCACCTTGCTGCCGACCTTGGCATCGCCGATATAACTCAGGTGATTCACTTTGCTGCCCTTGGCGATCACGGCTTTTTTAGTCTCGACAAAGTTGCCAATTTTGACTTCATCAGCTAGATCAGTGCCCAGGCGCAACCGCGCGTAAGGGCCGATATCGCAGTTGGCTGCCATCACCGCTTCTTCAATATGGCTGAACGCTTTGATGTGGGTTCCCGCACCAATTTTGCTATTGATAATCACGCAGTTGGGCTCAATGACTACACCATCACCCAAGACAACATCGCCTTCAAAAACGCAGTTCACATCGATAACCACATCGCGACCAACAATTATATTGCCGCGAATATCGATGCGCGAAGGATCGAGTAAAGTGACACCCGCCACCATCAATTCATTCGCTTTTTGTTGTTGATAAAAGCGTTCAAGCGCCGCTTGTTGCTGACGATTGTTAATACCCTCCACTTCTTCAACGGCGTTGGGTTGCTCAACATGGATCGCAACACCATCGGCTTTGGCCATAGCGATAATATCGGTCAGGTAAAACTCGCCTTGTGCGTTATTATTTTTTAATTGCGGCAACCATTTTTGTAAGTGCGAAGCTTTTACAGCCATGATGCCGGTATTAATCTCGGCGATTTTTTTCTGCGCGTCGCTCGCGTCTTTATGCTCGACAATCGCAATCACTGCACCGGAATTATCGCGCACAATTCGACCGTAGCCGGTTGGGTCTTGCATATTTACGGTGAGCAAACCCATTTGGGTTTCATTCACGCCAGCGATAAGTTTTTGCAGGGTTTCAGCGCGGGTCAGCGGTACATCGCCATAGAGGATTAATACGGTTGCATCATTTCTAAGTTGGGGCAGGGCTTGTTGCACCGCGTGGCCAGTGCCAAGTTGCTGTGCTTGCAATACAAATTTCACGTCGGGCGCGGCCATTTTTTCTTCGACTTTTTCCGCACCGTGGCCAACGATAATCAGAATTTGCTCGCCGCCCACCTGACGCGCGGTATCCACCACATGTTGCACCAAGGCTTTGCCGCCAATCGGGTGCAAAACTTTGGGTAAGTCGGAACGCATGCGGGTGCCTTTACCAGCGGCGAGAACGAGGATATCGAGCATGGTGGAGTCCTTTAGTGTGAATAACCAATAGAGTCTGAATAGGGCAAGATTCTAATAAAAAAGGCGACTCGAAAGTCGCCTTTTTGTAAAACTCATCAACTGCTTACTTGCCTGCTTTTCTTTTGATCGCTTGCAAGGTGCGCAATTGAGCAGCAGCTTCTGCCAATTGGGCGGCAGCACGTTGGAAATCAATCTCTTTGGATTGTTCCGACAGCTGATGTTGTGCCAATTGTTGTGCTTCCAGAGCGGCAGCTTCATCCATATCATCGGCGCGCAAAGCAGTGTCTGCCAGCACAGTTACATGATAGGGCTGAACCTCCAAATAGCCGCCGGATACAAAAAACACTTCTTCGGCGCCGCCTTGTTTAATAAGACGCACTGGGCCAGGATTGATACCGGTCAACAAGGGCGCGTGGCCATAGGCGATACCTATGTCACCCAGAGTACCGGTGGCAATTACCATCTCCACAATACCGGAGAAAATTTCACGCTCAGCACTGACGATATCGCATTGAATAGTCATGGCCATACTAGTGTCTCTTCACTTGAATAAACTGCACTTAAACAGAACAGCACACAAACCCCGCGCCGGGCGCGGGGTGAGGGATTACTTGAGTTTGCCTGCTTTTTCTACAGCTTCGTCAATAGAACCAACCATGTAGAAAGCTTGTTCTGGCAAGTGGTCGTAATCACCTGCCAACAAACCTTTGAAACCACGAATGGTTTCTTTCAGCGGAACGTATTTGCCTGGTGAACCGGTAAATACTTCTGCTACGTGGAAAGGTTGTGACAGGAAGCGCTCGATTTTACGTGCACGGGATACGGTTTGTTTGTCTTCTTCTGACAATTCATCCATACCCAGAATCGCAATAATATCTTTCAGCTCTTTGTAACGTTGCAATACGGTTTGTACACCGCGCGCCACGTTGTAGTGATCCTGACCAATGATCATTGGGTCCAACTGACGTGAAGTGGAATCCAATGGGTCGATCGCCGGGTAAATACCTTTTGCAGCAATATCACGGCTCAGTACTACCGTTGAATCCAAGTGCGCAAAGGTGGTTGCTGGCGACGGGTCGGTCAAGTCATCCGCAGGTACGTATACTGCTTGTACAGAGGTGATCGAGCCAATTTTGGTAGAGGTAATACGCTCTTGCAGAACGCCCATCTCTTCCGCCAATGTTGGCTGGTAACCTACCGCTGACGGCATACGGCCGAGCAGTGCAGATACTTCGGTACCGGCCAGGGTGTAGCGGTAGATATTGTCGACGAACAACAGAACGTCTTTACCTTCATCGCGGAATTTTTCCGCCATGGTCAAACCAGTCAAAGCTACGCGCAAACGGTTGCCGGGCGGCTCGTTCATCTGGCCGTATACCATGGCTACTTTGTCGACTACGTTAGAGTCTTTCATCTCGTGGTAGAAGTCGTTCCCTTCACGGGTACGCTCACCTACACCGGCAAACACCGACAAACCGCTGTGTTCTTTTGCGATGTTGTTGATGAGTTCCATCATGTTTACGGTTTTACCTACACCGGCACCACCGAACAGACCAACCTTACCGCCTTTAGCGAAAGGGCACACCAAGTCGATTACTTTGATACCAGTTTCGAGCAACTCTTCAGAAGCAGCCAGTTCTTCGTACTTGGGCGCAGCGCGGTGAATTTGCATACGCTCTTGTTCGCCGATAGGGCCGCACTCGTCGATAGGATTACCCAGAACATCCATAATACGACCGAGGGTTTCTTTACCTACGGGTACTTTGATCGGTTCGTTGGTATTGGTAACAACCAAACCGCGACGCAAACCTTCGGAGGAACCAAGAGCAATAGTGCGCACGACGCCGTCGCCTAATTGCTGTTGCACTTCGAGGGTCAGGTTGCCATCGGTGATAACCAGTGCATCATAAACTTTAGGCACTGCATCGCGTGGGAATTCCACATCGATAACGGCGCCGATAATCTGAACGATACGTCCGCTACTCATTTCCGGTTCCTCTTTGTTCCAGAAATTCCAGATCCCTTTTAATAAAACTCAAGGGGCTGAAGGTTTAAATACAAAAAATCGTTAGCCTGTCTGGACGGGGCAGCTTACTGAACCGCTGCCGCACCACCCACAATTTCAGACAGTTCCTGGGTAATCGCTGCTTGACGCGCTTTGTTGTAAATCAGTTTCAAGCTATCAATCAATTCACCGGCGTTGTCGGTTGCGCTTTTCATTGCAATCATACGCGCGGCTTGTTCACAGGCGGCGTTCTCAACCACTGCTTGATACACTTGTGATTCGATAAAACGAGTCAACAAACCCTTCAACAGGAACTCGGCATCTGGCTCGTAGATATAATCCCAGTGATGTTTCAACTTGGTATTTTCTTCGGCAACCAAAGGCAACAATTGGCGAACTTTAGGCGACTGGGTCATGGTATTCACAAAATCGTTACTCACCATATACAGCTTGTCGATCTTGCCTTGTTCAAAAGCATCGAGCATCACCTTCACACTACCGATCAGATCGGAAACCGTCGGGGCTTCGCCGATATCACGGGTGGAAGCAACAACATTGCCACCGAAACTTCTGAAAAATTGTGCCGCTTTGGCGCCGACAAGACACAGATCAATAGCGATTTTCTGATCGTTCCAGCCTTTCATATCACGGATGGCTGCTTTAAACAGGTTAGTGTTTAAGCCACCACAGAGACCGCGATCACTGGACACCAGAATGTAACCCACGCGTTTGACTTCGCGCTCTTTCATAAACAGGTGTTTGTATTCGGGATTAGCGTTAGCCAAATGCCCGACTACTTCGCGAATACGGTTGGCGTAAGGCTTGCCCAACTGCATACGCTCTTGCGCACGACGCATTTTACTGGCAGCGACCATTTCCATCGCGCTGGTAATTTTCTGCGTGCTTTTGACGCTCGAAATTTGCGTCCGAATTTCTTTAGTGCTTGCCATACTCTCGAACTCAGGTTAACGGCCTAAGACGCTGAGCCATAAAACCGATAATCGTCGGTTTTATGGCCGCCAAATTACCAGGTGCGGCTTGCTTTCAGCTTGGTGATCAACTCTTTGAATTTGCCTTCGAGCTCGCCATTCCAATCACCGGTGGCATCAATCTGCGCCATAGTGTCAGCGTATTCCGAGCTGGCAAACGACAAGAGTGCCGCTTCAAAATCAAGCACCTTGCTCACGTCGATATCTTTGAGATGACCTTCGTTAGCCGCGTAAAGTACCAAAGCCATTTGACCAACACTCATCGGCGCAAATTGCTTTTGCTTCATCAATTCAGTTACACGTTGACCGTGTTCCAATTGTGATTTGGTCGCTTCGTCCAAATCAGAAGCAAATTGCGAGAAGGCAGCCAATTCGCGGTATTGTGCCAACGCGGTACGGATACCGCCGGACAGCTTTTTAACCACTTTAGTTTGTGCCGCACCACCCACGCGCGATACCGAAATACCGGCGTTCATCGCTGGGCGAATGCCCGAGTTGAACATGGACGATTCAAGGAAAATCTGTCCATCGGTAATAGAAATCACGTTGGTTGGAACGAATGCAGACACGTCACCCGCTTGAGTTTCGATGATCGGCAATGCAGTCAAGGAACCAGTTTTGCCTGTCACTTCACCCTTGGTGAATTTCTCAACATAAGCTTCGCTTACGCGAGAGGCGCGCTCGAGCAGACGGGAGTGCAGATAGAACACGTCGCCAGGATAGGCTTCACGGCCAGGTGGACGACGTAACAACAGGGAGATTTGACGGTAAGCCCAAGCTTGCTTGGTCAAGTCATCATAAATGATCAGTGCGTCTTGACCGCGATCACGGAAGTATTCACCCATGGTACAGCCGGCAAATGCGGCCAGGAATTGCATGGACGCTGGGTCAGAAGCAGTCGCTGCAATCACAATGGTGTGATCCATAGCGCCGTTCTCTTCCAGCTTGCGCACTACGCTGGCTACCGAAGAGGCTTTTTGGCCAATCGCCACATAAATACACTTAATACCAGAACCTTTTTGGTTGATGATCGCATCAACCGCAATGGCGGTTTTACCGATTTGACGGTCACCGATGATCAGCTCGCGCTGGCCGCGGCCGATAGGCACCATGGCATCGATCGCTTTCAAACCGATTTGTACTGGTTGGTCAACTGACTTACGCCAAATTACGCCCGGTGCAATTTTTTCAACCGCATCAGTCATTTTGGTGTTCAGCGGGCCTTTACCGTCGATGGGATTGCCCAGCGCGTCTACTACGCGACCCAGCAGTTCCGGACCAACAGGCACTTCCAGAATACGACTGGTACACTTACATTTTTGGCCTTCGGCCACACCGCGGTAATCGCCGAGAATTACTGCACCAACAGAGTCACGCTCCAGGTTCAGTGCCATCCCGTAGATTCCGCCTTCAAATTCGATCATCTCACCGTACATAACATCGGCGAGACCATGAATGCGAATAATACCGTCAGTTACGGAAACGACAGTACCTTCGTTTTGAGCTTCTGTTGAAAACTCAAGACCAGCAATACGCTGCTTGATGATTTCACTGATTTCAGAAGGATTCAGTTGCTGCATGCTCTGTTCCTCAACCCCAAAGATTAGGATTTCATTGCTTCGGCGAGTTTAGCCAAGCGCCCACGGACTGAACCGTCAATCACCATGTCGCCGGTGTGGATAACAACACCACCCAGCAGGCTCTTATCTACCGAACCCTGAACACTGACTTTACGATCCAATTTGGCACTCAGTGCTTGAGCCAATTTGTTTATCAAGTCAACCGGCAACTCAAACGCTGCGGTTACCTCAACATCGATGGTTTTTTCTTGCTGGGCTTTCATTTTGGCAAACAGCTCTTTCACAAACGGCAAGAGTGCCAAACGTTTATTGCTCGCAAGGGTGTGGATGAAATTCTGTTGATTCTGATCCAGGTGATCACCACACACTTGTACAAAAACGGAAGCTTTTTGCGCCGCAGAAAGACCAGAAACAGCCAAGGCTTTTTTAACCTGATCCTGTTCTGCAACGGCGGCTGAAACTTCCAGAGCTTCAAACCATGACTGCAATTTATTCGCAGCGATGGCGTATTCAAATGCTGCTTTGGCGTAAGGCCTAGCCAAGGTGGTTAGTTCAGCCATGTCTACCTCTCTTAGAGCTCTGCAGCGAGTTTATTAACCAACTCGTTGTGAGCATTTTGATCGATAGAAGATTCAAGAATTTTTTCCGCACCCGCCAGAGCAAGAACAACTACTTTGCTGCGCAATTCTTCTTTCGCGCGTGCTGTTGCCTGTTCAATTTCCGCTTGGGCAGAGGCCTTGATACGCTCAGCTTCTACACGCGCTTTCTCTTTTGCTTCTTCAACAACTTCGATAGCGCGCTTGTTAGCTTGATCAATAATGGCAGCAGCTTCTTTCTTGGCAGAAGTCAGTTGCTCAACCACTTTCTTTTTGGCCAGTTCGAGATCTTTTTCGGCTTTATCTGCAGCCTGGAGCCCATCAGCGATACGCTTGGTGCGCTCTGCCATTGCCGCAACAATGGGTGGCCACACAAAGCGTTGTGTCAGGTAAATGAAAATGGCAAACGCCACTATCTGACCGATGAAAGTTGCATTAAGGTTCACAGTTGAATGCCTTTGTTAAAGGGATTAAATGTTGTTGGCGAGCAGTACTTAAACAACAGCAAACAAAATGTACATGCCGATACCAACACCAATCATTGGAACCGCATCCACCAGACCCATCACTACGAAGAACTGGGTACGCAACATTGGCAGTAATTCTGGTTGACGTGCAGCGCCTTCCAAAAATTTGCCACCCAAGAGTGCTACACCGATTGCAGCGCCGATTGCGCCCAAACCGATTACCAGTGCACCTGCCAAATAAATCAAAGCTGTTGCTTCAGTCACAGTGTTTTCTCCTACTTAAGTTGATAAAAATTAAAAACGAAAAACAAAACCCAAAAAACAATTAAAAACTAGTGCTGCTCATCCGTTTGGAACGCCATGCTCATATATACAATGGTTAGTACCATAAAGATAAAGGCTTGCAAGGCGATGATCAGGATGTGGAACAATGCCCAGACAATCTGCAGTGACATACCAAATACACCCAGAACCAGATTTACGCCGATCATAATTGCAATCAGGATAAAAATTACTTCACCGGCGTAAAGGTTGCCAAACAAACGCAGACCGAGCGATATTGGCTTAGCAATCAGGTTAGATAATTCGAGCACCAGATTTACCGGAATCAGCAGGGTTTGCACAATAAAGTTACTGCTGCTGAAAGGGTGTAAAGTCAGCTCTTTAGCAAAACCTAAAATGCCTTTTTCACGAATACTGAAGAAAAGAATCAGGAGGAAGACGGTAGCGGCCATACCCAAAGTAATGTTGGGATCAGTTGATGGTACAACCTTGAAGAATACCGAGTGAGGATCTGCGCCTAATACATGAACACCAAACAACTCTGCAGTTTTTGGCAGTAAGTCGATCGCGATCAAGTCCATGGCATTCATAAAGAATACCCACACCAGAATAGTTAACGCCAAGGGACCAACAACAGCGCTTTTATAAGGAAACATCCCTTTTACGCTGTTATCAACAAACTCAACAACCGCTTCTATACCGTTTTGGAAACCACTTGGTACATCGCTGGTCGCTTTTTTCGCCACACTGCGAAACAACAGGAAAAATACAATGCCAAGTACCAGAGACCAGCCCATGGTATCGACATTGACTGCCCAGAAACCCATTTGTGCTGCTTCATCACCACTGTGGGCAAAACCCCAGGTACCGTCAGGCAATTTGCCATAGGTCAGATTGGTAAGGTGGTGCTTGATATATTCTGAGGACGTGATTGCTTCTGCGTGTTCGGCGGATGACATCGTTAAGTTCCAAATGACCAAAGTTGAAATCGGTTCACACTAACTGCGGCCAGCGGCGCTGCGAACTAGTGGATATAGCCAGGCAATTGCCTGAACCAACACATAAGCCAGGATCATAGTTGCGGCGTAAGGAGCGTGTTTTAGCAACGCAATCTGCTTGAACGCGAGCAAAAATAATAAGGCTGTGATAACAAACTTTCCCAACTCACCGACGTAAAAAGCCGCCAGGATTTTTTGGGTTGGCGCGCCCAATGGGGGACGAAACGCCACTAGTGCCAGCCATAAATTGGCTATCACACAAATAATTCCACCAGTGAACAAAGCGATCGCGATTGGATTATTGATCGCCAGACCAGCCAAGCCGATCATCACACTAACCACCAGCTGGATTGCTATTGTTCGAAGAGCAGCGTCACGCCCTTTGAGATAACGCGACATGGTTTTATAGCCCTCCGTTTTTGGCGGCGGCATTCTGTCACAAAGAATCGTTTATTACCATTAGTAACAAATCGATGCTTCGTGCGCCCAAACGTGGCGCATTATAGTGATTAAGCACCCCAGCAGCAACCTTCGTGCTAGCACCAAAGGTAAAAACTGACTAGTAAATTTGTTGTAAATTTACTGATCGATTTATCGATAACTGCAAGTAGTGTTTCAGATTGGAGTTCATAACTAGATATTGGGAAAGGGCACCTTGGCGACAGGTGCCGACACGACGCGTAAAAAACTGAATTTATTTAATATGCCCGAGAATTCCATCCAATTCGTCAAGCGAGTTATAGCTAATCACCAGCTTACCTTTGCCTTTGGCACCATGTTGGATCTCTACTCCCGCACCCAAAGTGTCTGAAAGCTGATCTTGCAATCGGCGAATATCGGCCGATACCACTACTTCCGGTTTTACTTTGTCAGGGTTTTTCCCCTCCTGATGCAAACGTACCAACGCTTCCGTCTGCCGTACCGATAAACCTTTAGCCACAATTTGGCGTGCAATAGCTCGTTGGGTTTCATCATCAAGTGTCAGCAGTGCACGCGCATGGCCCATTTCCAGGTCGCCATGTTCAAGCAGGGTTTTGACCTCTTCACTCAACGCAATCAGACGTAACAAGTTGGTGATGGTGGTGCGCGATTTACCCACCGCTTGCGCAACTTCCGCGTGGGTCAATTCAAACTCATCTTGCAAACGTTTCAGCGCAACCGCTTCTTCGATCGGATTGAGATTTTCGCGCTGGATGTTTTCGATCAACGCCATCGCAATCGCGGCTTCATCGGGCACATCGCGAATTACCGCAGGGATTTTATCCAAACCGGCGATCTGGGTCGCACGCCAGCGACGCTCACCGGCGATAATTTCGTAGCGACCTTCACCAATCGGACGCACCACAATCGGCTGCATCACACCCTGGGCTTTAATTGATTCCGCCAACTCTTCCAGAGCTTCGGTGTGCATATCGCGGCGCGGTTGATATTTACCGCGCTGAATTAATTCAACCGGTAAATGGGCAAGTTTGCCGTCGCGGTAATCGAGTTTGCTATCCACATCGGCAGGATCAAGTGGCATTTCCGGCGCGGGTGAGGTAACACCCAAACCTGCACTCAAAAGTGCATCCAAACCTTTTCCTAATCCTTTGCGTTTAGTCGACATCTGCTTTCGCCTTGTTAAAAATTTTATTAAATAGTTTCTGCGGCAGCAGCCGTTTTTTCGCTACTTTCATTGCGCCGCAAAATTTCACCCGCCAATGCCAAATACGCAATTGCGCCTTTGGACTGACGATCAAACGCCAATACTGGCATACCAAAACTGGGCGCCTCCGCCAAACGCACATTGCGTGGAATGCAAGTGCGATACAAACGATCGCCAAAATGCTGCTGCAACTGCGCCGATACATCGTTGGTCAAACTATTGCGCGGATCATACATGGTGCGCAGCAAACCTTCGATTTTTAAATTCGGGTTGAGCAGTTTTTGAATTTGATTGATGGTGCCCACCAGCGCGGACAAACCTTCCAGCGCATAGTATTCACATTGCATGGCAATAATGACGCCGTCGCAGGCGGTCAAGGCGTTGAGGGTAAGCATATTGAGCGAAGGCGGGCAGTCGATCAGTATGTAATCAAATTGTTCACGCACCTGGTTCAATGCATTTTGCAAACGGCGCTCTTTGTTGTCGAGCGCTAACATTTCTACTTCGGCCGCCGTTAAATCGCCGTTGGCAGGTAACACCTGATACTTACCGCTCTCGGATAAAACCAAACAGTTATTAATCGACTCGCGCTCGGTCAGTACATCGTAAATGGATAATTCCACTTCGTTTTTATTGACACCACTGCCCATAGTGGCATTGCCCTGTGGGTCGAGATCCACCAGCAAGACACGCTTTTTGGTTGCTACCAGTGATGCAGCTAAATTCACACAGGTGGTCGTTTTACCAACTCCACCTTTTTGATTGGCAATGGCGTATATCTTGGTCAAGTGAAAATCCTATAACCACAGCGTGGTTGGCAATTTTTATTGTTGCGGCTGCAATACTAACAAATGGCGTTCGCCATCTGTTTCAGCAACCAACAGTTTGACACTTTCGATTAATGCAATTTTATCGGCGATGGGCGCCAACTCATCTTGTGGAAACAGGCCTTTCATCGCCAAAAAAAATCCCTTATCGACTAGCAAGTGTGTGCAACCATCGGTCATATCTTGCAAACTGGCAAAGGCGCGACTAATCACCACATCGAATTTTTGCTCGGGTTTAAATTCTTCCACGCGGCGATTTTCCACACTGACATTGCTTAAACCAAGCAAGGTTTTTACATGGAATAAAAAGCGGGTTTTTTTACCATTGCTATCGAGCAGGGTAAATTGTTGTTCCGGAAACATAATCGCCAATGGAATTCCCGGCAGGCCGCCACCGGTGCCAACATCAATTACCCGCGCAGCGGAAAATTTTTTATTGGCGGTAAACCAAGGCACCACACTTAAACTATCCAACAAATGACGCGCCACCATTTGACGAATATCGCGCACCGCTGAAAGATTATAGGCTTTGTTCCACTTTTCAAATTCGCGTACGTAGGCCAACAATTTTTCAATTTGTGTTTCGTTGAGCGCCACCGACATTTCAGTAGCACCGCGCAACAATTGCGCGCGTAATTCAGCGTTTAAATCAGTCACTCGTCACTCTTTAAAAAATTTGTTTTGTAGGATTGATGGAGCGCAAGCAATACCCATCAATTTTTAGAAATTAAGACGCCTGTTGTTCAGGTGCATCTTCTTGCAGGCGTTTTAACACACCGCGTTTTTTCAAATAAATCAGCACTAATGAAATCGCTGCCGGGGTAATACCGGAAATGCGCGCCGCGCGCGCCAGGGTTTGCGGCCGCGCAGCGGTCAATTTTTGTTTGACCTCGTTGGATAAACCATCAACCACCGAATAATCAAAGTCATCCGGGATAATGGTATTTTCATAGGCACGCAAACGATCCACATCTTCTTGCTGACGTTCGATATAGCCGGAATATTTTGCCTCAATCTCAACTTGTTCGGCCGCCGCTTCATTGGCGATAGCTTCACCCTTGAGTGAGGCGATATCGCTGTAGCTCAATTCCGGGCGACGCAGCAAATCCATCAAACTGTATTCGCGCGTGAGTTTGGTCTGGATTTTTTGTTCCACTTGTTCTGCTTCTGCAGAACCGGCTTGAATCCAGGTGGAACGCAAACGCTCTTGTTCAAGTGCAATCTGCTCGCGCTTATCGCAGAAAATTTTCCACTGGGCATCGCTGATCAAACCAAATTCGCGTGCTTTTTCGGTGAGGCGCAAATCGGCATTGTCTTCACGTAGCAATAACCGATATTCGGCGCGGCTGGTAAACATGCGGTAGGGTTCTTTGGTGCCAAGTGTGATCAAGTCGTCAACCAATACACCTACATAAGCTTGATCGCGAGTTGGACACCAGGCTGCTTTTTCTTGCGCGCGCAGCGCAGCGTTTATTCCGGCGAGTAGACCTTGCGCACCCGCTTCTTCGTAACCGGTGGTGCCGTTGATCTGGCCAGCGAAAAATAAACCGCCGATCACTTTGGTTTCCAGACTGTGCTGCAAATCTTGCGGATTGAAATAATCGTATTCAATCGCGTAACCCGGACGCAGGATATGTGCGTTCTCAAAACCTTTCATCGAGCGCACGATTTCCAACTGCACATCAAACGGCAAGCTGGTGGAAATTCCATTTGGATAAAGCTCGTGGGTAGTCAAACCTTCTGGCTCGATAAATACCTGGTGTGAATCCTTATCCGCGAAGCGGTGAATTTTATCTTCGATCGACGGGCAGTAGCGCGGGCCGATGCCTTCAATCACACCCGAATACATGGGTGAGCGATCGAGGTTGCGACGAATCACATCGTGGGTTTTTTCATTGGTGTGGGTTATGTAACAACAAATTTGGCGCGGTTGCATGGCGCGGCTGCCCATCACCGACATCACCGGACGCGGCTCATCACCATACTGTTTTTCCAGCACAGCCAAATCGACGGTACGCGCATCAACACGCGGCGGCGTACCGGTTTTTAAACGATCAACGCGCAGCGGCAATTCACGCAGGCGTTTTGAAAGTGCAATCGACGGCGGATCACCCGCGCGGCCACCAGAATAATTTTGCATACCTATGTGGATCAAACCACCAAGGAATGTACCAGCAGTCAAGACAACTTGATTGGCCATAAATTTCAGGCCCATCTGCGTAACCACACCGCGCACTTGATCGTTTTCCACAATCAGGTCGTCAGCGGCTTGTTGGAAAATCCAGAGGTTTTCTTGATTTTCCAGGGTTTCACGGATCGCCGCTTTGTAGAGGATGCGGTCGGCCTGGGCACGGGTCGCGCGCACGGCAGGGCCTTTGCGCGCATTCAATACACGGAATTGGATGCCGCCTTTGTCTGTTGCGAGTGCCATAGCACCGCCCATGGCATCGATTTCTTTTACCAGATGGCTTTTGCCAATCCCGCCAATGGCCGGGTTACAAGACATTTGGCCGAGGGTTTCGATGTTGTGCGACAGCAGCAAAGTCTTACAGCCCATACGCGCGGAAGCTAAGCAAGCCTCAGTACCGGCATGGCCGCCGCCAATCACAATCACATCAAAACGATCCGGGAAAATCATCGCTTACTACCTTGCAGCCGGGCTGCGTACTAATACCTTAGACAGGCGAGGGACAAAAGGGGCGACATTATAGGGCTTGTCAGCGGTTTGCACAAAACTTGTACAGGGATTAATCAATGCTTTTTTAGCCCCACGTTAGTTGAAGAGAAAATTTGGAGTTTCCTCTAAGACAGGGATGTGGAAGACAAGCCCCCATGGACGCTTCGCCTGTAGGAAAAAGTCCGGCGTGTCTCAGAGAAAACTCTGAACTTCATCCGAACAGATACTTATTCAAAAAAACAGCTCGCGTTACAACAAAGGAAAATATTTTATGAAATGAATATATGTATTGTTATTTAGGTATTTAAAAGATGTAGTTATATATGTAGCGCTATATTTCTGTGGATAAGGCAAAATAGTTATTGTTTTTCAATAGGTTAATTGAATGATAAGGGACTGGAAAAACATCGCGCAAGCTGGTCTTAAGCTGCTCGAAAGCTGGATATAAAAGCCTTGGTTATACAGTCATCCGGAAAATTACCACTTATCCCCAAAAACCTGCCCAGCTTTTGTCGCCATGACTCACAGGTTTGTACACACAGGCTTGTTTGAGTAATCGAAATAGTATTAAAAACAAACATTTAGACGATAAAACTCGATTCAACTGTGGATAAGCTGTGTAAGCGTGTGGAAAAACATGATGATAAGCTTGAATAAAGGTGTCTTTTACTGGAAGGTTTGCGGTCTTTAGTCAGTTTTTATTATTGTTGCACCAGTGATCCCGGTATCGGCTTTTAAGGTACAAGTCAGGACAATATCCCAAACCTATCACCGATGCGGAGCAGCCATGTTTGGTTTTTTGAAGCCCAATCCACTCAAGACCCTTAGGAAGCAATATCTGGTTTTATTGGAGGCAGCTATGCAAGCCCAGCGCAATGGCGATATACGTCGCTACTCTGAATTAACAGAAGAGGCGGAAGCTGTAGCAGTAAAAATAGAATTGCTGGAGAAAGAGGCGCTTAATTCAAGCGCCTCTTGAGAAGGGGGATAGAGGGTGATGAGTTATTTGCCGATACAAAAACTGCTGAAAATGCGCCCCAAGAGGTCATCAGGGGTAAATTCACCAGTGATTTCTCCCAGCGCATTTTGTGCCTGACGCAGATCTTCCGCGAGCAGTTCACCGGCAGCGTAGCCTTGTAATTGGGCTTTGCCCGAGGCGAGGAAATTCTCAGCGCGCGCCAAAGCATCTAAATGACGGCGGCGGGCAGTAAAACCACTTTCGCCGCTGTCGCTAAAACCCATAATATTTTTCAAATGGTGTTTCAGTGAATCTACACCTGCACCCGTGGCAGCGCTAATACCTATATAAGTAGCAGCATCAGTTTCAAATAAGCCAGCGGTTTCACCACTCAAATCAATTTTGTTGCGCACCAGGGTGATTTTGCTCGGATCTGGCAGTTGATCGACAAATTCCGGCCAGATCTGATGGGGATTGGTCAGCGTGGTTTCACGGCTGTCGATCAATAACAGGACTCGATCGGCCTGTTGGATTTCTTGCCAGGCGCGCTGGATGCCTATTTGTTCGACCTCATCCGGACTTTCGCGCAAGCCTGCAGTGTCGATGATATGCAGTGGCATACCATCAATATGGATATGCTCGCGCAGCACATCGCGGGTGGTGCCTTCAATACTGGTGACAATTGCGGATTCACGTCCGCTAAGCGCATTGAGCAGGCTGGATTTACCCGCGTTGGGGCGACCGGCGATAACCACACGCATACCATCGCGCACTAACGCACCTTGTTTTGCCTCTTTAAATACACTGGCTAATTTGCCAATGATGCCATCCAGATCCCGTGCCACCTTGCCATCGCTTAAAAAGTCGATTTCTTCTTCGGGGAAGTCGATTGAAGCCTCCACGTAAATCCGCAAGTGAATCAGTGCTTCCACCAACTCGTTGATGCGTTTGGAGAAGACGCCTTGCAGTGAGTGCAGGGCGTTGCGCGCCGCCTGTTCAGTAGTGGCGTCGATTAAATCGGCAATAGCTTCGGCTTGTGCGAGGTCGAGTTTGTCATTTAAAAAGGCGCGTTCGGAAAACTCTCCGGGGCGGGCGAGGCGGATACCCAACTGGGTGATTTCGCGCAGCAGTAAATCCAGAATTACCGGGCCGCCGTGACCCTGAAGTTCAAGTACATCTTCACCGGTAAAGGAGTTGGGGCCGGGGAAAAATAACGCTATGCCCTGATCGAGTACCTCACCTTGGTGGCTGGTGAAATCGCAATAATGGGCGTGGCGCGGCTGGAGCGAAACAGTGAGAAGTTGTTCAGCGACTTGTTTGGCTTTTGGGCCGGAGACGCGGACTATGCCGACACCACCACGGCCAGTGGCGGTAGCTATGGCGGCGATGGTGTCGGAAATGATCATAGTGCGGCTTACTTGTGAGAAGGTTCTGCGTCGATTTGTTTGGTGATGATGTACTGCTGCAAAATCGACAGGCTATTGTTAGTTACCCAGTAAAGTACGAGACCGGCCGGGAACCAGAGGAACATAAAAGTGAATACCAACGGCAGCATTTGCATAATGCGCGCCTGCATAGGGTCAGTCGGTTGCGGATTGAGCTTCTGCATAAAATACATGGTGATACCGTAAATAATCGGCAACACAAAGTAAGGGTCTTTAACCGACAGATCGAGAATCCAGCCGAAGAAAGGCGAGTGACGCAACTCAACCGATTCCATCAATACGTAGTAAAGCGCAAGGAATACCGGCATTTGAATCAGCAGCGGCAGACAGCCACCAAAAGGATTTACCTTTTCGGTTTTGTACATTTTCATCATTTCTTGCGAGAACTTCTGGCGGTCATCGCCATAGCGCTCTTTCATTTCTGCCATTTTCGGCGCTAACTTACGCATTTTCGCCATAGATTTATAGCTGGTTGCGGAAAGTTTGAAGAACAGCAGTTTGACACAGAGAGTCAGGCCGATAATTGCCAAGCCCCAGTTACCTACCAGGTTGTGGATAAACTTCAACACCCAAAACAGCGGTTTTGCTACCCACCACAGCCAGCCGTAGTCTACGGTCAGGTCGAGGTAAGGGGAGATTTGCTCCAAACGTTCAGTATCTTTGGGACCGGCATAGAAGTTGGCACTGATAACACCTTGGCTACCTGGTGCGACTTCGTTAACTTTGCCGGTGAAACCCATCAAATAAAGATCGGTATTACCCAATTTACGCAAATGGTAGCTATTGGTACTGGTGGCATCCGGAATCCACGCGCTGACAAAATAATGTTGCACCATAGCGACCCAACCACCTTGAACACTGACCTTCTCTTCTTTTTCGGTCATATCGTCAAAGGTGACTTTTTTGTATTTCTCATCGGCAGTGGTGATAGCCGCGCCCAGGTAGGGGTTCATTTCCAGCGCGCTGACTTTGACAAAGTTTTGACTGTCGCGCTTGATTTGACCGTAGAGCTGGGCTGACCAGGTATTGGTGCTTTGGTTATCGATCAGATAATCCACTTTGATCAAATAATCACCGCGGGTAAAGGTAAAGCGCTTGGTGATTTTTACCTCGCCTTGTTGTAACACCAAATCAACTTGTAGTTGATCTTGCCCTTCTGCCAGTTGGTATTCTTGCTGTTCAGAGCTAAACAGTGGGCGACCTTGGGCAGTATCGGTACCGTTCAGGCCGATCAAACCGCTTTGTGCCAGATAGGTATGGTTGTCACGATTGTCGAGCAGGACAAAAGGTTGGTCCGGTTTATCCAGTTTCAAAAAATGGCGTGGCAGGGCTAGTTGTGTGATATCGCCACCCAAGGGGTTAATCACCAGATCAAAGCTGTCGGTTTTTACGCTGATGAGTTTCGCTGTCGCCAACTCAACTTTTTTAGCCTCACTCACATCACCTGCAGCGACAGGGATTTCGCTGGTCGCTGAAGGTACGGCACCTGTTGGTGTCGCCGCAGGAGAAGAATTTTGTGATGCAACTGCTACCGGTGCAGGAAGCTGTTCCTGGAATTCGTTCCAGCGGATAACCAACATCAATAAAGTAGCGAGAATTGCCGCTATTAATAGGTTTTTTTGCCAATCCATCTTAATGACTGCCATCAGTAGTGTGTGAATGGGTAGAAGAACAACAGGTTTTGTTAACCACGGGCACCGGATCCAGGCCGCCTGCATGCCAGGGGTGGCATTTTAGTAGGCGACGCAGGGTTAGATAAGTCCCTGTTAAAAATCCGTGCTTGATTATTGCCTCTTCCGAGTAATGGGAGCAGCTCGGGTAAAACCGGCATTGATTACCGATCCAGGGGCTAAGCAAGTAGCGATAGCCGTGGAGTAACTTCACGGCTATGTATACCAGACCCTGATTTAGCTTAGTGATCAACCGTTTTAACATCTGCGTTTACCTGCTGTGGCTCCACCTTTGTTGCCGGTGAAGTTTGCGTTTGCGATGTTAACCGATGATGGCGCATTTTTTTGAAAATTCGCTGCCATTGTTGATTAAGTTGTTGGGTAAATTCGCTATTCGACAATTTATCCAAGCCATTGCGCGACAGCACTATCATATCCACACCAACAAACGCCTGTTGTTGCAGGCGAAAGTTTTCACGTACCAAGCGCTTGATGCGATTGCGTTCCACTGCATGGCGAATATGTTTTTTCGCCATCACCAAGCCGAGCCGGGCGTTGGGTAGCTGGTTGAAACGGGCAAGAATCAGAAAATTCTGGTGGGAGGCACGCAGCGGGGCATTATCAAAAACGGGTTTAAAATCAGCGGCGCAAAGTAAACGAAGGGATTTACCAAAACAGAAATTGTCTCGGGAGTGATTCGAGCTAGCAGGCTGTTGAAATTCTATTTCGGCTGGCATATATGCGCTAAAAATAGTCTAGGAATGACCGTCATCGACTACTTTTATCCCACATCTGCCAATAACGAATTTCAACAAACTGCTAGTGAACCAAAAAGCGGCGTAATTAAACGCGAGTCAGCTCAGCACGGCCTTTGGCGCGACGACGAGCTAAAACAGCACGACCACTTTTAGTAGCCATACGAGCACGGAAACCGTGATTGCGAACACGCTTCAGATTGCTGGGTTGGAAAGTTCTTTTCATGATAAACCTGTTAAAAATCCTGAGTTAATTCACACGGTGTGCGAAAAGAGGCGGGATTCTAATGAAAGCCAATCGCTAAAGCAAATAATTTTGTGCAAATAATCTACAAAAGCCACCAATTCTTCTTATATACACCTTGTACCTCGTTGTCCTCATTTTATTCATGGTTTGTGCACAGGTTTATCCACAGTTTTTGTGGTTTTAAAGGATTTTAAATGATTTCCCCTCGCTTTCTTATTGTTGTGTAACTGGTTGAATTTTAATGGCTAAGTTTCAATCTATTGAATTTATTTTGGCTTTTACTGTGGATAACTTCAGGGGGCGAGAGTAGACTTGCTACCCCTTGTATAAATTGTTCGCCAGCCGTTTCATTTATCACTTGGGTTTGTCATTGTTCAGCGGGTTTCCCCTGTGGAAGCTTCTGGCCGTCTTGTTGCCGTTTACCTCTCTTTTAATAATCAACTAACGCTTGTCGCGTTTCGGGAGTTTTTGTTTTGCTGCAGTCGATTTGGAAACTATGTGCCGCCAGCTTGCAGGATGAGTTGCCATCGCAGCAATTCAATACCTGGATTCGGCCACTGCAGATTGATGAATCAGCAGCACCTTCCGAGTTGCGCTTGTTAGCGCCCAATCGTTTTATTTGCGATTGGGTGGCAGATAAATTTCTTAACCGTATTCGCGAGCTGGCCGGGCACTATCATCAGGACGCCAATCTACAAGTAGCGGTTGGTGTTGCTCCGCGTCCTGCCGCCGGATTTCAGGCGCCACCCGTGGCGAGCAATCGTTTTGAGCGCCAGACTCCAGCCGCCGCGTCTGCGGCATTTGTCACCCAAGGGTCATCGGTGACTGATAATTTATCTTTTGTTCCGGCTAATGATGAACCTCGAGCAGTTTCTACCTATTCATCTTCGCCAAAATCTGCAAACTTTGTTGCTAAAAGTAGTGATTATGAAGTTAACGCGGCGGCTGTTGTCGAAGAGCCGCAAGTTGATATTCCCAGCCGCGATACCCCCGGCCGCGCTGCAGCCGATATAGAGGTAGAGGGTGGGCTTAAACACAGTAATTATTTAAATGCCGGTTCGACTTTTGCGACTTTTGTGGAAGGCAAGTCCAACCAGTTGGGTCTAGCCGCCGCACGACAAGTGGCAGAAAACCCAGGCGGCGCTTACAACCCTTTGTTTATTTATGGTGGTGTGGGCTTGGGGAAAACTCACTTGATGCAAGCCGTGGGCAATGCCATGGTTGCCAAGAACCCCAACGCTAAAGTGGTTTACCTGCATTCCGAACGTTTTGTGGCTGATATGGTTAAAGCGCTGCAACTGAATGCGATCAATGATTTCAAACGCTACTATCGTTCCATGGATGCACTCTTAATTGACGACATCCAATTTTTCGCTGGTAAAGAGCGTTCACAAGAAGAATTCTTTCACACCTTTAATTCATTGCTCGAAGGTGGTCGTCAGATTATCCTCACCTGTGACCGCTTCCCCAAAGAAATTAATGGTCTTGAGGAGCGGCTCAAGTCGCGCTTCGGTTGGGGTTTAACCGTGGCGGTTGAGCCGCCGGAGTTGGAAACCCGGGTTGCGATTTTGATGAAAAAAGCGGAGCAGGTGAATATTGACCTGCCGCACGAAGCAGCCTTCTTTATCGCCCAACGCATTCGCGCCAATGTCCGTGATTTGGAAGGTGCACTCAAGCGGGTGATTGCCAGCGCCAATTTTACCGGTCGGGCAATTGATGTTGAGCTGGTGCGTGAAGCCCTGAAAGATTTATTAGCCTTGCAGGATAAACAAGTCGGTATCGACAATATCCAGCGGGTTGTATGTGAATACTACAAAATCAAAATGAACGATATGATTTCCAAGCGTCGCAGTCGTTCAGTGGCGCGTCCGCGTCAGGTGGCTATGGCTTTGGCGAAAGAGTTGACCAACCACAGTTTGCCGGAAATAGGCGAAGCCTTTGGTGGTCGCGACCATACAACTGTTTTGCATGCTTGTCGAAAAATTAAAGAATTGCAGGAAGAGACAGCAGATATCCGCGAGGATATGAAAAACTTGTTACGCTCTCTAACTACCTGATTTTATTGTTAATAGATAATTACATTCTTTGTTGCACACTGAGATAAAACCTAAATAAGTCCCGGAAGATTACCAAAGAGACCATCACATGAAATTTGCCGTATCTCGCGAAGCCTTGCTGAAACCCTTACAACTGGTAGCTGGTGTGGTGGAGCGTCGTCAAACGCTGCCGGTATTGTCGAACGTATTGATTCAATTAAATGGCGATCAATTGTCGTTGACCGGTACGGATTTGGAAGTGGAAATTGTAGGCCGCATCACCCTCGAGCAAGCAGGCCAATCCGGTGAGATCACCGTACCGGCGCGCAAGCTAGTAGATATTTGTCGTTCCTTGCCGGATGGCAGCAATATCGAATTTACCCTGGAAGATAACCGTATTCTGGTGAAATCCGGCCGTAGCCGTTTCACCTTGTCGACCTTGCCAGCTGGTGATTTCCCGAATGTGGAAGATGCCCCCGGTAATCTGCGTTTCAGTTGTGCACAACAAGAAGTAAAACGCTTGATCGAACGCACCGCCTTTGCCATGGCCCAGCAAGATGTTCGCTACTACTTGAATGGTATGTTGTGGGAAGTGCGTCAGGATCAACTGCGTGTTGTCGCCACCGATGGTCACCGTATGGCTATGTGTACACGTGCAGTAGCGGTTAATGCCAATGAAGTTGTGCAGGCTATTTTGCCGCGCAAAGGCGTACTGGAATTATCCCGCTTGCTCGATGACTCTTCTGCCCAAGTTGAAGTCGTACTCAGTGCCAATCATATCCGTGTGACCTCGATGGACTATACCTTCACCTCTAAACTGGTGGATGGCAAATTCCCCGAATATGAGCGCGTATTACCGCGCGGTGGTAATAAAGTGGTGATAGGTTCGCGCCTGGAGTTGAAACAAGCCTTTGCTCGCACCGCGATTTTATCCAACGAAAAGTACCGTGGTGTGCGTTTGCTATTGTCTGATGGCAGCTTGACCATAGTCGCCAATAACCCCGAGCAGGAAGAAGCAGAAGAGCAAGTGACTGTGGATTACACCGGTGATTCTCTGGAAGTAGGCTTCAATGTGAGCTACTTGCAAGATGTGACCAATGTGATCAGTAACGAAAATGTGAAAATTACTCTGTCGGATGCTAACTCCAGTGCATTGCTGGAAGAGCCGGAAAACAGCGACTCTCTCTATGTTGTTATGCCAATGCGCCTCTAAGAGAGGCCATTGGTATAAGCCATTCCTGCCGGTCATATGACCCTCAAACGTCTTTTTATTCAAAACCTGCGCAATCTTGAAGGGGTTGATATCCTTCCCTCGGCGCAGGTGAATCTCATCTTTGGTGAAAACGGCTCGGGTAAAACTAGTATTCTGGAAGCTATAAACCTCTTGGCTTTAGGTCGATCTTTCCGTAGCCATAAACACAAACCCCTAATCCGCCATCAACAACAAGCCTTTACCGTGTTTGGTCGTGTGCATACCGATGACCATTCAGAGGTACCCATTGGTATTACCCGCTCAATGGATGGCGAAGCCAGCTTCAAAGCCAATGGAGCGATTGTTTCCTCTGCAGCTGACCTTGCGGCTTATCTGCCTGTTCAAGTTATTAATTCCGATACTTTTTTATTATTGGAAGGCAGCCCCAAGGTTCGTCGACAGTTTATCGATTGGTTGGTGTTCCACGTGGAACCTCAATTCTATCCCGCATGGAAGGCTATTCAACGTTGCCTCAAACACCGCAATAGCCTGTTGCGGCGTGATAGAATAGACCGCTTTGAATTAGCCAGTTGGGATCAGGAATTAGTCATTCTCACTGAAAAAATACATGAGTTACGTACTGCCTGCATGGCGGAGTTTGAATCTAACCTTTCCGAGCTGCTGCATGAGTTTGTTAAGGTGGAGGGCATCAAGCTCAGTTATTATCGCGGCTGGGATAAAGAGCGAGACTATAGCGATATACTCGCCGAGGGTTTTGAACGGGATCAGCGTCTGGGGTATACCCAGATGGGAAGCCACAGGGCAGATTTAAAAATAACGGTGAATGGTCAAGACGCAGCTGAATTGCTATCTCGTGGCCAACAAAAGTTACTGGTCTGTGCATTAAAGATCGCCCAAGGTTATGTGTTTAGCCGTATGACAGGGCGTAAGTCTATTTATCTCGTGGATGATTTACCGGCTGAGTTGGATGAAAAACATCGCAAACTGTTGGTGCATTGGCTTCATGCGATGCAAACCCAGATTTTTATCACTGGTGTTGAACAGGAAGCACTTTTATCCAGTTGGCGTGATATAGAAAACCTAATCCCTAAAATGTTCCACGTGGAACAGGGAAGGGTAAAAGAAATCAGTGAAGTTCTGGTTTCTGGATTGAATGAATAAGTCATCAGCCTGTTGCTGATCGCTACTGAACAAAAAAGCGGAGAAATGCTATGTCAGAAGAGAATGTTTACGACTCGTCCAGTATTAAGGTCCTCAAGGGCCTGGATGCGGTGCGTAAGCGCCCAGGGATGTACATTGGTGACACTGATGATGGTTCAGGCTTGCATCATATGGTGTTTGAAGTCGTGGATAACTCTATCGATGAGGCGCTTGCCGGTCACTGTGATGAAGTACGTGTCATTATTCACCCTGACGAAACTGTCTCTGTCTCTGACAATGGTCGCGGTATCCCTACCGAAATGCATGAAGAGGGTGTCTCTGCTGCCGAAGTAATTATGACCGTGCTCCATGCGGGCGGTAAATTTGACGACAACACCTATAAGGTTTCTGGTGGTTTGCATGGTGTGGGCGTATCGGTAGTTAACGCTCTCTCTGAATGGTTAAAGCTGACTATTCGCCGTGGCGGTAAAATCCATGAGCAGATTTATCGCCATGGTGTACCCGATGAAGCATTGAAAGTAGTAGGTGATTCAGCGACTACTGGTACTGAAATTCACTTTAAACCTTCCGCTGAAACTTTTACCAATATCGAATTCCACTTTGAATTGCTGGCCAAACGCCTGCGCGAACTCTCGTTCCTGAACTCCGGTGTGCGCATTGTGCTGAAAGACGAGCGCAGCGGTAAGGAAGAGGTATATCAATACGAAGGTGGTTTGCGTGCGTTTGTAGACCATCTGAATAAGAACAAAACCACCATTAATAAGATGGTGCACTTCGTTTCACTTAAACGTGACGATGGTATTGGCGTAGAAGTGGCGCTGCAGTGGAACGATTCTTTCCAGGAAAACCTGTTCTGCTACACCAATAATATCCCGCAACGTGATGGTGGTACTCACTTGGCGGGTTTCCGTGCGGCGCTTACCCGTGGTTTGAATACCTATATCGAGAAAGAAGGCATCGCCAAAAACGCTAAAGTGGCCACTACCGGTGACGATGCTCGTGAAGGCCTGACTGCGATTATCTCGGTAAAAGTGCCTGATCCTAAATTTTCCAGCCAAACCAAAGACAAACTCGTGTCCTCCGAGGTGAAAACCGCCGTAGAACAGGAAATGAACGAACACTTTGGCGCTTACTTGTTGGAAAACCCGCAAGAAGCCAAAGCCATTGTGGGCAAGATGATTGATGCTGCGCGCGCCCGTGAAGCCGCGCGAAAAGCCCGTGAAATGACCCGCCGTAAAGGTGCATTGGATATCGCTGGCTTGCCCGGCAAGCTGGCCGATTGCCAGGAAAAAGACCCGGCGTTATCTGAACTCTACCTGGTAGAGGGTGATTCTGCGGGCGGCTCTGCCAAACAAGGCCGTGCGCGTAAAACCCAGGCGATTCTGCCGCTTAAGGGCAAAATCCTCAACGTGGAAAAAGCCCGTTTCGACAAGATGTTATCGAGTGCCGAAGTCGGCACCCTGATTACTGCACTCGGTTGCGGTATTGGTAAAGAGGATTACAACCCGGAAAAACTGCGTTACCACAGCATCATTATCATGACGGATGCTGACGTGGACGGTTCCCACATCCGCACCTTATTGTTGACCTTCTTCTTCCGCCAAATGCGCGAGCTGATTGAACGCGGTCATATCTACATCGCCCAGCCACCGCTGTACAAAATCGCCAAAGGCAAACAGGAGCAATACCTGAAAGACGAAGCGGCTATGACAGAATTCCTCACCCAGGCGGCGCTGGAAGATGCAAGTCTCCACGTCAACCCCAGTGCCCCACCCATTGCCGGTGAAGCGCTGGAGAAGCTGGTGTATGAATACCGCAAGGTGATGGCGACTATTGATCGCTTGTCGCGCCTGTATCCTGCCGATGTGCTGGAAAAGATGATCTACTTACCGGCAGTCCGCCCTGAGCACCTGGCAGATCAAGGCCATATGCAACAATGGTGTGACCAGATGGCTGCGCATTTCAGTATCGACGCCCGTGCCGGTAGTCAGCGCTATATCATCACTGTGCGTGAAGATACCGAGCGCCATCTATTTATGCCGCAGGTAGAGATCACCGCTCATGGTATTGCCACACCTTACCCCTTCACTCATGATTTCTTCGCCTCGGGTGAGTACGCTTCAATCGTGTCTTTGGGTGAAAAACTGGAAAACCTGATCGAAGAGGGTGCCTACATCCAGCGCGGCGAGCGTAAGCAACCGTTGTTCAAGTTTGCGGAAGGCCTGGAATGGTTGATGAAAGAATCGCGCAAAGGCTACAACATCCAGCGCTATAAAGGCTTGGGTGAAATGAACCCGGAGCAATTGTGGGAAACCACCATGAATCCGGAAACTCGTCGTATGCTGCGTGTAACGATTCAGGACGCTATTGCTGCCGACCAGATCTTCACCTGTTTAATGGGTGATAACGTGGAACCACGCCGTGAGTTTATCGAAACCAACGCATTGGCTGTGGCTAATCTGGATATTTAATTTATACTATAATAGTATTTAAATTAAGGTTTCCCGAAGCCGAATTCGCAAGGATTCGGCTTTTCTTATTAAAAAATGAAATAAGAAAACTTCCATAATCCCAAAAATGAATTTCAAGCTGGTCTACAATAATACAGAAGTCGTAATAACAGCGATCCACCCTTGAATTAACTGCTTAGTGAGACGGATTTAACGATGACAGAAGTAAAGACACCTAAGGTACTGCTAACGCAAATTGAAGATGCTCTGGAAGAACGTCAGAGCCATGATCGTCGCCAACAGCATAAAGGCATCCCGCAGGACATCCCCAGGGATCGCCGCCAGGGCGACCGCCGTGCGCATAAAAAACATGGCTAAAACGAATTAAAAAAGGGGCTAATTAGCCCCTTTTTTATTGCGGGTACGCAGCCAATAGCTGTTGCCGGTTTATCCCTAATTTTTTCAAGCGCGAGGCAAGGGTAGTGGGTTTGATACCCAGTAATTGCGCCGCACCATCCACGCCATAAATTTTCCCGCCTGTGCGCACTAACGCATCCAGCGTTGCCTGGTATTGCATCTGGCGACAATCCTGTTCGGTCAGTGTCTCGCTCGCTAATTGAAGTGGCAGTTGGCTGGCTTGTTGGTATTGCGGGAGGTCATCCAGTACTAATTTATCGCCCTGGCTGAGAATTACCTGCCGTTCGATGCGGTTTTCCAACTCGCGGATATTACCTGGCCAGTGGTAGGCCTGCAGGCGTTGGATTTGGGCGAGGGAAATTTTAAGCGCTGTTTTGTGAAACCGCTGGCAGGTGGCCTGTAAAAAATGCGCAACCAGCAGTGGTATATCTTCCAGCCGCTCGCGCAGCGGTGCCGAGCGGATGGGAAAAACATTCAGGCGAAAATACAAATCCTCGCGGAATAAACCCTGTTCAACACGCTGTTTTAAATCACGATTGGTGGCCGTTATTACCCGCACATCCACCTTGCGGGTGATAGATTCGCCCACCCGTTCAAATTCTCCATCCTGCAATACGCGCAATAATTTTCCCTGTAACGCCAGTGGTAATTCGCCGACTTCATCGAGAAAGAGGGTGCCGCCATCGGCAACTTCAAAGCGGCCCATGCGTGCGCTCACGGCGCCGGAAAATGCACCGCGCACATGGCCAAAAAATTCGCTCTCAAACAGTTCCGGAGGAATAGCCGCACAATTCACGCGAATCAACGGGCGCTGGTTGCGTTCACTGGCGCGGTGAATAGCGCGTGCGATCAATTCCTTGCCCGTGCCTGACTCACCGGTAATCAATACCGTGGCTACCGTGGGCGCGACCAATTGAATTTGGTGATTAATCTGCTGCACAGCATGGCTTTTACCCACAATATGATGGGAGCTGAAACTCTCACTGATTTCCTGTTGCAGATAGGCATTTTCAAGTTCCAGTTTGTGTTTGAGCTGTTCAACCTGTTCCAGTGCCAGACGTAATTCTTCCATGGTGGAGTGCAATTTTTCCTGCGCGCTTTTACGCTCCGATACGTCACGAAAAATAACCACCGCTCCCACCCGTTTACCCTGATCAAAAATCGGGGTACTGGTGTACTCCACCGGCACCGGGTGGCCATCGCGACACCAAAACACTTCATCATCCACACGGCGCACCGTACCATCGTGAAACGCCGCAAAAATCGGGCAGTCCTGAACGCAATAATCCGAGCCGTCGTTATGGCTGTGATGAATCGCCAAATGAATATTGTTACCAATCAGTTCCTCCGCCTTCCAGCCTAGAATCCGCTCCGCCGCCGGGTTGACGAAGGTGGCGCGCCCTTCAGCGTCCACACCATAAATACCTTCACCCGCCGCATTCAGGATCAGTTGGTTCTGCTGTTCAAATTGTTGGAATACCTGGGTAATTGCCGACATAGCAGTAGTGGATTGATGCTGCGCGACGGAGTGATGGACTGGGCAGGGCAGGTTGCTCACAGAGGATCCCCTTGCTGGATGCGGTAGGTGGTGGTTGAGTGAATACACACCAGCTAATACAACGAAAAATCGTGCCAAGCTGAACGAAATTTCGTGAGTCACGATTTTTCGTTGTTATCGTTTCCCGTAATAATAAAAAATCCCCTTAAAAATCAGTCAATTACGAAAAATTAAGAGGTTGGCACGGGGCTCGCAATAAGCCTTGTAGCTAGTCAACGCAAGTTCCGGATTTTTCATTGATTCAGCGCGTCGCCAAGTGTTGGTGCGTGCATGCATACAAAGGGGGCGTTATGAGCGATAAAAGTTTGGGTGATGCATACAGCAGCGAAACCTCATTGATTCACCAGCGTGGTTGCCATTGCGATACCTGTCGCCTGGGGGCAGATAACCGTGCCTATTCACAGGCTTTGGAACAACAGGCAGAGCAATACGCCCGGGTGGATTCAATATCGGCGGATGGGGATTTAGGTTCCAGCGAAGCGGTGATGGATCGTGTTATTGAAAACGCCATAGTGCGCGCGGTGTTTAATCAGGACGATCACGGCCGCCGTCGTTTTATTCGTGCGGTAGGTGGCGGCACCCTCGCCGCCGCGCTCTCCTCGGTACTGCCCATGGCGGCGATTAAAGCGGCGGCGCAAGAAGCGGGCGGTCCGCTGGAAAAGAAAAAACTCAACGTCGGTTTTGTCCCTATCACCTGTGCCACCCCGATTATCATGGCGCAGCCCATGGGTTTTTATGCCAAACACGGCTTGGAGGTGGAGGTCATTAAAACTGCGGGCTGGGCCGTGGCGCGCGATAAATCCCTCGCCGGTGAATACGATGCCTCGCATATGTTGACGCCCATGCCACTGGCGATGAGTTTAGGTATCGGCTCAACCGCCAAAAATTTCATTATGCCGGCGGTGGAAAATATCAATGGCCAGGCGATTGTGTTGCATGTAGACCATAAGGATAAACGCGACCCCAAGCAGTGGAAGGGGTTTAAATTTGGCGTGCCTTTTGAATTTTCCATGCACAATTTTTTGCTGCGTTATTACCTCGCCGAACACGGCCTTGACCCGGATCAGGATGTGCAGATCCGCGTAGTGCCGCCGCCGGAAATGGTCGCGAACTTGCGCGCCGGTAACCTCGATGGCTACCTCTCGCCCGACCCTTTTAACCAGCGGGCGGTATGGGAAAAAGTCGGTTTTATCCACACCCTCACCAAAGATATTTGGGATGGCCACCCCTGTTGCGCTTTTGCCTGCAGCCAGGAATTTGCGCTGACCAATCCCAACACCTATGGCGCGCTGCTCAAGTCGATTGTGGAAGCGACCCATTATTCTTCCAAGGCAGAAAATCGCAAGGAAATTGCCGCCGCGATTGCCCCCGCCAATTATCTCAACCAACCCGTGCAAGTTATTGAACAGGTGCTGCTGGGCCGCTACGCCGATGGTTTGGGTGAGGTGAAAAATGTGCCCGACCGCATCGACTTTGATCCTTTCCCCTGGCACTCCATGGCGGTATGGATTCTCAGCCAAATGAAGCGCTGGGGATATATCAAAGGCGCAGTGGACTACCAGACCATCGCGGGTCAGGTTTATCTCGCAACCGATTGTGAAAAGGTGATGAAAGAACTGGGTTATGCCGTTCCCACCAGCACCAACAAAAACTATTTCATCATGGGCAAAGAGTTCGATTACACCAAGCCGGATGAATACATCAATAGTTTTCCAATTCGCAGGGGTTAAATATGAGTTCACTTAACCTGCGTGCGCTGCTGGTGTCGCTGAGTTTTCTGGTGTTGGTGCTGGGCCTGTGGGAGTTTTCCTCACAAGCGCCAGCGGCCAGTGAAGCGCAATCGGAATATGAATTGCTCATGGGCGGTGCGCAA
Source organism: Cellvibrio sp. KY-YJ-3 (assembly GCF_008806955.1). Lineage (NCBI taxonomy): Bacteria > Pseudomonadati > Pseudomonadota > Gammaproteobacteria > Cellvibrionales > Cellvibrionaceae > Cellvibrio > Cellvibrio sp. KY-YJ-3. The sequence continues at coordinate 887,322 of NZ_CP031727.1, read as the reverse complement.
CAAGAAGCGCGCGTGCCGCCACCCTCGGCGGTGTTAGTGCGCGCGTGGGAAGAACTGCGCAATCCTTTTTACGATGCGGGCCCCAACGATAAAGGTATAGGTATTCAACTCGGCTATTCACTTTATCGCGTACTGAGCGGATTTTTTCTCGCAATAATCATTGCCTTGCCAGTGGGATTTTTAATCGGCATGTCGCCGCTCATGTACCGCGCATTAAATCCCTATATTCAAGTATTGCGCCCCATCTCACCCCTGGCGTGGATGCCACTTGCGCTGTTCATTATTAAGGATTCAGAAACCTCGGCAATTTTTGTGATTTTTATTTGTTCCATTTGGCCGATGTTATTGAACACCGCATTTGGTGTAGCGAATGTACGTGAAGATTGGATCAATGTTGCACGCACTCATGAGCTATCACCTTTACGCACGGCGTTCACCGTTATTTTACCGGCAGCGGCACCGACTATTTTAACCGGCATGCGCATTTCTATCGGCATCGCCTGGTTGGTCATTGTCGCTGCCGAAATGTTGGTTGGTGGAACCGGGATTGGTTACTACGTGTGGAATGAATGGAATAACCTGGATTTAACCAGTGTGATTTTTTCCATCCTGATGATTGGCCTGGTGGGCATGTTGTTGGATATGGCACTCACTGCCGCTACCAAATTGGTCCAATACGAGGAGTAGTGGAATGAGCCAATCTTTTTTACAAGTTCAACAACTGGCGAAACGTTTTGTATCAAAGCAAGAAACACTCACCGTATTTGAGCAAGCCAATTTTACGATTGAGAAAGGCGAGTTCGTTTGCATTATTGGCCATTCGGGCTGCGGCAAATCGACCATCATGAATACCCTCGCCGGTTTGGATGTACCCACTGAAGGCGTAGTGATTATGGATGGCCGCGAAGTCAGTGGCCCGAGTTTGGAGCGCGGTGTGGTGTTTCAAAATTATTCGCTATTGCCCTGGTTAAGTGCGCTCGACAATGTGATGTTTGGTGTGCGCGCTCGCTGGCCACAATGGAGTAAAGAAGCGGTTCGCACCCATAGTTTGCGCTATTTAACCATGGTCGGTTTACAAGGTGTTGAACAGCGCAAACCCGCGCAATTATCCGGCGGTATGCGCCAGCGAGTTTCCATCGCTCGCGCCTTTGCTACCCAACCAAAATTATTATTACTCGACGAACCCTTTGGCGCCCTGGATGCATTAACTCGCGGCGTGATTCAAGACGAGCTAGTGAATATCTGCAGCGAAACTCGCCAAACGGTTTTTATGATTACCCACGATATCGATGAAGCCATTTTATTATCGGATCGAATTTTATTAATGAGCAATGGGCCGGGCGCGGTGATTGCAGAATCGGTGGTGGTGGATTTGCCCAAGCCGCGTAAACGCGCCGAAATAATTCATCACCCCGGTTATTACACCATTCGCAATCATCTGGTGGAGTTTTTAGTGAAGCGCTCAAAAACCTTTACTAAAAATTCTGCGTGCGATGAATTCCCGATCAGTGTAAATCCGCTAGACCAACCATCAGTCGAGCAATCGACACCTGTTAATCAACTTGTTAATGCCTGAGGAAACCACTATGAAAAAGCAAGACGTTGTAGAAGCCATTGTTATCGCCAAACAAAAAATGAACCTGACGTGGGAAGGTGTTGCAGAGAGCATTGGCATGTCACCAGTGTGGACCACCTCGGTCTGTTTGGGCATGAACAGCGCGCCGGCGGATAAAGCGGAAGCGCTGTGCAAAGTGTTCGATTTACCGGAAGCTGCCAAAATTGCATTGATGCAATGCCCCAGTAAAAGTTGGGAACCGAATGTTCCGCAAGATCCGTTGATTTATCGTTTGTATGAAATGATCGGCGTTTACGGCCCGACAATTAAAGAAATCATTCACGAAAAATTTGGTGACGGCATTATGAGCGCGATTGATTTTTCCATGGAAATTGGCAAAGAAGAAAACCCAAAAGGTGATCGGGTGGTCATCAATCTCAATGGCAAATTCCTGCCCTACAAAGCCTGGTAATCATTATGAATGTGCAATCCGCTGTGGATTTAACAGCCGTTGTACCCCGGCCGCCGTTTCCTCCATTCACGGCAGAAACGGCGCTAAAAAAAGTACAAGCGGCGGAAGATGCCTGGAATAGCCGCGACCCCGAACGTGTTGCACTGGCTTACACGCCGGACAGTGAGTGGCGCAACCGCGATCAATTTTTTTCCGGGCGTGAATCTATCGTTAAATTCTTGCAAGCGAAGTGGAACAAAGAGCTGGATTATCGCCTGAAAAAAGAATTGTGGGCATTCACTGAAAATCGCATTGCGGTGCGTTTTGAATATGAATGGCACGATGCCGAAGGGCAATGGTTTCGTTCTTATGGTAATGAAAATTGGGAGTTCGCTGAAAATGGATTAATGCAGCGACGTTTTGCGAGTATTAACGATGTGAAGATTAGTGCAGAGGAAAGAAAGATCTTATAACCAAAGGTTGTTATGTACCATCGGTGCAAACCTTGACTTGTGGTTGGAGTCTCGGTTGGTGCTAACCAATCTTGCTAGTATCAAAACTGTTATTGGCAAGATTGGTTAAATCGTTATGAACACTACATTATTTTTTAGAAGATCCCTTTCCATTTTTGCACTCTGCCTTTTAGTGTGCGGTGGTGGTTTAGTGTCCTGTGGTGGCGGAGGTGGGGGTTCATCCGGAAACTCAAATCCATCGGCGCCCGCGAGCCCATCTTCCGCTAACCCTGTATCCAGCACTAGCGCAAGTAGCATTTCTTCCACGCTGAGTAGCAACGCTAATTTCTCAAATAGTTCACTCGCTGCGCCACAAAATACTTCTGCCATCCCTGGCACCGCGTCGGTCACGCTAACCTGGAACGCCGTTGCCGGTGCAACTGGCTATCGAATTTACTACGCATCCGAAGCCAATATTCTGATTAACAATATTGCCAGCTTTGCTGATGGAACCCGGGTAGATGATGCAACGTCGCCGCGTATTATTACCAACCTGCGCAACGACGAAACCTATTATTTTGTGGTGACCGCACTCAACGGAAATCAGGAAAGTATTGCCAGCAGTGAAGTCAGTGCAACACCGGCTGTCATTGATTTAACCAAACAGCCAACTGCGCAGGAGGTGTTAGTGGTTGAGTTAATAAATCGCGCTCGCGCTAATCCTGATTTGGAAGCGACCCGCCTGGGAATCGGTTTAAACGATGGCATCACCGGCACTCAAATTACCAACTCACCCAAACCACCGCTTGCCCATAATTTGTTGCTGATTGAATCTTCACGCGAGCATTCACAATGGATGTTGGATTCCGATATTTTTTCCCATACAGGTGAGAATAATTCAACACCCCATGAACGGATGCAGGCAGCAGGTTATACATTTACCGGCAGTTGGACGAGTGGGGAAAATATTGCCTGGGGCGGAACGACGGGAAGTACAATCAATTTAACCAGCTACGCGATTTCACAACACGAAGGATTATTTAAATCACCGGGGCATCGCGTGAATATCCTTAACGCCAATTTCCGCGAGTTGGGTGTCGGTCAGCTGCAAGGTTATTTTATGCAGGATGGGCGCAATTATTTATCGTCCATGCTCACGCAAAACTTTGCGCGTTCCGGTTCAAGCTATTTTTTAACGGGTGTTATTTACGACGATAAAAATAACAACGAATTTTATGATGTGGGTGAAGGGTTAAGTGGTATAACGATTACCACCAATGGAAAATCCTATCCCGTATTTAATTCCGGCGCCTATTCAATCCCACTTACCAATGGCAATTATGAATTGAGTATCACCGGCGATGCATTAGGAGCACCAGTTTATTATTCGGTGCAGGTAGCCAATCAAAATCAAAAACTGGATGTGATTAAGTCGGGAAATAATCTTCGTGTTGTTATTCCCTAAAACTTTAAAATCATAAATTTTACAACGGGATAGAACTTATCCCGTTGTTTAAAAGCTACTTCCTTAGCGCTAACTTCACACAGCCACGCGGTCATTTCTTTTGGGATTTTTTGTGCAAGTGCTGACATGGTGAACCCCTATCATTAAACAATGTGCGATTTGCACTTATGATGGTTTATATGTGCATTTTGAACAAGTTTTAAGCGAAAAGTAAAGAATGAGTAAAGACCTTGTGATGAATTGCTTAGTAGCAGGAAATCACTGAGGATAGGCCACCGATTCGTCACATAAACCAAACAAAAGAAAGGATCAGCAAGGTGCAAGAACTCACTCATTTCCAAAACGACTCTATGGAGTTTCACAGCTCACTGCCCAAGCGGAAGGTTTTGCCTGCCGTTTTTATACTCACGGGTTTGCTATTGGTGTTGAGTGTGTTGATGGGCTGCCAAACGGCGGAGATCAAAAAACCGTTTGCTCATAATCCTGTGATCTGGGCAGATGTGCCTGACCCAGCTGTGATGCGCGTGGGCGACACTTATTATATGAGTAGCACCACCATGCATATGAATCCCGGTTTGCCGATTATGAAATCAAAGGATTTGGTAAATTGGGAAATGGTGCGTTATGCCTATCCAATTTTATCAAGCGATGAAAAATCCAGTTTGAATAATGGCAAAGAAGCCTATGGTGAAGGCACTTGGGCGAGTAGCTTGCGTTATCACAATGGGCGTTATTACGTCAGTAGTTTTTCCAATACCACCAAAAAAACCTATATTTTTTCAACGGACAATATTGAAACCGGCGATTGGCAGCGATCTGAAATCGATGCCTTGTTTCATGATTCATCATTATTTTTTGATGATGGCCGTGTATTTATGATTTATGGCAATGACGATATTTTTATCGTCGAGTTAACCGCTGATGCTACGGCAATAAAAAAAGACGGCGTTAATCGTGTATTAATCCCAAAAGCGTCACGTGTTGCAGGCGATAAATTCTGGGTTCCTTCCGAAGGTGCGCAGATGTTAAAAGTAAATGGAAAATATTATCTCAATTTAATTTCCTGGCCCGCGAATAAAATGCGTACCCAATTAATTTATCGCTCGGATACCTTGATGGGGAGCTATGAAGGCAGGGTCGCATTAACGGACAAGGGCATCGCCCAAGGTGGATTAATTGATACACCCGATGGCAAATGGTATGCATTTTTATTTCGTGACCGTGGTGCAGTAGGGCGTATTCCTTATTTGGTACCTGTGCATTGGAAAGACGGTTGGCCGATTTATGGCGTAAACGGCAAGGTGCCTGATGAGTTACCGATTCAAGTTACACATCAAGGATTCAATAATATTATTGAATCGGATGAATTTTATTATGCTGCCAATCAGCCGCTCAAAATGGCGTGGCAATGGAATCACAATCCAGTTGCCGAAGGCTGGTCGCTTACCGATCGCAAAGGATTTTTACGTTTAACCAATTTGCGTTTGGATAAAAGTTTTGTTGAAACGCAAAATACCCTAACCCAACGCACGTTTGGCCCTGTTTCAACTGCGCATACATTCATTGATGCCAGCAACATGAAATCAGGCGATTACGCTGGTATTGGTGCTTTGCAATCTGCCTATGGATTTGTAGGCGTTGAAAAAACCAAAGAAGGTTTATTCATTGTGATGGCGAGCGGTGAAAAAGATCAGTGGAGTGTGATCGAACGAGTTCCTCTCACTGAATCAAAAATTCATTTAAAAACCTATACGGATTTCCGCGACTTGAAAGACACGGCAACTTTCGCTTACAGCCTTGACGGCATTGAGTGGAAACCTATCGGCAACACCCTGCAGATGAAATATTCACTGGATCATTTTATGGGCTATAGGTTTGCCCTGTTTAACTTTGCCACAGAGCAAACCGGCGGCAGTGTAGATTTTGATTTTATGCGTTTGGAGTAATTGCCGTTTTATAAGTGTGGATGGATGCTTTTTTCAAACACATCAAAACCTCAAGTGTTCATCCCACTGGCAACGCCGTTTTATCAATGGGCGATTTCAGCACAAACGACGAATGCACCCCGCTCACCCCTTCGATGCGGGTGAGTTTTTGCAGCAGGAATTGTTGATAAGCATCCATATCCTTCACTATGACCTTTAACAGGTAATCCGCCGACTGCCCGGTGATCAAGTGGCATTCCAACACTTCGGGGTAGGCTTCTACCGTTTTTTCAAAGGAATCAAACCTGTCCGGGGTGTGTTTATCCATGCTGATCTGGATGAATGACACCAATGTCAGCCCGAGTTTGCGTGCATTGAGTAGCGCGACATAACCATCGATCAGCCCCGCTTCCTCAAGTGCGCGCACGCGGCGCAGGCAAGGGGAGGGCGACAGGCTGATACTGTCGGCCAATTCCTGGTTGGAGATGCGGCCATCGCGCTGTAAGGCTTCCAGTATCAAACGGTCGTAACGGTCGAGTTCCATAGCGATAAACTCCATATGATGGAAATTAAATTTCAATAAATTGAATTTTATAGCAATAATATTGTTCAATTATTGATATTAACACAAGCTTCGCAATCATCTGCCAAGCTCATCTGCCTATACTGGGTACATGTTGATAAAAGCCGCGCGCTACCCGCGCCGGAATGGGGTTCCTACCTGTGTGACCGCACTTTCAGGAATCCAGCGCTGTTATCCCCAGCTGTTGTGACCGGACCGGGCTTTCCATCAACCTCTATTTTTTACGATATACCTTTTTGCGACATCACGGAGTCAACCATGCTTGCCAATCCATCCAGCAAATACCAGCGTTTTGTCGGTGTTTCCTTGCCCGACCGCCAATGGCCGAATAATCACATTGAAAAACCGCCCATTTGGATGAGCACTGACCTGCGCGATGGCAATCAAGCACTGATCGACCCTATGTCCGTTGCCACCAAAATGCGTATGTTCAAAGAATTGGTCGCGATTGGTTTTAAAGAAATCGAAATCGGTTTTCCTTCGGCCAGCGAAATTGATTACAACTTCACTCGCCAATTGATCGAAGAAAATTTAATTCCCGATGACGTTACCATCGAAGTATTGGTGCAAGCGCGTTACGACTTGATCGAAAAAACCGTGGAAAGTTTGCGCGGCGCCAAGCGTGCGATTTTGCATATGTACAATCCACTCGCACCAGCGTTCCGCAAAATTGTGTACAACACCGATGAAACAGGTGTAAAAAATATCGCGATTCAAGGCACTAAATGGTGCAAAGAATTAACCGCAACAGCACCGGAAGTGGATTGGACTTTTCAATACTCACCGGAAGTGTTTTCATCGACTGAAATCGAATTGGTAAAAGACGTGTGCGATGCGGTGGTAGAAATTTGGAATCCATCCCCGCAAAAGAAATTGATTTTGAATTTGCCCGCAACGGTGGAGATGAACACACCGAATACCTATGCCGATCAAATCGAGTGGATTCACCGTAATATCAATCGCCGCGATTCTATTGTTATCAGCGTGCATCCGCACAATGATCGTGGCACCGCAGTGGCTGCGGCAGAATTGGCAGTGATGGCGGGTGCAGATCGTGTTGAAGGTTGTTTGTTTGGCAACGGCGAGCGCACCGGTAATGTGTGTTTGGTGACCTTGGCGATGAATTTGTATTCGCAGGGCGTTAGCCCAGGGTTAGATTTTTCTGACATAGATCGCGTGCGTAAATTGCATGAAGAGTGCACGCAATTGCCGGTGCATCCGCGTCACCCCTATGCCGGCGAATTGGTATTTACCGCTTTTTCTGGTTCACATCAGGATGCAATCAAAAAAGGTTTTGCAGTGCAGAAAAAAGACGCACTGTGGGAGGTACCTTATTTGCCTATCGACCCAGCAGATTTAAATCGCAGTTACGATGCCGTCGTGCGGGTAAACGCGCAGTCCGGTAAAGGCGGTGTGAGTTTCCTGTTGCAACAGGAAGCCGGTTTGCAATTGCCGCGTCGTTTGCAAATTGAATTCAGTGGTGTGGTACAAAAAGTTAGCGACAGTACCGGTAAAGAAGTTAAAGCGACTGACATCGCACGGATTTTTAACGACGAATATTTTGCGGTAAATTCGCCTATCACTTATCAATCGAGTAAGTTTAGTGAGCAGGATGATACGCATCAGGTTGATATAGTCATCCACGCCCAACATCAGGACAAAACCGTGCAAATCAGCGGCAGCGGTAATGGCCCCATCGATGCCGCCGCCCACGCAATCAGTCAATTTATCGATGCGGAAGTGAGCGTGATTGATTATTCCGAACATTCCGTCGGTGAAGGTTCTGATGTGGCCGCGGTGACTTACGTGGAAATCAAAGTGAAAAATGGCAAACCGGTTTACGGTGTAGGGCAAGATCGCAACATTATTACCTCGGCTATAAAAGCGTTGATTAATGGTGTGAATCGCAGTGGGGCAATTAGCTAAGTAATACCGTTTTATCCAATCTAAAAAGCGCAGCTTCCTAAGATAACTCAAAGGGGCTGCGCTTTTTTATTCACTCTTTTTGAATCCAAATCAGTTTAATCACCATCCAACTATCGAGGTCACCAAATTCTATCCCCCAACCTGAATTTGGTTTTCTCTCCGCACTTGATAACCAGCCGCGTGCAGCACCCCGGGGCGCGGCTGGTTATTGGGTTCCCGGCAGGTGCTGCTGCAGGGACTCTTTTTTGTCAATTTGCAACTGCATTTTTATAGATGAAAGTGCTAAGCACGCGGGTTGAACAAATATCCAAGTACACCAGTCTGTGTTAATTTGGGCGCCTTATTAATAAAAACAGTGGGAAGTGAATCCAAAAAGGAGATGGGTGCGTCAAAGCACTTATCCAGCTACTGCTACCGCACGATTAGGAAATCGCCATGGACAGCTTGCAAGAAATTCTATTTACCCTGCGCCAAAATAAACTCCGTACTGCGCTTACCGCCTTCGGGGTGTTTTGGGGCATTTTAATGTTGATCCTGTTGCTCGGCTCCGGGCGCGGTATGCAAAACGCATTTGCCGATGGTTGGAGCAACGACGTTTCCGATTCGATTTGGATTTTCCCCAGTACCACCTCTGTACCTTATTTGGGTCTACCGGTTGGCCGTCAAATTGCGTTGACCGACAGTGATATGGCGGCAATTCGCCAACAAATTCCCGGTGTGGGTTATCTCTCCAGCGAAAATCCGCTCGGCTCTTTTATTAATTCTGATATTTCAGTGATGTACGGCAATAAGTCCGGCAGCTTTGGGGTGCTGGGTGTGGCTGATCAATATTTTAATATCAAAGAAAAAGTGCGCTTTGATGATGGCCGCCGTTTGAATCCGTTGGATCAAGATGACAACCGCAAAGTGGTGGTAATAGGTACACGCGTGAGCGAACGATTATTTACCACCCACGCCGAAGCCATGGGCAAAGAAATACTAATTAACGGCATTTCTTTCAAAGTGATTGGTTTGTTTTACGACAAGGGCAATCAGGGGCGAATGTCGGAACGGTTGTATATGCCGGTGACCGCATTTAAAAAATCCTTTGGCGGTGGTCAAGAAGTAGCGTTAATTACTGTGCGACCCAAACCCGGTGTCGATGGCATCAAACTGGAAGAAGATATTCTCGCGCTGTTAAAACAGCGCCACAAAATTGCCCCCGACGATGTACGTGCAATTGAAGTGAGCAACAAAGCGCGCGAAGCGGAAGACATCAACGCCATGTTTACCGGCTTGAATATGTTTATCTGGTTGGTGGGCATAGGCACTTTGCTGGCGGGCATTGTGGGGGTAAGCAATATCATGATTATCACAGTGAAAGAGCGCACCCGCGAAATTGGTATTCGCAAAGCACTGGGCGCTAAACCCAGTTCCATTGTGGGGAGCCTGTTGTTTGAATCGGTATTGGTGACCAGCGTGGCGGGTTACAGCGGTTTGGTATTGGGCGTAGGAATTTTGGAGGGCGTCTCGGCACTATTAACCGCGTTAAAAGTAGAACTGCCTTTTTTTCAACAACCGGAAATCGATTTGGGTATCGCCATTAGCGCTCTGTTATTGCTTATTCTCTCCGGGGTTTTTGCCGGATTAATGCCCGCATTGCGCGCTGCGCGCATCATGCCGGTTGAAGCAATGAAAGCCGAGTAGGGAAGGAGCAAAACATGTTTGATTGGGATAAATGGCAAGAAATTATCAACAGCCTCAAAAAACAAAAACTGCGCACTGGCTTAACGGCCTTTGGTGTTTTTTGGGGAATTTTTATGTTGGTTATTCTGCTCGGTTTTGGCACGGGCTTTGGCAGCAAAATTGAAGGCATTTTTGGCGATGCAAAAAATGTAGTAATTTTTTGGCCATCCAATACTACCCAGCTCGCCTTTGAAGGCCTGGGTAAAGGCCGCAGTGTGAAATTTACCGAAGCCGATGTAGAAGCCATTCGCCAAAAAATTGCCAGCGTAGAAATGGTGGATGGAAAGAATAATCTCGGCGCCTGGGGTGCCGCGCAGTATGTGGTTTATGGCAAAGAGAGCGGTTCGTTTTCGGTTAATGGCAGCCACCCCGGTTGGGAGCCGTTTGAATTTTTGAAAGTGACGGAAGGTCGTTACATTAACGCGCTGGACGAACGCGAGAAACGCAAGGTGGCGGTAATAGGCACCCGCGTGCAGGAAGTTTTATTTAAAGATGGCACTAACCCTATTGGTGAGGCGATTAAAGTAAACGGTGTGCAATTTGTGGTGGTGGGAATTTATAAATCCACCGAACCCGGTGATGGTGCGCAGCAAGCTAACAGTAAAATAATTTTACCCAATCAAACGCTGCGTTACGCGTTTAATCAAGTCGACGCATTTCAAATGTTATTTTTTACTCCGGCACAAGGTTACAGCGCCTTTGATGCCGAGCGCGATGTCAAACAATTGCTCTACCAACGCAATCGCATTCACCCGGATGATTCCGGTGTGATCGGCGGTTTTAATATGGAGCAGGTTTATCAGCAAAATCGTGGTTTGGTAACCGGAGTAATCGGCTTTAGTTGGATGGTAGCGATTGGCACCATCATCGCCGGTGTGATTGGTGTCGGCAATATTATGTTGGTGGTGGTAAAAGAGCGCACGCGCGAAATTGGGTTGCGCAAAGCCATGGGGGCAACGCCCTTGAACATAAGCTTGATGATTGTGCATGAATCGCTGGTGATTACCGTACTTGCCGGTTACACCGGTTTGGTTGCGGGAGTATTTTTATTGGAAGGTATTCGCGCTTTGCTGGTTGGCTTGGGGCAGGGCGATGGTATTTTTGCGTCACCGTTTATTGATATTCAAATTGCAATCATGGCGCTTGCGGTGCTGGTGATTACCGGCGTGGTGGCAGCCTTATTACCAGCACGTAATGCGGCGAGTGTGAATCCCATTACTGCTTTGCAAGATGAATAAAATTGTTAGTGCAGTGAATCCAAAGCTGCTGCTAATGCATCAAAGTTAACAATAAGTCACTAATGGTGACACTTCACAATCGCGCTTAGCTGACACTTGTCATAAAAGTGTTAAGCGCGGTTAAAAAATACGGCTAGCCCTTGAAAAGTGAATAAGCTGCCTGCGCAGCCAACGAGCAAACCGCCAAGGAATTTAACATGATCAAACTCCATAACATCCATAAGTACTATCACTCCGGCGAGCAACCGCTGCATGTATTAAAGGGCATCGACCTGCATATCCGTGAAGGTGAATTGGTTTCGATTATGGGTTCCTCCGGTTCCGGTAAATCGACGCTGCTGAATATTCTCGGCATTTTGGATAGCCACGATCAGGGTGATTATTTTCTCGCCGGCCGTGAAATCAAAAATCTCAAAGAAAAAACAGCGGCAAAACTGCGCAATGAATTGTTGGGTTTTGTATTTCAATCGTTCAATTTATTGCCGTTTAAAAATGCTACTGAAAATGTTGCGCTGCCACTTTATTACCAGGGTGTCAGCCGCAAAGAGCGGAACTACCGTGCGGCACAATATTTGGAAATGGTGGGCTTGAGTAATCGCGCTACCCATATGCCTAATGAACTATCCGGTGGGCAAAAACAGCGCGTGGCGATTGCCCGTGCCTTGGTGACTAAACCTAAAGTGATTCTCGCCGATGAACCCACTGGTGCATTGGATAGCCAAACCACCCAGGAAGTAATGGCGCTGATAAAAGAAGTTCATCAGTTGGGCAATACCATTGTGATTGTTACCCACGAACAGGATATTGCTGATCAAACTCAACGGCAGATTATTTTAAAAGACGGTTTGATTGTTTCGGGCAAACACCATCATGCGCCACTAATAACGGCGGATGATCAGGATGAAGAAGAGATTCTAGGGTAAACACCATGTTTGATGGCTTACAAGAAATCCTCTACACCCTGCGCCAGAATAAATTGCGCACCCTGTTGACTGCCTTTGGGGTGTTCTGGGGTATTTTCATGTTGATTCTATTGCTCGGTGCCGGGCGTGGAATGCAGAACGGTGTTTACGATGGTTTTGGTTCTGACGTGCTGGATTTTATTGTGGTCTATACCGGCACAACGTCGATCGCCCACAACGGCAGGGGCGTCGGTCGTCAAATTGAGTTAACAACGGAAGATATTGCGGCGATTCAACAAAAAATACCCGGGGTGCGTATTGCTGCAGCGGAGAGCCAGCGCGGTGGAATCTCAATCATTTATGAAAAGAAAAATGGTTCTTTTGGAGTGCATGGCGTGCCCGATGATTTTTTCATAATAAAAGAATCGGTGCCATTTAATTTTGGCCGAAAAATTAACCCACTCGACGATCAACAGATGCGAAAAATTGCGGTCATTGGCACCGTGGTGAGCGAAAGATTATTTGGTAAAGATATAGACCCAGTGGGTAAAGATATTCGCGTTAACGGTGTAGTGATGAAAGTGGTGGGAGTGTTTTACGACAAGGGTAATCGCGGGCAGGATTCCGAGCGGGTGTACATACCACAAACTACTTTTCAAAAACTGTTTGGTACCAGCGATAAAATTGGCTCCATTTGGTTGCGCCCCCAAGCAGGGGTTGACGGTTTTAAATTTGAAGAAAGTGTCATGCAATTATTAAGGCAACGCCATCAGGTTTCACCGGAAGACAAACGTGCAATCCGTTCATTCAATATGGCTGAGCCGGCAAAAATGGTGAACGGATTATTTTTGGCAATTAATGCATTCATTTGGTTTGTCGGATTGGGAACATTAATGGCCGGTATAGTCGGGGTGAGCAATATCATGATTATTACCGTGAAGGAGCGCACCCGTGAAATTGGTATTCGCAAAGCACTGGGCGCAACACCTTTTGGCATTGTCACTACCTTGTTAATGGAATCGATTTTGGTAACGGCAATCGCCGGTTATGCAGGTTTGGTTTTGGGTGTGGGTCTATTGGAATTAGTGTCTTTTGGTTTGCGTTCAGCGGGGGCAAATTTACCTTTCTTCCAAAACCCGGAAGTGAATTTTCAGGTGGCGATTACCGCCATTATTTTATTGGTGTTGGTTGGTGCCTTAGCAGGTTTAGTCCCTGCTTTAAAAGCAGCACGTATCGCACCTATTGAAGCCATGCGCGCGGATTAAGGGCCACTTTATGTTAATAGATACCGAAAAGTGGCAGGAAATTTTCCTCACCCTTAATCAGCATAAAATGCGTACCACACTTACGGCATTTGGTGTGTTCTGGGGCATTTTTATGCTCACTGTTTTGCTCGGTGCCGGTAAAGCCTTGGAAAATGGGGTGGTGGAAGATTTTAAAGAAATTCCCAATGCAGTGTGGATCTGGTCGCAAAGCCCAACACAACTGGCTTATCAAGGTTTACCGGTTGGCCGGCAAATCCGTTTGAAAGTAGATGACGTCGAAGCGATTAAAAACAATGTGCCGAGTGTAGACAGAATTTATGCGCAAAATAGCGTGGGAATTTGGGATGGCTCACCAGCCTACACGGTATACAAAAAAAATAATGGCAGCTTTCCCATTCAAGGTACCCATGCGGGCATGGCGAATATCCACCAACAAAAAATTGTGGAAGGCCGTTATATCAATGAAATAGATGATAACAAGCGCCGCAAGGTGGCAATCATCGGCACTCGCGTAAAAGAGATTTTGTTTAAGCAGGGGGAAAATGCAGTTGGTGCGGATATTACCTTGGCGGGTATTAGTTTTCAGGTAGTGGGCGTTTATAAATCCAGCTCGACTAATCCCAACAGTGCTGAAGAAGAAAAGGTTTATATTCCCAATGACACGTTGCGCTACGCTTTTAACCAAGCGGATTGGGTGGGCAGTTTTGTGGTAATTCCGCCAGCAGGCATACATGCCGCTGTCGCAGAAGCGGATGTAAAAAAATATTTGTACGCGCGCAATAAAGTTGATCCAAATGATATGGGTGTATTGGGCAGTTTTAATTTGCAAAATGAATTCGACAAAATTTACGGTTTGTTCACCGGTATTAATGTGTTCAGTTGGATTGTAGCGATTGGCACCATTATGGCCGGTGCAATTGGTGTGGGCAATATTATGTTGATTGTAGTGAAAGAGCGCACCCGGGAAATTGGTTTGCGCAAAGCACTTGGCGCAACACCGGCATCCATTATTGGCATGATTGTACAAGAGTCAGTTTTTATCACCGCCATTGCCGGGTATTTCGGCTTGGTAATGGGCGTACTTTTATTGGAAGGTATCAATATGCTGATGGAAGCCAATGGCGGTAGTGCCGGCATGTTCCGCAACCCGGAGGTGGATTTTAATACCGCCCTGAGCGCCGTAGCAGTATTAATTTTTTCAGGGTTCCTGGCTTCACTGATGCCTGCCGCAAAAGCAGCAACTGTGAATCCGATTGTCGCGCTGCAAGACGAGTAAGTTATTCACCACACTGTTTTAATTAATTTTACATCCACTATTTTTTAGCAATCGCAAGAAGGACGTCATGAAAAAGTTTATCTGGTTTGCCGTATTAGGTTTAATCGCGGTAGTGTTTATTGGCACTGCAGTATTCCTCTACAACAAATCCCAGGAAAAACCTGTGGTTTATCAATCGGACGAAGTATTTAAAACCACGATTGTGAAAAAGACAGTGGCAGTGGGTAAGGTGATTCCGCGGCGCGAAGTGGAAATTAAATCCCAGGTTTCCGGTGTCGTAGAAAAGTTGTATGTGGTTGCTGGTCAGAATGTAAACAAAGGCGATATCATTGCCAAAATTACTCTGGCACCCAATATGGTAATGTTGAACCAAGCTGAATCGCAACTGGAAACGGCTAAAATCAATTTACAAAATGCTACTGACGAATTTCAACGGCAGAAAAAGCTATTTGCGGATAAATTAATTTCTACCTCTGAATTTAATAAATTCATGTTGAACTATGATTTGCAGCGTGAGGCAGTGACCGCCGCGGAAAATAATTTGCTGCTGATGAAATCCGGTGCCACCAAAAAATCCGATAAGGTTTCCAACATGATTCCCGCTACCGTCACCGGTATGATTCTGGATCTGCCCTTTAAAGAAGGTGCATTTATTGTAGAGACCAGCTCCTTCGGTGCGGGTACTACTATTGCCACTCTCGCTGACATGAACGACATGATTTTTGAAGGCATGGTGGATGAATCTGAAGTGGGCAAAATCCGCGAAGGCATGGAGTTGGTTCTGGATGTCGGTGCGTTGGAAGGTGAACCCTTCACCGCCGTATTGGAATATATATCACCCAAGGGTGTAACCGACCAGGGCACGATTAAATTCCAAATCCGCGCCGCCGTAAAACTGAGTGAAAAATTATTCCTGCGCTCCAACTACAGTGCGAATGCCGATATTGTATTGGAGAAAAAAGAAGGCATATTGGCAATCAACGAAGGCAATTTAATTGTGGAAGAGAAAGCCCAATTTGTTGAAATCGAAACCGGCCCGCAAAAATTTGAGAAACGCGAAGTTAAAACCGGCATCTCCGACGGTATTAACATTGAAATTCTGGAAGGCTTAAAAGAAGGCGATAAGATCAAACATCGCTAACTCAGTTCATAAATTAATATCCATAAAAAATCCCGAGCAGATTTTCTGATCGGGATTTTTTATGAAACCCTATTACCACTTAGCGCTTGGTAGCAATCACATCCAGGGTCATAAAATAAATGGTCGTGGTTGACTCAAAGCCTGAATCGGTGCCGAGTAAAATCCAAACGCTGCCATCCTCTGCGGTTACACCGGAAAAGGCGCCTGGTTCGCTGCGCAAGGTTTTGCGCATATAGTCGGTGTTGCTGTCACCACACTCGCGGCTGTTGGCAAAATCTCCCAGCACTATGGCATCGCTGCCACCCACGGCTTGGTTGCCTTTGTCGATATTCATTAACAAATCACCAGCACCGTTATTTACGGCCAGTGGTTCGGTTTTACTCGCACCTGCCTTTATCCACACACTTTCACCCGGCGCACCGCCCACACCCATGCAATTTTTTTGCGCGTTGGTGCCAAAACGGACTTTGAATTGAAATTCATAGCGAGTATTAGGCTCAAGCCCTTCGAATTTTTTGGTGATGAACATAAATAAATCATCACTGTGATTATTGCCACTCAACTTATAACCCTTGCGGTTTGTCGCCAAACTGGCGGGCAGGGTGGTAGAGCCTGCATCAAGCTCATAAAACGATTCCTGACCCACAGGGTAATCCGCAAAACCTGATTTCCAATCGGTATTGGTATCGTTAAAGTCGATGCTCAACGCTTTTGAATTGGGGTCTACCGGTGGTAGTTTTATGTCGCTCCCACAGGCGCTGAGTAAACCGGTACTTAGTAATAAAATGACGGCGGGAATATAGCCAGTGAGTTGCATAGGGTCGCTCCTTTTAAGGTTATCTTCTATGGAACTATTGTGTGCAGCGCTTGTGGCAGCGTCTGTGGTGGATATGTAGCGACTGGTAAAAAAGTGTAACAGCGAGGGGAATTTTTTTTATCGCCGGATAACAGCTACAATTCCTTACAACCCTATACCGCGCGCTGGTTTATAAATAAGCTATCCCTCTCTTTTTTTGTGCAATCTTATGACTCTGATCCGCCAACTGTTCACCACTTTCTTGCCCGCTTTGGTTGCGCCTTGTTTTGCGGCGACTGCGTTTGCCTGTGAGCAGGGGCAGGGCGATTGTGTGGAGGTAGGTAAATGGGAAGTGAGTGTTGGTTTGGGTGTTGGAGTGCGCACCAATCCACTGGCCGATAGTGACGATATTCCGCTGTTTATAGTCCCGCAGATTAATTATCAGGGTGAGCGCTTTTTTATCCAGAACCTGGATCTGGGTATGATCCTTTGGCAGAGTGAAACCCAACAGCTGAACCTGCTCGCCACTCCCAGTTACGATCAGGTCTTTTTTCATCGCTGGAGCCCGAGCAATTTTTTTATTGAAGGCAGTACGCTGGCGACTGCGGGAAAAGATACTGGCGGTGGCAAGAACCCGGTAGTGACCGAGGGTGATGGCGGCGACCGCGAATTGGTTGCGCCGGAATTTATGCCATTGCGCGAGCGCGATTTGCGCGATCGCCACATGGCCGGCCTTGCCGGTATTGAATATAGTTGGTCCAGTTCTTTGGTTGATCTACAGATCCAGTATTTAACCGACTTCACCCAAATTCATTCGGGCGAGGAACTGCGTATCGCCCTTGCCAAACAGTGGCGTTATGGCAAACACCAGTGGCTGGCGTCGGTGGGCGCTAATTGGCAGAGCCGCGAGGTAGTGAATTATTACTACGGCGTAAGTGATGCTGAGGCCGATGAGCGCGGTGCTTATATTACGGACGCGGCGCTCTCGCCGCTGCTGCGTTTGGATTGGAATTACGAGTTAAGCGCGCGCTGGGATTTGCGTGTGCTCGCCAGTTACCGTTTTTTACCCGACGAGATTTCAGCGAGCCCATTAATTAACGATAATAAAGTGATCACGGTTTTCGTTGGAGGGGTATACCATTTCTGATGGCCCGGTGCTGAACCGCTTGACCGCAACCTCGGTTGCATCCGGTTTATTCTTTGCAGCGCAGCTGCTGGGAAGCACGGCGCTCGCCAGCGATTTATCCGGCGCGGGTTCATCCGCATTACCGCTGATCCAGTTCTCCATCAAACCGCGTTTGTGTGTATTGAATGCCGGCGAAGAAGTGTGCCGCGACGAGCTTGAAGTTAAATGGCAATCCGCTGCGGTGCGTTCCCTGTGTTTGTATCAATCGGATAAAACCGAACCGCTGCGCTGTTGGCAAGAGGCCACGCAAGGTGAATATCAATTTGAATTAACCGCCAGTGCAAGCACCGATTTTGAATTGCGCGAAATAGACACGGGAACAGCGGTGAGCGATCAGCGTTTTCAAGTGGTCTACAATGACAAAAAATACCGCCGGGCGCGGCGCAACCCCTGGAGCTTTTTTTAGTTCTGTTCCCCCCCGCAACCCATGGACTTATATAGGGTGTTCAATATGTTTCAAGCATTAGCTCACAAAGCGATTGCCTGTCTATTCCTGTTGGCAACTCCGGTTTTGGCCCAAACCGCTTTGTTTCATATGCAAGGTGAAATGGGTGATCGCGAAATGTATTTTGCAGATTTCAGGGTGGTGTCAGATAGGACACCAATGAATATGATTTTCGGCCCGCTCAGTGTAAAAGAGTTGGATGTGACCGCTGTGTATGAAAATGCTGCAAAACCGGAATACGTGGTAATGCGTTTGCAGTTTGAGTGCGTCAATAAATTTTCCTTCGATGAGAAAAATATTCCCAAGCAGCCGGGTTTTAGTGATCCGGTGAATATGCGCATGGCCGAGAATAGTTACATGCTGCGTCGGTCTGATTTAAAAAGCCAGGCAGTACCGACGAGTGACTGGAAACAAGTCAATTCGCCAATGTTATTAAAGGCCGCAAAAATCGCCTGTAATGATGATGTTATGCACACGGCAGTCAAAGCCGCACTAAACAAAAAAACCGAGCAATTTGAATTAGAGAAATTCAACAAAGAGATTCAAAAAATTGGATTGCCCGCCGATTTTTATTTAGTGAGTTATGTAACAGCGTCAGAATTTTTGGATTTTGCCTGGCAAGTAGCCTGGTGGCCAAAAAAACGCCCTGATCCAACCGGCAGATGGTCCAGTTATCCCACCAAAAAAGAGTGGGCTGAATATCAGAAAAAAATGGCGGAAATAGAAAACACTATTCAGTCGGCAGCGCAAACGATGAAACAGGACCTGGAGGCAAGCATCAACACCATGCAAGCCGAGTTTGATTTTAAGGAAGAGGCTGCAAAAATTCAGGGTAAACGGAAGTTGAATCGATTTGAGGTGCATTTAATTCAAGTCTGGCTTGGTAAAACAGAAACAGAAGTCGTCACAAAAATGGGCAACCCCATAGTCAATGAAGCGGGCAATATGCGCTTTTTGGACTACGCCAATGAATTCAATAATAAATCAGTAGTGATGGACATGAAGTCTGGCGCTGCGTGGGAAGAGGGCATTTATTCGCGCTGCAATTTTCAGTTTATTTTTATCCCTGACCAAAGTTCTGTGTGGCGGGTTGCGGATGTCCGGGTGTGGGCCAGTGGTGATAGCAGTTTTACCTGTAGCGGTTTTGCAGAAGTTCCAGATTAATAGGAGATAAAATGAAATATGTAATCAGTATTCTTGGTGCCAGTTTTTTCACGCTGTTAATTACTACCCACGCCAGTGCCAATTGTCCGGGTGGTATGGTGGCACAAGGAACCAATTGCGTAGCTGACCATAAAGAAAAAACAGCGGCTGCAGACAGCAATTTTGATGTCCTGGGCGGTATTATGGACACCAGCAAAAAAGAAATTAATGTTAAAGAAGCCATCGATGGCAATGTAAAAAATGCCTTGGAGAGCGCGGAGTACAAAGCGTGGGAGCAGGGCAGTTGGGAATTTTTTCAGGCCAGTTCCAAGGCAAAAAAAGGCGAGTATTGCACGGCGTTATTTAATAAACAGGGCAACATAGTGGCATTAATGGGCCCCGGTGGTTCTTACAAAGGCGCGCTACTGGCCTTCTCCAATCTTGCCGATACCGCTAATGGCGGTGGCAAATTTCCCATACCGGAAAAGCCCGGCACTATCGAACTCACGCTCTATCAAAATGCTGACCAACCCGCAAAAGTAAAAGCATTCCATTGGGATCTTGGTCAGGAGGATTTAGTGGGCGATGAAAAACCCCTGATTGTATTTGCGGTACCCACCATCGAGGCTGCGTTGGAAACGATGGAAGAAAAAATCAATTTTCGGCTGGAGTATAATGGCGACATTATCGAACAGGTTGAGTGGCATTCCGGTCAGATGGCAAAACAAAAATTGCTTGCTTGTTTGAAAGGTAACTAGCCGGTCAAAAATTTCGTTGATAACAGTATTTCGATTAATCTATTTCTATCTTCCGGGTCTGGCTCCATGTCGCACAACAATTTAATTTTATTGGTTGAAGATGACCGCCGTCTGGCGCAGCTGGTAAAAGATTTTCTAGAGAGCAATGATTTTCAGGTTGCAATTGAGGAAAACGGCAATCGGGTATTGCGTCAAGCGCAAAACTTGAATCCCGCTTTGATCGTATTGGACTTGATGTTGCCCGGTAAAGATGGACTGACCCTGTGCAAAGAATTGCGCCCGCAATTCAAAGGCCCGATTTTAATGCTCACCGCGCGCGATTCCGATGTGGATCAAGTATTGGGTTTGGAATATGGCGCCGACGATTATGTGATTAAACCGGCGGAGCCACGTGTATTGCTTGCCCGAATTCGCGCACTGCTGCGCCGCTATTACCAAAATGATCCGCGTGAACAGGAAGCCTTAAACTTTGGTGAATTGTGCATTCAGCCCACCGCACGTAAAGTATTATTGGCAGGGCAGGAAGTGGTGTTATCCAGTCATGAATACGATTTACTGCTCGCGCTCGCCGCGCAAGCGGGGCAAATTCTCAGTCGCGAATTTTTGTTTAACCATATATACAACCGCGAGTACGATGGCCTTGATCGCACTATCGATGTACGCATCTCACAATTGCGCAAAAAATTAAATGATAATCCCGATAACCCGACGCGCATCAAAACCATTTGGGGTAAGGGCTATTTATTTATTGCTGATGCCTGGCAATAAATTCTGATGAACCGCGCCTTTATTTCCCTGTATTTTTTTATTGTCGCCTCGGTAGTATTAATTGGCTGGGGGCTCAATCAATTTTGGGAAAACCTCGCGCCCGAGCAGCAACCGACAGCGGAAATCGTGGCGCTGCTGCAATTGATCGAGCAGGATTTATTAAGCCAACAACCACAGCCAAATGATGGCTATGCACAGCGCGCGCAGCAAATTGCCGCGCACCTCGCGGTGGATCTGGAGTTATTATCGCTGGACGATGTGGCGCAATCGGCCGCGCTGCAGCAATTGCACGCCGGTGAAATTCTGGCGAGTCGCAGTGACAGTCATATCATTTGGTATCAACGCCTTGCGCAAACTGATCAAGTGATGATGTTGATGTTGCCCTTAGGCGATGAAAGCGGCGCGCCTTTGTATCGGCTGTTGCTAATTTTGTTTTATCTCGCGATTGCGCTGGTGATTTATATTTGGGTGTGGCCACTCTCGCGCGATAGTAAAAAACTGGAATTCCAAACCCGCACTCTGGGCAAAGACGGTGTACCCGACACCCTAAAAATTTCCCCTGCCTCTACCCTCTACCCTCTGGCGCAAGCGTTTAATCACATGGCCCAGCGGTTGCGCGAATTAATTGCTTCGCACCGCGAGATGACCAACGCTGTATCCCACGAATTGCGCACGCCGCTGGCGCGGATGAAATTTGCTTTGGCATTACTCGATGAACAACAGCTCGATGAAAAAAATCGCCGTCAATTGCGCAGTGTGGAGCAGGATGTGGCGGAAATGGAGGCACTGATTAGCGCGCTGTTAATGTATGCCGGCTTTGAACAAAAAACCCAACAGCTGCAGCAAACACCGGGACATATGATGGATATGCTCGCTGAGATCGGCGCGCGTTTTCATCGCCACAATGAACGGCAGTTGCAGTTGGAAATTATCGACAAAACCCAAGGTCAGGAATTTAGCTGCGAGTGGAAGCTGATGGAAACCGTGCTGCAAAACCTGATCAACAATGCCGCGCGCTACGCCACTCACACCATTCGCGTGGAGCTGACACAAACTGCTATTCACTATTGTATTGCGGTAGAAGATGACGGCCCCGGCATTGCTGCCGAACAACGCGACAAAGTTTTTGAATCCTTTGTACGCCTTTATGGCGAAAGCACCAGCAATACCGCCACCGGCGGTTTTGGCCTGGGTCTTGCCATAGTAAAACGCATTATGCAGTGGCATCACGGCGGCGCGGTATTTGTTGACCCCCAGACCCTGAGCGGCGCGCGGGCGGAGATTCGATGGCCGAAAACTTTTACCTGATCCTCTGTACTGGTTGAGCGCGATGTTCGCCAGCTGATTAATTTAAAAGATGTTGCCTAATTTCAAAAGTTCATGAAGTTGGTCGCAGGCAGGGTAGGGCCGCTTGACAATTTAGCAGCGCAATTGAATTTAAAAAATTAACAACACGGAGATCATTATGAAAAATTGTCCGCATTGCGATCAGCGCCCCATTTCGTTTGGCGCTTGGTGTAATGGTATTAATTCGCTGGTCTGCCATTGCGCACACTGTGGCGAAAAATTAAAAGCCAGTGCTGCTACCTGGGTGTCTACCGTTTTGATTGTGATTGCTATGGTTGCGGTGGTTGCTGCGGGAATAATGATCTTCGGGTTAAGTATTCGCACTGATCAATTGAAATTAATTCTGTTGGTGTCACTACCGGTTGTTGTAGGTTGTTTTATCGGATATCACTTCGGCGGTTATAGCGCTGCATCATCCCTATTGAGTAAAACAGAATTCACCGGTTTGTATAGCAAATCATTACTTGCCCGTTATCCCCAGGCGCAGATACAAGTCAGCGACGAGCTGACGATCACCATTAACAACGTAAATGGTTTTGAAGTGAATATGCATTTGGGTAACGCCTATAGTGCCTATAGCTCCGGCACGCGGCCTTTGGATGTTGTGATCAACGAGCAGCTCGCCAGTTTTGAAACCATTGTTAAACCGGAAACCGCGAAAACCCGCGAGCATATTTTTCCGGTAGTGCGCTCCGCCGATTTCATCGCGGCCAGTAAACAGCAATTACAAGATGCAGGATTTTCAGGTGGCGATTTGCCATTCTGCTACGAGCCTATCAACCAGGATCTATTTTTGTTATACGTGTTGGATACTGAAACTGGTATGCAATTTCTGAGTCCAGATGCGTTAGAAAAATTCGGTATTCAGCGTGAGCAATTAAACCAGGTGGGACTGGAATACCTCAAAATGCATTTTGCACAGTGCAATGCACAACTGGAGCCGATTGATACCCAAGGAAAAGGCAAACTCTATCGCTTCCGCGTGGATGGCAACTACGACGCATCGCTATTGGTATTTCCCACAAAAATTGCCGAAGTCGCAGAGGCGATTGGCGATACGCCCGTCATTTTTATTCCCGCGCGCGATACGGTGTTAATTGCCGGTCAAAGTGATGCGGAAGCGATCGAATTTGCTGCGCAGCTTGCTGAAAAAGGTTACGCAGAACTTGCTTATGCTATTAGCCCGTATGGATATGTGGTTGGTGAATCCGGGTGTGAGAGATATCGATAATTTCAACACTTATTAGCGTAAGTTCAAATACTTGTGGTATTTGAACTTAATGTCCATCCAACGCCTTAATCTGCAAAATAATCTCCACCACCTTGCTACCTTTCTCCGTTAAATAATATTCCGTGCGCGGTGGTAATTCTTTGAAAGTTTTTTTATCAAGCAAACCGTACTCCACCAATTTGCGGAAGCGTTCGCTGAGAACTTTAGTAGAAATGCCTTCGATACTACGTTCCAACTCGCCGGGGCGATGAATGCCCTTGCCGACGTTGGTTAATACTGACACTGACCATTTACAACCGATCACATCTTCCAGTTTTTGATAACTGGAGCGGCTGCGTGCTGAAATATTTTTTGCGTTGTCCATCAACAATTTACCCCAAAAAGTAACCCGGGCACCAAAAAGTGCCTGCTGTTTTTTGCGCGTGGCGATTTGTAAAGTGAACTCAGTCGTTCATTCAAACGGCGATTTTCTTAACCCTAACAGAGAGATTAGTTTATGAAAAGCCAAGCGATTTTTTATCATGCCGGTTGCCCGGTTTGTGTTGCCGCCGAACATCAGTTATTGGATTTGGTTGATGCCAACCGTGTGCAGGTTGAAGTGGTGCATTTGGGTGATGCCCAACAGCGTGTGGCAGAGGCCAAAAAATTGGGCGTTAAATCTGTGCCGGCGTTGGTGGTGGACGGTCAGGTGTTACACATCAATTTCGGCGCGGCTATTGAAGCGCTGGAATAAGAGTTAGGCAGGTGAGCGCTCAATGGCTTGCCTGCCCGGTTTGTCGCTATATTCGATATTCGTTTAATAATTAGTCGCATTCAGGGCTAGCGCTCGCCAAAACCTTGGGTATAGAATGCGACAACCTTCACTAGAAAGGTTGTAAGAGGCGCCAATAGACCTCTTCCGCCCTGCGCTAATAAGATTAATTTGCAGGTTGTCGTACCGGCGCGCTCTACGCATAAGAGGCAAAGCCTCAATCCCTTCGGCAAGTGGTTCCTTCAGTCAAGTGTGTTTGTGGCATCAGGTTAGACCTGACTGCAGTTGCACCTATTTTTCTATTGTTTGGTCTTAACAGCCCTGAGCTGTGGCTGGTATCTGCCTTAGGCGGACTCCAGACCTATATAAATCAGTTATTGGCAATGTGTTCATTTTTAAACGGTTGATACCAGAGGCTGGCGCCAGCTCTCTGGCGTTGGTGTTTGGCGCTGATATTTGTGGCCAAAACGACAATAACAACAACTGTGAGAAAATCATGAAAATCCATTTGCTATCCGCTGTATTGCTCAGTGCATTGCTCGCTGCCTGTGGTGGCGATAATAAAAAAGGCAGTTCACCTGCCAGCTCCAGCCCCAGTGGCAACCAATCTTCCAGTGTGTTGGCGACCAACAGTTCAACGCCTGCGGTGAGTAGTCAGTCGAGTTCATCGGGCCCAGCGGTGGGTGTATTTGTGGATGCGTTTGTGGTTGGCATTGGCTATCGCACCCAGACTCAATCCGGTGTGACCAACGAGCGCGGTGAATTCAACTATTTGCCGGGTGAGACAGTAACCTTCTTCCTGGGGGCGTTGGAGTTTCCAACGATCCCCGCCAAAAACATAGTTACCCCCATGGACATGGGGCAAACCGCTAACCCGGAAGCGGCAACCGTGGTGAATATTGCCCGCTTGCTACAAAGCTTGGATAGCGATAGCAATCCGGCTAATGGGATTAGCATTAACGCCGCGGCGGCGCAGGCCGCCAGCCAAATAGATTTCACTCAAAGTATTGCGGACTTTGCGACTTCAGCCGCTGTAGTGAATCTGGTGGCCAACAGCGGTTCTTCCACTACCGCGTTGGTAGC
Organism: Cellvibrio sp. KY-YJ-3; assembly: GCF_008806955.1. Taxonomy (NCBI): domain Bacteria; kingdom Pseudomonadati; phylum Pseudomonadota; class Gammaproteobacteria; order Cellvibrionales; family Cellvibrionaceae; genus Cellvibrio; species Cellvibrio sp. KY-YJ-3. Next base: position 861,910 of record NZ_CP031727.1, on the reverse strand, counting down.
GATAGAAGATGCTATCGCCCATTTGCGCGAGACGCTGGCAAATGTTGGCATCCCTATGGAGGGTAGCTCCAGTTCGACGAGTTCAGTAATAGTGGTTCCCGCCAGTTCCAGCGCGCCGGCGAGTTCTACGCCCGCATCCAGTATTGCACCATCCAGTTTACCGGCATCCAGTGCGGCTAACTCCGTTGCGCTTAGTTCCACGGCCAGTTCCGTGGTAATGATTCCCGCGAGTTCCAGCGCACCCGCCAGTTCTACGCCATTATCTAGTGTAGCCAGCTCGGTGGTAGTGGTTCCCGTGAGCTCAAGCGCTCCTGCGAGTTCTGCGCCCGCATCCAGTATTGCACCGTCAAGTGTACCGGTATCCAGTGCAGCTAACTCTGTTGCGCTTAGTTCCACGGCCAGTTCCGTGGTAATGATTCCCGCGAGTTCCAGCGCGCCTGCCAGTTCTACGCCAGTATCTAGTGTAGCCAGCTCAGCAGCGGACGAAAGTTCCAGTAGCGAAAGCAGTGTGGAGACCAGTTCCAGTGCGGAAGCTTCATCCAGCAGCGGTGCGGCTCCTTCGGCCTTTGATTCCGCCGATGGTTGGGCTTCGGTGGGTGTGAATAACCTGGGTTATCCGGGCACTAACGGTGGTGTCACGGCCGATCAGGCCCACACCTATACCGTTACCAACCGCAATGAGTTGCTGGCGGCGCTCTACACCAATCTCACCATTAATGACGACGGCACCTTTAGTGGTACGGTCGATACCACGCCCAAAATTATCTATGTTGAGGGCACCATCAACATGAATATGAACAAGGCGCTGGTGGAAAAAACCGAGGCGGATTACATCTGCCCCATCGACGGTAGCAGCATCAAAGTCGCCTATAACTTTAACGACTATGTGACCCAGTACGACCCGAATGGCGCCTGGGGTACAGCACCGGTGAGCGGCGATTTGGAAACGGCGCGGGTCTGTGCGGCCAACAAACAAAAAGCGGTTATCCAGATCAAAGTCGGTTCCAATACCACCCTTATTGGGCGTGGCGCTGACGCCAAAATTGTGCGCGGTCATATCCGCCTGAGCCCGCCCTACGACAACATTATTATCCGCAATGTGCATTTTGAAGACGCCTTCGACATGTTCCCGCAGTGGGACCCAACCGACAGCGGCGGTCGCTGGAACTCGGCCTACGACAATATCAGTATCGACGGGGCAACCCATGTGTGGATCGACCACTGCACCTTTAGCGATGGCGCCAACCTCGACAAGCTGCACCCGCCGGTATTTGCGGCGCCCTATAACCTGCCGGAGATGAAAGTCCAGCATCACGATGGCGCAATTGATATCACCAAAAACGCCAACTATGTGACTCTGTCGCACAACTATATACACGACCACGACAAGACCCATTTGGTGGGCAGTTCGGACACCATCGCGGTGGACAACGGCCCGCAGTTCCTCAAAATCACTATGCACCACAACTTGTTTAAGGATGTGACCCAGCGGTTGCCGCGCGTGCGTATGGGCATGGTGCATGTGTACAACAACGTTTACGACGGCCAGTTAAAACCTGTTGATAGCGATCGCAACTACGCCTTCTCAGTGGGCTTGGCGACCGGTCAATTTGGCAAGATCTACGCCGAAAATAACGTCTTTAACATTGAAGCCTCTACCGATCTGGTCGACGCCACAGTGCACAACCTCTACAGCGTCAGTTTCAAGCAGGATTCAGGCACCATCGCCGCCTGTACCAATGCAGGTTACAGCGCTGCCGATTGTTCGACCCTGTTCTACGAAACCGGCACCCTGTTGAATGGTCAGCCGGTGGATATGATGGCGGCCGCCCAAGCCTATGCGGCGGGTCTGGCAACGCCACTCACGCTCAACTCAGCGGCGAGCTACTGGACGCCGGCCAGCTACTACAGCTATCAAGTGGATAACGCCGCCGGTCTCGGTGACCTGATTATTGCCGCCGCTGGCGCGGGTAACTGCAGCGACTGTTTGAATACCGACAAGCCGGTGCAAATCCCTGCATCCAGCAGTTCGGCGTCCAGCAGTTCAGTCGCCAATAGCTCGAGCAGCAGTTCATCCTCAGCCTCGTCCGAGGCGCCGATTGCCATGAACTGTGGTGCCGATGTGTATTTCTGCGACGACTTCTCGGCCGAAACCGCCGCCTACTGGAACTTGCTGCCAGTGGCTGGTCCAGTAGGTAGCTTCGATTTGTTCACCCAGAACAGTAATCAGATGCTGCGCTACACCGCTGGCAGTGCCGGTGGGGTATTGGCCTTGGTCAAACCTGCCGCATTTGCCGGTGTTACCAGTGGCGACTATTACGTAGAGGCGCGCATTCGCCCGCGCAATAACAGCACCACCGGCAACAAACAGCTTTACGTGATCGCCCGTGCCCAGGACGCCAACAACTGGTATGGCGCCGGCTTCAATGTGCAGGGCTCCACCACCAGCACCCGTGTTGCCATAGGCAAAATGGTGGGCGGGGTATTTACCGACAATATCTTCAGCCGCTTCAACACCCCGATCGAACAGGGCACTGCCGGTGGTAGCGATGGCACCTGGTATACCCTGCGCATTGAATTCAAAGGCAGTGCGATAGTGGTCTACCTCAACGGTGCGCCGGTGATTAGCGGCACCGATACCAGCTTCAGCGCGGCCGGGTTGATTGGCCTTTACACCACCAACAAGTCGTTTGAAATCGACGACATCAAAGTGGGTAATGCCGATGTCAAACCGGTGCAGTTCACGGTAGCGCCCAGCACTACCACGTACGTGGCTGAAGCAGGCGATCTGCCCACGGCGCTGACCGTCACGGCCAAAAACAGTGCCGGAGAAACTGATACCTTCACCGCCGAGTCGAGTGATACCGGGGTGGTGCAGGTGAGTATTGCGGGCAACCAGGTCAGCCTCAACCCGGTGGGCGGCGGCAGTGCCAGTATCACCCTGACCAGCGGTTCTGACCCCAGCAAAACCCATGTGATCAGCGCGACTATCGCCCCGCAGTTTGTGCAGCCGAGCCAGACTTACGACCTGAGCGGTCGGGTTGATCCGGCGGTGAACGAGGCGAGTGCCTATGTGGATACCCGCTTGTCGATCACCTTCGATGCACCGCCGACGCTGGGCAGCAGCGGACGGATTCGTATCTACAAAACCAGCGACGATTCCATCGTGGATACCATTACCCTCAGCGACAATACCGACACTATTGGCTACCCGGGGCAGGGCATCTATCGCATAGTCAAAACCAGCCCGCTCAGCATTAGCGGCAATACCCTGACCATTGCGCTGGACAATAGCAAACTGGCCTACAACACCAGCTATTACGTGGCGATTGCCGAAGGTTTAGTGACCGGTACAACAATCAACGGCACCGAATTTGTCGGCTTGGGCAAAGCGGCGGGCTGGAGTTTCACCACCAAAACCGCCGCCCCGGCGACCGGTGATGTGACAGTGGACGACAATGGCAGCGCCGATTTCCGCACGGTGCAGGGCGCTATCAACCACGTAGTGCAGACAGTCGCCAAAGATACTCCCGCTACTATCAGCATCAACAACGGTGACTACCGCGAGTTGTTATTCCTGCGTGGTAAAAACAACCTGACCCTGCAGGGTGAAAGCCGCGAAGGGGTAGTGATTCACTACACCAACAATGAGGGCATCAACTCCGGCACTGGCGCGAGCCAAGCGTCGGGCAGCCCGGCGGGCGGGCGCAGTGTGTTCCTGGTGGAGACCTCGGACTTGCTCAAGCTGGACAGCCTGACCCTCAAAAACGACACCTTGATTGGCTCTGGCGGCCAGGCTGAGGTGATCTACTTCAACAACGATACTGGCCGGTTGCTGGCGACTAACGCTAACTTTATCTCCGAGCAGGACACCATCCAGGTCAAGGGCTATAGCTGGTTCTACCGCAGTTTGATCGCCGGCAACGTCGATTTTATCTGGGGTAATAACCGCGTGGCGCTGTTTGAAGAGAGTGAAATCCGCTCCCTCGGCGACTCCCGTGGCAATGGCAGCGGCGGTTATATCCTGCAGGCGCGCACCGTGAGCGCGGCGGACAAGGGTTTTGTATTCCTCAACTCCAGCCTGACCCGTGGCCCCGGCCCACTCAACCATGAAATAGCCGACAACCAAACCTGGCTCGCGCGTTCCGGCGGCAGTGTGAGTTACTTCGACAATATCGTGTTTGTAAACACCAAAATGGACGCCCATATCCGCACCGCCGGTTGGAATACCAGCCCGCTGCCCAATCCGGTATTTGCGACTGCCAGCACCGGTTGGCGCGAGTTTGCCAGTATGAATCTGGCAGGTGATACGCTCGATGTGAGTGGCCGGGTGGCGGACAGCAGCTATCAGTTATCCCTGGGTGAGGTTGCCAGTGACTACTGCAACCGCGCGCAAATTTTTGCGGCCTATAACAACGGCGCTGGCTGGAACCCACTGCCGGATGACGCCACTGACTGCTTGAACTATGGCATCCCATCCAGTTCATCCAGCAGTTCATCGTCGGCGGAGGAGTCCTCCAGTTCTGAGTCGAGTGCCGCGAGCGAGAGTTCCAGCTCTGCCGCCAGTGAAAGCAGCGTGAGCAGCGACAGCTCTAGCAGTGCGGAAAGTTCAAGCAGTGCTGACAGCAGCAGCGAAGCCAGCTCCTCCAGCAGTTCGGTGTATGTGCCCACTACCACTAGCTGGACGCCATCATTGGCGGAATTTAGCGGCATGATTGGCGCCCTGGCGAGTGGTAACTATCCCTTTAACGCCAATGCGGCGCCCGTGGCGGTGAGTGGATTGAATTTTTATTCGCCCTCGGCAGGTTCACTGCGGCTGCATGAAGCCAGTGGCCCGGTGTATGCCATCAACTACAACGGCACTTCATTCAAGAGCGATGTGGTGATGGTGGAGGGTACCAGTGGTCAGGTAGATCCTAAAATTCTCAACGCTACTGGTGGTGTGACTCGCTATGTGTCTATTCCGGTGGCGGCGAGCAGTTTGCCACTCACCGTGAAAATCACTTACTCCAACGCGTCGGCAAGTTGTGTCAATGGCCAAATTTCGCTGGTTGACCAAAATACCAAAGCCTGGAAAGTGGCCTCGGCCTGCGGTACCACTAACTCCATATTGGAAGTGACCCTGACCGATGAAACGGTAACCGAGCTATTTATTTTAATGAGCCGCAACGGCGATAGCGGCGGCGGCATCCGCATCTGGCAGGTGGAGGTGACCCGTTAACGCTATTAATAAAAACGACCGGCATTTGCCGGTCGTTTTTATTTTGGTTTATTGATTTTTCGTGCTTAAAGTAGACAGAAGGACATTATAAAAAACTTCCAATCGGACAATGTTATTTACTCAATACCCCACAAGTTTAATCATTTTAATAACAGGGGTACGACATGAAACTGAATTATTTTAAATCCATAAGTTTGCTATTTACGTTTTTATGCTGTGTGGCCAATCCGGCCAGAGCCGCGTTGATTACCACGGAGTTTTCTGAACTGGTCGGTAATCAGGGCACAGTAGATATTAATCTCTCGCTTGTTAGCGGCGAAAACTTTAGCGGTTTTTCGCTGTATTTTTCGGAAACCTTGTTTGCCGATCTGGACATTATTTTCAGCCCGGTAGAATGGGACAGTATCGTTGTGCAACCTGATGCACTGCTCGGTGCAGGTCTGTTTGATAGCTACAACCCGGCGGGTTTGAGCTCGGGTTTTGCGCGCGTGTCGTTTACTTATCTCTCAACACTTCCGTTCGATGTGCTTGCCTATGATTTTTACGATGCGGATTTTTCCATCGTTGAATCAGGTTCATCTACGAATGTCACAACTCCCGTGCCGGAGTCTTCATCCATTATTTTGTTGATACTCGGTTTGATTGCCGTGGCATTACGTCACCGTGCGCGCAATGCCAATAACACTTTTTACTCCACCACTTTCAATTCCAATAAAAACCAGCAGGTGGCAGCATGAAACATTTATTATCGCGTTACTCATGGAGAAATTTATCAGCGTTCTGTGCTATTGCATTGTCGGCCAACAGTATGGCGTTGGATCTCAACGTGATCGCACTCAATAAATTGAGTGAAACCCGTATCGATCGCACTACTTACGATTATGTATTTTCCGTCACCGTGCAAAACGGTGCGCAAGCCGTTAACAATGCAGCGCAAACCTTAACCGCCAGCGGTGCGGGCACAACGATTCTTGATGGCAGTGTACTGCTCGGCAATCTCGCCAGCGGCGAACAAATTACCCCAGCGGATACCATAAAAATCCGTCATAACCGTGCGCTGCCATTTGATCAATCGGCATTGATCTGGTCGGCGAGTGGCGCAGAGGTAAGCTCATCGTCCAGCGCTGCAAGCAGTGTTGCAAACCTGGAATTGTTGAACGAACCTTTTAATATCGATAAAGCGACTTTGTTCAGTGCCGCCTATCGTTCAATTTCAACTGACCCTGGTGCGGCCTTATTTTTTGTAACGGGTGGCAACAGTGGCATAACTATCGCTAACAATGAATTAACCATTGCAGCGGGACGTTTCACTATTGGCAATAAACCGCCGCGCAGCAATACCACCATTGGCGACACTACCGCCAATGGCGATTTTGATTTAAGTAAACCTTACCGAATTTCTTTTCGCATAGTTGCCAGCGCCGGTTCCGGTGCTGTGCAAGTGATGGTGGATAACAACACTACCAGCGCTGGCAATTCATTACACGGCAGTGCATCGCGGGTATTTAATGCGAGTGCAAACAGTTTAGTGGCGGGACAAATGATTGAATTGTTACCGACAGTGGGAACTGCAACTTCATTTATATCGCTGCGCGCTGAAAGTTCTGCATCAGTAACGATTGATGATTTGGTCATTGAATATCTGGATGGCACAGCCACTAGTTCTTCATCTGCGCCATCCTCTACAGCACCCTCGTCGACACCGGCAAGTGCCAGCGTTATATCGTCGAGCTTTTCATCATCAAGTGTTGCTACCTCGGTGAATACATCGTCCAGTGTTATTGCCTCGGCAATGCCCAGCAGCACAGCGACCAGCGAATCCTCTAGCAGTACTGCATCTTATGACGGCGCATTGCGTCCGGCGAAAATAGAAGGCTTTGCAGCCCATGCGGCTGTGACTGGTGGGCAAGGTGGTGCAGTAGTAATGGTGACTAGTGGTACGCAATTAAATGCAGCGCTTTGCGCACGCGCCACTATGAGCACACCGATTACGATTTTGGTGAACGGCACTATCAGCCACGCGAATACCACCGCACAAGGTTGTAATACCCAAGCCGATGTTATTGAAATAAAACAAATGAGTAACGTTTCCATTGTTGGTGTAGGTACTAACGCGCTGTTTGAAGAAATTGGGATTCATGTGCGCGATGCGTCCAACATTATTATTCAAAACGTTCATGTGCGTAACGTGAAAAAAAGCGGTTCACCTACGTCCAATGGCGGCGATGCGATTGGCATGGAAACCAATGTGAATCGTGTGTGGATTGATCACAATTGGTTGGAAGCATCCGGTGGTGAAAAAGACGGTTACGATTCGCTGCTGGATATGAAAGCAGGTGTAACTAATGTGACGGTTTCCTACAATCTATTTAACGATTCCAGTCGCGCCGGTTTGATCGGCTCCAGCGATAGCGACAACAAAAATACCAATATTACTTTCCATCACAATTGGTACAAAAATATTGAACAGCGAACGCCGTTAATTCGCCATGCGCTCGTGCATATGTACAACAACTACTGGTCTAACGACACTATCGATTATATGTTTCATGCGATCAACTCGCGCATGAATGCTAAAGCTCTGGTGGAGAGCAATTATTTTTATAATGTTAATAATCCATTGCTTGCATCGGACGATTCGGATGTTGCCGGCTGCTGGCAAACCAATAATGAAAATACCGTACTGCCGTCGATTTATTACAGCCGCACAGTTGGCAATGGTGCATTGGTTATTCCGGAAGTAGTGGATGGACAATTGCAATCAACCTGCAGCGTGACCGTGCCTTACACCGTTGAAATGGATCACTCATCCACAGTACCGGAAATTGTGATGGCTAACGCAGGGGTTGGAAAAATTGTTATCGGTGTTGATGCTTCCAGCAGCAGTTCTCTTGCATCCTCAAGTGCAAGTAGCGAGGCACTGAGTTCAGTTACTTCGTCGCATAGTGTTATTGGCGATTCATCAAGCTCTGCCATTTCATCTAGTCTGAGCAGTTCATCATCGAGTGCACCTTATATTCCCGGCGATGTAAACCTGAGTGCAGACTGTATTAATCTCGCCACTAATCCGAACGTCAACTGGCGCGATACCGCCTTGCAAACCGATCAGGAAATTGTGGAGTGTTTATATAAAACCCTCGGTACTCCAGTGGGCTATGGTGAAAATGCCAAAGGCGGATACGATCCTAACGGCAACAGCAAACTCACTATCATCACTAAAAATTCCAGCACCTCGGTTGAACAGCAAGTGTTGGATGCAATTAGCGGTGAAGCGCACAACTGGATAGTGTTCGACAAAATCCAATTTGCGCAGCCAACCGAAATTGGTATGTACCGTTTGGGTTGCAGCAATGCGACTGTGCAATCCATTCTCGGCGCAACCGAAGCAGAGTGTGTGAATTACCAGCAGTGGTGCGCAAAAAACAGTGTGAGTGAATCGGCCTGTGTGAGCACTTTCTTTAACACGGCGATGAACAAATCCAATAACCCGATTCGCAATCCGGTGATTGGCTCCAACAAAAGTATCGATGGTCGCGGCAGTGAAGCTCACTTCCTGTTTAGCGGTTTTGCGATTGGCAAAGATTCCACTGGCCAACCGACACAGACCGCAACCAGTGTGATTCTCACGCACTTGAACTTTAAAGGCGCAGGCCACACCGAAGACCATTATGTTGACCCGGATATGATTCGCTCCACCGGCGCATCACACGATATTTGGATTCACAAAAATACCTTCGATACCACCGGCGATTCCGCGTTTGATGTGAAAGTCGGCGCCTACGGCATCACCATGTCATTCAACGAAATTCTCGATGTGAAACGTGCAACGCTACACAGCTCCAGCGATAGCCACACAATCGACGCGCAAATCAGAACCACCATGCACCACAATTTATTTGTGACGCGCGATGCGAGTTATATGGCACTGGGTAATACCCTGCGCCGCGTACCGCTGATCCGCCGCGGTACCTCGCATATGTTGAACAACGTGTTTGTGAATTATCGCAAAGACCTGCTCAGCATTCGTGTGGGCGCCAGCGTGTTGCAGCAAGACAATATGTTTGTGGTCAATCGCATCCATCAGGAAAAAGCGGATCTGGCAGCATCACTGGCGGAGCTGAAAAATAATTTGATCCGCGATGTGACCGGCGGTAATTATCGCGGCGAAGGCAACTTTGTTTGGTTCGGCGATGCGGCCTGCAACCTCGATGAAACCACCAAAACCGGCTTTACCATTAGCTCGGGTGCAGTGGCTAATTTGGCGGAGAACTATTCCGCCACCTCACAGGGCCTATTGGGCAATTGGTATTTTGCGGCTGGGCAGGATCTGGTGGATTACCTGAGCGCTACGGCAGGTAAATATGGTCAGGTGCCGTTTAATTCGCCTTTGTCGGGCGACCGTCATTATGTTCTGGGTTTGGGTAAGGTGGCCTGTCAGTAATTGCAGTGGGACAAAACGATTGGCTATATAGCGAAATGGCGCAATATTCATCATTTTCTATGGTCTATATAGTCAATCGATATTTGTCTGTAAAAATTTGTATGTTATAAATGACTTGTCTATAGGGAATGGCATGGTTTGCAACAATCAACTTTTCCGTTTGCGGTAACGTATTGATTGCAGATCATTTTAATAAGAATAGAAACATAGACACGGGTCACGGCCCGATTTCCTAGCAGGTACCCTTTATGTCCACTCTCAGTATTCGTCAGCAGCTCATGCTCTGCGGGTTATTGATTACTGCACACGTCGTTGTTTTTGCATTAGCTCCTGCCTAAGTTTTTTAACTGAAAACCAAGGCCGCAAAGCCACAGCCACCTCTCAATCAGGGGGCTGTGGTTTTTGTGCTTTTGGGGCGTAAGGAACTGTGAAAAAAAGCGCCATTGACTGGCATCTGCACGCCAAAATGGGTATAACAGAAGCATGTTGACTTCCTGTTTTGTCCACACATCGGATGCAAAACATCCGCACACCAATGCCTTCTGGCTGCGCAGCCGCTCGCCGCTGTGTCAGCGCCATCCCTTTTTTACCGACCCACCTGCGTTAATCTAAAACTCGTCTGCGTTTTATGCCTATAGTCAGCCTGTTGCGCTGGCTGTTGTTGTGCATTGATTGTGCATTGTCATCAAGCATTCCGGGGATATCGCATGGAATTGTTGTGGATCATTTTACTGCCCTTGCTGGGCGCGTTTTTGCCGCCCTTATGCGAGCGCTTTGGGCGCAATATATGCGCATTTTCGGCGGCGATAGGGCCATTATTGGCGCTGGGCTTATTGCTGTCCTATCTGCCCGCACTGTTTGAGCGGCAGCTGTTTTTCTTCCATTTGGATTGGCTGCCGCAGCTGGGTATGGATTTAAGCCTGCGCCTTGACGGGCTGGGCATGATGTTCGCGCTCTTGATCCTTGTGATTGGCCTGCTGGTGATTTTTTACGCCCGCTACTACTTGGATAAACAGGATTCCCTCGGTCGCCTCTACGCACTTTTGCAACTGTTTATGATGGCGATGCTCGGCATAGTGCTGGCCGATAACATCCTGCTGTTGGTGGTGTTTTGGGAGCTGACCAGCCTGAGTTCGTTCCTACTGATTGGCTATTGGTCGCACAAGAGTGAGGCGCGTAAAGGCGCGCGTATGGCGCTGGCGATTACCGGGGCAGGGGGGCTGACGTTACTTGCTGGCGCGTTGATTCTTGGCCAGATCACTGGCTCTTACAGTCTGCAAGTGATCACTAACTCGGCCGATTTGATCCAGGCGCATCCGCTTTACCCGGTCGCGCTGATCCTGATTTTAATCGGCGCTTTTACCAAATCGGCGCAGTTTCCCTTTCACTTCTGGCTGCCTCATGCCATGGCGGCACCTACGCCGGTATCGGCTTATTTGCACTCGGCGACCATGGTAAAAGCGGGTGTGTTTTTGCTCGCGCGTTTGTATCCCGCGTTATCGGGTTCGGATTTGTGGTTCTATCTGGTGACGTTTACGGGCCTCGCGACACTCGTGTTTGGCGCTTATACCGCGCTCTTTAAACACGACCTCAAAGGCTTGCTCGCCTATTCCACCATCAGCCACCTCGGGTTGATCACCATGTTGTTGGGTTTTAGCAGCGAACTGGCGACGGTGGCGGCGCTGTTTCATATCGTCAATCACGCGACCTTCAAGGCCTCGCTGTTTATGGCGGCGGGCATTATCGACCACGAAACCGGCACCCGCGATATGCGTCGCATCAATGGTATGTGGCAGTACATGCCGATCACCGCGACCGTGGCCATGGTGTCGGCCTCGGCCATGGCCGGGGTGCCACTGCTCAACGGGTTCCTGAGTAAGGAGATGTTTTTTACCGAGACCTTGCAGGTGGAATTGATGGGCGGGTTCGATTGGATTATCCCGCTGATGGCGACGCTCGCCGGGATTTTTGCGGTGGCCTATTCCTACCGGTTTATTCACGATGTGTTCTTTAACGGCCAACCCATCAACCTGCCCAAGTTCCCGCCCCACGAGCCGCCGGGCTTGATGATTTTACCCATGGCGATTTTGGGGGTGCTCTGTTTGCTGGTTGGTATCCTGCCCAATTTCACGGTTGCACCCATTCTGGATGCCGCCAGTTACGCGGTGCTGGGGGAAGGGATTCCTGACTATCACATCGCCATTTGGCATGGCATCAACCTGCCGTTGGCGATGAGTGTGACGGCGCTGCTCGGCGGCTTGCTGCTCTACTACCAGCGCAAAGGGCTGTTTGCGTTTTATGAGCGCGGTTACCGGGTGGATCAAAAAGAAGAGTTTGAAAAACGTATCCAGAGCCTCGTGCGCTTTGCCCAGCGTGTGACCGATGCTATCGAAAACGGCTCCTTGCAGCGCTCGGCGGCGCTGTTTATCGCCACTGCGTTAGTGATGGCGGCGGTGGAATTCTGGCCGCTGGGTTCCCTGCTGGGGAATGTCGCGTTCACGCCGGTGGACTGGGTCAGCTTGTTGCTCGCGGTAGTGTTGATGATCGCCGCATTGGTGACGGTCGTTATCCACCACAACCGGCTTGCGGCGCTGCTGGTGCTGAGCGTGGTGGGGCTGATTTTGTCGCTCGCGTTTGTGCGCTTTTCCGCACCCGATCTGGCGCTCACGCAAATTTCGGTGGAAGTAGTGACCATTATCCTGCTGATGCTGGCGCTCTACTTCCTGCCGCAAATCACCCCGCACGATTCCGATAAGAGCCGGATTGTGCGCGATATCCTGCTTGCGGGTGGCGCCGGTTTAGGCGTGGGTTTGCTGACACTGGCAATTCTCACCCGCCCTTACGATACCGGATTGGCCGACTTCTTCCTCGCTAACAGTGTCAGCGGTGGCGGCGGGACTAACGTGGTCAATGTGATTCTGGTGGACTTCCGCGGTTTTGATACCCTCGGCGAAATCACCGTACTGGCGATTGCCGGTCTGGGCGTTTACCTGATGCTCGACGGTTTGCGTTTGCCATTGCCGGGGATGGATGGCGAGGGTCGCCGCTGGGCGCGTGATCCTTATCCCCCCATCCTCACGGTGCTGTCGCGGATTTTGCTGCCGCTCGCGCTTATGGTCTCGGTGTACATTTTCCTGCGCGGCCACAACCAGCCGGGTGGGGGATTTATCGCCGGGCTGATCACCAGCATCGCGCTGATTTTGCAGTATGTGTGCAGCGGCTCGGCCTGGGTGCAGCAGCGCCTGCCACTGGATTATGGCCGCGTGGCGGTGTTCGGCGTATTGATCGCCACAATCACCGGCATTGGCAGCTGGTTATTCGGCTACCCCTTCCTCACTACCAGTTTTACCTATGTGAGCTGGCCACTGGTGGGCAAGTTTGAACTGGCGACGGCGATGATTTTTGATACCGGGGTGTACGTCACCGTGGTGGGTGCGACCCTCCTCATGCTGGCGCAGCTGGGCAATCTGGCGCAAACCACCTACAACACATCGTCCGGTACAGCTTATGGCGACTCAGAGGAGGCACACTGATGGAAGCGCTAATTGCGTTGGTGATTGGGGTATTGGTGAGCTGCGGTGTGTACTTGCTGCTGCGTGCCCGTACCTTTCCGGTCATTCTCGGCCTGACCCTGCTGTCCTACGGGGTTAACCTGTTTATTTTTGTGATGGGCCGCTTGCGCACCGGCGCACCGGCTGTGGTGAACAAGGGCGACAGCCTCAGCAGCACCCTCAATTATGCCGACCCGCTACCGCAAGCACTCGTACTCACCGCGATTGTGATCGGTTTTGCGATGACTGCCTTCCTGCTGGTACTCGCCTTGCGCGCCCGCGCCGAACTGGGTAATGACCACGTGGACGGCACAGCGGGCTTGGGCGAAAAACCGGTCAAGCCGGTGCGCCCGCTAGAGGAGGACGAAGTTTGAGTCATTTACTGATCGCTCCTCTTTTACTCCCTCTGCTCACCGCAGTGCTGCTGATTTTCCTCTCCGGTCGTTCGCTGTTGCTGATTCGCTGTTTAAGCATTATCTCCACCGCGCTACTGGTGGCGGTGGCGATTGCCCTGTTGCAAGTCGCCAACGATGGTCAAATCCACCTTTACGCCTTGGGCAATTGGATGCCGCCGTTCGGAATCGTGCTGGTGTTGGATCGTCTGAGCGCGCTTATGCTATTGGTCACCTCGGTGCTCGCGCTGTTCAGCCTTATCTACGCTGCACGCGGCACCGATGGCCCCGGCGACAAGCTCCACGCCATGGTGCAATTTCTATTGCTGGGGGTGAACGGCGCGTTTCTGACTGGCGATCTGTTTAACCTGTTTGTGTTTTTCGAGGTATTGCTCATCGCCTCATACGCGCTTTTACTGCATGGCCGTGGCGCCGAACGGGCGCGTGCGGGTCTGCACTATGTTGTGATTAATCTGGCAGGCTCGGCGCTGTTTTTGATCGCGGTATCGGCGCTTTACGGCATTACCGGCAGCCTCAATATGGCGGATATGGCAGCCAAAGTCGCCCAACTCGACCCCGCCGATGCCCCGCTCGCCGCCACCGCCGGTGTGTTGTTGTTGGTCGTATTTGGCCTCAAAGCCGCCATAGCGCCGCTGTATTTTTGGCTGCCGCGGGCCTACGCCTCGGCCAGTGCGCCGGTGGCCGCGCTCTTTGCGATCATGACCAAAGTGGGCGTTTACACCATAGTGCGCACTTACACCCTGATCTTTGGCGATAGTGCCGGACCGCTGGCAAATCTCGCGTTGCCATGGCTCTGGCCATTGGCGCTGATTACTCTGGCGCTGGGTTTGCTGGGCGCACTCGCGGCACGCGAACTACGCGTCCAGATCGCCTATTTGGTGGTGGTGTCGGTCGGCACACTGCTCGCCGGTATCGCGCTTAATACCGAAGCGGCGCTGGCGGCGAGTTTTTACTATCTCATTCATTCAACATGGATCTGTGGTGCACTGTTCCTGCTGGCCAATCTTATCCAGCGTCAGCGCGGTGATCTGGGTGATCGCATTACCAAAGGGCCGCGCATGGCGCAGTCGGCAATACTTGGCAGCCTGTTTTTTATCGCCGCTGTGAGTGTGATTGGCCTACCGCCGCTCAGTGGGTTTATCGGCAAGCTGTTGTTGCTCAGCGCCGCTGGTACTCAAGGCAATGCAATCTGGCTGTGGGTGCTATTGCTCGCTGGCAGCCTCGCCACGCTGATGGCGCTCAGTCGCAGCGGTTCCACTTTTTTCTGGCGTGCTGAGGGTGATGTAGTTTCAACCCAAGGCGCAACCGATCCCGATGCCGGCAACCCCTTGGCGCAAAAAGGTGAACTGCTGGCGGTGATCGGGCTTTTACTCTGCATTTTTATGGTTACGCTGGGCGCATCGACTGTGCTGGATTACACCCAAGCGCTGGCGCAGCAACTGCTATCGCCCGAAGCCTATATTCAAGCCATGCATGAATTCACCGCCACTGAGGGCAACTAATCATGAACCCACGACCGGCCACACCTTCTTCAACCGCACCCAAAGCGCGCAGCTGGTTTCCGCACGCGGGGTTGAGTGTATTTATGCTCTTGCTCTGGCTGCTGCTGGCGAACGATGTCAGCGTCGGCCAAGTCGTACTCGGCAGTATTCTGGCTTGGGTGATCCCCTGGCTTACACAAGGTTTCTGGCCCGAGTCCTTGCGCTTGCGTCACCCGCTGGTGCTGATCAAATTTGTGCTGGTGGTGTTCTGGGACATCCTCATCGCCAACTTGATTCTGGCGGTGCGCATCCTCGGCCCGATTAACAAACTGCAACCGGCTTTTATGCAGGTGCCGCTCGATATCCACCACGAATTCACCATCACCCTGTTTGCCAGCACCATCTCACTCACCCCCGGCACAGTGTCGGCGGATCTAAGTCTGGATCGTCGCTACCTGCTGGTGCACAGCCTGCACGTCACCGATATAGACGCCGCCATCGCCGAGATGAAACAGCGCTACGAAGCCCCGTTGAAGGAGGTATTTGAATGCTCACCACAGCCATAAGTATCGCCATGTTGCTGCTGGGCATCGCCATCGCCCTCAACCTCTGGCGCCTGATACTCGGCCCCTCGCTGCCCGACCGCATACTCGCGCTCGACACCATGTACATCAACGCCATCGCGCTGCTGGTGTTGTTCGGTATTTATCAGGGCAGCATGTTGTATTTCGAAGCGGCGTTACTCATCGCGGTGATGGGTTTTGTCGGCACAGTCGCGCTCAGCAAATACCTGCTGCGTGGCGACATTATTGAATAAGGGGGGATTTATGCCTGTTTCGCTCGACTCTGCATTACTGGAAGGCCTAATAAGCTTCTTCCTACTCGTCGGTGCCACCTTCGCGCTCATTGGCTCCATCGGCCTGATGCGCCTGCCGGATTTTTACCTCCGCCTGCACGGCCCCGCCAAAGCCACCACGCTGGGAGTTGGTGGCATCATCATCGGCTCAGTGATTTTCTTCTCCACCCAGGGCGATGGTTTGAGCCTGCATGAATTACTGATCGCGTTATTCCTCTTCATCACTGCGCCCGTTAGCTGCCACATAGTTGCCAAAGCGGCACTGCATTTGCGTTTGGAGGCAGTGGAGCGGACGCGGGGGAAACCGTGGAATTAGAAATAAATTTAATAAAGGGAAATAAAAAATGAAATTCTTGTTAACGCTATGGGTGCTGTTTTTATCAAACATCAGTTTCGCGGACGAGCCTCTGCCAGAATTGGAAATTAAAAAACTCGAAGAAGGGGTGTATCTGTACACCGCTTACGAAAAAATCGAAGGCTGGGGACTGGTTGGTTCTAACGGATTAGTCGTGCTTGATAACAAAGATGCGTATCTGATTGATACACCTATTTCAGCCAAAGACACTGAAAAATTAGTGAAATGGATTGACGCGCAGGGCTTTACCGCTAAGGCAAGTATTTCCACCCATTTCCACAGCGACAGTACTGGCGGTATTGCATTTCTCAACTCAAAGTCCATTCCAACTTATGCCTCCAAGAAAACTAACAAGCTGCTTAAAAATAAAGGTGAAGCACAAGCCACTCATTCGTTTACCAAAAATCCCTTTTGGTTAGTCAATAAAAAAATAGAAGTGTTTTTCCCCGGCGCTGGTCACACTTCAGATAATGTCGTGGTGTGGATGCCAGAACAGAAAATTCTATTCGGCGGCTGTTTTGTCAAACCCGACGGTCTCGGCAATCTTAGCCACGCAGTAATAGAAGAATGGCCTGCGTCCGCTGAAAAACTTATCGCTCGCTACGGCACCGCAAAACTGGTGGTGCCGGGGCATGGTAAAGTTGGCGATGCTTCGTTCTTGGAAAAAACCAAGCAGCGTGCAGTTGAGGCTGCAGCAGCTAAAAAGTGAATTTCAAAAGGAGCGATTAATGAATAATCACGAAAAACTCAACTACGTCGAATTTGCCGCGCTCGATTTACTGGCAACCAAAACCTTTTTCTCCAGTGTATTTGGTTGGGAATTCGTCGATTATGGTCCTGAATACACCGCGTTTTCCAATCAGGGTTTGGATGGTGGTTTCCATAAAGCAGACATGTGCAGTCAAGCCAGTAAGGGTGCGGCGCTGTTGGTTTTTTATAGCTCGGATATTCAAATGACTTTACAAAAAGTGATTAACAGCGGTGGCACGATTATCAAACCGCTGTTCGATTTCCCCGGCGGTTGCCGGTTTCATTTTACTGAGCCGAGTGGTAATGAGTTTGCGGTTTGGTCGGAAGCAAAAATTTAATTGCTGTAAACAAATGGCGCTGGGTTAGGCAGTGCCAATTTCACACGAGTACAAACAGAGCAGTCCAAAACACCGATTTTATTTAGTGGAGGGTGATTATCGCGCGCTTTGGGCTGCTCTCTTGCGTATCGAAATTATTAACACTAATTCTGCTCCGCGCTGGTGAACGGGTGGCCGATGACCCTCCTTTTACATCGAGCCACTCGTTAACTTTGCGTTTCATTTCATGCTTGGCGGCCTTACGTTTAGCCTTTTCCGTTTTTTCATGCACACCACCTTTGCTCATAATGGGGTGAAATGCATGGCCGTTGCGCCGTTCCTTTTTTTTACCTTTTACATTCTTGTCTTCTTGCTGGTTGGGCATGATTGCCTCCTGTTAACTGGCTAGTAAAAACCACTCGGGATTGTTCGCCGCTTTTAAGCGGCGTTTTGCTTTTGCATCATTGGCGATAAATTGCGGCGCTTGTTTTGTAGTTTCAAAACAAAACTTCTCTGGTAAATCTGTGTAGAGCGAGCGGGGTGGCGCACTGCCATTTATCTTCTTCATTACTTTTCCGGTATCGAAGGTGTGGTAATAAATTTTGCTAAAACCCAACTCCTGCTGCACAAACCAAAGCGTTGCCGCCATCATGGCTTCTGACCAAATCTTTTTTTGCTCTGCGATCACATTTTCGCAGTAAGCCGCTACCTTATTTCGGTCTAGGCTAGTGCGGCTCCAATAGAAATGCATTTCATTACCGCACCCTGTACTTAATGCTCGCTTGTAGGTGTACTCCAAGTCGCGGATTAAATCGGATTGAATCTCTTCAATCAGAATTTCTCCGGTATTGAAATCCATATCCAACCTTGCCCATGCGAGTGTTGCCATACGCTTCCGGCTTTTAGGGTGAGCCGAGGTTGTCAGCCTATTCAAATGGCAACCGGTTACTGCCATAAACATTGCATCAAATTGATTACTCAAATTTAATTGCAACACCAGATTCGCGCCTGGGCGCGATGTTTGGTTCCAGGAGTAACGATTCTTGTGGCCCCACCTGCCGAGTGTTAATACATAGTGCTCGGCTTGTGTTGACCACACACTATCCAATTGCGCTACTTCAAGCCGTCCATTTCCTGATTTTTTAAGGGTGTCTTTCACGAGTGGTTTGTCCAAAAGCTTTTTCAACTTTGACTGTTTGATGCTGTGAATATCACCACTGGTAGCTGTGCTTAAATACTGTTTGAGTAAATAAACCGCGTACTGATCCTTAAAATAGCAAAACTGTGTGCGCTCCTTGGGAAGGCAGGCGATGACTTCATCCAATAATCTATCGTCCATAACATTATCCTTTTATACATAAGACTTGTTTGAGTGTATGAACCACTTCTATCAAGTCAGATTGGTTGTGCATAACCTCGTCGATGTCTTTGTATGCCGCAGGAATTTCATCAATTACTGCTTTATCTTTACGACATTCAACACCTTTGGTTTGTGCGATTAAATCTTCTTTGCTAAACGCATGACGTGCTGCAGTGCGGCTCATTTTTCTACCGGCACCGTGGGCGCAGGAGCAAAACGAATCGGTATTGCCTTTTCCGCGCACGATAAAAGATTTAGCGCCCATGCTGCCGGGAATAATTCCCAGCTCACCTTCGCGTGCGCTGATGGCTCCTTTACGTGTGACCAATACATCAGCGCCGAAATGATGCTCGCGGCTCACATAATTATGGTGACAGTTAATCGCATGGCGATCGGCTTGAAACTTGGGTAAAAATGGCGCTATTGCGCGCAATACCAAGCCCATAATTTCATTGCGATTTACACGCGCATATTCCTGTGCCCAATTTACCGCCGTCACGTAATCCACAAAGTGTTCACTGCCTTCGGTGAAATAGGCCAAATCTTTATCGGGCAAGTTGTGAATGTGTTTTCCCATATCTTTTTTGGCGAGGGCGATAAAATATTGCCCAATCGCATTGCCTATTCCACGGCTGCCAGTGTGCAGCATGATCCACACGTCTTTATTTTCATCAACACAAACTTCAATAAAATGATTGCCGCTACCGAGCGTGCCCATTTGTTTAGTCCACAGGGTGTTCGGTTGCTTTAACATCTTCATCACCGTCGGGTGTTTTTCAAATAACCACTCCACACCCGCTGCCATTTGTTTGCATGCGCTTTCACGAATGCTCACCGTTTTATGCGCTTGCAAACCTACCGGCACTGCGCGTTCGATTGCACTGCGCATTGCGGCGAGGTTGTCCGGCAGTTGCGATGATTTAACCGAAAGCCGTACCGCACTCATACCGCAACCAATATCCACACCCACAGCAGCGGGAATAATGGCATTTAAGGTTGGTATCACCGCGCCTACGGTCGCACCAATACCTAAATGCACATCGGGCATGGCCGCTATATGCGAATGAATGATCGGCAATTCCGCAATTTTTTTCAGTTGCGTCAGCGCCTCATTTTCAATATCGCGGGTGTAAATTTTTACCGGTTTAAAACCATTTCCCGCATTTTTGTTTAATTCAATTTTTACAGGCATAGAAATCCCTTAAGTGATTTTTTTGATAAATCACTTTGCGTTACTAAAAAAATGAAACCTTCGAGTTGGCTTTTTAAATCGCAGAAAAGAAAAAGCCCCGATTAGTTTCCTAATCAGGGCTTTCATGTTGCGCCTGACTGGAAGGTTTTGTTATCACCTTCCAAGTCTGAATACTCAAAAGGTTGTTAGCGGTTGGTATAGTTCGCGTAGGTCATCATTGAGTACTCCATAAGTTGTGACAAACAAGTTGTCGGGTTGAAAAGCAAAGTGTTTTTAGCACCTTGGAAATTGGGCGCGATAATACGCCGTTTTTTTGAGCTGTCAATTTTATTTCACGGGATGGTTTTTTTACCCGGTGCTTTTCAAAAATATCCGTCGCACTGTTGCAATTACTATTTAAATTTATTGCGGATTCATATCGATCTAACCAATCGCATACCCACTCAAACTTCCAACCGCCTCCAACGCCAGCTGCGCTGTTTCGCGACCTTGTAAATTGATCGCGACGGGAATTTTTTTGCCGCTGTGGGTGAGGGCAATGATTTTGCAGATTTCTTGATGACCTTTACTGCTCTGTGTGCTGTAGCTGGTGGCGATTTGTAAGTTGCTAATTTCTGCGCGCGGAATTTGATTGCGTCCAATGGGAATTCCCAGCCAGTAGCGTTCGCTGATCAGGCCATTGTGATCCAGCTGGACGCGCAAACTGGTGAAGAGCAGTTTGAGGCAGATAAGTGTGACCAGGCTGCCGAGCAGGGTGAATACCCACACCATGATTGCCGGGGCATCGGATTTAAGGCCCATGAGAATACCGGCGCCCGCAAAAAATACGCCCACGATTAACCCAATCAGGTTAGTGCCCGCGTTTTGTAGCATCGGGAAATGCATGCGCACGCCGCCGGGGATTTGTTCGATATTGGCGATGGCTTCAATTTGCGCTTCGCGCTCATCCATGAGTTGCGGGTGTTGGCTGCTCATCGGTAGTGCCGTGTGCGCTGGTTCGGCGGTGGCGAATACGGGGATTTCAAACTGGCGCTGCAAATCCACGCCGGGTAAATCGGCATGTAAGTCCAGGCGCCAGAAACGATAGTCGCTGCTGTAGGTTTCCGAGGCGGGCAGGTCGGCGGGCACGTCAAAACACACCGCTAATAAGGTCCCACCGGCGGGTGCAGGTTTTGTGTGCGCCAAGCCGGTGGTTTGCCAGATCACCGTTTCACGGCGACTGCGGTTTTTGCCGCTGCCGATTTCGTAGCTGCGCAGGCATTGCAAGCTGACGGGAAAACGCTGTTGGCTGTTGTAGGCCAGAGGCAGGGTGAGGGTACCACCCACTTGTCCACCCAAACGACCGGGGTAGGGGTCGAGCATCAGACGCAACTGGCCAAAACGGCGCCAGCTGCGGGTGTTATTGATGGCCCACGCCAGCATAATCACCCCGAAGAGGGGAAATAATAAAACCATCAGGATGAGCTGGTTACCTTTATCCAGTTCGCCGGGAATCGCAATCACGGCGGGTAGCGAGATGAGGTTCCAAATAAGAGTGAAGCCCCAGAGAAACCAAAGGCCGCTTTTGCCATTGCAGGTCACTTCGCGGTTTGCCCATTGCTGCTGCCCGAGCCAGGGTTTGCTGGTGCTCTCGGGGTGGTTGGTAGCGCCGGTTTTGGCGAGCAGCGTCCACAGCATCAGGCCGATACCTACGCCGCCAAACACCAGCACAAAAATCAGTTTGAAGCCGAGCATGCTCCAGCGCAGGTCGCGGTTGAGCACGGCGTCGGTGGGGTCTGTGGGGTTGACCCAGGCGGGAACGGACTGTTGGTTTTGCAGTGCAGAGGATAGCTGGGCGGCCAGCTGTTGCTGGAAGTCACCAATGTTGTCGCTGCCGCCCATAATGGCTACCCGCTCGCCGGTATAGTCCAGCATCTGGTAGCGATAGGTGTAACGCGCAGTGGCCTGGTAGGTATTGCTATCGTCGCCGCGATTGACCGATAAATTGGCCTCCAGCAGTTGCGCCTGCACTTGCGGCCAGGATTTCATCTGCTGCCATGTATAGAGGTTGGGAATAATACTGAACAGGAGTAAACCGATGCCCACCCCGGCAAAGGGCAGGGCAAAGAGCAACATAAACCAGTTGTGTTTGAGTGTTTTTAGCATGGCTTACTCCTTCAATTCTCTGCCTGGCAGTGTAGCGGCGATTGCCCGCTGATGTGACGCTTTGGTGCCTTCACCAGCGGCTCTTCAAAAAACAAGTAAACGATTACATTAATTATTATTAAAATATGTAATCGTTTTTGTGGCGGTTAATGTTGTTTTCATCACAAAGTATGGCTGAAAACGGCAATTTCCCTCTTGACGCTATGAGCGGTCAGGCGCACCATTTCGTTCAGTTCCACCCGCTGGGTGTGATGGGTAAAAACATAATAATCCCACTGCACCGGCAAACCCCAAATCCACAGCTTTGGCAGAACGACGGGTTTAACCCTGTCGCTCAAAAAGCCCCGTGGGTTGATTCCCGGGTCCCGTTCACAGACGAACACCAATACCCCACAAGTGCTGCGCTGTAACCCAGCAGCCTCAAGCCCGGTGCGACCTTTGGTATGCACCTATCGGCTCCTCGGTCACTACCTCGTCCGGTCTTTATTGGCCGTGTTATCGCTATGTCCTAACGACATCGGCTGCAAGTCCTGACCTGTGCAGGGCGAGACGCCGCAGAAACCAATAACTAAAAGTGGAATAGGTATCAACAATGAAAAACAATATCCCTGTGCGCTCACTGGGCCGTTACGCCCTGTTCGCGGCGGCAACCAGTTTTCTGGCCAGTGCCGTTCAAGCACAAACACTCGGTGACAACCTTGCCATTACTGGCCCCAGCGCTGGCGCCGATGGCTCCGGCTTTAACGACACCAAACTGGTGCGCGACGGCAATGTCGGCACCGCCACCCAAGCTTCAGGTACCAGCAACCAGCGCGTGTCGGTCAAGTGGGGCAGTGCGGTGACGTTTAATACGGTGATCCTGCGTGAAGCGGGCAGCAAAGTGACCAGCTGGAGTTTGGTCGATAACGACACCGGCACTGTGTGGGCGACGGGCACCGGTATCGGCGCCGAGCGGGTGGTAAATTTAGGCACACGCAGCACCAAAAAAATCAATTTGATTGTGAATGCGACCAGCGCCCCGGCGATGGCCGAATTTGAAGTTTATAACGCCAGCGGCACGGCTTCGTCGGCGCCAGCTTCCAGCGCCGCCCCATCCAGTGTTGCCGCGTCCAGTACCCCCGCTTCAAGCGCACCTTCCAGCCAAACGATTGTGTACCAAGCTGAAAGCGGCAGTTTGTCGCAAGCGGCAGTGGAGTCCAACCACAGCGGTTTTACCGGCAGCGGTTTTGTGAACTTCGATAATCTGGTGGGTAGTTCCGCCCAGTGGACCGTCAATCAAGCCAGTGCGGGCACTGCGACTATCACCTTCCGCTATGCCAATGGCACTACCAGCAATCGCGCTATGTCGATCAGTGTCAACGGCACGGTGATCAATTCATCGCTGGCGTTTAATGGCACCGGCGCCTGGGCAACTTGGGCTGAGCAAAGCATGACAACCCAGTTGAATGCCGGCAGCAATGTGATTCGCGCGGTATCTACCACCAGCGATGGCGGCCCGAATCTGGATCAGCTGTCAGTGACTGGTGGAACAGTGGTGGTTAACTCTTCCAGCAGCCAGTCATCGGTTGCACCTAGCAGTGTACCGGCGTCGTCCGTTGCACCGAGCAGTGTGCCCGCTTCATCGGTTGCGCCAAGCAGCAGCTCGGTGGCTAACACCTCCAGCAGTGCATCCTCTAACAATGGGGCGATTCGCCCGGCGAAAATGGAAGGTTTTGCTGCCCATGCCGGTGTAACTGGCGGTGCCGGAGGTAGCGTCGTTACCGTGTCGACGGGTACGGAATTGAATGCGGCGCTCTGCGGTCGCAGCACCATGAGTGAACCTATAGTGATCCGGGTCAATGGCACTATCAATCACGGCAATACCACTGCCCAGGGCTGTAATACCCAGGCGGATGTGATTGAAATCAAGGCGATGAGCAACATCTCGATTCTAGGGGTGGGCACCAATGCGCTGTTTGATGAAATGGGCATCCATGTGCGCGATGCTTCCAACATCATCATCCAAAACGTGCATATCCGTAATGTGAAGAAGAGCGGTTCACCCACCTCCAACGGCGGTGATGCTATCGGCCTGGAAACCAATGTGGATCGCGTGTGGATCGACCACAACTGGCTGGAAGCGTCGGGTGGCGAAAAAGACGGTTACGATTCGCTGTTGGATATGAAAGCCGGGGTGACCAACGTGACGGTTTCCTACAACCTCTACAACGATTCCAGCCGTGCGGGATTAATTGGCTCGAGCGATAGCGACAACAAAAATACCAACATCACCTTCCATCACAACTGGTACAAAAACATCGAACAGCGCACCCCGCTGATCCGCCACGCGTTAGTGCACATGTACAACAACTACTGGTCTAACGACAGTATCGACCACATGTTCCATGCCATTAACTCGCGTATGAACGCCAAGGCGCTGGTGGAGAGCAACTACTTCTACAACGTCAACAACCCGCTGCTGGCCTCCGACGATTCCGATGTTGCCGGCTGCTGGCAAACCAATAACGACAATACGGTATTGCCCTACATCTACTACAGCCGCACGGTGGGTAATGGCGCTTTGGTTATTCCGGAAGTGGTGAGTGGCCAATTGCAATCCACTTGCTCGGTGTCGGTGCCCTACGCGGTACAAATGGATGCCGCTGCCAATGTACCGGCCATCGTTATGGCCAATGCCGGGGTAGGAAAAATCTCGCCGTAATTGATTTTACCAATCCGTCTTCAGGGGCATCCGCTTCGGCGCTGCCCCTCGCAGTGACGCCAATCGTTTTCGATAAACAATAAATTCAAAGGTAATCGAGATGACTATTTTCAAACACACGTCCAAGCACTGCATGCATTGGCTAAGCCTGGGATTGGTGCTCAGTGCCGCCAGCTTGCTTGCCACTGCAGTACACGCACAAACCCTGGGCACCAACCTTGCCATTACCGGCCCCAGCGCGGGCGCCGATGGCTCGGGTTTTAACGACACCAAGCTGGTACGCGATGGCGACACCGGCACCTATACCCAAGCCAGCGGCACCTCCAACCAACGCGTTTCGGTTAAGTGGGGCAGTGCAGTGAACTTTAATACGGTGATCCTGCGCGAGTCAGGCAGCACCGTGGGCACCTGGGAGCTGGTGAACAACGATACCGGCGCGGTATTGGCGACAGGTTCTGGCATAGGCGCCGCGCGCACTGTGAATCTGGGTTCGGTGTCGATGAAAAAACTGAACCTGATTGTCAGCGGCAGCTCACCCCTGCGCATGGCGGAGATTGAGGTGTACAACGCCAGTGGTACTGCCAGCTCCAGCTCAGTTGTTTCCAGTGCCGTCGCCTCAAGTTCAGCGCCGTCCAGTATTGCCGCATCCAGTACCCCGGCTTCCAGCAGCGCACCCGCGAGCCAGACAGTGAGCTACGAAGCCGAGAGTGGCAGCTTGTCGCAAGCGGCAGTGGAATCCAATCACACAGGCTACAACGGCAGCGGGTTTGTGAACTTCGACAATCTGGTCGGCAGTTCCGCCCAGTGGACCGTCAATCAAGCCAGTGCCGGCACCGCGACTATCACCTTCCGCTATGCCAATGGCACCACCAGCAATCGCGCCATGGCGATCAGTGTCAATGGCACGGTGATCAATTCCGCGCTGGCGTTTAACGGCACCGGCGCCTGGGCGACCTGGGCGACACAATCGCTCACGGCTAATTTGAATGCCGGTAGCAATGTGATTCGCGCGGTATCCACCACCAGCGATGGCGGCCCGAATCTGGATCAGTTATCAGTGACCGGTGGAACGGTGGTGGGCAACTCCTCCAGCAGCCAGTCATCGGTAGCTTCATCAGTAGCGCCGAGCAGCACACCGGCCTCATCATCGGTGGCCTCATCAACGCCTTCATCAGTTGCACCTTCATCAACCGCTCAGAGCAGTTCCAGTGTGGCTTCCAGCCAGGTCAACAGCAGCGCATCCTCGGTGAATTCCTCCAGCGGTGCCATCAGCGCCGAGTGTATCCAGTTGGCGACTAACCCCTCGGTGAACTGGCGCGACACTTCGCTGCAATCGGATCAGGCGATTGTGGAGTGTCTCTCCAAAACCCTGGGCAAACCGGTGGGTTACGGTGAAAACGCCAAGGGTGGATACGACCCTAACGGCAATAGCAAACTCACCATCATCACCAAAAATTCCAGCACCTCGGTTGAGCAGCAAATCCTGAATGCGATTACTGGCGAAGAGCATAACTGGATCGTATTCGACAAAATCCAATTTGCGCAGCCTCACGAAATTGGCATGTACCGTTTGGGTTGCAGCAACCCGACAGTGCAATCGCTGCTCGGCGCAACGGAAGCCGAGTGTGTGAACTACACGCAATGGTGCGCAAAAAATGGTGTGAGCAGTGCAAATTGTGTAACGCAATTTTTTAACACCGCGATGAACAAATCCAACAACCCGATTCGCAACCCGGTGATAGGCTCCAACAAAACTATCGATGGCCGCGGCAGCGAGGCGTACTTCCTGTTTAGCGGTTTTGCGATTGGTAAAGACTCCACTGGCTCGCCCACCCAAACCGCGACCAGTGTCATCCTCACGCACCTTAACTTTAAAGGCGCAGGCCACACCGAAGACCATTATTGCGACCCGGATATGATCCGCTCCACCGGTGCATCACACGATATCTGGATTCACAAAAACACCTTCGATACCACCGGCGATTCGGCGTTTGATGTGAAAGTGGGTGCTTATGGCATCACCATGTCGTTCAATGAAATTCTCGATGTGAAACGCGCAACACTGCACAGTTCCAGCGACAGCCACACCATCGATGCGCAAATCAGAACCACTATGCACCACAATTTATTTGTGACGCGCGATGCGAGTTATGACTTGCTGGGCAATACCCTGCGCCGCGTACCGCTGATCCGCCGTGGCAGCTCGCACATGTTGAACAATGCATTTATCAACTACCGCAAGGATCTGTTGAGCATTCGCGTCGGTGCGAGTGTATTGCAGGAAGACAATATGTTTGTGGTCAATCGCATTCATCAGGAAAAATCTGACTTGGCCGCATCGCTTGCGGAACTGCAAGGCAACCTGATTAAGGATGTGACCGGCGGTAACTATCGCGGTGAGCGCAACTTCCTCTGGTTTGGTGATGCAGCATGTAATGTGGATGAATCGACCAAAACCGGTTTTACCATCAGTTCCGGTACGGTGGCGAATTTAATGAGCAATTATTCCTCTGCCTCACAAACCACACTCAACAACTGGCGCTTTGCTGCAGGTCAGGATTTGGTTGACTACCTGAGCGCCACGGCGGGTAAATACGGCGAGATGCCATTCAACTCACCACTGGCGGGCGACCGTTTTTATGTGCTGGGTTTGGGTAAGGTATCCTGCCAAAACTAATCACCTGATGGCGATCTAAACGACCAGGCCCCGGTGCAAACACCGGGGCTTTTTATTTTATGGCATTCATGCCTTGAATGACCTTGCATAAACTCCCTAGAATCAACGCCTACTGGTTTTTTTGGATAACGAGTTAATGAGTGCAACGGCTGATGCGTTTAATGAACTGAAAAAAACCATGGAATCCTACGCGCCCATTAGCCCGGAGACCTGGGCGGCATTGGTTACGATTTGCAAATTTCGCACGCTCAGTAAACATCAGGTGCTGTACGCCCTGGGTGAAATTCCACCTTCTTTTTCGTTTGTTTATTCCGGGCTGTTCAGATCTTTTATCACCGACGAAAAAGGTGCTGAGTACAATAAAAACTTTTTTTACGAAGGCACATTTCCCGGCTCAATGGTAGCCTTGCTGCGCCATACTCCCTCGGCCTTTACCATTGTTGCACTTGAACCTGCGCAGATTATTGAAATTGATTTTCCCGCCTATCGCGCACTCTTATTGCAGCGCGATGATTTAAAACTATTCCAGATCTATTATTTGGAACGCAATTGGTTGCTCGCCAAGGATGCGCGCGAAATTGCAATCGTTCAGGAAGATGCCACCCAGCGCTACTTGCGTTTTATGCGCGAATATCCCTTTTTACTTGAACGCTTATCACAACACCACATCGCCTCACATTTGGGAATTACCCCCACCCAACTCAGTCGTATTCGCAAAAAACTGTAATCTATCAACCTATGTAAATGATTTGGGTTTGTTCGCTCTTTATGCTGGTTAACAACTATCACAGCAGGAGTAACGAATGAACTTGATAAAGGCTTTGCACTGGCGCTACGCCGTGCGTGAATTCTCCAGCGATAGCATCGCCCCCGAACAATTGCAGCAATTATTGGAAGCAACACGCTTGAGTGCGTCCTCTTACGGTTTGCAGCCTTATCATTTGCTGGTGATTGAATCACCCAGGATTCGCCAGCAATTAGTTGAATTTTCTTTCGGGCAAGACAAAGTCGCCAATTGTTCTCACTTAATTATTTTTGCCGCGCATACGAATGTGGGTGATGCAACGGTTGATCGCTACATCCAACAATTTTCAGCTGTGCGCGAGGTTGCACCCACACAGTTGCACAATATGGCGCAGCACTACAACGCGGCGTTGGCGCAAATGAACAATGCACAGCGACAAGAGTGGGCGCACCAACAAGCTTATATCGCATTGGGAAATTTGCTTACCTGCGCCGCGCTAATGGAAATTGACACTTGCCCAATGACCGGTATTGAAGCTGAAGGTTACGATTGGGTATTAGGTTTGCGCGAAAAAAATCTTACCACTACGGCGGTTTGCCCTATTGGTAAACGCCACCCGCAAGATCGCACTGCACAGGAGCGCAAAGTGCGTTTTGAACTACACGACATGGTGACAAGGCTGTGAATTATGTTGCGTTGCTTGCCTTGCTAGCGGGCGCCGCTATCGCAATTCAGGCGGGCATGAATGCGCAGTTGGGGGTGTTATTAAAAAGTCCGCTGCTTGCGGCAGCGGTGACTTTTATGGTGGCCTGTGGTTGTGCGCTGATTGTGGCTGCTATGACTGCGCGTCAATTTCCATCGGCGACAAGCATTTACACTGTGCCGGGTTATTTATGGTTTTCCGGTGCAATTAGCGCTTTTGGTGTCGCATCTTTTTATTTTTTGATTCCGCGCATGGGTGTTGGCCCGATGATGTCTTTTGCACTCACCGGGCAATTATTGATTGCGATGTTAATCAGTCATTATGGTTGGTTTGATTTACCCAAAACACCTATCACCTTTTCAAAATCGATGGGTGTACTCGCCATGATTGCAGGAATCGTATTAATTAATCGACGTTAACGCAGAGTGATAAATATGCAAGCATTAGATCAATTGAATATCGCTAACCTGACATCGCTGTGGCAAAAAATGGGCGTGGAAGATCATTCAGAATTTGCTACCGATGGATTAAGTATTTCGCCCACCTGGCCCAATCGTTTTTGGTTTGAATGGCATGCAACCTCGGCACAAATTAATGAACTCAACCATTTTTTACATTGCCTACCTACGCGCGCGGTAATTCCGGTGTGGACTGGCGCAGGTGAACAAGCCGCGCAGTTGGAGCGGTATTTACAGGATGAATGTTTTCAAATTTTGTTTGAGCAGTTGGCGATGTATCTTGATTTGCAAACAATTGTGCAACAAGATTTTAAACCTCTAACGCAACAAGACTTTTCACCCTTGAATATTATTAAAGTGCAAACGACACCAGAACTGATTGCATGGACGGAGACTGCTAGTGCCGCATTTGGTTATTGGATCGATATCAATGCGCTGCAACCCTTAATTGCCGACAGCAATGTCCAGTTATTGCTCGTCAAAAAAAATGATCAGCCCGCAGCAACAGCGTTGATTTATAAAACCGGTGACATTATTGGTGCCCATCTGGTGGGGGTGCGGGAGAATTTTCGCGGGCAGGGCATCGCCAAAAATCTGATGCTGTTGGTCATTCAGCAAGCGGTGGTGATGGGTGGAAAATATTTGACCTTGCAGGCTTCAGCAGCGGGTGAGCCGCTGTATCGCAACCTGGGTTTTGTGGCGCAGTTTGTGATTAAAAATTATCAGCGTGTTGAAAAATAAAAAACGCAGCAGCGCAATTGCAGAGCGGTAATTTTAGGCAGGTTGCCGCTCAAACCAGCTTTCCAAAATCAAGCGCGCGGCAATAGAATCCACCGGGTTATGTTTATAGTGACGTGATCCGCCCTGTTCCATCACTTCACCTTTGGCTTCAAAACTACTCAGGCGCTCGTCCACCAATTCCACTTTTACGCCAAAGCGGCCATGCAAGCGGTTGGCAAATTTGCGTGCGCGTGTACTCAATTCGCTTTCGCTGCCATCCATATTGAGTGGCAAGCCTACCAATACCAAATCCGGTTGCCACTCCTGCAACAGCTTTTCGATCTGGGCCCAGTCGGGTACGCCGTCTCGGGCTTTTAATTGCGCTTGGGCGTTGGCGGAGCGAGTAATGGTTTGACCGGTGGCGACACCAATATTTTTGGTGCCGTAATCAAATGCGAGCAGGGATTTAATCGTCATGGAGGATGGGTATCGATCAGGCGTGACCAGCGGTGCTGGCAATTAAATTCACATCAATACCCAAGGCTTGGGCCGCCGCCGTCCAACGCTGTTCGAGTGGGGTGTTGAAAATAATATTTTTGTCCGCTGGCACGGTGAGCCAGGAGTTTGCAGCAATTTCTGCTTCCAACTGGCCTTCGCCCCAACCGGCATAACCTAGTGCAATCAGCGAATGCTTGGGGCCATGCCCTTCGGCGAGCGCCACGATAATATCGCGCGAGGCAGTGAGGCTGATCTCGGGAGAGATTTCCAGTGTGGATTGCCATTTGGTATCCGGGCTGTGCAATACAAAACCGCGCTCCGGTTGCACCGGCCCGCCGCTCATCACAATTTGCTCACCCAGATCGGACACATCGCTCAGCGCCATTTGCGCAAAAATTTCTTTGAGTAACATGGGTGTCGCCATATTAATCACTACGCCCATGGCGCCTTGTTCACTGTGCTCACAAATGTAAGTCACGGTGTGCGCAAAAGACGAGTCGTTGAGCCCGGGCATGGCAATCAAAAAGTGATCGCGCAGGCTGCCGGGAGTGAGCTCGTCAATATCGGTTGGAAAGTCAGGTTTATCGTTCATGGATTCAGTATGAGGCCAACAGGAGCTAAAACAAGCGCTGGGGGAAAATTTATTCCTGTCCCTAATTGGCTGTGGTCGTGATGGTCGATTGTTTGCCGGTGATCTCAAAATTCCAGGTGCGGATGATTTGCAAGCGATCGGCCTGCTTGCGGATCTCGGCGGGAAATTGGGCAAAGGGCGCGGACAGGCGCACTATTTGGCGCGCGGCATCATCCAGAATGCGCTGGCCGGAGGACTGCAATACTTTAATTTCATAGATGGTGCCATCGGGGTTGATTACCACCGACAGACGCAAATGCCCGGTTATTTTGCGGTTCAGCGCTTCTTTGGGGTAATTGCGATTACCAACCTGCTCAACTTTGGTACTCCAGTCATGCAGGTATTTGGCATCGAAAGATTCTTTGGTGGATACCGAGGTCAGAGTGCGTACCCGCGGACGCTTGGCGTACTCCTGACGCTGTTTATCCAATTTGGCTTGCAGGCTGGCAATTTCGGCGGAAACCATCAGTTGATCGTCTGTCAGCCCTTCGCGCTGCTGTACTTCCGTGCGCTCATCCGGGTTCTGCGTCATTTGCGCAACATGGGTGCTGCGCGACTGGGTAGTAATCAGCTGCTGCTCTTTGAGTTTTTGGGTGGCAGCGGCTTGCTGTGGCACCGGGTTAACGTCGCGCACTTGTGTATCGGCAAATTCAGCCTGGCGCTCGGTCGTGAGCTGTTTGGCTTCATCCAGCGTACCGCTGGCTTCCTGATTGTGCTGGGCTAAAAAATCGGCGTCATCCGGCGAGCGCGCCGCTTTGTGAGTGGCGAGGGTAATTTCAATGGTCTGTGAGGTATTGCTGTGATCGGGCAATTTAAAGCTGATGCCCAGAATCAATAATGCATGCACCACTATCGCCAGAAAAAAGGTAAAACTCAGGCGATCGCCACTATCCACCGGTGCGGTCGCTAAGGTTTGCTGTTCAAAGGCAATGGCCTGATTCATGCTGCTGACTCTGGTTTTTTTCACCGGCGACTAGTTCTGGCGTGTCACTGAAGGGGCAGGTTTAACGGAGCGCTAATTTACGCGCTATGGCATCGACAAGCCGTGACCCAATTCCGGTGTTGTAGGCCTTATCGATTTCACGGGCGCAGGTCGGGCTGGTGACATTGATTTCAGTGAGGTATTCACCAATCACATCCAGGCCGACAAACATCAGCCCTTTGGCTTTTAATACGGGCGCAACTTGCGCGACTATCCAGCGGTCTTTTTCAGTCAGTGGCTGGGCGACACCGGTACCGCCTGCCGCCAGATTGCCACGGGTTTCGCCCTGCGCGGGAATACGCGCCAGGCAGTAGGGCACGGCTTCGCCGTCCACCACCAAAATACGCTTGTCGCCTTCGCTGATGGCGGGGATGTAACGCTGCGCCATAATCAACTGCTGGCCAAATTCGGTCAGGGTTTCAAGGATCACACCTACGTTGGGGTCGTCCTGACGGCAGCGGAAGATACGGCTGCCGCCCATACCATCGAGCGGCTTAAAAATCACATCGCCATAGTGTTTGTGGAACTCGCGCAGGCGCAGCATATCGCGGCTCACTAACACCGGCGGGCAGCACTGCGGAAATTGGGTGGCAAAGATTTTCTCGTTGCAGTCGCGCAGGCTGCGTGGGTCATTCACCACCAGCGCACCTTGCTGTTGCGCTGCTTCGAGAATATAAGTGCTGTAAATGTACTCATTGTCAAACGGTGGGTCTTTGCGCATCAGGATCACATCCAGATCGCCGAGTTTTTTATCTTCTTGCAGCCCTAATTCGTACCAGCTGTCGCTGTTATCGGCGACAAACAAATTGCGCGTACTGGCGCGCGCTTCACCCTGTAATAGGTAGAGATCTTTCTGCTCCATGTAGTGCAAATCCCAGCCGCGCTCCTGCGCCGCCAATAGCAGCGCGAGGGTGGTGTCTTTATAAAAAGTAATATCCGCGATGGGATCCATCACCACGCCAAGAGAGATAGCCATAAAGGATGCTCAACTGAAAATACGGAAAGTGGGATTTGCCGCCGGCATAAAAACCCTGCAGCGCACCAAGTGGGAACTAAAGTTAAAGGCTAGGTAGAATTAAAGCAAGGTTATTGCCGCGTGTTTCTACCTCTCAAATGATTATAAAAACTGTACGGATTACTCATATATTCAACTAGTTATGGCGCAAGCCTAAAAACTATGTTAAAAGTTTAGCTCCATTTTAGTGGCGTTATTTTGACGCCTGCTAACCGGTGACTATCTGGCGCGTCCATAGATCTCAATAAATCACGCGTATATCTGGCAGCTACAGTCAATAAATCAGCTGTGGCAATAACAAAAGGCAAGGTCA
This sequence comes from Cellvibrio sp. KY-YJ-3, assembly GCF_008806955.1. Classification (NCBI taxonomy): domain Bacteria; kingdom Pseudomonadati; phylum Pseudomonadota; class Gammaproteobacteria; order Cellvibrionales; family Cellvibrionaceae; genus Cellvibrio; species Cellvibrio sp. KY-YJ-3. The sequence continues at coordinate 828,385 of NZ_CP031727.1, read as the reverse complement.
GAGTATGGAAGTAACTTACGAAAGCCTCAAAGTGATGGTGATAGACGACAGTAAAACCATCCGTCGCACGGCTGAAACACTGCTTAAAAAAGCAGGCTGTATGGTGATTACCGCTACCGATGGCTTTGATGCCCTGGCGAAAATTGCCGACACCCGCCCCGATATCATCTTTGTCGACATCATGATGCCGCGCCTCGACGGCTATCAAACCTGTGCGTTAATCAAAAATAATAGTGAATTCAAGACTACGCCGGTAATCATGTTGTCCAGTAAAGACGGTCTGTTCGACAAAGCCAAAGGGCGTATTGTCGGCTCCGATCAATACCTCACCAAACCCTTTAGTAAAAGCGAGTTGCTGGGCGCCATTGAAGCCCATGTCAAGCATTTGAAAGCATCCTGATAGGCAAGCCCCGATCCTCTCGGGGCGAGTTTGGTTGTTCTCCCGCTGCGCTCAAACGCAATAATACCAACAGGGTCAGCTGGGGCTTCATCCAAATAATTACTGACGATTAACCGCAACCACTGCGGCTACCTAATATGTTTTTTTGGAGCATTTATGGCCAGAGTATTAATTATTGACGACTCACCCACCGAAACTTACAAGCTCACCAGCATGTTGGAAAAAAACGGCCATGTTGTAATGACGGCCGATAATGGTGAAGCAGGTATTGCCATGGCGCAAAAAGAGCTACCCGATGTGGTGTTGATGGATGTGGTGATGCCTGGTCTAAACGGCTTCCAGGCGACTCGCCAGCTGTCCAAAACCCCGGAAACTGCCCATATTCCGGTGATTATCGTCACCACCAAAGACCAGCAAACTGACCGTGTTTGGGGTATGCGCCAAGGCGCCAAAGCCTATTTATCCAAACCGATCACCCAGGAAGTGCTGATGGCCGCTATGGCCGAAGTACTGGCGTAATAAAGGACAAGCTTGTCACCATCCGGGATGATGAATAGACAATAACAACAAGCATCATTCACCGACCTCAGGCTCGCCGGGCCGAAAATCTCTGTGTTGATGCACGACAGTTATGGACAGAGATATGTCAGAACCACAGGCCGCGTTTCAGGCCCTGCTTACATTAGCCCAGCGCAGCCGGGCCGCCGCGCGCGGCCTGCCGGCACAGGCGGATATTCGCCCCCACTGGAGCGGCATTGGTTTTTCCCTGATGGGCAGCTATTTTGTCGCCCCCATCGGCGAAGTGTCGGAAATGCTCGAAGTTCCCAATCACACGCACTTGCCCGGTGTTCAGCCCTGGGTCAAAGGCGTTGCTAACGTGCGCGGTCGTCTGCTGCCGCTGTTTGATCTGGCGATGTTTTTTGGCGATCGCCTGGGCAGTTCACGTAAACACCGTCGCGTCTTAATTCTCGAAACCGAAACACTTTATTCTGGCCTTATCGTCGATCAGGTGTTTGGTATGCAACATTTCCCCATGGATGAATACACTGAACAGGCTGGCGCTGTACCCAATGCCATCCTGCCGTTTGTCACGGGCAGTTATCCTCAAGGAGGCGAGCGCTGGTCGCTATTCAGACCTGCATTGTTGGCCGAGGATCCGCGTTTCACCAACGCGGCCAAGTCGTAGTAGATTCACAATCGCAAGGCAATATCAGGCTTTTTGACCCGCGCAAAAAGCATAGTGGACAGAAAAAATAAAACCGAATGCTGGTGTAGGAGTGTGTAGATGAAAACTGAGTCAAAAATTGCCGCTTTCCGGGCGAAACCCGCGACTATCATCGCTACGGTCTTGCTGATCGGATCGTTTGTGGCGGCGGTAGTACTTCTGGTACTGATTAACCAGGGTAAAACGAACGACCAACGCTACTTGCAACAGGCGAGTGACTTGCGTGCGCAAGCGTATCGTCTGACGTCTTTGGCACGTGACGCCACCTCGGGCGATGAACAAGCCTTTGGTGAGTTGACCGGTGTAGTGAGCAGCATGAGCGGCACCTGGGACATGTTGCGCACTAGCGACGAGCGCACTCGCAAGGCACTCAGTGTCGAGTTTGATAAGTTCGGTGCTATCTGGAAGGGTGTGCAAAACAACGCCCAGGATATAGCCACCAACAAGGATCTGATTGTATCGCTCAACAATGTGGGTAATACCCTGAATGACAACCTGCCAACGCTGCAGACCGAACACAATAATATTGTGGATATCCTGCTCGAATCCGGCGCTCCTGCCGATCAGGCGATTCAGGCCCAGCTGCTCTCTTGGCGCGCCGAACGTATTGGTCGTAACGTGGATAAAATGCTGCGCGGTGATGCCGATGCTGGCAATGCGGCCGACCAGTTTAACCGCGATGCCAACTTCTATGCCCGTGTACTGAGCGCGATGAAAGAGGGCGACCCGGCACTGCGCATCACTCGCGTATCTGATCCACAAGCCCGCGCCAGTCTCGATCAAATCACCCTGTTGTTTGATGGTGTGAGCAAGTCAATTCAGGAAATGGTTGATGGTTCTGCAACCCTGACCCGCGCTCGTCAAGCTGCCGATGCACTGTTGGTTGATACTCCCCAGCTGCTGCAAAGTCTGGCCGCTATCTCCGATAAAATTGCCCAGCAAGCCGACAATCGCCCCTTTGTTAACAACACCTGGGTAATTGTGTTTGCTGCCATCACCCTGATTTCACTCTTCTTCCTCGGCTTCAACCAGTATCGCGGCGCCCGTAAACGCGCTGACGAAACCACCGAAACCAACGAACGTAACCAGACTGCGATTTTGCGTCTGCTCGACGAACTGGCCGACCTTGCGGACGGTGACTTGACCACTACTGCAACCGTAACCGAGGACTTCACCGGTGCGATCGCTGACTCTATCAACTTCACCATCGACCAGCTGCGTATTCTGGTAGCGCGAATCAACGAAACCGCGGTAAACGTATCGGCCGCTGCGCAAGAAACCCAGCAAACGGCATTGCACCTCGCTGAAGCATCTGAACATCAGGCGCAAGAAATTGCCGGTGCATCGGCGGCGGTAAATGAAATGGCGGTGACCATTGACCAGGTATCTGCCAACGCCGCCGAATCGGCAGCGGTAGCAGAGCGCGCGGTATCGATCGCGGGCAACGGTGCGAAAGTGGTACAAAATACTATCCACGGGATGGATACCATCCGTGAGCAGATCCAGGACACCTCCAAACGTATTAAGCGCCTCGGTGAATCGTCACAAGAGATCGGTGATATCGTAAGTTTGATTAACGACATTGCGGACCAAACCAACATCCTCGCACTTAACGCGGCAATTCAGGCATCGATGGCCGGTGACGCAGGCCGCGGCTTTGCGGTGGTAGCGGACGAAGTTCAACGCCTTGCGGAACGTTCCGCAGCCGCAACCAAGCAGATTGAAGCGCTGGTAAAAACCATTCAGAACGATACCAACGAAGCGGTAATTTCGATGGAACAAACCACCTCTGAAGTGGTTCGCGGTGCGCGCCTTGCACAGGATGCGGGTGTGGCACTGGAAGAAATTGAAAACGTATCGTCAAGCTTGGCGGAATTGATCCAGAACATTTCCAACGCCGCGCGCCAACAAGCATCGTCTGCCGGTCACATCTCCAACACGATGAATGTTATTCAAGAGATTACCACCCAAACCTCTGCCGGTACTTCTGCTACCGCGCAGTCGATTGGTAACCTCGCTGAAATGGCACTTGACCTGCGTGAATCCGTAGCTGGTTTCAAACTGCCCGAAGAGGACATGTCGGAAGGTCGCGCTAATGCCGCGCGCAAAGCCATGGCGACTACCCCGGCCATGGACTTTGACCAGAACGCGGATGTCATTGATTTGGATGAAGAATTGTTGCCTGACGACGATATCTTCGCCAACGCCTCAAAAGCCTGATAAGCAGTCGCCGCCAGTGATCCTGGCGGCGCAGCCTGTAACTCACAGAAAGTACCTATGGCCTGGTCACTACGCACACTACCGACACTCAGCCAGGACCAGTTTGTCCAGTGGGGCAAACTGCTGGAGGAGCGCACCGGTATCCAACTGGTTTTTCAACAAAAAGCCTGGCTGGAATCGCAGATCTACTCGCGCTTGCGCGACCTGGGCTATGACGATTACGACAGCTATTATCACTTTGTGGCGCAGGACAGCATCGATTCCAAGCTCGAATGGGCGCGCTTGATTGACCGAATCGCGGTCAAGGAAACCAGCTTTTTTCGCCATCGGGAATCTATTGAGTACGTGCGCAGCTACCTACAGCAAAAGATTAACAATCAGTCGCTGCAAGGCAGTTTTGACGTCTGGAGTTTGGGCTGTGCGACGGGTGAGGAACCCTACTCGCTGGCGATGGTAGTAAACGACTGTTTTGAGTTGGCGACGATTAGCCCCTACTACGGCATTACCGCTATGGATATCAGTTCGTCGGCGCTGGCAGCCGGTCGGAAGGGGCGTTATAGCAAACGTCGCACCGAGCAGGTAAAACCGGACGAAGCCAAACGCTATCTGCAGGTTTGTACCGACGGTAGCTATGAAGTAGTGAGCAAGCTGCGCGACCGCGTGTGTTTTACCCAAAGCAATATTATCCACGCGCGCCAATTACCCCAGGTGAGTGTGGATGTGATTTTCTGTCAAAACCTGTTGGTGTATTTCCGTCGCTGGCTGCGCCGCGATGTACTGAATGCCTTGGTGGAACGGTTAAAACCGGGCGGCTTGTTAGTAGTCGGCCTGGGTGAAGTGATGGACTGGGAACATCCCGAAATGCAGCGCACTGACGATGATCAAGTGCAAGCCTACGTTCGCGTAGAACGCTAAAAAGTCGCACCGAGCGAGAATAACGAGAGGAAAGCTCTGCATGGCAGACAATCGCAATTTTGCCGCGTTGGATTGGTTGATCCACGAGATCAGTGAGACGCTGAAAGAAGCGCGCCAAGCCCTCGAAAGCTATGTTGAAAATCCGAAAGATGCTGCGCGTATCCGCTTTTGCTTGACCCATATCCATCAGGTGCATGGCAGCCTGCAGATGGTGGAGTTCTATGGCGCCGCGATGCTCGCGAGCGAGATGGAGCAGCTCACCCAGGCGATGATCGCCGGTACTGTGGGCAATAGCAGCGAAGCGCAGGAAGTGTTGATGCGCGCTATTTTGCAATTCCCTTTGTATTTGGATCAGGTCAAAGCCACCCGCAAAGACAACCCGCTGGTGGTGCTGCCACTGCTCAACGACCTGCGCGCCGTGCGCGGCGAGAGCCTGCTCACCGATACCAAACTGTTTGTGCCCAATTTAACGCCCGCCAAAAAGGTCAGCGGCGCACGCCTGCCGGTCACTAATGACAATGTGCAATTCCAGGCCATGGTGCTCAAACTGCGCCAGATGTACCAATACGCCGCCTCGGGGTTTATCCGCGGCGTCAACCCGGAAGAAAATCTTGCCTACCTGCAAAAAGCCTTCTCACGCCTGCAAAAACTGACCCACGGCACCGCGCGTTTTGCGCTGTGGGACATCTGCCTTGCGCTGGTGGAAGCCATCGAAATTGATGCGATTGAGATGAGCGTGGCCGTTAAAAACCTGCTGCGTCAATTGGATAAAGAAATCAAAGTGCTGGCAGTACACGGCACCAAAGCGCTGAACAGTTTCACCAACGATGAGCTGATCAAAAACCTGCTGTATTACGTGGCGCGTGCAGGCAAACACGCACCCGGCTTCCCCCCTAACTCCCATCTGCAACGTATTTACGATACTTATCAGCTGGAAGAGGCGCTGCTGGAAGGCAAAGAGACCGGCGAAGAAATCCAGGACATGATTTCGGTACCGGATGCAGACGCGATGCGCTCGGTCGTGGGCGCGATCAAAGAAGAATTGGGACTGATCAAAAATGGTCTGGATGTATGCCTCGCGGGCGGTAATACCCAGAACACGCTCAAAGAAGCACTGCCTATCGTCAAGCGGGTTGCCGATACCATGGCGGTTCTTGGTTTGGGTGATTTACGCAAGCGTTTGCTGGAGCAGGGCGCGGCATTGGAGTTAGTGGTTGAGTCCGACAGCCAGTTGTCGGATGAGCAGCTATTGGCCGTGGCCAGCCAGATTATTTCCATCGAAAACTCACTCGACAGCTTGTCTGAATACGGCGCTCAGGATGCTGGTGGCGATGAGGGCGATATCACCCTGAGTCGCGCCAAGGAATCAGTATTGCGCGAATCGCGCAATGGCCTGGAGCATGCCAAAGACGCGATCATTGAATACATTGCCTCCCAGTGGAACCGCCAGCATTTGCAAGCGGTGCCTACTACTTTGCGCGAAATTCGCGGCGGTCTGGATATTATGCCGCTGCCCCGCCCTGCCAGAATTCTTGGCGCCTGCGCCCGCTTTATTGAAGAGCAGTTACTGGCGCAGGACACCACACCCCAATGGTCTACCCTGGACACCTTGGCCGACGCTATCACCAGCGTTGAATACTATTTGGAGCGACTGAGCAGTGGTGGCCGTAAAGAGGAAATCGACTTACTCCTCACTGTGGCGGAAGAAAGTGTTGCCACTCTGGGTTATGCCGTCGCCAAAGTCAGTAATATTGAGCGCGATGAACAGCCCGCCGCTGCCCTGGAAAGCGTATCGCCCAGCAGTGAAGTTAGTGCGGCAGAAGCTGAGTTAGCGGCCGCCTATGAACAAGCGCATGGCAGCGAAAGCGCAGCTGATGAGGTGGCTGCCGAAGATGAATCCGCCTATCTGGAAGCGGTGTATGCCAGCGCTACCGGCGATGTGCCCAGCGGTGAAAGTGAAACCATTGAATACTCGCTGCCTGAGGTGACGGAGTACAACATTGAATCGACTGAGGCAGCCGAAACTACTTCGGCCCCAAGTGATCAGTGGCAAGAAGTGATTGATCAAGAGGTAGAGGAAGAGGTCGAAGAAGATCCCGAACCCACCCTGATTGCCACCAACAATGCGCCGGTGATTGAGCGCGATAATGAAGACATCGACGATGAAATTATCGAGATTTTCATCGAAGAGGCCACCGAAGTCACTGAAACTATCAGTGAATATTTCCCACGCTGGGCGCAGAATTTCGACGATAGCGAGGCGCTGATTGAATTCCGCCGCGCCTTCCACACCCTCAAAGGCAGTGGCCGCATGGTGGGCGCCAATGAGATCGGCGAGCTGGCCTGGTCGATTGAAAATATGCTTAATCGCGTGCTCGATCACACGATCAGCCCACAAGCGGCGCATGTGCGCATTATTGAAAATGTCTGCAGCTTGCTGCCGGGCATGATTGCCGCCTTCCGCGACAACGAGCTCTACCCGCAAGCGGCCCTGCCTGAAACTTATCGCCAGCAAGCCCAATCCCTGTCGCAGGGGATTATTCCCGACGCGCTGGAGCAAGAAGAGTCAGATAGCGATGCACAGCCAACCGACAACACCTTCGAAGCCACTCCAGAGGAAGTGGCTGCCGAGGCGGAGTTTGAATCCGAAGAGATCAGTCTCAACGATTCGGCAGATAATGATGAGTATCGGCTGACGGCGATTGCCGAGGATCAATTACCGGAGCAAGAAGAGGACGCAGATGCCTATGTGTTGGATCTGGGTCATGAAATCAGCGAGCAGGAAGATCTGGTTGATGCAGTTATCGACGAGCTCCAGCTGGAGCAGGATCTGCACAGCGAATCAGCAAATGAAGAGCTGCTTGATACTGAAACTCCACCGCTGTTAATGGTTGAAGAGTCTGTCGATGAGGCGCTGGATCTAGACGATCCGGATGCCCAACTGTGGGATATTTTTGGCGCTGAAGCTATTACTCATCTGCAGGTGGTGGAAGAATTTATCGCGCGGATGGAGGCCGAAGCCCCCATCTACGAACCGCCCAGTGAAGAAATGCAGCGCGCCTTGCACACCCTCAAGGGCAGTGCGCATATGGCGGAAATTACCCAAGTGGCTGAATTGGCGACGCCACTGGAGCGTTTCGCTAAAGAGTTGCGTTCTTATCACGTCAATATCAACGACGATATCCTCCAACTGTTGCGTGATGCCGTCAGTTATACCCAAATTGCCCTGCAACAAATCGAGGACGGTGAAACCGTCAATATTCCGCGCTTGCAGCAATTTATTGCACGCGTCAATGAGCTGCGCGACATTCACGTCGCACCGTTGGTACGCCAGCAGGAACTGGACGAAACCGGCAAGCGCCCGGTTGACCCGGAATTACTCGCTATCTTTATGGCCGAGGAAATGAACCTGCTGCTGGATGCAGACAAGATTATTGCCCAGTGGCAAGCCAACCCGGCGGACACCGTTGAGCTGATTCCCGTAATGGATGAGCTGGGCAAGCTCACCAAAGCGGCGGCCCATGCTTACTTGCCAGCTATGGCGGAGCTGAGCGAGAAGATTCACAGTGTCTATGAAGCGATCATTGCCGATCAGCTCAGCTGTTCAGCACAGGTTTGCAGTTCACTCAACCTGGCTCATGTTGCGCTGCTGGATATGGTGGACGCCATCGCCGCCGGCCAGAATCTCAATGGCATCCCCGACAGCATCAACGATGCCCTGGACGATTTGCTCAGCACCGAAGTTGTTACGCTCACGGCCCTGAGCACCCACGAACTGGGTGGATTTGACGAAGAAATTCCGCTCATGGAAGCGGTGGAAGAAGATTTAATCGATAGCGATGCTGTAGATACCTATACCGGGCTAGACAGCTATACCGCAATAAATAGCCACACCGAAACCGACAGTGACAGCGAATACACCGGGATAGAGCTGGTTGACGACACTGGCGATAGCGACGAAGACAGCATCGAGCTGATTGATTACCCCTCGGCGGAGGTTGCGCAAGCCGAAGAAGATTACGATTACCCTGCGCTGGAAAATGCTGTGGCCGGTTATGACACGGCTGCAGATACGTCGGACCTTCTCGATTTACCTCTGGTGGAAATCGGGGCCGAACCAGAATTACTAACAGAACCAGAACCAGAACCAGAACCAGAACCAACCACTCACGATGCGGAAAATGCTGCCGGGTTCGACGAGGATTACGATCCCGAAATCGTGGAAATCTTTATTGAGGAAGCGGGCGAAATCCTTGAGGAAATCGACGGTTCACTCAACGAATGGCAGGACGATTGGAACAATAGCGACTGTGTTGAGCAGCTAAAACGCTCGCTGCACACGTTCAAAGGTGGCGCGCGTCTGGCTGGCTTGATGGCACTGGGTGATCTGTCCCACGACTTTGAGACCATGCTGATCGAGATGGATCAGGACGCCGAGTTGGATCAGGCCTTTTTTGCACGCCTGCACGACTTCCAGGATCGCATGCACAGTGGCGTGGAACAGGCGAGCAAACTTCTGAATGGCACAGCTGCCATTACTCCGGTGGCAACGGGCGCAGCGCCCACGGCCAGCGAAGCGCAAGAGTTGGATATTCCACTGCTCGATACCAGTGTTGAACTGGGCGATGAGGCGGATGAGCTGACCCAGGGTTATACGGTTAGCGATGCCGATGAACCTCAGCCGGTTTACAGCAAGCCCACGGTGGTGGTCGACAATACCCGCGCCGACCAAATTCGCGCATTTGAAACCGACGGCACACCCAGTGAAAAACCGAATGTGCTGACTTTTGCGCCCAAGGCCAAACCGGCCACGGGCAACCTGCCACAGATTCCCGGCAGTGAATATGGTGGCGGCCTGCGCTCCGGTAATACCGGCCCCGCGCAAGTACAGCATTTGGCGGCGCGCCGCACCGGCCCGCAAGAAGTTGTTAAAGTCTCCGCCGAATTGCTGGAAGAATTGGTTAACCTCGCCGGTGAAACCTCCATTAGCCGCGGCCGTATGGAACAGCAGGTTAGCGACTTGAGCGGCTCGATCGAAGAGATGGATGCCACCATCCAGCGGTTGCAAGAACAGCTGCGTCGACTCGATATTGAAACTGAAGCGCAAGTATTGTTCCGTCAGGAGCAGATGGCGCAACACGAAGAATTCGACCCGCTGGAGATGGACCGTTATTCCCAGCTGCAACAACTGTCGCGTTCGTTGATTGAATCCGCCTCGGACTTGATGGACTTGAAATTCACCCTCGCGGATAAAACCCGCGACACCGAAACCCTGTTGTTGCAACAGTCGCGTATTAACACCGACCTGCAAGAGGGTCTCATGCGCTCGCGCATGGTGCCTTTCTCGCGCTTGGTGCCGCGCCTGCGCCGGATCGTGCGCCAAGCCGCCACCGAACTGGGCAAAGAGGTGGATTTTGAGCTGGACAACGTCGAAGGCGAACTGGATAGAAGTGTACTTGAGCGTATGGTTGCGCCGCTCGAACACATGCTGCGCAACGCGGTTGACCATGGTATTGAAATGCCGGATGAGCGTATCGCCGCCGGCAAAAATCCGAATGGCCGCATTCTGCTTACCCTCGGACGCGAAGGGGGCGATGTTATCCTGCGCCTTATCGACGACGGTCGCGGTATTAACCTCAAGCGCGTGCGTGAAAAAGCCATCGAGCGCGGTTTGATGTCTGCCGACGCCCAGCTCAATGATCAGGACGTGATTCAATTCATCCTGCACGCCGGTTTCAGTACCGCCGACAAAGTCACCCAGATTTCCGGTCGCGGCGTAGGCATGGACGTGGTGCACTCCGAGATCAAACAGCTCGGCGGCGCCATGTTTATCGACTCCAACTGGGGTTCAGGCACTGAATTTACCATCCGCCTGCCGTTTACCGTATCGGTTAACCGCGCGCTGATGGTGCAGATTGGCGATGACCTCTACGCCATCCCGCTCAACTCGATTGAAGGTATTGTGCGCGTCAGCCCCTTTGAGCTGGAGCATTATTACCAGGACGAAACCGCGCGTTTTGATTACGCGGGCGAGCAGTATCTGGTGCGCTACCTCGGCAGCCTGCTGGACTCCAGCGCCCAACCCAAACTCGATGGCCAAATGCTGCCACTGCCGGTGGTATTGGTGCGCAGTACCGAACACACCGTAGCGCTGCAGGTGGATCGCCTGCTGGGCTCGCGCGAGATTGTGGTAAAAACCCTTGGCGCCCAGTTCAGTGCGGTGCGCGGAGTATCCGGCGCCACAGTAATGGGCGATGGTAATGTGGTGGTAATTCTCGATTTGCACGCCATGATCCGCGAACAGCTGGCATTGGGCCTGCAAAACGCTATCCAGCTCGAACCGCTCAGTTTGGCAGCGCTCAAAGACGAAGACCTGAGTGAGAAGACGGTAATGGTGGTGGACGACTCGGTAACAGTACGCAAGGTAACCAGCCGCTTCCTGGAGCGCGAAGGTTTCCGCGTAATCACCGCCAAAGACGGGGTAGAGGCGCTGCAAGTATTGCAAGACCATATGCCGGATGTGATGTTGCTCGATATCGAAATGCCGCGTATGGATGGTTTCGAAGTGGCCAAAAATATCCGTACCAGCTCGCGCCTGAAAGATTTGCCGATCATTATGATCACCTCGCGTACCGGTGAAAAACACCGCGAGCGCGCCTTTAGTCTGGGCGTGAACAAGTATCTGGGTAAGCCGTATCAGGAAGATCTGCTGCTGAGCAACATCCAAGAATTGCTGCACATTCGCACCAAATAAGGCAGGGTTGCCATGCTGCGCTTGGGGTTACTGGTGGATAACACCACCAAACAAAAAGCCTTGGCGCAACTGGTCGCACAGGCGGGCCATAAAGTGGGGTTGAGTGTGGTGTTGGAAGGTAATACCGACGCCCCGCTTGAAGCCCACGCGGAGCTGGATGCCTGGCTAGTGGATGTAGCTGAAGAGAGCCACGACGGGCAGCATCTGGATACCTTATTCGCCCAGAGTCGGATACCTATTATCCTCAGCGATAGCAGCGAATTCGCGGTTGGTTCCGAGGGGCATACGGCTTGGCTGCGTCGCATAGGCATGCGCCTGCAACGGCTGCGTAGCGATATCAACCTGCAGCAGAGTGCACCCGCCAGCGAACTCTGGCTGCTTGCCGCGTCCACCGGTGGGCCGGCCGCAGTGAAGCGGTTTTTGGCAGAATTGCCTGCCAATCTGGGGGTCGCTTTTTTGTATGTACAGCATATCGATGCCCAGCAAGCCGTTACGCTTAATCGCATGATGAGCAACGCCGGGCACTATCCGGCGATGGTAGCAACCCAGGGGCTAGTGCTAGCGGCCAACAGCTTGACACTGATTACCGCGCGCGACCCGGTGGAATTGCTCGACAACGGTACGCTCATGCTCAACTACGGCCAGCATTGGAAAGGCAGCTACGCGCCTTCCATCGACCAGATAACAGCCAACGCCGCGCGAATTTACCGCGAGCGCTGTAACCTGATAATTTTTACCGGCATGGGTGATGATGGCGCCGCGAGCTGTCGCCTGATCAAACAGGTTGGCGGCAAAGTCTGGGTACAAAGCCCGGATGACTGCACCAGCGATTCCATGCCCGTATCGGCGCTGGCCACTGGCTGTGTCAGCTTGAGCGGCACACCCGAATATCTGGCCAAGGCGCTGGTGCAAACTCGCCGCTTGGCCTGAATTCCTAATAATTGATCAAGACCAATTGACCGCAGGACATTATTTTCATGAGAGCGCCGCAACGCATTGAGAAAAAAATTGAGGAAGTCGCCAGCCTGCTAATCCCGCTACAGGGCCGCATGCTGCTCGCCCCCAACGTCACCATCGCCGAAATCGTACCGGTGGCACAGGTTGTCCCGGTAGAAAACGCCCCAGCCTGGTATTTGGGCAACTGCACCTGGCGCGAACAGACTATTCCCCTGCTGTCGTTTGAAGTCATGAACGGCGAAGACAAACCCGGTGTTGCCCAGCGCTCGCGTTTTGCCGTAATCAACACCACCGGCGTCAACGAGTCACTGCCCTTTATCGCCATTCTCACCCAGGGCTTGCCGCGTCTTGCACGTGTGACGGAAGAGGAAATCACCGCGCGTGAAGACGCCGATAACAAAGCCTTTGAGCTAATGCACGTCTCCTGGGCGGGCGAAGAAGCGGTGATCCCCAATGTGGAAGCCATGGAGCGCGCGTTTCTGGATTACCTGCATTTAGACAATTAAGCCTATTGGATAACTACTGCTATGCCCGCGGGCAGCAGATACGAAAGTTTATGAACGAATTGATTATTGAAGATTTGCACCAAGGCGACGGCAAAACCCTGGTCAAAGGTGCGCTGATCACCACCCATTACACCGGCTGGCTTGAAGACGGCACCGAATTCGATTCCTCCCACCGCAAAGGCAAACCCTTCCAATGTGTGATTGGCACCGGTCGAGTGATTAAAGGCTGGGATCAAGGCCTCATTGGCATGCAAGTCGGGGGTAAACGTAAACTTTACGTTCCCGCCCATCTAGCCTATGGCGAGCGCCAGATCGGCGCCCATATCAAACCCCATTCGAATCTGGTATTCGAGATTGAACTCTTGGAAGTATTAACGCGGGAAGATTAAGTTATTATTCGCTTGCCAATACCCGCACACCATCTTTTCTAGCCGGTGGCATTTTGGCGATTTCGCTTTCAATCCAGTTTTTCACGTCTTCGGTCAGTTGTTTGCGATCCTTGCCTGCTGCTTCAAAAGGTTCGCTGATTACCACCCGGATAGTGCCGGGATATTTAATAAAATGTTTGGTTGGCCAACATTCACCGGCATTGTGCGCTATGGCGACAATAGGTACACCGGCGCTGATTGCAATATCGGCACCGCTACGTGCGTAGTTGCCAATTTGGCCTACAGGGGTGCGTGTGCCTTCAGGGAAAATCAGTAAATTATTGCCTTGCTGCAAACGGCGCAGGCCAATACGTTTAATGTCTTTTAATGCCTGCATAGGGTTGCTGCGGTCAATTGCAATCGGGCGCAAGCTGGCGAGGCCCCAACCAAAAAAAGGAATACGGAACAATTCTTTTTTCAGGATGGTGCTGACCGGGCCAAAATAATATTGCAAGAACATGGTTTCCCATGTGCTTTGGTGTTTGGCCATAACCACACAGGGAAACACATCGCGGCGGCGCTCGCCGTGAATTTCAAAACGAATCCCGCAGCACACCCGCAGCCAAAACATCACAAACCGATTCCACAGAGTCACAATTCGCCAGCGCCAGGCGTAGGGAAAAATCGGCCAAATAATCACACCGATAAAACCAATTAATACGCTGCTAACGTTGTAACCGATAGTAAAAAGTAAACTGCGAAGTTTGAGCACGTTAAATCCTGTTATGCATTTGGTGAGAGAGATTCGGCCAAAATAAAATCGACAGCGGTAGCAAGATTATCAAAAACTTGTACCTGATCTGGAGAGAGCAGGGGCGCGTCTGTTTGCAGTTTGGCATCGGCAAGCTGTGCGAGCGTTTTTATGCCATTGCCGGTGCGCACTAAAACAGGTTTACACGCCTTGGTAATAGCCGCCTGCAAATCGCGCAAACTATCGCCTATAAAATAACTCGACTCTACCGAGGTATTAAACTCCGCTTCAATCGCATCGAGCATGCCCGGCATAGGCTTGCGGCATTTACATTTATCATCCGGATGATGCGGGCAATAAAAAATACCACCTAACTCGCCGCCTTGTTCTTCAACCAGGCGCGTAATTTTTTCGTGCATCGCCTCCAGGTCTTCCAGTTCAAAATGACCTTTAGCGAGGCCAGCCTGATTCGTTGCAATGACTACTGTAAACCCCGCTTTATTTAAACGTACAATTGCTGCAATGCTACCTTCAATCGGCACGCATTCATCGGCGGATTTTACATAGTCATCGCGGTCGTGATTAATCACACCGTCGCGGTCGAGAATAATTAGTTTCATGCCGTTCCCAATGTATAGGGCGCAATAAATTGCGCCCTTACGTAGGGGCGTGATTTATCACGCCCAGATTTAATGCCAATTAATTTTTCGCCGGAACCAAATACGAAATATCCGCTACTTCCAAAAACAATCCGCGCAGTTGTTGCAATAACGCCAAGCGGTTTTGTTGCAGCACCGGGTCATCACTCATCACCATTACGCTATCAAAAAAAGCATCTACCGGTTGCTGCAAGTCGGCGAGTGCCGCGAGTGCTTTGGTGTATTCACGTGCAGCGAACAGCGGAGCCACTACAGCGGCTTTTGCGCTTACTGCTGCAGCGAGAGTTTTCTCTGCATCTTCTTGCAAGAGTGCAGCATTAACTTCCGTACTAAGCGTCGCATTTTGTTTAGCAAGAATATTGGATACACGTTTGTTCGCCGCAGCGAGCGCTTGTGCTTGCGGCAATTTGCTGAATTCATTGACCGCGAGTACACGCTGGTTGATATCCAAAGGTTGCGACAATTGTTTTGCGGTTACCGATTGGAAAACTTCGGCAGGGATATTGGCATCTTCAAAGAAGGCACGGAAACGTTCCAACATATAAGCCAATACTTGCTCGACCAACTCGTCGCCGACGGTGAGGTTTTTGTGCTGGTTTTTAGCGAAGGTCAGCAGATCACGCAAATCCAACGCGAGATTTTTCTCAACAAGAATGCGCAAAACAGCAATACTCGCACGACGCAAAGCAAACGGATCTTTTGAGCCAGTAGGCTGTTGGCCAATTCCAAAAATACCGGTGATGGTATCGAGGCGATCTGCAAGTGCGATAATCGCGCCGGTGGTGGTTGCTGGTAATTGGTCGCCCGCAAAACGCGGCATATATTGTTCGTTCATCGCCGCGGCGACTTCGGCATTTTCGCCGTCGTTCACTGCGTAGTAGTAACCGGCGATACCTTGCATATCGTCGAACTCGCCAACCATATTGGTGACCAGATCAGATTTGCACAGTTGCGCGGCGCGTTCAGCAGATGCAGCGTCAGCGTTTAACTTACCAGCGATCAGTTTTGCCAAGCTTGCGACGCGTTCGGTTTTGTCGTAGATAGTTCCAAGTTGCGCCTGAAATACAATTGTTTTCAAACGATCACGCAATGAAGCAAGCGTGGTTTTCTTATCAGTTTCAAAGAAGAAGGCCGCATCGGATAAACGTGGGCGAATAACGCGCTCGTTACCGTCGATAATTTGCGACGGGTCTTTGCTTTGAATATTCGCTACGGTAATGAAATTGTTTTTCAACTTGCCGTTAGCATCTACCACGTGGAAATATTTTTGATGTTCTTTCATGGAGGCAATTAATGCTTCCGCTGGAACAGCGAGGAAACGCTCTTCAAATTTTCCGGTCAGCGCGACTGGCCATTCAACCAAGGCGGTAACTTCATCGAGCAGGGCAGGGTCGATAACCGCTACACCGCCGACTTTTTTCGCTTCGGCTTCCACTTGTTGTTTGATGGTTGCGCCGCGTTCAGCAAAATCCGCGACTACGAAACCGGTATTTTTTAATACGCTGGCGTAATCGCCCGCTTTAGCGAGGTCGATACTGTTGTTGAAATGAAACCGGTGACCACGAGTAGTGCGGCCAGCCGTTAAGCCAAGAATGGATGCGTTGATTACATCGCTACCAAACAACATCACCAACCAATGAACCGGGCGTACAAACTCTTCGCGTTTTGCGCCCCATTTCATGCGTTTGGCAATGGGCAATTTTGCCAAGGCATCGGCAACAACTGCTTCAAGTAATTCAACGGTTTTTTTGCCTTCGGAGGTAATACGCGCAACCAGTTTTTCCGCTTTGCCATCGTTCTCGGCTTTTAATTCAGAAGCAGCGATACCATTTTTTTCGGCAAACGCGAGAGCTGCTTTGGTCGGCTGTCCTTCTTTATCAAACGCGATTGCTGCAGGTGGACCCCATACAACCAATTCTTTCGATGGGGTTTCGCTGGCGAGATTTTCTACCAGTACGGCCAAACGGCGCGGTGCAGCAAAGGGTTTAATTGCGGTGAACGATAATTCAGCGGCTTTTAAATTCGCTTCGATAGTTTCGGCAAAAGAAGCCATCAAGCTCTTCAATGCTTTTGGTGGTAACTCTTCGGTACCCAGTTCAACTAAAAAATCAGCAGACATTATTTACTCTCCTCAGCTGAAGTCGCAGCGGCGAGCAGTTCTGCACGCAAAGCTTCAGGCGCAAGTGGGAAGCCGAGGGCTTTGCGGCTATCGTAATAGGCTTGGGCTACAGCGCGAGACAGGGTGCGCACGCGCAAAATAAAACGCTGGCGCTCGGTCACGGAAATCGCGTGGCGCGCATCCAGCAAGTTAAAGGCGTGCGATGCTTTCATCACCATTTCGTAAGCGGGCAGCGGCAGGTTTTTTTCCATCAAGCGCTGGCTTTCTTTTTCGTAGAAATCGAAATTGCTGAACAAAAATGCGGTGTCGGCTTCTTCAAAATTGTAAGTGGATTGTTCCACTTCGTTTTGATGGAACACATCGCCGTAGGTAACTTTGTCGCCGTTAGGATTAATCGTCCATACCAGATCAAAAATTGAATCCACACCTTGCAGGTACATGGCGATACGCTCAATACCGTAGGTGATTTCGCCAGTCACCGGGAAGCACTCAAGGCCGCCAACTTGTTGGAAGTAAGTGAATTGCGTTACTTCCATTCCGTTCAACCAGACTTCCCAACCCAGACCCCAGGCGCCGAGGGTGGGCGATTCCCAGTTGTCTTCCACAAAGCGAATGTCATGCACGCTGGTATCAATACCCATCTCGCGCAGTGAACCTAAATACAGATCCTGAATATCGGCGGGCGAGGGTTTCATCGCCACCTGGAATTGATAGTAGTGTTGCAAGCGATTGGGGTTTTCACCGTAGCGGCCATCTTTCGGGCGGCGGCAGGGCTGCACGTAAGCGGTATTCCAGGTTTCCGGGCCGATAGCGCGCAGGAAAGTGGCAGGGTGGAAAGTACCGGCGCCGACTTCGAGGTCGAGCGGTTGCAAAATCACGCAACCCTGGCGCGCCCAATAATCTTGCAGGGCTAGGATCAAACCCTGAAAGGTGCTTACGTCATAGCGTTTGTCAGACATGGCAGACTCAGTTAAGAAAAGTGATCGAAGAAATTGGAAAATGGCGGCGATTATAGCCATCAAACCTGCACAATGGCAGCGCTTGCCCGAGTTCTGTAAAAATACCTGTGGTCGCCTGTGCAATAGCAACATCAAACCTGCCACACCATCATTAAAAAGGAACATCCATGGATACCCCACAAACCCTAAGCCCCCTGACCATCGCCCTGCATTGGGTGATTGCGTTAACCATAATCGCCATGCTTGGCATCGGTTTTTATATGTCGATCAACGAGTACTACCCGCTGTACGACTGGCATAAATCCATCGGTGTAGTGATTTTTGCGGTGATATTGCTGCGGGTTTGGTGGCGGATGAGAAACGGTTGGCCGGTGCCGGTGCGTGCTTATCCGGCGCTGGAACATCGGCTGGCGCGGGCGACCCATTGGGTGCTGATTGTGGGCACTGTGCTGATGCCGATCTCGGGCATGATGTATTCCGGTTTGGGGGGATACGGCATCAAAGTGTTTGGCTGGGTGATGGTGGCAGGTAACAAAAATCCCGCTACCGGCCAGACCGAACCCATCCACGCCGGTCTAGCGCAGTTGGGCGCCTTTACCCATGAATGGTTGGGCTATTTATTGGTGGTGGCGGTCGTACTGCATATTGCGGGCGCGCTCAAGCATCATCTGTTTGATAAGGATCGCACCTTGCTGCGAATGCTCGGGCGTTAAACGGGAATTGGGTGGGTTAAAGTCCGGAGGAGTAAAGCGCGCGTAAACAGCGAGTAACAGCGGCGTAAACACAGTAAACGCCTCGTAAAGTGCGAGTAAAGGGCGCGTAAAAGCCGGGTTGTGCGGGTTTTAATTGGGGTGATGAGCGCCTATGTTGGTATTACGGCGCCAAACAACAGGCGCGCCCTTGGAACTTCGGGACTTATCATGAAAAATTTATCTGTGTTTGCATTGGCATTTAACGATCACCTGGTTCAACCAGAAGAGTTTGAAGACATTAAACCGGCCACGCCGGCACTGGCTATTTTGACGGACTTTCGCAGCCACAAACCGCATATGGTGGATAGCCATCTGGAAGCCGCTGAGGCGTTGGAGCTGATGCGTGCGGAGGATGTCCGGATCAAGCTGGTGGTAGACGACCATAAAGAGTTTGTGGGGGTGATCAGTGTGGATGACCTGTCACATCACAAAATGCTGCTGAAACAAATGGCGCTGCAATTGAAACACGATGAGCTGCTGGTTCGCGATTTAATGCACCCCCGTGGCGAGATTCGTGCCATCGATTTTGACCAATTCAAAAAATGCACTGTGGGCGATGTGGTTTCTACCCTTAAAAAATCCCATCAGGAATACCTGCTGGTGGTGGACAAAGAGGCGCACCATATTCGCGGCATAGTTGCGGCGCGCGACATCGCCAGCCGTTTGCATGTACCGGTGGAGATCGAAAAAGAACTCACCTTTATGGATATTTTCTCCGCCGTCAAAGCGCACTAAACCCCCGCATTTTACTTCCCTCGGTTCGCATACTCCTTTACGGGCGCCGCAAGGCGCTCTTTTTTTGTCCCAACTTGTGCAGCACTCGTCCTAAAGGCGGTAAGCGCCTCTGGCGTGGGTTGAGACCGATGCCATATTGCTACCGGCTGTTACCCCCGGTAACTAGCCTATCTTTTTGATTTTATTGTCTATTTTTCCATTTCTGCAGCTTGCCAATGCCACCTTGGGGTGCAGTTCAAAACTGGGACGACGCTGGTGCGGCAGAGGTAGATTCTGCTAACACAGGGTTATTGATTCGTGAGTCATTCCACCCATAACAACAGGTCGCAGCAGCCACTGCGACAGGCTCACAGGGCGCTATAACCCCTTACGGTGTATTCAAATAATAGATAACGACTCCCTGTCACTGATGAGGTGAACATGAAAGCAATCATTTCGGCTGCAGCGCTTTTGCTGACGGCAACACAATTAACAGCGCAAGTACCCAACCCACCACCCAGCACTACCCCGACCATTAACCCGGTAGCGGTGGGAAGCGGTAGCTATTTGACCAATTGGGATGGCCGCATCGATTTGGCGATTCCCGATAACCGCGATGTGCAAACCACCAAACACATCACCAGCAACCTGGCCAACCAACCCATGCCCACCAATTCCTGGTGGAGCTCGATTCTGTGGGAAGGCACCAACTCCCCCTGGCAGGATTGGGGCACCCGCGGCTCACACAATGTGAGTTACGCCCACCCCTTTGCGATTAAGCCGGAAATCAACGGTATTCGTCTCTATTCGCCACGCTTGGAGGATTTTTGGGCTATCGATTACGCATTTGTGGGCACCATGCCGGCACCGGCCACCCAGTGGGTAAACGGTGTAGAACAGCCTATGCACGACACGGTTTACTTTAAAGAACTCGATTTTGTGCTGGGTAACAGCGCGGCCAGCGGCAACTTTACGGCCAAGGTGCACGACTACAGCGACTGGTATGTCACCACCCGCATGGAGGCGGGTACGGCGGCGATGGATGTGACCTTTGGTCATGGCTCGCCCTACGTGTTTGCCAACTATAGCAACGGTAATCCCACCCTGAGTTTTGCCACCCACAGCACCGCCCCTGTCGCCGCGAGCACACCGGAAATCTGGTCGGGCAATAGCAGTTCGGCGGTTATCGGTTTCTCGGTACAGGGCCGCAACTACGCTGCTTTTGCCCCGGCCGGCACCACTTGGTCCGGGCTTGGCACCTCCAAAATCACCGCCAACCTGCCAGCAGGTAAAAAATACTTCTCGGTGGCGGCGCTTCCCAGTCGTGCGGCTCTGCCTGTGGTGAGCAAATATGCCTACAACCACGTGACCGGATCGCAAGTGAGTTGGAACTATCAAGCGAGCAACAGCAAGTTGCTTAGTACCTATGCGGTAACAACCAACAACTACCCCGAATCAACCGGCACTGGCACCCTGATGGGCCTGTATCCGCACCAGTGGCGCAAACTGGCCGGTGGTGCCAGCCTGACGGGCGACAGCTATTTCACTCCTCGCGGTTATATGAAATTGGCCGAGGGTGCTTCGTTCACTACCGCCATTACCTACCAGGGGGTGATTCCCTCGCTGCCAGCCCTGACCGATCAGGCGGACAAAACCCGTTTATCCGGTCTGGTTAACAATGTGCGCTCGGAAGTATTCAGCAACCGCGACACCTATTACACCGGTAAGCGCCTGGGCAAGGTGGCAACCCTTATCCCACTGGCACAACAGGCGGGCAATACCGCCGCCGAAACCCAATTTAAAGATGAGTTGAAGTGGCGGTTGGAAGGCTGGTTAAAGGCGGATGTGATCGATGATTTGGAACCATCGCCCTTCGCCAAAAACCTGTTCTACTACAACAGTAACTGGGGCACTTTGCTTGGTATTGATGGCAGCTTCGGCAGTTTAAAAGAGCTGAACGATCACCACTTCCACTATGGTTACTTTGTGCGGGCGGCGGCTGAAGTGGCGCGCAACGACAAAAACTGGGCCCAACCCCAGCAGTTTGGCGGCATGATTGAATTGCTGATGCGCGACTACGGCAACTGGGAGCGTCCACGCAACCCGGCTACCAGCACTACCGGCAAAATGTTCCCCTTCCTGCGCAACTTTGACATTTATGCCGGCCATTCCTGGGCCTCAGGCCATGCGCGTTTTGGTGCGGGCAATAACAACGAGTCATCCTCTGAAGCGATGAACGCCTGGACTGCGATGATCCTCTGGGGCGAAGAAACTGGTAATACCGCTGTGCGTGATGCCGGTATCTTCCTTTATACCACCGAGATGACTGCCATCCAGGAATACTGGAACAACGTGCATGAAGAGAACTACCACCCCGCCTACAAACGCCCCATGGCGTCGCTGGTGTGGGGCGGCAAAACAGATTACGCCACCTGGTTCAGCCCGTTGGCAGAGGCCATGCACGGCATTATTCTGTTACCGATCCAGTCAGGTTCGCTCTATCTGGGCCAATACCCCGAGTATGCGCGCAAGAACTTTGACTACATGGCCAATGGCCGCACCATGTTTACTATGTGGGATGCGATTTTTTATGCCTACCAAGCGGTGTATGACCCGACCACTGCGCTGGCTAACTTTAATGCCAACGAAGGGCGGATGCGCAATTCGGTTGCTGGCCCGGCGTCTTACACCGAGGAAGGCAACTCACTGGCCAATACCTTTGCCTGGATCAAAACATTCCACCGCTTTGGTCGTATCGACAACGAGGTAGTTGCCACCAATCACGCCACCTTTGCAGTGTTCCGCAAGGACAATGAGCGCACCTACGTGGCCTACAACGCTAGTGCTACCGATGCCAAAAACGTGACTTTTAACGATGGCACCAGCCTGCTGGTCAGCCCCGGTGAGCTGAAGGTCTATACCGGAGTGGTAGTACCTGTATCTTCCAGCAGCAGTTCGGCGCCCAGCAGTGCGTCTTCCCTGAGCAGCCTGTCGTCAGCGAGCAGTTTGTCTTCGGTCAGTAGCAGTTCGGCCACCTCAATGAGCAGCTCATCCAGCGAATCGTCTGCCTCGAGTATGTTGTCAACTTCATCCGTCTCCAGTTCGTCTTCATCGGCAGTGACAACGGGTGCGGTGCAAATGACCGCGTTGGCGGGCGGCGGTATGCAATTCAGCATCCGTCTGCCAGAGCGTAAACAACAAGTGCATTTATTTGCCCGTCGCAATGGTGCGCAGGACTTTGTGAGAATTGACCTGCATGCGCAAGCTGGTGGTGAAATCAATAATGGCGATGGCACCTACACCTACCAAGCCAGCCGCAGTGGTGTCTATACGGCAGGTGATTTGGTCGAGGCGCGCTTCTATACCTTCACGCCAGCGAGCGGCCAGCTGTTCTACCCGGGGCCAATCGAAAATAGTTGGACGGCAATGACCTACGCGGGAGCTTCTTCGGCATCGAGTATATCCAGCTCCAGTTCGTCGGCGCCTTCGAGTGTATCCAGTTCATCGGTACCCTCCAGCGTTTCCAGCTCATCGCTGTCATCAAGCAGTTCCACCTCCTCGTCCTCCGCCACCACCGGCTACTCGGCGAACGCGATAATGCCGAATGGCGCGCCAGTGGCTTACACCACCACTGCGAACTACAGCAACGGCGGGGTGAAAATCACCTTCACTACCAGTGAAAACCTCAACTGGGCATGGGTATTCACCCCCGGTTGGAACAACATGACACGGGTACAAGGCAATAGCTTTGAGGTGACTATCCCCAATGTGGCTCCGGGTACAGCGATCAGCTATTACTTCACGGTAAGCACCGCCACCCGCGGTGAGGCAAACAACAACAATCAGCCACATCAGTGGATTGTGCAGTAAGCCCTTCAGTTTTCTCCTCCAACCGCTTGACCGGCGCCTGACAGCGCCGGTTTTTTTATGCGCCTCGTTTCTGGCGGAATAATGTACCTGCGGTGTTTTTCCGGTAAGCTGCGCGCACTTTGTGTTGATCGGGTAGTTGCACCATGAAAGACAACATAGCTCCACTGTTAGTTAAATTATTTGCGCTGCTGCCGCTGGGATTTTTGCGTGTTATCGGCGCCACACTCGGGCGCTGCTGGTGGCTGGTGAATGGTCGCGCTGCCAAAATCACTACTGAAAATATCCGTTTGTGTTTCCCCCAATTATCGCCGGCCGAGCAGCGTTTACTGGCCAAACAAAGTTTGCAGGAAACTGCCAAAACAGCGATGGAAGCTGGCGCTATCTGGCGCAACTCCTGGGAGTGGCTGGATAGCAAAATTGTCACCAAAGAGGGCGACGATTTGCTGCGCCGTAAATTGGCGGAGGGGAAGGGCGTATTAGTACTCGCTCCGCACCATGGCAACTGGGAAGTGGTGGCACCCTATTTGGCGAGCGTGGCACGGCTTACGGCCATGTATCAACCGGTGGAAAATCCCAAAATGGATGCGCTGGTTCTGGCGGGGCGCAGCAAGTTAAACATCTCCATGGCGCCCACCAATCGCAAAGGTGTAATGATGTTATTCAAGGCGCTGCAGGGCGGCACTATTGTGGGTATTTTGCCCGATCAAGTGCCCGCTGCTGATGCCGGCGGTGAAGTGGCACCTTTCATGGGGCAGCCTGCGCTGACCATGACGCTGGTGCACGGGTTAATCCAGCGTACCGGCTGCGCGGTGTGTTCATGTTATGCCGAGCGGGTTGCCGGGGGGTTCAAAATGGTGGTGATGGAAGCTGACCCGGCGATTTACAGCGAGGATCAGCTCACCTCGGTGGCTGGTTTGAATGCCAGCGTGGCGGCCTGTGTGCAGCGCGCTCCGGCCCAGTATCAATGGGAATACAAACGCTTTCGTCGCCTGCCGCCCGAGTACCCCAAACACTATAGATTTAAAGGATAAATCCTGTGGCGAGGGTGTTTTAGCAAACACCAGCGGCTACAATTAGCGCACTTGTAATCTCAATAACGCTTTTCTAAAAACTTCCGGTTGTGGTGATGAATAAAAAAACTCTGTTGATGGCAGGTCGCTCGGCGCGCACCTTGACCTTGGCCGCGATGGCGGTGGTATCCCTAAGTGCTTGCACCCAGCAAAAACTGGTGCAAACCCAAACTGAATTAACCAGCGCGCGCGAGTGCCTTGTCAAACAGGAACAGCAGGGCCAGTTGATGGTGTCGCAACAGGCGACGCTAATGGAACAGCTGCAGAAAGTACAAACCCAACTCAACGTACAGCAGACTATGCTGGCAGAGCGTCCACAAGTGATCCAAATGGCGGCGCAGCCCAAAACCGATTGCCCGCCACCACCACCGCCCGAAAAGTTCCTCAGCAGCCAGCCGCCGTTGAGCGATAAACAAATTGTCGGTCTGCGCGAGCAAGCGCTCATCGCCGGTCTGAACGTGGTGATGCAGGCGCGTATCAGTACCAATGTGCCGCACTCGGTGATAGATGCGCGCAACATCCAGATGTTTGAGCGCAACAGCGAAGAGTGGGTGCGTTTTACTATCTACAACCCCGACACCAAAGAGCCCCATGTACTGGAACGCAAACGTCTGCGTTTCCAAACCGTGCAAACCGCCACCAGTGCTAACCCTGACCGCCGTCCGGTGGTAGAGATCCGTTTCACCATTGGCAAGCTCAGCCAGCGCGGTGAATTTGTGCTGGCAGATCGCAGCGACTCTGAGTTTCCCATCCTGATTGGCCGCAACCTGCTGCGCGATGTGATGCTGGTAGATGTGAGTGGCAATAACCTCGCACCACTCCAGCGCAGCGATGACGCCGGGAAAAACTAATACCGATTAATCCCAGGCCGGCGCACCGCACCGGCCGTGCAAGACCCGCCTGTTAAGGATCCCCCAATGAAAAAACCTTCCCGTGCTCCCTTTTACACCGTGATCGGCCTGTTAGTTCTGGTCGGTGTGGTAACCGCCTGGATGCGCCATAGCCAAATGGAAATCCCCTTTGTGCCGGGTGTGCAAAAACCGGTGTGGTTGATTGAGGCGCGTATCGACTTTGACGCCACTGGCGAACCGGTGACGGCGCGCTTGGGGCTGCCCGACAGCCCACCCGGCTATCGCAGCTTCAGTGAGCAAGCGGCTGCACCGGGTTATGGCTATTCGGTAGTGAGTGAAAATGGTGTGCGTCGCGGGGAGTGGTCAAAGCGCGAAGCCGTGGGCCCGCAGACCATTTACTACAAAACCCAATTTATGGAAGCGGAAGATGCCCAGGCCGATGAAGTGCTGGAGGAGCCGCTGAGCCGATTGGTTGATTGGGACGGTTCATCGCAGGAGACCGCAGCCCAGCAGGTATTGGATACCGCTTGGGCAAAATCCAGCAGCCCGCGCAGCCTGGCACGGGAACTGATCAAACTGCTCAATAGCGAAACCCTGGATCAAAATGCCGCCCTGTTGCTGGCTGCCCAGAGTGAAAAGTCCCAGCTGCTGGAAAAGCTGCTCAATCAAGCGGGCATTCCCGCGCGCCCGGCGCTGGGTTTGTATCTGGAAGACGCACGCCGCCACCAGAACCTGACCCGTCTGGTGCAGGTTTACGATGATAAACATTGGGTGCTGTTCAATCCCTATACCGGGGAGCAAGGCGTGCCCCACAACCTGCTGTTGTGGCACACCGGCAGTGAATCGATTCTGGATGTGGCCGGCGGCAACCGTTCGCGGGTCAGCTTCTCCATGATCCACCAGACCGTACCGGCGCTGGATCTTGTTAATGCACAGAATAAGGACAGCGCTTTCAGTGTGCTCAGCATCCAGCACTTGCCGATTGAAGAGCAGAGCATGTTTAAACTGCTGCTGCTCTTGCCTATGGGCGCGTTGGTGGTGGTGTTTATGCGCATCATTATCGGCCTTAAAACCTCGGGCACCTTTATGCCGATCCTGATCGCCATGGCCTTTTTGCAGACTTCATTGGTATTGGGGGTGGTCAGTTTTGTGACGGTGGTGGCAATGGGTCTGGTGCTGCGCACCTACCTGTCACGGCTCAACCTGTTATTGATCTCGCGGATTGCGACGCTGGTAGTGCTGGTGATTTTTATCATCTCGGTGCTCAGCTTGGTCGGCTATCAAATGGGCCTGAATACCGGCATGACCATCACTTTCTTCCCAATGATCATCATCGCCTGGACGATTGAGCGTATGTCGATCCTGTGGGAAGAAGAGGGCCCCAAAGAAGTATTGGTGCAGGGCGGTGGCAGCTTGCTGGTAGCAGTCTTGGCCTATGCACTGATGCAGCTGTCGCTGGTGGGGCATCTGACCTTCAACTTCCCCGAACTGAATTTGGTGGCACTCGCGCTGATTATGTTGATGGGTCAATACACCGGCTACAAACTTTCCGAATTGCGTCGTTTCCGCGCCATGGTGGATAACGCCGAGGTGGGCAAATTAAACGAGCCAACCAAAGCCGCTGACCCAGCCAAAGGAGCCGATGCATGAGTCAGGCTCCCACTGCACCAAGCAGCACTACACCACTGGCACCCGCAGCACCTAACGGTATCAAGCGCTGGTGGAACTCCTGGGTTAGTCCCTGGCGTTTAAAGCGCATGGGCATACTCGGCATGAATTGCCGCAACCACGACTTTATTGCTACCTACAACCCGCGCAGTCTGTTTCCCTTGGTGGATAACAAACTCAAAACCAAACTGCTCGCGGAAGAGTACGAAGTCGCCACTCCCCAGCTGTTTTTTGTGGTCAATGCGCAGCATGAAATCGCCACCATTGAAAACAAACTGATGGCGTTGGAAGCTTTTGCGGTGAAACCCGCCAAGGGTTCGGGCGGCAAGGGGATTTTGGTCATCATCGGCCGCCGTGGCGACAAGTTCATCAAATCGTCGGGTGTGGAAATCACCATCGAAGATATTCGCCGCCATATGACCAATGCCCTTGCTGGCCTCTATTCATTGGGCGGCAAGCCGGATGTGGTGATCGTTGAAGACCTGATCCAGTTCGATGACTACTTCAAGGATTACTCCTATGAAGGTGTGCCGGACATCCGCATCATCATCTTCAGAGGCTACCCGGTAATGGCCATGCTGCGCCTCGCGACCCACAAGTCCGACGGCAAAGCCAACCTGCACCAAGGTGCGGTGGGTGTGGGTTTGGATATAGCCACTGGCCGCGCACTCAAAGCCGTGCAGCACTCCAAACCGGTAACCCATCACCCGGATACCAAGCGCGCACTCAACGAGATCCAGATCGCTGATTGGCGCAACTGGCTACTGCTTGCCTCCAAGTGCTACGAAATGACCGGCCTCGGCTATATCGGTACCGATCTGGTATTGGACAAAGTGCGCGGCGCGCAATTACTGGAACTCAACGCTCGCCCGGGTCTTGCAATTCAAGTAGCCAATGGCCGCGGCTTACTGCCGCGCCTGCGCCATGTTGAATCGCTCAAAGAACGCATGCACCGCACCGCCGAACAGCGGGTGGATTATGTAATGAAGACGTTTACGGCAGATGGTTTGTAATCTGGCGTAATTTTTTAATCAGCGGCGACTATCGCCCTAAACCTGACTGGAGTAGTAATCATGGCGACATCCGCTATTGTTGGGCCTGGCCTGTTAATGGGTACGTTTGCACTTATCATCCTCATCGGTTTTGCTCTCTCATTCGTTGAAAAACGCTTGGAGCCAAAGCGCGAGCATTAATATGCATGTGCGATTGAACACAAGTGATAGATAAAAAACCGGGCCATTTAAGCCCGGTTTTTTTATGCGCAAATTAAATTCCGCCAAATGCTCTGCGCAATACTGGCACAAGTGGAATTTGTGCTGGATCAAATAATATTGCACGGGTGCAAGTGCGGCCACGCACAATTGATCGAGATCAACAACACCCGGTCCTGACGCGCGCACTCTATACCTGAAGGCACTGTCTTTCCATTAACAGACCAGTGCAATAACCGATGGAGAAATCACCATGTTAATTTCAGGTATTGTTGCAACTGCATCCTTAGTGGCTGTGTTGGTACTCTTGTTGGTAGGCGGTTTGGCGCTTGCGGCGGTGGATAAACATTTTGATGCGGGGCGCGAGCACTAACTTTTGCGATAGTTCACAGCCTGGCAGCGCTTAACCTATACACTGCAGTGACTTATTGGCTATTTTGTCGATAACAACGAGTGATAGTGAATGATGTTGTCGGTGCGTTCGAGAATTACAGCGCTAGTTGAGTGGCTATTTGCGTTTGCGCAGCGCTATCCGTTTGCGATAGCGCTGTTTGGTTTTGTCTCAGGTGTGCTCAGTTTTGTGATGGTGGAGCGCAATCAGGAGTTGGTGAAAGTCATTGCCATCCTGATGCTGGTGAGTTGGGTATGGCTGGCATCAGAGGTGTTGTTAACGCGCGGTATCTTTCACTGGTTTGGCTTTAAGTTGCCGCCCGCGTTGGTCAGTTTTGCCACGCAGATGGTGCATCAGGAAAGCCTGTTCTTTGTTGTCCCCTTCTTTTTTATCACCACTGCTTGGAATAGCGGGCAGATGGTATTTACTGCATTTTTAATCGTCGCCGCGTTTGTCTCGATTGTTGACCCTATTTACTATCGCTGGTTGGCGCCGCGCCGTTGGCTGTATTTTATTTATCATGGCGTTACGATTTTTGCGGTATCGCTCACTGCCTTACCGATTATTTTCCAACTGCCGACACCCAAGGCGTATCTCTATTCGCTACTTATTGCGGTAGCGCTCACCCTGCCCAATGTGGCGCGCTCACTGCAATTAGTGTGGTGGAAGCGCTTTTTTGTGGTGATCTTGCTGGCGGCGGCTGCCGGTGCCTTGGGATTATTGATGCGCCCATGGATTCCACCGGCGACGCTTTGGCTTACCGAGGTGGCAATCACCGATGAAATAAATACTGAAGATCGCGTACCGGTGCGTGTGTACAAAAAGGTGTCGGCCGAGCAGCTGCGTAACGGTATTTATGCCTACACGGCGATCCACGCTCCGCGCGGGTTAAATGAGCGCATTTACCATGTGTGGACTCATAACGGCAAAGTCATTGATAAAGTGGCGCTGCATATCAGCGGTGCGCGCGAGGCGGGCTATCGCTCCTGGTCGCGCAAAGAAAATTTCCCCGAGGATTCCGTCGGGCGTTGGAATATCAGGGTGGTAACTGAAGCCAATCAGGTCATTGGTATCCTGCGCTTTCAGGTTGTTGCAGCCCCTGCTACGGAATTACCGAGTAAGGAACCTGTTACCGCGCCCGAATCTCTACCCAGCGAATAGCACCAGCCAGAAAACTGTCGGGCAGCACCGACAAACACCTGTCGGCAACAAACACCTATAATGCGCAAAACATTCAGGTGTCTGTTGTCCATGTCTTATTTCCCTGTCACCAATGAACAGCCCAATACTACTGGCACTCTGCCGTCAGTAGCGCGTTTCGATATTTCTCCGGCTAAACCGCGCGCCTTGCGTATCGCATTATTGGGCTACCGCAGCCACCCGCATGTGGGCGGGCAGGGGATTTACTTACAGTATTTGAGCAAAGCATTGGTGGAGTTAGGTCACAGCGTTGATGTCATTTCCGGCCCCCCCTATCCTGAATTAGATCCGCGTGTGCGCTTGATCCAACTGCCAAGCCTCGATTTATACGCGCACCCGAATCCCACCCGCGCGCTGCGGCCACAACATTTTTTATCGCTCGCGGATTTTTACGAGTGGTGGAGCAAATTGAGCGGTGCGTTTGGCGAGCCTTATTCGTTTGGCCGCCGGTTGCGTGCGCATTTTAAAAAATACAAACCGCAGTACGATATCGTCCACGACAACCAAAGCCTTTGTTATGGTTTGTTAGATTTGCAAAAACGCGGAGTGAATGTGATCGCCACTGTGCATCATCCCATCACCCGGGATCGTGATCTCGCGCTCGCTGCGGCGACGGAAAAAGGCCAGCGTTGGTTAATCAAACGCTGGTACAGTTTTTTGGCGATGCAAAAAAAGGTGGTGCAGCAACTCAGCCATGTGATCACTGTATCGCAGCAATCGCAGCGCGATATCGCCGCCGCATTTGACCGCCCGGCGCAAAACATTCAGGTGATTCCCAACGGTGTGGATACCAGTATTTTTAAACCGCTCGACAATATTTCGCGCGCACCATTCCGGTTAATTACCACAGCCTCCTCTGATCAGCCCTTGAAGGGATTAAGCGTGTTATTGCGCGCGCTGGCGTCACTGCGCAATGAGTTTCCCGAGTTGCAGTTAATTGTCATCGGAAAATTGAAAGAGAATGGCGAAACGCAAAAAGAATTACAGGCGTTAAATTTACAAGACGTAGTGCAATTTAAATCCGGTATCAGTAACCAACAACTAGTCGAAGAATATGCGCAGGCGAGTATCGCCATAGTACCTTCGCTCTATGAAGGGTTCGGCTTGCCCGCTGCCGAAGCCATGGCTTGTGCAGTGCCACTCATTTGCAGCGACGGCGGTGCACTGCCAGAAGTAGTGGGTGATGCCGCGCGTTTGGTGCGCGCCGGCAATGTGGATGATTTACAAAGCGCGCTGCGCGAATTATTAATCGACGAAAATGCACGCGAGCAATTAGGCGCACAGGGTCGCGCACATATTCTGCAACAACTCAGTTGGGATTGCGTCGGTAAAAAAATGGAACGCTACTATTATCAGGTGTTGCAACAACAGTTGCAGGTTGATCCAGTAGTTGAACGTGAAGTAGCGAGTGAGCGAGTGCAAAATGCTTACGATTAATTTTCACGATTTTCCGCTTAACGCAGGCGACCGCGTATTGGATCTCGGCTGCGGCGAAGGCCGCCATGTGATCAACGCCTATTTGCACGGCGATGTCACCGCCATCGGTGTCGATTTAAATCACCGCGATTTACTCACTAGCCGCGAACGCTTTTTACCTTTTTCCCAAACTGGCGCGGACAAACAATTCTATTTGCAACAAGCTGACGCAACCAAGCTGCCGTTTGCCGATCACAGTTTCGACAAAATTATTTGCAGCGAAGTGCTGGAACATATTCCTGACTATCAAGGTGTGCTTGCCGAAATCGAACGCATCCTCAAACCTGGCGGACTGTTAGCTATCACTGTGCCGCGCGCCTGGCCAGAAAAAATCTGCTGGTGGTTAAGCAGTGAATACCATGAAGTTGAGGGTGGCCATATTCGTATTTTTAATGGATCACATCTGCGCCGTGAAATAGAACAGCGTCCATTTAATTTTTATAAACGCCACTGGGCGCATGCACTGCATTCACCTTTTTGGTGGCTAAAATGTCTTTGGTGGAAAACTCAGGATACCAATCCGCTAATCAAAAGCTATCATCGTTTATTAGTTTGGGATTTAATGGAAAAACCCTGGATTACACAAACGCTGGAAAAATGGCTGAATCCGATTATGGGAAAAAGTGTGGTGATGTATTTCAGGAAAGAGAATTCACAATGAAAAATTTACTTCTCACTAAAGGATTTTTCCCCGAGTCGTTGCTGCGTCCAACCGTGAATTATATTTTGCAAACCCAATTACCTAACGGCTGCATCCCATGGTTTACCGGCGGCAAGGCTGATCCCTGGGATCATATCGAAGCTGCCATGGGTTTAACCATTGGCGGTGAATTAGCAGCTGCACGCCGCGCCTATCAATGGCTTGCGCAAGAACAACTGGAAGATGGCAGTTGGTGGGCGAATTATTTAGATGAAAAGCCTGTCGATAAAAATCACCGTGAAACCAATTTTATTGCTTATATCGCCACTGGCATTTGGCATTATTATTTAGTGACGGAAGATGCAAGCGTTTTGCGCGAATTTTTCCCATCCGTAAAAAAAGCGATTGAATTTGTCTTGCGCTATCAAGCACCGACGGGCGAAGTCTATTGGGCAGTTGCTGAAGATGGCAGCGCAAAAAAAGATGCGTTGGTAACAGCGTCCAGCTCAATTTATAAAAGCCTTGAATGCGCGATTTTAATCGCACAGACACTGGGCGAAGAATCGGCGCATTGGTATAAAGCGTATCAACATCTCGGAAATACATTACGTCATCATCCCGAATGTTTTGATCGCACCTGGGAACCCAAAACCCGTTTCTCTATGGATTGGTTCTATCCCATTCTGACGGGAATTGCCCAGGGAAAATCTGCGCAGCAACGCATCGACAGTAAATGGCATACTTTTGTTGAACCCAATATCGGCTGCCGCTGCGTAAGCGATGAACCCTGGGTAACCGTTGCAGAATCCTGTGAATTAACACTCGCATTATTAGCAGCAGGCGAACACGCCAAAGCGGTGAATTTATTTAGTTGGTTATTCCAATTTATGGATGAAGATGGCGGCTATTGGACGGGCTACAATTTCCGCGATGACGTAATCTGGCCGCGCGAAAAAACTACCTGGACCACCGGCGCGATTTTATTAGCCGCCGATGCCCTCACCGAACATACAGGCGCGGCGCGTCTATTTATTCAATCTGCATTAATAGTGGAATCTGCAGTGGATGATACAGACCAATCACTGCATGCCAAAACCGAGCATTGATTTTTGCGCAGTTGATCTTCTACGCAACCAATTGATCTTTTAAGAAACTAGCGACTATGCGAATCCCACGAATTTTTACCGAACAAAATTTGCTGAGCGGCGAACAGATCGAACTGGAAGAAGCCGCCTCGCACCATTTAAGCAAGGTGCTGCGCATGCAAGCCGGGCGCGAATTGATTTTATTCAACGGCGCCGGTGGCGAATTCGCTGCGATTATCCATGAAGTGAATAAAAAACATGTGATCGTCAGCGTGCAAGAACACAGCGCCGAAAACCGTGAATCGCCATTGGAACTGGAGCTTGCGATTGGTATTTCGCGCGGTGAACGGTTTGAATGGGTGCTACAAAAAGCGACCGAGTTG
Organism: Cellvibrio sp. KY-YJ-3; assembly: GCF_008806955.1. Classification (NCBI taxonomy): domain Bacteria; kingdom Pseudomonadati; phylum Pseudomonadota; class Gammaproteobacteria; order Cellvibrionales; family Cellvibrionaceae; genus Cellvibrio; species Cellvibrio sp. KY-YJ-3. Next base: position 795,241 of record NZ_CP031727.1, on the reverse strand, counting down.
GGCGTAACAAAAATCACCCCGTTAATTACTGAACGCACCGAAGTCAAAGTGAATGGTGACCGCCAGGAAAAAATGCACGATCGCTGGCAACATATTCTCATCAGCGCCTGCGAGCAGTGCCAACGCAATTTATTGCCGCAATTATCCGCCCCCATCCAAATCGTCGATTGGCTTCCTAGCGTCAATTCCGATTTGCGTTTTGTATTACATCACCGCGACAGCAAAACGCTACCCGCTGAACAAAAACCGCAAAACGTTACCTTGTTGATTGGCCCAGAAGGTGGATTAAGCGAGAGTGAAATCGAACAGGCCTTGGCGAAAAATTTTAACGCGCTCACCCTCGGGCCAAGAGTATTGCGTACAGAAACTGCGCCGGTTGCGGCAATTAGTTTGGTGCAGTATTTGTGGGGGGATTTTTAGTAGTCGATCTGGGTGGATAATAACTACTTTTTTGGTTATCGAATGTAGGCTATCGAGTTAATTCCCCCGCCGGAAAATCCTAGCGGGGTTATTACAAAAAAATAATTATGTAAGCGTGGAAGGCTAAAACATTTTCCCGCGATTATTTTGATCGTCAGATTGGATCGACAAACTATCTGCCGCATGGGACAAATAATTTGAATCGGTTTCCGAGGCGAGTTTAATCATCAGGCGCAAGTCGTTGGGTGAGTCGGCGTGCAGCAGCGCGTCTTCGTAGGTGATTTCACCGGCGTCGTAGAGTGCATAAAGCGCTTGGTCGAAGGTCTGCATTCCTAATTCGGTGGAGCGTTTCATCAATTCTTTTAATTCTGATACTTCCCCTTTGCGAATTAAATCCTGCGCCAGTGGGGTGTTGATCATAATTTCCAGACAGGCGCGGCGGCCATTGCCGTCGGGTGTGGGGATTAATTGCTGCGCCACAATCGCTTTTAAGTTCAGTGATAAATCCATCCACAATTGGCGATGGCGATCCGCCGGGAAGAAGTGAATGATACGGTCGAGGGCCTGGTTGGCGTTGTTGGCGTGCAGCGTACACAGACACAAGTGACCGGTTTCCGCAAAGGCGATGGCGTGATCCATGGTTTCGCGCGAGCGCACCTCACCAATCAAAATCACATCGGGCGCTTGGCGTAGGGTATTTTTCAGTGCAACCTCAAAGGATTCGGTATCAATGCCCACTTCGCGCTGGGTGATGATGCAGCCTTGATGTTGGTGGATAAATTCAATTGGGTCTTCGATAGAAATAATATGGCCTTTGCTGTTCTGGTTGCGATGGCCAATCATGGAGGCGAGTGACGTGGATTTACCGGTACCGGTCGCGCCTACAAAAATAATCAGGCCACGTTTGGTCATGGCCAATTCTTTAATAATTTCCGGTAGGCCCAATTCATCCACTTGCGGAATTTTGGTTTCAATACGGCGCAATACCATGCCCGCGAGGTTGCGCTGGTAAAACGCGCTGGCGCGGAAACGGCCAATACCGCGTGCACTTACCGCAAAGTTAAGTTCTTTTTTCTCCAGAAATTCATTACGCTGTTTTTCATTCATCACACTCAGCACCAGCTCGCGCGCTTTTTCTGGCGCGAGTGGAGTGGCGGTCACAGGCACAACCTTGCCGTGGACTTTGATCGAAGGCGGTACACCGGCGGTGATAAATAAATCCGACGCGCCTTTTTCTACCATCAAGGACAATAACCGATCAAAATCCATAACAATGCACCTTAAATATTATTGAAAAGTTGTGCTGCAAAAAATGATTAAACCTTTTGTTTCTAACTAGACGTTTTCATGGGCTTTTAGTTAGAAGTTTTCCGGGAATTTAGCTTTGGATTTGGCGGCATCGCGGCTGATAATACGGCGCGCGACCAAATCGGCCAAGCACTGATCCATGGTCTGCATACCGAGCGATGCACCGGTTTGGATTGCCGAATACATTTGCGCGACCTTGTCTTCGCGGATCAGGTTACGGATCGCCGAGGTGCCGCGCATAATTTCGTGCGCCGCGACACGGCCGCCGCCATTTTTCTTCATCAGGGTTTGTGAGATTACCGCTTGCAGCGATTCCGACAACATTGAACGCACCATGGATTTTTCGTTCGCGGGGAATACGTCCACAATACGGTCGATGGTTTTTGCAGCGGAGGTCGTGTGCAAGGTACCGAATACCAAGTGGCCGGTTTCGGCGGCGGTGAGTGCCAAACGAATGGTTTCCAAATCGCGCATCTCACCGACGAGAATAATATCCGGGTCTTCACGCAGTGCCGAACGCAGTGCTTCGTTAAAACCGTGGGTATCGCGGTGCACTTCACGTTGGTTGATCAAACACTTTTTGGATTCGTGGACAAATTCAATCGGGTCTTCAATGGTGAGTACGTGTTCGTATTTGTTGTCGTTGATGTAGTCGATCATCGCCGCGAGCGTGGTGGATTTACCCGAACCGGTCGGCCCGGTCACTAACACTAATCCACGCGGTACCGCGCAGATATCGCGGAACACATTGCCCATGCCCAATTCTTCCATCGTTAATACTTTGGAGGGAATGGTACGGAACACGGCGCCGGCGCCGCGGTTCTGGTTGAAGGCGTTTACCCGGAAGCGGGCCACACCGGGCACTTCGAACGAGAAGTCGGTTTCCAGAAATTCTTCGTAGTCCTTGCGCTGCTTGTCATTCATAATGTCGTAAATCAAGCCGTGCACCTGCTTGTGCTCCATCGGCGGCAGGTTGATACGGCGCACGTCGCCGTCGACACGAATCATCGGCGGCAAACCCGCCGAGAGGTGCAAGTCAGACGCGCCTTGTTTGGCACTAAACGCCAGCAGTTCGGTGATATCCATCAGAGCAACCTTTTGTTATTCGTCTGCGCCGCAGACGTTTGTGGGCAATTTCAGCGATTTTTAAGAAAACGGAATATGCACAAGATAGACGACCAGCTCGCGAAAGTCACCGCACGAATTCATCAAGCTGCCACAGCTGCCGGGCGAAATCCGCAAACTGTGCAGTTGATCGCTGTGAGCAAAACCCAACCTGCACAAGCCTTGAGCGAAGCCTATGCCTGGGGCCAGCGCGCCTTCGGTGAAAACTACCTGCAGGAGGCGCTGGACAAACAAGTCCAGCTGGCGGGTTTGGCGGATATCGAATGGCACTTTATTGGCCCGATCCAATCCAACAAAACCCGCCCGATTGCCGAGCACTTTGACTGGGTGCATTCGGTCGACCGGCTTAAAATCGCCCAGCGTTTGCATGAGCAGCGGCCTGAATCCCTGCCGCCGCTGAATATCTGTGTGCAGGTGAATATAGACGATGAAACCACCAAGTCGGGTATCAGCCTCATCGAATTACCCGCGTTAGTTGCCGCCATAGCGCCGTTGAATCGCCTAAAGCTGCGCGGCTTGATGGCAATTCCGGCGGCGACGAATAATACCGATCAGCAGCGCGCTGCCTTTGCCAAATTGCGCCTGGCGCTTGCGGCATTAAACCAGCAGGGCCTGGCGCTGGATTGTTTGTCCATGGGCATGTCCGGCGATATGGAAGCGGCCATTGCCGAGGGCGCGACCCATGTGCGGGTTGGTACTGATATTTTTGGCGCGCGCGCCAAACCGGCGACCGCGTGATTACTTTTACTTTTTGTTAAGGATTTATTGTGGCTACACCAAAAATCGCAGTACCCAAGACAGCACCCAAGATTGCCTTTATCGGCGCGGGCAATATGGCCAAGGCCATTATCGGCGGCCTGCTTGCCGAAGGTTTTAATCACAGCCAGATTCTCGCTGCCGGCCCGCGTCAGGAAACGCTGGATAAAGTGCAGCAGGAATTTGCTATTGAAACCACCACTGACAATAACGCGGCGGCGGCCTGGGCGGATGTAATAGTGCTGGCGGTTAAACCGCAAATGCTTAAAGAAGTGACTCTGGCGCTGCGCGATTCGCTGTCGCATCAGCCGCTGGTTATTTCGCTCGCAGCGGGCATTACCACCGACAGTATCGGCACCTGGCTGGGCGGCGACTTGCCCATCGTGCGCTGCATGCCCAACACGCCTTCACAATTGCGCGCCGGTGCCAGTGGTTTATTTGCTAACAGCCGGGTGAATGATGAACATAAATCCCTCGCCAACGCGATTCTCGGTGCAGTAGGCATAGTGCAATGGTTGGATGACGAAGCCTTATTAAACCCGGTCACTGCCGTTTCCGGCTCCGGCCCCGCCTATTTCTTTTTAATGATGGAAGCCATGATTGATGCCGGTGTGGAGCTGGGGTTGAGCCGTGAATGTGCGACGGAGTTGACCTTGCAAACCGCGCTGGGTGCCGCCATGCTCGCTAAAGAAAGTGAGTATGATGTGGCCGAGCTGCGCCGCCGCGTTACCTCGCCCAAGGGCACTACCGAGCAGGCGATATTGTCATTTGAGCAGGATAATATCCGCGCCGTTGTCGCCCGCGCCATGACGGCCTGCAGCAATCGCGCGGTGGAATTATCGGAACTATTAGGTAAGTAACGGCGCTTGTAGGTAAGTAACGGCGCCTGTAGGTAAGTAACAGCGTCTGTTGTCAGGCCAGAATTTCTTTCATCACCGGAGCTTTGCATGTTTGCCAATATTTTGCATTTGATCGCCTACAGCCTTTTGTCGCTGGTGCTACTGGTTGTAGTGCTGCGTTTTTTGCTGCAACTGGTGCGCGCTGATTTTTACAACCCCATCTCCCAGGCGCTGGTTAAAATCACTATGCCGCCACTGCGCCCGCTGCGCAAAGTGATCCCCAGTATTCTCGGTATCGATACAGCGTCGGTAGTATTGATCCTGCTGGTGCAGTTGATTGCGAGCGCCATTCTCTGCCTGATCACCGGCTTGACCGGGTTAATCGCGCTGCCGCATATCCTGCTGGCCTGGGGGTTTGTGGGCGCGCTCACCATCATCGTAAACGTGTTCTTCTGGTGCATGATTATCAGCATCATCGGCAGTTTTATCGCACCCATGAGCCATCACCCGCTGCTCAGCCTCGCCAATCAAATTATCGATCCGCTCTGCAAACCTATCCGCAAAGTGATTCCACCGCTAGGTGGGGTGATTGATGTCTCGCCGATTGTCGTGCTGCTCGGCCTGCAGATCGTGGAGAAAATCCTGATCCGTGAACTGGCCATTTGGCTGCAACTCAACCCGCAAGTGGTGCTGGGTTACTGGTACTAGTTTCTTTCTTGTTGCTCCCTCATTACCTGCTGGCAGTGGCGCTTATGCAACTGCCAGCGGCTGCCTCCCTTCTTTTCTATTGCTCCGATACTGCCTTGCGAGTGCGCAGGGCGTCTCACTTCAGCAATTCTGTAAAAAAATTGAATCCAAAACCCGCGGCGGGCCGTAAAGCAGCTGAATGGGCCACATTCTGGCGGAGTCCAGTGACCCGATGAATCCTTAACGGTTGATAACAACGAGAATGACTATGGATCCGAATCAGGAGTTTTTGCAGCTGCTCAGCGCCACCGCGCAGGGCGATAGGCAGGCTTTCGCCAACCTCTACCAGCGCAGTGCGGGCAAACTTTACGCCGTCAGCCTGCAGATGTTGCGCCGTCGCGATCTGGCGGAAGAGGCGGTACAGGAGGCATTTGTGCGGATATGGCACAACGCGGGCGAGTATCAGCAGGAGAAGGGCGAAGTGCTCACCTGGATGATCAGCATAGTGCGCTACCGCGCGCTGGATATGCTGCGCGCCACCAAGAGTCGGCGCGAGACTGGCGCCGAGGAATTGGAAGAGGCAGTTCATCATCAGACACCCGAGCAAGAGTTGTATGAGCAGCGCGACCGGGTGCGCATCGATCGCTGCATGGATCGGCTGGAAGACAGCCAGCGCAGCGCCATCGAACTCGCCTATTTTCGCGGTTTGACCCACATGGAAGTCTGCGCCCGGATGGAGCTGCCACTAGGCACCATCAAAACCTGGATTCGTCGCGGATTGGAACGTTTAAAGAGGTGCCTTGAATCATGAATTACCTTACCGATGAACGTCAAAATGCACTCTCGGCTGAATATGTGCTCGGCAGCTTGCAAGGCCCTGCGCGTGTCCGCTACCAGCGACTGCTGATGCAACACCCAGGCCTGCGCTCCAGCCTGTGGCGCTGGGAGAGTCGCCTGAATGAGTTGGGTGCTGCACTGCCCAATGTCCAGCCCGCGCCCGAGGTGTGGGAGCGTATCCAACAGCAGTTGGGTTTTGTCAGCACCGGTGCTAGCACCGACAGGGTCAGTAATGTGCTGGCACTGCCGCAACGCAAACCACGCGCCTTGCAATGGTTCGCCGGGTTAGCTACCGCCGCGGCAATCCTGATGGCGGTCTTGCTGGTGAATCTGCAACCGGTCGAACCTTTATCGCCGGCCCAAATCGCCGTGGTGCAAAGCGAAAAAGCCCAAGCCCTGTGGTTGATTGAATTGCGCGAGGACCAACTAGTGGTGAGCGCCACCGACAAGTTCACCCCGCTGGACAATCAGGACTATGAATTGTGGATGGTCGCCGCCGATGGTCGCGCGCCAATCTCACTCGGCCTGCTCCCCAAAACCGGCAAGTTGAGTTTGCCGCGTTCGGCACTGTTCGATCAGCTACAAGTCGCTGCACTCGCAGTGAGTTTGGAACCACTCGGTGGCTCGCCCACTGGCCAGCCGACCACCGTGTTGTACACGGCGGAATTGGTGGCGATGTAAAAATATTCCTGAGACTCGGCTAAACCAAACCCCGCCCCGCGCGGGGTTTTTTATGCCCGTCAAAAAATATATTGGCGCACTTACACAATAATTTAAAAATAATCACAAAAAGTTGAATCCAAAAATCAACTTGAGCCGTTTGCTGTTGTGAATGTCACAACAACCAACGGAGTCATCATGAAACATAATTATTTATCGGCCGTTATTGGTACCCTCTGTGCGAGCTTGCTTGCCTCGGGCAGTTTTGCATCATCCCACCGCGAAGCGCCGAATATCACCCGCGCACCCGCGCTCGATTCAACCGATTTTTACGCGTTTAATTCCTATGAAAGCGGGCGCGAAGATTATGTCACGTTGATCGCCAACTATATTCCGCTGCAAGATGCTTACGGCGGCCCCAATTATTTTGCGATGGACCCACACGCGGTGTACAGCATCCACGTGGATAACACCGGCGATGCTGTAGAAGACCTTACCTTTGAATTTCGTTTCAGCCAGGCACTGGCAGGCGGTGAAGGTGTAAAGCTGACGGTAGGGCCAGAAGGTAACAGCCGTTCAGTTGCGGTTCCTTTGAAAAATGTCGGCGGCATTTCTGCAAGCGATATGTCTGCTGCCAATTTCAGTGAAAGTTATACCGTTAAATTGCGCACAGGTGATCGTAAAACCGGTATGCGTGCCGATGTCACTATGGCGTCGGGCATGGGTATGACATTTAACAAACCATTGGATTTTATCGGTAATAAAACCTTCACTTCACCGGCAGAATATGCAAGCTACGCCAACAGTTTTATTTATGAAATTGCGATTCCCGGGTGTAGTGCCAACGGCAAAGTATTTGTCGGTCAGCGCAAAGATCCCTTTGTGGTCAATCTCGGAAAAACTTTTGATTTAGTCAATTATGTTCCTGTGGAAGGCGATAGTGCCGCTGGAGCTGGCGACGGCGGCGGCTTCCCCGGTGGTATTACTCAATCGGCAATGAATGATGATTTACTCGATAAAAATGTCACTGCCATTTCGCTCGAAATTCCCAAAAGCTGTTTGGTGGGCAGTGGCAATGGTGTGATTGGCAGTTGGACTACTGCGAGCTTGCCGCAGGCGCGTATTTTAAATCCGCAGGCATCGTTTAATAAAACGGAAGTGAATGGCGGTGCGCTCACCCAAGTATCGCGTTTGGGCAACCCGCTGGTGAATGAATTGGTGATTGGTTTAAAAGATAAGGATCGCTTTTCCACTGCCGAACCAAAAACTGATGGCCAGTTTGCCGATTACGTTACGCATCCCTCGCTACCTGAATTATTAAATATTTTATTTAAAGATGCGGTTAACACCACGCTCGGTGCCAATTTGCCCACGCTGGCTCCCACTAATTTCCCGCGCATGGATTTAGTCACTGCTTTTCTCACCGGCTTCCCCGGCGTCAATCAATTAAAAACCGTTACGCCGTCAGAAATGTTGCGCTTGAACACTGGCATTGCTGCAACGGCACAAGCGGAGCAATCCAATTTTGGTGTGGCGGGTAATGATCTGGCTGGTTTCCCTAATGGCCGTCGCCCGGGTGACGATGTGGTGGATATTGCGTTGCGCGTTGTTATGGGGCGTTTGTGTTATCCAATTCCTGTTGGCGGTGTGGATACCGATTTGGGATTGTGTAAACCCGAAGACGCCAATGTGGGTAATGTGCCTTTTACCGACGGTGCACCACTTAACGCGATGATGATGAAAAATTCCTTCCCTTATCTGGCCGATCCACTGCCCGGTTCTAACTAAGGAGTTGTCATGAAAATTTCTAACGCACTCTTACCGCTGATTTTGTCGGGCAGTTTATTCATCACGGCTTGTGGTGGTGACGGCGCTAAAAAACCAAAAGTCAATGCGCCACCCACGGCAAATAATGCGGCGCTCAGTACCAAGGCCGACACGCCATTTACCGGAAAATTAATGGCGAGTGATTTGGATAAAGACATGCTCAGTTTTGCAGTGGTGACAGCACCACAAAACGGCATGCTTAGCCTGCAAACCGACGGTAGTTTTAGTTACACCCCGGCGCCGGATTTTGTGGGTGCTGATCAATTTACCTTTAGTGTGAGCGATGGCAAAACCAGCTCGGCGGTAGCCACAGTCAATATCACTATTGATTTACTGACGGTTGCCATGAGCAGTTATACCCGCACGGCATTTAATCAACAGCCCAACGATACACCCTTGTCACTCAACAGCCGCAACATCACGCAAGATGTAAGTGATGAAAACGCGTTTGATGATCTGTTGGCGCCTTAACGTGAAATAGTTTTTGATTAAAAAGTTCCTTACCTTGATGCCCGCTATGGATGGCAGGCTTTTTAAAATTAATAAAAATATCTCCGTTAAAAACGACTCTATTTTATTAGCTGAATTGCAGCGGGTATGACCGATGAAAACATTATCTTTGTTAACTTGGGTTGGATTTTATCTTGCCCTATTGTTGCCAACCGCCAATGTGTTGGCGACAACAAATGCACAAACATTGACCCAATCAAACGCACGTTATCAACCCCACTCACCAGAGCAAATTATTGCGCATTGGGATACAACTGCCGCGCAAGTAACTAACACAACGCGGGTGATGAATGCTGATAGCATCAGCCAATTAGCGAATGATTATTTAAGCAAAGCATCACAACCGGGTTATAGCCATCTTTACGGTATAGCTGAAGCAGTGTTAAAGCCGCAGGTTGAATCCGGCAGTAATCACTTGCCAATACTCCTGGCCTGGGCGCAGGTACAACAACATCAACATCGTTTTAGTTTGGCGCAGCAAACCCTCAGCCTTATTTTGCTGCAAGACGCAGCGCAACCAACGGCGCTGTTATTAAAAGCGCGCTTGCATTTAATTCAGGGCGAATTATCCGCCGCCAAAAAAACCTGTATGGCCTTACTCGGCAAAGTGGATTTAGTGACCCTGGGTGCGTGCAGTTTGGAAGTGCGCAGCAGTGAAAGTGAGCAGGCATTGCGCGAAAGCTATGCGCAGTTACAACAATTAATTGCGAGCCAAGGTTTACCCACGGATGAACGCAACCTCTGGCTATTACAAATGTTGGCGGATATGGCGCTGCGGTTGAATCAACCCGAGCGCGCCTTGCAGCATTTACAGCAGGTTAGTAATAAAAATTCCCTCAGCTATTGGGTGCAGTGGGCTGATATTAATCTGGCGCTGGGCGATTCGCCGGCGGTAATCCAACAATTAACGCCTTTAATAAATAATGCGCCGCAGCAGGATGATGCGCTGTTGTTGCGCCTAGTGATAGCGGAAAAAAATCTGCTGCAGGATTCGCCAATACACGAACAACTTGCGCAGCGAATGCAGTTGCGTATTGCACGCGATGACCAAGCGCATGCCGCTGAAGTGGCACTGTTTTTTTTGCAAGTGCAACCGGATGCACAACAAGCGCTCTACTGGGCTGAACGCAATTGGCAACTGGCGCGGGAAGCAAGCGATAAATTATTGCTGGAACGTGCGCAACAAGCCGTTGCGCTTGACCTGACTCATTTGCAGCAGGAGGGTTAAGCATGACGCAGATAAAAATGTTGCATCGATTTTTTGTATTGCTGTTGATCAGCTGGGCTTTTACCAACCACGCTGCGGCCCACCAACTCAGTACCGCCTACGCGAATGTGCAAATTAATTCGCAGGGATTAGTAACCGGTGAGCTGCAAGTGCGCCTGTATGATTTGGAGCGTGCGCTACTGGTGGATGTGGATGGCGACGGCCAATTGCGCTGGCAAGAATTACAAAATCGTGCAGATGCCGTAAAAAAATATTTAACCAACCACTTGCAATTGACGCGCGGCAGCGAGTGCCCGGTGGTATTGGGTGATGACTGGCAAATTGATGCGCATTTTAATGAAGCTTATGTGGTAATTCCGCTGCGTGCGCAGTGTTCACTTGCTGGCGATATAGCTGTTCACTACAGCGCAATCTTTAAAGACGATGCCGACCATAAATTATTGCTGACACTTTCCAGTACCAGCAATAACAAATCATCCAGTATCAGAGTGCTGGACGATACACAGCGCCAGATAAACTGGCAGGCGGAGCAGGGCAGTAAACTTGCGACGCTGGGTGAATTTATTTATCAGGGCGTGCTGCATATTTGGATTGGACTGGACCATATTTTATTTTTGCTGTTGTTGTTAGTCGCCTGTGTGGTGGAGCGGCGCAACCATCGCTGGCAGGCGGTCAGCAATAATCGGCAAATTATTATTAACGCTTGCTGGATTGTCACTGCATTTACCCTCGCGCATTCCATCACCCTGACACTTACGGCGCTACACATTATTCACCTGCCGAGCCGCTGGGTGGAATTGGGTATTGCAGTCTCGGTATTGCTGGTTGCCCTCAATAATATTTTCCCGCTGTTGCTGCGTTTGGGTTGGCTCACCTTTGGGTTTGGTTTGCTACACGGGATGGGTTTTGCCGGCGTGTTAGGTGAATTGGGTTTGCCTGCCGATCAACAACTGTTGGCGGTGTTGGCCTTTAATTTGGGTGTGGAGTTGGGGCAAATGACAATCGTATTACTGCTGTTACCGGTGTTGATGTTATTGCGCCATTACTTTTGGTATGCGCGCTATGCCTTGGGAGGCACCTCGGCAGTGATTGCGTTGGTGGCACTGCAATGGATTTTGCAGCGCTGGGCAGCCTAGGAAAGTGATGATGAAAAAAATACAGTATTTTTTTGCAGCGATTGTTATTCCACTTTACGGCAGCGCCAGTGAGCCGGAGCGACTTGCGCTTGCTACCGCGACACGGCCAATGCCAGCGCTGGAGAATTTAGTGGTCTACGGCCATCGCCTGAATTTAGTGGGCAGCAGCTTGGCCGCCGCAGAGGGTGTTATCGGCAGCGCTGAAATTGCCAACCGACCACTTGCGCGCACCGGTGAAATTCTGGAAATGGTTCCCGGTATGGTGGTTACCCAGCACAGTGGTTCCGGTAAAGCGAACCAATATTTCTTGCGCGGTTTTAATTTGGATCACGGCACTGATTTTGCCACCAGCATCGACACTATGCCGGTAAATATGCGCAGCCACGGTCACGGTCAGGGCTATACGGATTTAAATTTTATTATCCCTGAATTAATTCACACCATTCATTATCGCAAAGGTCCTTACTACGCCGAGGTCGGTGATTTTTCCGGTGCAGGAGCCGCAGCGTTTGTAGTAAAAAATACCTTGGATAATAGTGAACTGGCGCTTACCGCGGGTGATTACGGCTATCAGCGTTTATACAGCGCGACACCAATCATTATTGATGATGGGCATTTATTAGTTGGAATGGAGGCGCAAGCTTACGCGGGCCCCTGGAAAGATATTGATGAAGACCTGCACAAAACCAATCTGCTTGCGCGTTATTCATCGCGCCTTGCCGGCGGTGAATTTTCACTTACAGCGATGGGCTATCGCAATCGTTGGAACTCGGCCGATCAAATTCCACAGCGCGCGGTGGAGCAGGGCATGATTGATGCACTGGGCTCACTGGATACCGATGTGGGCGGTGATGCCAGCCGTTACAGTCTGTCAACACAATGGGCGAACTCCAATTGGTCGATCAGCGCTTACCTAGTTGATTCAACATTACATTTATTTTCCAACTTCACCTATTTTTTGGATGACCCGGTTAACGGTGACGAGTTTGAGCAAGTGGATGATCGGCAACTGCTCGGCGGTGAGCTGGTGCGCAACTGGCAAACCAGCCTTGCCGGAAAATCCGCAACCCATAAACTCGGTGTGCAAATTCGCCACGATGCGATCGATGAAGTGGGCTTGTATAAAACCCGCGCGCGCGAACGTTTGTCAGCGACACGCGTGGATGCAATTGATGAAACATCGCTGGCGCTTTTTGCGCAGAGTGATATTCAACTAAGTGAAAAAATTCGTGCTCATCTGGGCTTGCGTCATGATTATCTGCAAGTGGAGGTAGATAGCGATCTTGCACAAAACTCCGGCAGGGCATCAGATGACATCACTAGTATTAAAGCGGGTGTGAGTTATAGCTTTAGCGATAATGTTGAAACCTATTTAAACCTCGGTCAGGGTTTTCATTCCAATGATGCACGCGGTGCAACGATTGTGATTGATCCGCTATCGGGTGAGTTGAGTGAACCGGTGGATTTATTATCGCGCTCACAAGGGGCAGAGCTGGGTGCAAAATTATTCGATAACCGGCGCTACAGTATTTCCACATCGATTTGGTATCTGGCGCTGGACTCAGAATTATTGTTTGTGGGCGATGCGGGCAATACCGAGGCGAGTCGCGCCTCTGAGCGTTCTGGTGTCGAAATCGCCAGCTATGTCTGGTTTGCCGAGGGCTGGAGCCTGGATACCGAACTGGCCTGGACCCACTCGCGTTTTAGCGAACAACAAACCGGGCAGGGCAAGTATGTGGATGGTTCGCTGCCGTTTGTCGCCAGTGCCGGTGTGAGTTATGCGCCGGCGGCACAGGGCTTTCATGGCAATTTGCGCTACCGCTATTTTGGCGCGCGGGTTTTGGACAGTTTTAATCAGCAGCGCGCGTCGTCCACCAGTGTGGTTAACCTGGGTCTAGGCTATCGCTGGGCGCAGTGGTCGCTGGGGTTGGATCTGCTCAATCTGGCCAACAGCCGCGATCACGACATCACCTATTTTTACCCCTCGCGCCTGCCGGGCGAGGTGGACGAGGGGGTGGAGGATGTGCATTTTCATCCGCTCGAACCGCGCAGCCTACGCGTGTCGGTGCAGCTGGATTTTTGATTGCGGGTGTCGGTTTTTTTTACAGATTGTGATATTTCAAGCTTTTATCCGCTGCAGTGAAATTTATTTAACTTAATGATTATTAAGGGTTTATTTTATCTAGAAAACCGAATTTGGCGCGTGGATCATTTTTTGCATATAAAAGGGGGTTCATTATAGTTAGTAGAAATATTAACTATTCTATTTAGATGCTTATAAACGGACATACCTATGAAACTGAAGCAGCTCTTATTAATTCCCTTTATGTTGTTGGTCAGCATTAGCGCCAGCGCCACCATTATTGATTTTGACAGCCAGGTCGCGCCTGGTACTTTTGGGCCAAGTTCCGGGGCTGGTTTTGTGGACTCAGGTTTTGTATTCAGCACTAATATGGATGTGATTGATGTAAGTGAAACCGGTGGTTGGTGGGCTACCGGTACCGGTGGTGGCCACAGTGGCAAGTTTGCTGCGTTGAACAACTATGGCGATGATATGTTCATGACCCAGCAGGGCGGCGGTAGCTTCAGCGTGCAGGACCTGTGGCTGCACGGTTGGCAAGCTGAATGGCAAACCGGCGCTGTTATCGGCTGGTTCAATGGTGGCCTGGTAGATATGGTTGAAGTCAGTTTCAGTAGCCCCTGGCAGAACGTGGCGCTGAACTTCGCCAATATCGATACCTTGCAAATCACCTCCAGCTATTATTTTCTGGTTGATGATATCCAGATTAATAGCACCAGCGTGCCAGAGTCATCTTCCCTGGTGTTAATGGCGATTGCATTGGCTGGATTGGTCTGCCTGCGTCGTCGCAAGCAAAATGTCTAAGTAAGACAGCTTTGCAAACCCTGAAAAACGCAGCGACTCGCTGCGTTTTTTTTGCCCCAACAATTCCCTCATCGCGCGCGGTGCGCGTCGCAATTCCCTGACAGAAAGATGTTGTAAAGTCGCAATTTAGCCGCCACTCAGCCCCCGCAATTAACCGCTGGCTGCTCAACTTCTAGCCAATGGCGCGTTTTTCGGCTTTAATGCTCCTCTACCTAAAATAATTATGTAATCACCCTTTGGTTATTTCGCTGGGTTATTACTAACAACAGACGAGATTCGCGTTATGGACGTCAGATCCTTGCATCGCCAAATGACCCATTACAACCGTTGGAAGCGCCAGTTGGATGAGCGCCTGCAGCGGTTTGAGCATTGGGGCAAGGCGCACAGCCTGTTTGGCCAGAGCATGGACAAAACCCTGCACCGCGCCCGTCAGCTGTTGCGCGGCGAGAGTTTTACCATCGCCTGCGTCGGCGAATTCTCGCGCGGTAAAACCGAGCTGATTAACGCGCTGCTCTACGCTGGCGGCGGTCGTCGCCTGTTGCCATCGCAACCGGGCCGCACCACCATGTGCCCGACCGAAATTTTCTGGGATGCTAGCCAGCCCGCCAATTGCGTGCGCCTGCTCCCCATCGAAACCCGCCGCAGTAATACCAGCCTGCAGAGTTTCAAGCGAATCCCGCAAAAGTGGGTGACTATTCAGTTTGATGCCAGGGATTACGAACAGACCCGCGCGGCGATCAATCAAGTCTCAGCCAGTAAACAGGTCAGCGTGGCCGATGCAATTAAGTTAGGCTTTGCCGAGGACGAGCTGGGTGAGCGCGATGCCCAGGGTATGGTCACTCTCCCGGCCTGGCGCCATGCGCTGATTAGCCTCGATCACCCATTGCTGCGCCAAGGTCTGCGCATTGTGGACACCCCCGGCCTGAACGCGCTGGGCAACGAACCTGAACTCACCTTAAAAACCCTGCCCGATGCCCAGGCGATTCTGTTTTTGCTCTCTGCCGATGCTGGCGTGACTGCGAGCGATATGGAGATCTGGCGCGAGCATATTCAGGGCCTGCGCGACAATAACTGCACCGCCGTCATCGCCCTGCTCAACAAAATCGATAGTCTGTGGGACGACCTTACTCCCGCCGATGAAGTGGCGGCGAGCATCGATCGCCTGCGTCAGCTCACGGCGCATCAGCTTGGCCTCGCGTCACAGCATGTGGTGGCGGTGTCGGCCAAACAGGGGCTGCTCGGCAAAGTCGGGCGCAATCAGGCGCAACTGGCGCGCAGCAACTTCCCGCAGTTGGAATCCATGCTTGCGGAAGCGGTATTGCGCAACCAGCAACAAATTATCGGCCACGCGCTGATTGGTGACAGTTACGCCATGGTGATCAATACCCGCAGCGGGTTGGCCAAGCGCATCGCCGAGTGCGAAGCAGAGTTGGAAAGTTTGCGTGCCGCTGCCCCCGAGCAGGCCAATGAAAAGTTACAGGCATTGCGCGACACTATTCGGCGCACCCATCACGAATACCATAAACAAGCACTGTCGCTGCGCACCAGTCAGCGCTTATTGGAATCCCAGCAATTGTCGCTGTTAAGCCCGATTGGCATGCCGTCACTGGACCGGCAAATCGAGGAGGCGCACAGCAACCTCGCCCAGAGTTGGACAACCTTGGGGTTAGCGCGCGCCATCGCCAGTTTCTTTGACGCGGTGGACAGCAACATTAATCACCTTGAGCGGGAGATTGAGCGCTGTAACCGCGTGCTCACCTCCATTTACGAACGCCCGGAGCACAGCCTGTCGGGTGATGATTTGATGATGCGGCACCTGCTTAAAATCCAGAAGCAGCGCCGCCAGTTACGTCAGTTACAGACCCGCGCCGAGGAGTTCCGCAAGTCGCTCACTACCGTACTCACCCATAAAAGTGCGCTGATCAGCCGTTTTATCAATACGTTGGTGCAGGAGGTGCGCGCGGTATATATGGATCTGCATCAGCACATCAATCACTGGATGCAGGAAGCATTGGCGCCGCTGTTCCATCAAAACCAATATCAAAAGCAGCTGCTGGAACACCACATGCTGCGGCTGACGCAAATGCAGTCCCAGCGCAATAGTCACGCCGAGCAGTTGCAAACCCTGCAGACCAACCTTTACCAGTTGCAATCGGCGCTGATGAGTATCGAACCGCTCTACCGCGAAATTCTGGCCGAACCCCTGGAGCCAGAATTGATGGATGATCTACCTGCCACCACCGACACCACCGGCGCGCGTGTGCTGCCCTTTGCCAAAAGCAAAGCGGTGTTGCAGGGCAACTCATAAACTCTACCTTGCAGCAGGCAGGTGCTCTCTTTAGACTGTCGCATCATTTAATGTCGATGAGCGCGCCGCCACTGGCGCGCCCACTGCTTGCGGTAAGAGATCACCATGCCAAACGAACTACCCGCCAATTCGGTGGGTCTTGTTACTCCCCGGACTCATCACTTCACGGCGCCGCTGTTGCTGGCCTGCGGGCGCACGCTCGATGAGTATGAATTGGTCTACGAAACCTACGGCCAGTTAAATGCGGCAAAATCCAATGCGATACTGATTTGCCACGCGCTTTCCGGCCATCATCACGCTGCAGGTTATCACAGCATGGACGACAAACGCCCCGGCTGGTGGGATGCCTATATCGGCCCTGGCAAACCGATTGATACCAACAAATTTTTTGTCGTTGCGCTCAATAATCTCGGCGGCTGTCATGGCTCCACCGGGCCGCGCTCCATCAACCCCGCAACAGGCAAAGCCTGGGGCGCAGATTTCCCGATGATCCGCGTGCGCGATTGGGTCGCCAGTCAGGCGCGTTTGGCCGATGTATTGGGTATTGATGTCTGGGCCGCCGTGATTGGTGGCAGCCTCGGCGGTATGCAAGTGATGCGCTGGGCGCTGGATTTCCCGCAGCGGATTCGCCATGCAGTGGTGATCGCCTCGGCAATGAAACTCTCGGCGCAAAACATCGCGTTCAACGAAGCGGCGCGCAAAGCGATTGTTAGCGACCCCAACTTTTTTGACGGCGATTACCTCGCGCACAACACCATTCCCAAAAACGGTTTGGCAGTCGCGCGCATGATTGGCCACATCACTTACTTGTCGGATTATGCGATGGGTGAAAAATTCGGCCGCGATTTGCGCAGCGGCAGTTTTGAACTGGGCATCACGGAGCCGGTGGAATTTCAAATCGAAAGTTACCTGCGTTACCAGGGCGATAGTTTTGCCAATGCCTTCGATGCCAATTCGTATATCCGCATCACCAAAGCGCTGGATTATTTTGATTTGGCGCGCGAATACAACGACGACCCGGTGCTCGCCTTTAAACAAACCCAGGCAAATTATTTGGTGATTTCGTTCAGCACCGACTGGCGTTTTGCACCCGAACGTTCGCATGAAATTGTCAACGCATTGGTCGGCGCTAATCGTGCAGTGACCTACGCGGAAATTGAATCCAAACACGGCCACGATGCCTTTTTATTGCCGGACGAACGCTACCAGCAAGTGTTTAGTCGCTACCTTGCCGGAGTGGAAATCTGATGCGTATTGATCTAAACGAAATCCAACACTGGATCACTCAAGGCAGCCGCATTCTCGACTTGGGTTGCGGCGATGGCACGCTGCTAAAATTTTTAATCGATACCAAACAAGTGCAAGGTTATGGTTTGGAAATTGATGCAGAGCAAATCAATACCTGTATCGATAAAGGCTTGAATGTGATCGAGCAAAACCTGGATCGCGGCCTCGGCAATTTCGCCGATAAAAGTTTTGATACAGTGCTCATGACTCAAGCGCTGCAAACCCTGCATTTTCCCCATTTGGTATTGGATGAAATGTTGCGCGTGGGCAAAGAATGTATTGTCACCTTCCCGAATTTTGGCCACTGGAAAGCGCGCTTCTATTTAGCGACGCGCGGCCGTATGCCGGTATCAGACTTGCTGCCCTACGAGTGGTACGACACACCCAACATTCACTTCTGTACGTTTAAAGACTTTGAAGTGCTGTGCCGCGAGCGTAATATCAAAGTGATCCATCGCCAGGTGGTGAACGAACAGTCCGGTCAGACGCTCAAAGATTTTATGCCCAATCTGTTCGGTGAGACGGCGATTTATCATTTAAGTAAATAATGGCTTCAGGCAAATACTACTTTGCATTTTTACCTGTACCGTCGTGATTCATTCATTACAGGAGTGTTGTTATGAAAAAGTTACTACAGGGTTTTTTGTTAAGCCTGATTGCCCTAACAGCTCAGGCCCAAATTGATCAACCCAAAGAAATCGCTACCCAGCAGCAGTTTGGTGTTTACACCGTGCACTACAACGTATTTAACAGCACTGATATTCCGGCAAACGTAGCGGAAGCCTATAAGTTGGTGCGCGGTAAGGATCGGGCGCTGGTCAATATCAGTGTGACCAAAACTGAAAATGGTGCAACGAGTTTGGGTTTGCCAGCACAGGTCAGTGGTGTGCGTCGCAATTTAATGCAGCAAAAACAAACGCTAAAATTTATTGAAGTGAGCGAAGGCGACGCCACCTATTATTTAGCGCCCTTTGTTTTTAACAATGAAGAGTTATTGCATTTCGATATCGAATTAAACGTGGAAGGCGCGGCGCGGCCACTTAAACTCACGTTTAATCGCACACTTTATGCGGATAAATAACAGCACCTATTGAATGACAAAGGCGCCTGCGGGCGCCTTTTGTTTCTAATGATGATTCTCAGGAAAAAATGCAATGCAAAAAATAGTATTGGCCAGTGGCAATGCAGGTAAATTGCGCGAGTTCCAGCAGTTACTCAATGGCTGCGGTTTTGACGTGGTACCGCAATCTGATTTTTTTAGCGAGAACGCGGAAGAAACCGGTTTAACCTTTGTTGAAAATGCGATTATTAAAGCGCGTTATGCCTGCGCCAAAACCGGCTTGCCAGCCATTGCCGATGATTCGGGTATTGAAGTCGATGCGCTTAATGGCCGCCCCGGCATCTATTCCGCGCGCTATGCGGGTGCAGCCGCAAAAGACGCAGACAACAATGCAAAACTTTTGCAGGAGTTACATGGCGTTGCTACAGAAAAGCGCACGGCGCGCTACCATGCAGTGCTGGCGTTTATGCGCCATGCAGAAGACCCAACGCCGATTTTGTGTCACGGTATATGGGAGGGGGTGATTCTTTCTGAACCGCGCGGCGAAGGTGGTTTTGGTTATGATCCATTATTTTTTGTGCCCAGCCACAACTGTGCATCCGCTGAATTGGATAAGGCCGAAAAAAATCGCATCAGTCATCGCGGTAAAGCCATGCAGGAAATGTTACAAAAATTATCTGCACTGAAGAGCCAATAATGTCACTGATACTGCCGTCGCTATCACTACAATTACCACCATTAGCGCTCTATGTTCACGTGCCTTGGTGTATTCGCAAATGCCCTTATTGCGACTTCAATTCCCATCAAGCGAATAATGATATTCCTGAAGCAGAATATGTAAATGCGCTGCGTTTGGATTTACAACAGGATCAAGTGCTTGCGCAAGGCCGCAAACTCACCAGCATTTTTTTTGGCGGTGGCACACCCAGTATGTTGTCGGCGCAGGCGATTGGGCAGATCTTAAAAGATGCAGAGACAATTATCGGTTTTGAACCTGATATAGAAATTACCCTCGAAGCAAACCCCGGTACGTTTGAGCAGGAAAAATTTTCCGGTTTTCGCGCGGCAGGGGTGAATCGTTTATCCATCGGCATTCAAAGTTTTAATGATCAACAATTAAAATTGCTCGGCCGTGTACATGGTCGTGAAGAAGCACTGCGCGCTGTGGGTGTTGCACGCAAGGCCGGGTTTGACAATATCAATCTGGATCTAATGCACGGTTTACCTGAGCAATCCGTTGCTGCTGCCAAGGCGGATTTGCAACAGGCGATTGACTTGGCGCCGGAGCATCTCTCCTGGTATCAACTCACCATCGAGCAAAACACTGCCTTTTATTCTGCGCCGCCGGTATTGCCGGAAGAGGAAATCCTCGCCGATATTCAGGATGCAGGCGTGGAATTATTGGCTGCGGCTGGCTACGCACAATATGAAATTTCCGCCTATGCACGCGCTAAAAAATATGCACGCCATAATCTCAATTACTGGGAGTTTGGCGATTATCTCGGAATAGGGGCGGGCGCTCACGGCAAAATTACTTTACCTGCCGAAGATAAAATTCTGCGCTTGTGGAAAACCCGCTTACCCAAACATTATTTGGATGCGGCCCAATCCCAAAAAATCCCCACCAATCTTGGCGGTCATCAAAATACATTTGGCGGCGGCAGCGATTTGTTGCTGCCTGCAGCGCTACCGCTGGAATTTATGATGAATGCACTGCGCTTGCACGGGGGAGTGCCAGTAAATTATTTCACTGAGCGCACCGGCCTTGATTGGCAACAACTTGAGCCCCAGTGGCACACATTAACGCAGCAAGGTTTGGTAGAAATTGCACAAGGCTGCGCGCGCCCAACCGTTTTAGGTCGCCGCTTTTTAAATCGGGTATTACAAACTTTTATCAGTGAATAAACACAGTCGCTCGCACCTGTGCGGGTTTGGTAAGCTGTGTTGTGGTGCTGATTGGGTAATCTTGCGTAAATAACTTTGCGTCAAAGGGGGATTCGCGGCAACTTTACTGCTCTATCAAAACA
This sequence comes from Cellvibrio sp. KY-YJ-3, assembly GCF_008806955.1. Taxonomy (NCBI): domain Bacteria; kingdom Pseudomonadati; phylum Pseudomonadota; class Gammaproteobacteria; order Cellvibrionales; family Cellvibrionaceae; genus Cellvibrio; species Cellvibrio sp. KY-YJ-3. The sequence goes on along the minus strand of NZ_CP031727.1, from coordinate 774,342 downwards.
CATTCGTTAATGATAATGAATCGATAAAAAGGAGCGACTATGACAACTACACGCCGTGATTTTCTTACCACCAGTGCTATCGCCGGTGCCGCGTTGGTGGCGGGCGATGCACTCGCCAAACCTGTAGCCGGAGCCAATGCTATGCCGAAATTGTTGCACCATGTTTTTTTCTGGTTGAAAAATCCGGATTCAAAAGAAGATCTGGAAAAATTAATAGCTGGGGTGAAATCACTTGCGGCGATTGAAACCGTGCGCAGCATCCACGTGGGTGTGCCTGCCTCTACGGAAAAGCGTGACGTGGTGGATAACTCCTACCATGTTTCCGAATTGCTCGGTTTTGATGATGTGGCGGGGCAGGATATTTATCAGGTTCATCCACTGCATCAAAAGTTTATCGATGAGCATAAACACCTGTGGAGCAAAGTTGTGGTGTACGACGCACTTGCGGTTTAAACCATTTTTGCCAAATGGCAGATAATAAAAAAGCCCGCTTCGGATTACCGCAGCGGGCTTTTTTACATTTTACGGTATTTAATTGGGTGCGATTTACAGCTCTATGTCGTAATCGATAATTACCGGCATATGGCTGGAGAACTGCTGGGTTTTATAAATTGCCGCATACTCCACTTTGCCGCCGAGACTGTTGGACACCACTTGAAAATCGGTGCGCCAGCCATCGCCATCATCTTTTAAACCATTTGGCCACCAGCTGTATTCATCGCTGTCTTTGTTGACCTTGCGGAAGGCATCGACGTAACCAATTTGGTTAAACAGTTGGCTCAACCATTGACGCTCGTGGGGTAAAAACCCGGAGTTGTGTTGGTTTTCCGCGCTGTTACTCACATCTTTGGGCGTGTGGGCCATTTGCCAGTTGCCGCAGAAAATATATTCACGGCGTTTGCGGGTAATTTTGTCCAGATGGGCCTGAAAGTCGTCAAAAAATTTAATTTTGACTTCTTGCGATTCCAATTCCGAGCTGGCGCTCGGCGCGAGCAGTGAGCCAATGCTCAACTGCTCAAAATCGACTTGTAAATAGCGGCCTTCCATATCCACGCCCGACGCAAAACCTAACCCGTAAATTAGTGCTTTGGGTTGCATACGCGAATAAATAGCGACACCGTTGTAGTGTTTGGTACCTGAATCGAAAAAATAGGCGTGGTAGCCCTTGAGTTGGAACTCGGGTTTTTCCAGTTCACGCTCAAGCGCGCGAAGATCTTGTAGACAGATGAAATCTGCATCCTGATTCGCGAGCCAAGTGTATAGGCCGCGTTGCGCCGCCTGAAAAATGCCATCGACGCTAAGACTGATAACTCTCATGTTAGCCCCTTGATTACGGACTGTGTATCATACCCGAGCTTGGTGTGATTGTGTTACCGCTACGGTTGGGTTTTTTGTGGTAGGTGTTACTATTTTTCACATCCTTACATTTGGCTCGGCGGGTTGATCCAAATGCGGGTCTCACTCATGGTTGAGACCTCGTTGTATTTATTTTTGTCACCTCAAACTTAGTTCATAGTCGGATACTTTGCATGGAAAAATACCAATTTGACTTCATTCAGCTGGCAGTCAAACACCAAGCCCTATGCTTTGGTGAGTTTTTGCTCAAGTCCGGGCGCACCAGCCCTTACTTCTTTAATGCCGGCCGCTTTCAAACCGGTCAGGCACTGGCTGAGTTGGGACGTTACTATGCGGCGGCGATCACGGCATCTGGCGTGGAATTCGATATAGTCTTTGGCCCGGCTTATAAAGGCATCCCTCTGGCAGCCACCACCGCGATTGCCTTGGCTGACCAGCACGGACGCGACTTGCCCTACTGCTATAACCGCAAAGAAGCCAAAGATCACGGCGAAGGCGGCACCTTGGTAGGAGCGCCGCTGCAGGGAAAAGTTCTGATTGTGGACGATGTAATTACCGCAGGCACTGCGGTGCGCGAGGTGATGGCGATTATTAATGCGGCCGGTGCCAAACCAGCGGCCGTATTGATTGGTTTGAACCGTCAGGAAAAAGGCCAGGGTGAGTTATCGGCCATTCAGGAAGTGGAACAGACCTTTGGGATTCCGGTCATTAGCATTATCAATTTGAATCACATCATCGATTATCTGCAAGGTCAGGCAGGGCAAGAGGCGATGGTGGAAAAAATTAAAACTTATCGTGCAACCTACGGTGTGGATCTGGCGTGATCCACCATTCTGTTGTCGATAACGCTAACGAGGTGATGAATCCAGATGCGTAAACTGTTGGTGGTGTTTGCTATTGGAGTGATGTTTGCGCAGGGTGTTGCGGCACAGGCTAACAAATCAGCCAAGGTAATCTATCGCTACAAAAACAGCGAAGGTGTCACCGTGATGGACAGTAATATTCCCGCTGAGTTTGTCAGTAAGGGTTATGAAGTTGTCAGTATTAGCGGCAAGGTGATTGAAGTGGTGCCGCCCGCTCCCGAGGGCGATGCTGCCAAGCGTGCGCTGCACGAAAAGCAATTGCGCGAACAGCGCGAGCGCGAGGATATACAGTTGCGCCGCAGCTATAGCAATGTCGGTGATATAGATGCTGCCAAGCAGCGTAACCTTGAGAGTTTGCGCGGCAATATCAGCATTCTGGAAGCCAATTTACACTCAGCTAATAAACGCTTGCAGGATTATCAATCGCAAGCGGCAGCGGTTGAGCGCAGCGGCCGTCAACTACCGGAAGACCTGCTTAAAAGCATTAATAATCTCACCCAGGAAGAAAAGGATATTCAGTTGCAAATCCAGCAGCGCGAGCAGGAATACAGTGAGATGTCTAAAAAGTTTGATGAAGATCGCACACGGTTTATTGAAATTACCCAATAAGTATTTTGCATCTTCATCTAGTAGTAATTAAAACCGGCAATTGCCGGTTTTTTTACGCCTGTACGGCACTGGACACTAAAAAACCCTGGGCGATTAATTGCCATTGTTCCTGCCAGTGTTCGGTGGGGCGGCGCCGAAAACCGGTGCGTACAAATTCGGCGATTCGGCCATCCACCAAGGCGATTAATAAGTTGGCCGCAGCGGCGATGGGCAATTGGGGATGCACCCCCTCGCGCAATTCCGCTTCGCGCAAAATTTGTTTGAGTTGGGTTTCGATGCGATCAAAAAATTGTTCGATGCGTGTGCGCAGTCTCTCGGTTTCACCGGTGAGAGCATCGCCGGTGAGCAAGCGGGTTAAGCCCGGATTGCGCTCGGCAAAATTAAGTAGCAGGGAAAGAATTTTTTCGCAGCGTTTAAGGGTGGATTTTTCATCTGCCAGGATTAGCGTAATACGCGAAAAAATCGTCTCTTCAATAAATTCAATTAAGCCCTCAAACATTTTGGATTTGCTGGGAAAGTGGCGATAGAGCGCCGCTTCCGACACGCCGACTTCTTTCGCCAGTGCCGCGGTGGTAATGCGCTCGCCGGGGCTGGCTTCCAGCATCCGCGCCAGACATTCCAATATTTGCTGACGGCGCGGTGTTGTTGTGTTTGGGGTTTTAATCATAGAGCCTCCATTCATTGCAGGCTGCACCTGCTTTTGCTAATGCAGCCTGCCATTTCATTACGCTTTGGCTTTATTGGTAATTAGTGTACCGACTCCGGCGTCGGTGAAAATTTCCAACAGCACGGCGTGATTGACGCGACCATCCACAATGTGGGCGCTGGTGACACCACCTTTTACGGCATCCAGTGCGCAGGCGATTTTTGGCAGCATGCCACCGTAGATCGTGCCGTCGGCAATTAAGCCGTCTACTTGTTCAGTGCTCAAGCCGGTTAATACATTGCCTTGTTTGTCTTGCAGGCCAGACACGTTGGTGAGTAGCATTAATTTTTCGGCGCGCAAAAATTCTGCGATTTTTCCCGCGACCAAATCGGCGTTGATATTGTAGGAGGCACCGTCTTCGCCCACACCAATGGGTGCAATCACCGGAATAAAATCGCTGTTGATCAGCATATCAATGACCGAGGTATTGACATGCTCCACTTCACCTACGTGACCTATATCCAAAATTTCCGGCGCTAACATTTCCGGTGTTTTATGGGTAACGGTGAGTTTTTTTGCGCGAATTAATTTGCCATCTTTACCGGTCAAACCAATGGCCTGGCCGCCATTGCGATTGATCAAGCTGACGATTTGTTTATTGACTGTGCCGCCCAATACCATTTCGACTACATCCATCGTTGCGCTGTCGGTCACGCGCATACCATTGATGAATTCCGATTTAATATTGAGTTTTTCCAACAGGCTGCCAATTTGTGGCCCGCCGCCGTGAACCACTACCGGGTTCATACCCACCAGTTTCATCAATACTATGTCGCGCGCAAAACTGTTTTGCAGCTCTTCGCCTTCCATCGCATTGCCACCAAATTTCACCACCACCGTTTTGCCGGTAAAACGTTGGATGTAGGGCAGGGCTTCGGTTAATACGTTGGCGATATTCATTGCCGATTCGCGGTTTAAAGACATAACTCAAATATCCTGTAAATAATAAAAAGTCGTTGATGAAAAGTGTTTGATAACCGCTAATAATTCAAAAATCGATGTGCAGATTGGCATCAACTTTAATTAATTCGCGTTTGAAAATCTGTTGTATTTTTTCCAGTGCTTCGGGTGATTCCGCTTCAAAGCGCAGGGTGAGTGCGGGTGAGGTATTTGACGCGCGCACCAAGCCCCAACCCTTGGTGTAATCCACGCGTAAACCATCGATAGTGGTGAGTGCACCATTGGCAAAATCGCCGGTTTCGGCGAGTTTTTTAATCAAGCCAAATTTGTCCTGATCACTGATGTTGATCTTGATTTCCGGTGTTGCATGCAACTGCGGGAAACCGGCAAAAATGTCATCGATGTTTTGATCGCGCAGGGTAATAATTTCCAACAGACGGGCCATGGCGTAGATACCGTCGTCGAAGCCGTACCAGCGATCCTTGATAAAAATATGGCCGGAATATTCGCCGCCGATAAGCGCTTGCGTCTCTTCCATTTTCGCTTTCATCGGTGAGTGACCCGTTTTCCACATGATCGGCCGGCCGCCATAACTGCTGATTACCTGGTTCAACTGGCGTGAGCATTTTACGTCGAACAGCACATCGGCGCCGGGGTTGCGCGCGAGAATATCTTTGGCAAATAACATCAATAAACGGTCGGGCCAAATAATATCGCCCTTGGGAGTGACCACCACCAAGCGGTCGCCATCACCGTCGAAAGCGACACCAATATCGGCTTTGACCTCTTTGACTTTGGCGATCAGTGCTTGCAAGTTTTCTTCGATGGTTGGGTCGGGATTGTGATTGGGGAATTCGCCATCCAGATCGCAAAAAAGCGATGTGACATCACAGCCCAATTCTTCAAATAATTGCGGTGCAACCAAACCGGGCACCGCATTGCCGGCGTCCACCACTATGCTGATATTTCCCGCCAGCGCCACGTCGGAAAAAATGCGTTCGATATAGTCGGGGATAATTGCGCGCGGAGTCTCCTCACCCAAGCCTTGATGGAAGCGCTGCGCAATAATACGCGAGCGCAATTCCACTACCGCGTCATCGGCCAGCGCGCGATTGTTGATCACCACTTTAAAACCGTTGTATTCCTTGGGGTTGTGGCTGGCGGTCACCATCACACCGCTGTGGGTATCGTCAAAATGAAAGGTGGCGAAGTACATGAGCGGCGTCGGGACCACGCCCACATTAATTACATTACAGCCGGTGCGCAAAATACCTTTAATCAACGCCTGGGTGAGCGCTTCGCTGTGAGTGCGACCGTCGCGTGCGACCACAATGCTGTGTTCACCCTGATCGATTGCTTCGCTTCCCACTGCCTGGCCGATTAGCTGTGCCAGCTGCGGCGTAATTTGGCTGTTTACCAAACCGCGAATGTCATAAGAGCGGAAGATCTCCAGAGGCACATCACTTTCGGTGAGGCTGCTGCGTTTGGCACTGCTGGCTTTTTTGCCCGAGTTTTCGCTCAGCCCGAGGATATCCTCATCTTCATCGATAACCGCAATATCCAGAATGTCCTGGGTTTGGAACAGTGGATTGATAAGGTTTTCTTCGTCCACAGAATCTTTACTGGCTTTCACTGTGTCTTGCAGGCTAGGTGTTGGGCTATCTGTATCTTTAAATGTGGCGCGGGTAATCACTTTGCTGAGGAACCAGCAGAGCGCCAAACTGGCGGCGGCGATCAGGCTGACAACCAGCAGCCAGAGTGTTGGCATTTCTTCGGCGGTGTTTTTAAGTTGTTCAGAAGGGGTAAATTGCACCACAAGGTGGCTTTGGTCGATATTGGCGCTCGCTTTGGCTCCCGCGTTGCCGCTGCCGGATTTGCGAATGGTCTGCACCGGGCTGCCGCTGAACTGTTGTAACAATATTGTCTCGCCCACACTTTGGTTCCCACCGGCTGACAGTTCCACCAGTTGGCTGGCATCAGTGGTGATGAGGAGCGTACCCAAGGGGGCGGACTCAGGGTTGGCTGCCAGCGGTTTTACCCATTGCAGCATCCAGCGGTTATCCAGTTCGATCAATTCAGGCAGGGCGGGTTTGCGCTGCTCGGCACGCTGGATCAAGTCCAATTCCAGATAGCGCACCGGGAATTCAGCCTCTCGATCAAGGGCCGCTGTTCCCGTCGGGGTCAGGCGGATATGCAGGATCCCCGGGTTGTCGGCCGCCAGGCGCTGCGTTAATTGTTGGCGCGTTTCATCGCTATTGTCCGGGTTGCTGCTATCCAGCGCTGCCAGCCAGGCCGGGTTATTGGCCAGCAATTCAACCGCATTGGCCTGCTCGCGCAAATGGTTTTCAAGCGCACTTTTGCGCTCATTGACCGTTTCCTGGGTAAGCCGTTGCAGGTTTTCGTGATTTTTTACCACTACCAGCTGCTGGTGCAGGAAATAGGCAGCCAACAAATTAACCACTAGCGCAATTCCCAGCAGGGTGAGGAGGATTTTTTGCTGCACTGCCGCTTTGCGTTTGGCTTGCTCCAGTGCACGTTGGGCGCTGCGTGATAGGGGCGCCGTACCTGTTGCTTTTATAGTGATATCCCGTGGTTTCACGTAGTTACCTTTTGCTAATTCAGTCGTCGTTATTGTGTGGGTGCTGTCACTTTGCGTGCGATCAGTGCAATCAATTCCCGTGCCAGCTGCTGTTTGCTGCGCTGGCTCAGTTCGTGGTTTGAGTGTTCATCAATCACCGTCACCGCATTGTCATCACTATTAAAGCCGATGCGGCTGTCGCTGATATTGTTGGCAATCACCAGATCCAGCTTTTTGTGCACCAGCTTCGCCCGGCCATAGTCCAGTAGGTTTTCACTCTCGGCGGCAAAACCGACGGTAAAAGGGCGCTTGGGCAGCGCGGCAACGCTGGCGACTATGTCGGGATTTTTGACCAGGGTCAGTGTGATGCTTTCATCAGCACCTTTTTTAAGCTTTTGGGGCGCAACCTGCGCGGGGCGATAATCGGCCACGGCGGCAGCGGCGATAAACACATCGCAGCTGTCGGCAGCGGCCATGCTGGCGTCGAACATTTGCTGCGCGCTGGTGACATCAATGCGCTGCACCCGCGGCGGTGTTTTCAGCTGGGTCGGGCCGCTAATCAGAATCGTCTTGGCGCCCGCTTCTGCAGCAGCCTCGGCTAGGGCATAACCCATCTTGCCGGAGCTGTGATTGCTCAGGTAGCGCACTGGGTCAATCGCTTCGCGGGTGGGGCCAGCGGTAATCACAAGCGTTTTGCCCGCGAGGCTACCGGTCGCAAACAGACTGGCAGCGGCATCGACCAACTGTAAAGGTTCCAGCATCCGCCCGGGACCGATATCACCACAGGCCTGACCGCCGTCGGCGGGGCCAAAAATATGAATTTTGCGCTCGATTAGTAAATCCAGATTGGTTTGTGTCGCCTGATTGCGCCACATCCCCTGGTTCATCGCCGGCGCCAGCGCAATAGGGGCGGCGGTCGCGAGGCAAATGCTGGTGAGCAAATCATTACCCATGCCTTGGGTCAGGCGTGCCATAAAATCGGCGCTGGCGGGGGCGATCAATACCAAATCCGCCCAGCGCGCCAGCTGAATATGGCCCATGCCCGCTTCCGCCTCAGGGTCGAGCAATTGGGTATGCACCGGGTTCCCCGATAGCGCTTGCAGGGTCAGCGGCGTAATAAATTCCTGCGCCGCCGGCGTCATCACCACTTGCACGCTGGCACCCGCATCTTGCAGGCGACGCACCAGATCGGCACTTTTATAGGCCGCAATACCGCCGGTGACACCGAGTAGAATCTGTTTATTGGCAAGGGATGACATAGGTACCCACAAAGCTCTGGCGCTACACGCACGGGTGAATAAACAAGCAGCTAGTGCAAACCTTAGCTTGCATTGACGTAATTGGCCACTTACGGCGCTGACCGCGCAGGGCTTGACGAAAGCTGGTTAAGATACCATTCTTGCCAGCGTTTTCGTAACTGTCCGCTGGCTGTTGCGATACTAAAAAGGAATGATCTGACCTCACTACAAGGAATTGCGCTCTTTAACAGGGCGCATACAGGAGAACACCATGTCGATTGCCAATTGGCCCGCCGCCGAACGCCCGCGCGAAAAACTACTATCTCTTGGGCCCCGTGCCTTATCCGATGCTGAATTACTCGCCATATTCCTGCGTGTTGGCTGCGTGGGCAAATCTGCCGTAGACCTTGCGCGTGAGTTGTTGCAGCAGTACGGCGGTCTGCGCCCGCTATTGGAAGCCTCGCAAGCTGAATTCTGTCGCGGACTCGGGCTTGGCAACGCCAAGTATGCGCAGTTACAGGCGGTACTGGAAATGGGGCGGCGACATCTCTCGGCGGCGATGAAAACGGGCGACTTGCTCACCAGCCCCGATCTTGTGCGCAACTATTTAAGTGCCCAGCTGCGCCATCAACCGCGCGAAGTTTTTGCGGTTTTGTTTTTGGATAACCAAAATCGCCTGATCACCTACGAGGAATTATTTTTCGGCACTATCGATGGCGCCTCGGTTTACCCGCGCGAAGTCGTAAGGCGCGCATTGGCGCATAACTGTGCCGCGGTGATCCTCAGTCACAACCACCCTAGCGGAGTTGCAGAGCCTAGCCAAGCCGACTGTCGTATCACCCAGCGGTTGCAAGCAGCGCTGGACTTGATCGACGTGCGGGTGATTGATCATATGGTGGTGGGCGATGCGGAGGTAATTTCCTTTGCCGAGCGGGGATTGCTCTGAAATCGCTGCACGAATGTGGCGGGCGCCAGTTTTTTTGGCTAAAAAAGCAGCTTTTCATTGCTATCACAGGGCTGTTTTGGTATAAAACGCGGCTCTTTGCGGCAGGGTTGTGAAGGCGTATAAAAGAGCGCCACTTTCGCGCAAGTTTCCCCCTATGAAATTTGCTGCGCCGACCCCGTTTTCAAGCCGCGTTTAGGAAAGAATAGGCTGCTTACAACAATGCTCTAGGCTGGTTGTTAGTCTGTTTTACGGTTCTAGCACAGCGCTTCCAGCTTAGCGCGCTGATTTATTTAATGAGGCACTAAAATGTCCAAGGTATGTCAAGTTACTGGTAAACGTCCCATTACCGGCAACAATGTTTCCCACGCAAAAAACCACACCAAGCGTCGTTTTTTGCCAAACCTGCAATCTCACCGTTTTTGGGTAGAAGCTGAGAAGCGTTTCGTAACTCTGCGCCTGACTCCAAAAGGTATGCGTATCATCGACAAGCGTGGCATTGACGCTGTGTTGGCTGATGTTCGTGCCAACGGCCACAAAGTGTAATTAGGAGCTATTGTCATGCGCGAAAAAATTCGTCTGAACTCTTCTGCTGGTACTGGTCACTTCTACACCACTGACAAGAACAAGCGCACCATGCCGGAAAAGATGGAAATCAAAAAGTTTGACCCAGTAGTGCGTAAGCACGTGGTCTACAAAGAAGGCAAAATCAAGTAATTACTTGATCTGCTTTAAAAACCCGGCCCTGGTTAACCAGCGCCGGGTTTTTTATTGCCTGTGTACCTGCTCCAGCTTTCCCCCCGCCTTTTCCGACGCTACTTAGGCGCCAATTTGCGCCGCTGCATACACCCAAAAAAAGAAATTCGCGCCAAGGTCGGCGTAAATCCGGCGCTGAACTACACTCAAGACAGAATAAAAAAACCTATTTCAGTGACGAGTTCCCGGTGCCAACTATGATCAACCCCCAGGGTTTACAGGAGTGGATGGACACACTCGCGGAGCAGGAATTACCCACCTTGAATGCGGTGGTGCGGGAAATTTGCGAGCTGAGTGAAAACGAAAAGTGTCGCGCAGAGGATCTCACCAAAATCATCCTGCGCGATGCGGACTTAACCTCCAAAGTGTTAAAAATCGCCAATTCTGTGCATTATAATCCGGCATTTGCATCGATTAAGACGGTATCGCGCGCGATAGTGCACTTGGGTTTTGACAACCTGCGTAATATCACACTCGCTACTACCCTGATCGAGAACTTTTTGCAGGGCAAACCCAAAGCGCTCTTGATCCAAAGTCTCGCACGCTCCTTCCACGCCGCAGTGCAAGCCAAGGCGATGGTGCCGTTTTTGGATGGCGATAAAAAAGAACAGATATTTATCGCGGCGCTGTTGCGCAATATCAGCGAGTTGGCGCTTATATCGACTGGCTTGCCGGTGGTGGCGGAGTTTATCGAGGCGCGCGACCGCGAACCGCAGGCGGAGCACAGCCTTGCCCTGGAGTATTTGGGGGTGGATACCAGCCTGCTCTCCCGCCATTTGATCAAAGACTGGACCTTGGGCGATTTGCTGAGCGAGGCCTGCGAGAATCATGTGCATTCCAGCGCCGCCGCACGCGCCGTGAATCTGGGCAACCAGATTGCGACCTATATCCAGCGCGGGATTAAAAGCCCCGAAATGCATAAGCTCTGCCAGCAGACGGCCAGCCTCTGTAAGTTGCCACTGGAAGACGCCCAGCAGCAGATTCTATTGATGGCAGATGAGGCGTCGGTAATCGCCAAGATTTACGGCGTGGATATGCTCATCAGCGCCTTGCCTGACCCCGATGATATAGATGCCAAAGAGCAGCCCTCCAGCGATGTGGCTGATTACCTGTTCCAGCAGCGCTTGAACCAGATCCACAAAGCCATGATGGCCGGTGACAGCTTGCCCAAAGTGACTCAATTGTCGCTCGCGGCCCTGCATGAGGGCGCGGCTATAGCGCGGGTCGCCATTTTGTTTGTCGATCATAAAACCAAACAACTGGACGTGCGTTACGTGGCGGGCAAGGGAACGCACCTGTGGCGGCAGCAGGTCAAAATCAACTTGGAACAATTGCACAAAGGTGAATTACTGCATGAGTTTTTGCGCCAGCAGGAACCTTATTGGTATCAACCCAAGGTGGCGTTAAAAGACATGGGGGCGTTACAAGTGATGGGAGCTACTGGTGGTTTATTTCTGGCGCCCTTGCAGCTCAATAAACGGCTCCTGGCTATCGCTTATGCCGATGGTGAACGCAGTGGTTTGAATGCACGCCAATTTGAGGAATTCCAGCTGATCGCCAATCAATTAAACCTGATGATGCGTTTGAATGCGGCTACCCAGTGAGCGCCGCTGGCATAATAGCGGCGTCTACCGCTCACAGGATTACCTATGCCCGAGTTGCCCGAAGTTGAAACTACCTTGCGCGGTATTGCGCCCCACGTCGTCGGCCGTAAAACCACGGCATTGATTGTGCGCCAGCCGCGCCTGCGCTGGCCTATCCCCACCGACTTGCAGGAGCGGGTTGTCGGCCATTCACTGCGCGGTGCTTACCGGCGCGGCAAATATCTATTGCTGGATTTCGGTCACGGCCATGCGTTGATCCACTTGGGTATGTCCGGCAGCCTGCGTATTGTGCAAGCCGACGAGCCGCCGCTGTTTCACGATCATGTTGACCTGATCTTCGGTAAACAGGCGCTGCGTTATTGCGATCCGCGCCGTTTCGGTTGCTGGTTATGGGTGGAGGGCGACCCCAAAACTCACAAGCTATTGGCCGATTTAGGGCCGGAGCCGCTTACCGATACATTCACTGCAGATTATTTATACGAGCGCAGCCGCAAGCGCAGCCAGGCGGTGAAACAGTTCATCATGGACAGCAAAATCGTGGTGGGGGTGGGGAACATCTACGCCAATGAATCGCTATTTATGGCGGGCATCAAACCGATTCGCAAAGCGAGCGCACTGACGCGTAAGGATTGTGAGCAACTGGTGCGCGATATTAAATTTGTACTGCAACGCTCCATTGATCAGGGCGGCACGACATTGCGCGATTTTGTCGGTGGTGATGGCAAACCGGGGTACTTCAAGCAGCAACTACTGGTCTACGGGCGCGGTAATCAGCCCTGTATGACCTGTAAAAAACCGCTCAAAGAGGTGCGCATGAATGATCGCACCACGGTGTATTGCGTGGCGTGCCAGAAATAGGCTGACGTTATCTGGTGTAATGGTGTGCCGTGGGTAGAGACGTAGAATCAGCGATATCGATCAATCATAAGGAGATAGGTTATGCCCCATTCAGATACAAAAGCGAGAACCCTGCGTAAGGCGCGGATGAAGAGTCAATTCGGGTTGGATAAACCCAGGCAGGCTGCTTTGCGCAACCCTCGCAATACGCGCAGTAAAGCCAAAGTATTGCGGGAGTTTGAGAGCGGGGAGTATTTCATTCAGCCTGCCGCTCCCTCTTATCTATTCAAAGGTACGCGTCCGGGATGGCAGAATGCGGACGATGTTTGGAATAAATGGGGCGGCCGAGGAAAAGTCGCCTGTGTGAAATGTGGCAAAGCGGCAGACAGTATTGATCACCGCAAAAATTGGACGAGCCACGTGCTCGATCAATGTGACTGGATAAGTGTCAGGGCTGCTAATGGCTATTGGGAAGGGCTGCGTAAAAGCGATGTGATTGAGGCATACAACGATTTTAGCAACCTACAGCCCATGTGTACTTCCTGCAACAGCACCAAAAATGGGCCTAAAAACATTGATCGCCTTAAGCCGGTATTCGTCCGTAATGGCGGATGAGAATTGATCAGCGACCAAATTTTTGCTTGAGTGCCGCTTCTACGGGAGCGGCGACAAACTTGCTGACATCACCGCCCAAAATGGCGATTTCCCGCACGATTGACGAAGATATATAAGAAAGGTGTTCCGCCGGGGTGAGAAAGATACTCTCCATGGTGGGCGCCAGTGCGCGGTTCATATTGGCCAGCTGAAACTCGTATTCAAAATCCGATACTGCACGCAACCCCCGCAATACCGCCTGCGCATTCTGCTGGCGTACAAACTCCACCAACAAAATATCAAACCCCACGACGGTCACATTGGTTAAGTGGCTGAGCGTTTGTTGCGCGAGTGCTACACGCTCGTCCAGACTGAACAGCGGGTTTTTACGATTGCTCGCTGCGACGGCGACTATCACTTTGTCGAACAGCCGACAGGCGCGCTCCACTAAATCGATGTGGCCGTTGGTGATGGGGTCAAAAGTGCCCGGATAGACCACTGTGCGCATAGGGATAGTTCCAGAGAAGACGCCGGCTGGCGGGGCCGGCATGGTACAAAATTCGTAATGAACTGACCAGCAAACTGTAAATCACCAATTTGTCTATAGGCGCTCCACAAACCTGGGTTAGCCTCTACTAGACTGAACAGAGGTTTCAGTTCTCGATGGACGAACTGAAGTATAGACAAGGGTTTTTGGAGGTGTGAGATGGCTGGCAACATCAAGGCGACGCGGTTAGGGGACATCCTGCGAGAGAAGGGACTACTGCGAGAGGATCAATTGCAACTGGCCATCGCGGAGCAAAAACGCCGTCGTGCCACGGTAGACCCCAGCGATAAACGCATGATGGATGCCACCTCTTTGGGTGAAATCCTGATTGAAATGGGCTACATCACGCGCCAACAATTGAAGCGCGGTCTGAATTGGCAGATGTACCTGCGCAAAATGACCCTGGTGATGAGCCTGGTGGCGCCGATAATGAGTGCCGCCGGTGGTGCGGTGGCACAGACCACGACGAATACCACCACGAGCAGCAGCTCAACGACCAGTTCGCTGGTGATTCAGGCGGAAAACTTTTCGGCCATGAAAGGGATCAAGGTTGAGGCCACCAAAGATACGGGCGGTGGCTCGAATATTGGTGCGATAGATCCGGGCGATTGGCTGGCTTATGAAAATACGGTTATCGAGATAGCGGTACCTACCACTTACAAAATCACTTATCGCCTATCCAGCCCGCAGGGTGGCAGTAGTTTCTATTTGTACGAGCTCGACACCGATACCGAATATGACAGGGTTACAGTTCCCAAAACCGGTAGTTGGCAAACTTGGGTTAGCGTGGAGCAGACAGTGACCTTGCCCGCGGGGCGTCACACTTTGGGTATTAAAGCCTTGAGCAAGGGTTTTAATATCAATTGGTTTAAATTGGACAAGATAGCGGAAGAGGCACCGGCCCCCACTTCCAGTTCGTCACAGCCGAGTAGTGTGGCCGTGTCGAGCTCCTCCCAGCCCAGCAGCGTAGCGGTATCCAGCTCATCGCAACCGAGTAGTGTGGCAGTGTCAAGTTCCTCCCAGCCCAGCAGTGTTGCGGTATCCAGCTCGTCACAACCGAGCAGTGTGGCCGTATCGAGTTCATCGCAGCCCAGCAGCGCTGCGGTATCCAGCACGGCAAGCAGCACGGGCACTGCGCCGACTACCTCGCTGCGTATCGAATCAGAAGCTTATACCGCGATGGGGGGTATTAAAGTTGAACCCACCACTGATGAAGGTGGCGGCTTCAATATCGGTGCGATAGATGCCAGTGATTGGCTGGCCTATGGCAACCATGAAATCCATGCGCCTACCGCCGGTAATTACAAGGTGAGCTATCGCGTTTCCAGCCTTTATGGGGGCGGAAGTTTCTACCTCTACAATCTGGATACGGGGCATCAATTTGCACCCGTGGCCGTGCCCAAAACGGGCGGCTTCCAGAAATGGATTACCATCGAACAGACCATTAACCTGCCAGCGGGCACTCATAAGTTGGGCATCACTGCCCTCGTCAAGGGTTTTAATCTCAATTGGATGCAAGTGGACTACAAAGGCATAGCTCTGCCAGTCACAATCCAGGCGGAAGATTTTGCTGCTATGTCCGGTATCAAAGTGGAGGCCACCACCGATGTGGGTGGTGGTTCAAACATTGGCGCTATCGACGCGGGCGATTGGTTGTCTTATGAAAATAAGGTGATCGATATTCCCGTTACCGGTAATTACAAAGTTACTTATCGCACCTCCAGCCTCTACGGCGGCGGCAGTCTTGCATTTCATGAGGCGGATGGCAGTAAACAGTATGATGTGGTTGCCGTGCCCAAAACCGGAAGTTTCCAAAAATGGGTGGATGTGGAGCGTATAGTCACACTCGAGGCTGGCCCTCATATTTTTGGCATGACCGCGCTTGCCAAGGGTTACAACATTAACTGGTTTAAAATTGAGGAGGCACCTGCCGGTTCGGTACCGAGTAATACGGAGCCAGTCTCCAGCTCGTCCAGTTCGTCCAGCTCCACTTCGTCGGTTGCCTCATCAACTTCCTCGCAAACCAGCAGCGCGCCGGTGGTATCCAGTTCATCCTCCAGTTCGGCAGCACCGATCACCAGTTCATCAAGTTCGTCAGCTGCAAGTTCACTGGGTTCAGAGGGCAGCGCGGTTGCAGGGCCGGTGTATCTGCGCTGGAATATCCCAAGCTTGCGTGAAGACGGAACCACACTCGACATCAGTGAGTTAGGTGGTTATGAGGTGCGATATCGCCGGCTGACTGATACCGAGTACACCTATGTGAGCGTCGAGAATGCCTACACCAATGAGCTGAATCTAGCTTGGTTGGAAGGGACTTATGTGTTTGAGGTGGCCGCGTTTGATAAAAATGGTCTCTACAGCCGTTTTATCAAAATCGCACCTAACTGAGTGATGGCCGTGATTTAGGTCGAGGTTTGCGTTTGGTCAGGGGCATCGCGATAGAACAACCGGTAGTGAACGCTGCCGGAGGTTTTATCTCGGTGCAAGCGCCAGCTGGCAGGGGGCAGGTACTGGTCATGCAGGCCGGACTCAATATAAATCGCCGCCCCTTCGCTTAATAATTGCTGCTGTTCTATCAGGTCGATCACGGCTTGCCACAGGTTTAATTGGAACGGCGGGTCGATAAACACTACATCAAACCGCGGTGTCTGGCGTTGTGCCGTTGCAGTACCTAAATACCCCAGTGCATCCATCTGCAATACTTTCCCACCCTCTGCCTTGAGTAACTCAAGGTTGGCGTTGAGCTGAGCAGCGGCGCGGCTATCGCGTTCAATCAGCAGGCTGCTCGCGGCACCACGCGACAGTGCCTCCAACCCCAAGGCACCGGAACCGGCAAACAAATCCAGGCAGTGAGCGCCTTGAATATCCGGCGCCAGCCAATTGAACAGGGTTTCGCGAATCCGGTCACCGGTGGGGCGCAGGCCATCCACATCAGGAAAACCGAGTTTTCGCCCGCGCCACAGGCCGCCAATAATGCGCAGTTGGTTGCTACCCTTGGGTGATTTTGTGAGCGATTTTGCGACGGGTTTGGACAAGGCTTTTTCTCTGCGGGCGGTGAAGAAGTGGTAGGATAGCGCCTTTGCTGGCTTTGCAGAATCCATATCTGCTGCTTTGCGCCACTCATCCATTTTTGCCAACACCCCAGATCACACTTATGTTTTTCAATCTCTTTAAAAAATCCGATAAGCCTGACGCTAAGGTTGATGCCAAGCCCGATGGCAGTTTCGATAACAATTCCGATAACAACCCGCTTATCGAATCGCCTGCTGTCGAGGTGGTCAGCGAGAGCGAACCCGCACCCGTTGTCGAGTCCCCGGTAGTAGTTAACCCACCGGAAGCCCCCGCGAAACTCGGCTTTTTTGCCCGTATCAAACAGGGTTTAAGCCGCACCAGCAGTCACTTTGCCGAGGGTTTGGGCAATCTGTTTCTCGGTCGCAAAACCATCGATGATGAGCTGTTTGAAGAGCTGGAAACCCAATTATTGGTTGCCGATGTGGGGATGGATGCAACCACAGAAATTATCGATAGCCTGACAGCCCGCGTCGCCCGTAAGCAGCTCAACGATGTGGATGCACTTTATCAAGCCCTGCGCGACCAGCTCACAGATTTGCTGCGCCCGGTGGAAAAACCGCTGGTGATCGACAGTAGCAGGCAACCTTATGTGATTCTGGTGGTGGGTGTGAATGGGGTGGGCAAAACGACCACCATCGGCAAACTTGCCAAGCGCCTGCAAAACGAGGGTAAAAAAGTCATGTTGGCGGCGGGGGATACTTTCCGCGCGGCGGCGGTCGAACAGCTGCAGGTTTGGGGTGAGCGCAACAATGTCCCGGTGATTGCCCAGCACACCGGTGCGGATTCGGCGTCGGTAATATTCGACGCCCTGCAAGCGGCCAAATCGCGGGGAATTGATGTGATCATCGCTGATACCGCCGGTCGCTTACACAACAAAAACCATTTGATGGATGAGTTGTCCAAGGTCAAGCGGGTGATGGCCAAGGTTGATGGCTCTGCGCCTCACGAGGTGTTATTGGTGCTGGATGCCGGCACTGGTCAGAACGCCGTCAACCAAACCGAAACTTTCCGCGACGCTGCCGGTGTAACCGGGTTGGTATTAACCAAGCTCGATGGCACCGCCAAAGGCGGAGTGATTTTTGCCCTGAGCAAGAAATTTGGCCTGCCGGTGCGTTTTATTGGTGTCGGCGAGGCGATTGATGATTTACAGCCGTTTGCGGCTGAGCCGTTTATCAAGGCGCTGTTTAACCAAACGGATGCCGCTTAACTATTTAGCAAACAGGGTTTGTTGTGATTCGATTTGAAACCGTAAGCAAGCGCTACGACACCGGCTACGAAGCCTTGGCACGCGTCGACTTTGAAGTGCAGGCGGGGGAAATGGTTTTCCTCACCGGCCACTCGGGGGCCGGCAAAAGCACGCTGATGAAAATGATCATGCTCATGGAGCAGCCATCGCTGGGGCAGGTATTTGTGGATGGTCATCATCTGGAAACCATGCCCAAAAGCCAGATCCCCTATTTTCGCCGCAATATCGGCGTAGTCTTCCAAAACCACCAACTGCTCTTTGATCGCACGGTGTTCGATAATGTTGCCCTGCCACTGCAGGTTGCCGGCTACCCTCATCAGGAAATCGGCAAACGTGTGCGCGCCGCGCTCGACAAGGTTGACTTGCTGGATAAAGAACGCAGCAACCCGGTGGTGCTCTCCGGTGGTGAACAACAGCGCGTGGGCATCGCCCGTGCCGTCGTCAATAAACCTACTTTATTACTGGCCGATGAACCCACCGGCAACCTAGACCCTGAGTTAGCCAATGAAATCATGACCTTGTTTCGTCAGTTCAACGAGGTGGGCACCACCGTGATGATCGCCACCCACGACGTGGAATTGTTAAAGCGGATGAACAAACGGGTGTTGGGCTTGGTGCAAGGTAAACTGGTACACGACGGGGTGCTCTGGTGAAATCGAATCGTCCCGCAAAACCCGAGCGCCGCAATCGTATGGGCGCGAGCACCACTAGCCGTGCTGATCGCCCGCGCCGCGAAGCGCCGCCGCGTGTAGAAACTGTGCGTCCGCAAGGTGCGGTGCAGAGCCAAATGTCCTGGCGCGACAAGTTTGACGCCTGGAGTGCCCATCACAGCAACTCGGCTATTGAAAGCTTGCTGCGCATGTTTGAAACGCCGCTGCAAAGTGCCATGACCTGGTTGGTGATTGCGATTGCTATCGCACTGCCCGCTGCGCTGTTTGTGGTTTTCAATAATCTGCAGCAAATTGGCCAAACCTGGCAGGATTCCAGTCAGGTATCGGTGTTTTTAAAGAAGGATGTCACTGCTACCCAAGCCCAGGATTTACGCGGCCGTGTGGCCCAGCGCCCGGATGTGTTACAGGCAAATTATATCTCGCCCGAACAGGCACTTGCAGAGTTCAAGCAGGGTTCCGGGTTGGGTGAACTTGCCAATCATTTGGATGAAAATCCACTGCCCGGGGTGATTTTGGTTACCCCGAAAATGGTCGAAAATACACCGGCGGCGCTGGCCGATCTGCAGCAGACCTTGATCGCCAACCCGCTGGTTGCGGATGTGCGACTGGATATGCTCTGGGTGAAGCGCTTGCATCAATTTATTGCCTTGGCCGAGCGTTTTGTCACCGCCTTGGCGGGGCTGCTGGCGCTGGGGGTGTTGTTGGTTATCGGTAATACCATTCGTATGGCGATTGAAAATCGCCGCGATGAAATTCTGGTCGTGAAACTGGTAGGTGGCACCGACGCCTATGTGCGCCGCCCGTTTCTCTATACCGGTCTTTGGTTTGGTGTCGGCGGGGGCATTGTCGCGGCCATTTTATTGGGCCTGGGTTTTTGGTGGTTAGCGGCGCCAGTTGCACAGTTGGCTGATCTGTATCAAAGCAGCTTTCGTTTACAAGGCTTAGGTTTTATAGAGAGCTTACAGTTAATCCTGTTTGCGGGAGTCACGGGGTTGATCGGCGCCTGGATCGCGGTGGCGCGCCACTTGTACCAGATCCAACCACGTTAAATCGGCGGGTAAATCTGGTGTCCCTAGCCGGTGCAACATTCGCGTAAAGTGAACTTTTTCGGTGCTAGCACAACTAAATAGCCGGTGGTACACTCGGACCACAGTTATTGGAGGTATACATGAGCGCAAGTACAAGTCTGCAACCTATTGGCATCCTTGCCCCTGGTGCAAACCTGAACGCCTATGTTCAAGCGGTCAGTGCTTTTTCTATCCTCACTGTGGAGGAGGAGCAAGAGCTGGCGCGCGATCTGCACCACAACGGCAATCTTGATGCCGCGCGTAAATTGGTAATGGCCCATCTGCGTTTTGTCGTGCACATTGCACGTTCATACAATGGTTATGGTTTGCCGTTGGGCGATTTGGTGCAAGAAGGCAATGTCGGTCTGATGAAAGCCGTTAAACGTTTCGATCCCGATAAGGGCGTGCGTTTGGTGTCTTTTGCTGTGCATTGGATCAAAGCCGAAATTCATGAATTTATCCTGAAAAACTGGCGCATCGTGAAAATCGCCACCACCAAAGCCCAACGCAAATTGTTCTTCAATCTGCGTGGCGCCAAGAAGCGTTTGGCGTGGTTGAGCAACGACGAAGCCCACGCCGTCGCGGCAGATCTGGGTGTTGATGTTAAGCAAGTACGCGAAATGGAAGGCCGCCTCGCTTCTTATGACGCAGGTTTTGATGCCGGTGAAGATGACGAAGACGATGGTTATGTGGCGCCAGCCCATTACCTCGAAGACAATCGCTACGACCCTGCTGTGCGTTTGGAGGAGTCCAATTGGGAGGAGTCCAATGTCAACAGTTTGGAAAAAGCGATTGAACAGTTGGATGATCGTAGCCGTGTGATTTTGCAGCGCCGCTGGTTAAATGAAGACAAGGCGACACTGCATGATCTGGCTGCCGAATACGGTGTTTCAGCCGAGCGTATCCGCCAGTTGGAAAAAAATGCCATGAACAAAGTCAAAACCATGATGTTGGAAGCCTGACCAAGAGCGATTATTGACTACTAAAAAGCCGCGCATTGCGCGGCTTTTTTATTGCTTTTTTGTTTTATAACAAGCCTTTTGCGGAGGAATGAATGGCGCGTTTATTGATTACAATCGCTGCAGTTAGCGGTTTTTTAGCGGTAATTATCGGCGCATTTGCGGCACATGGCTTGGCGCAAATACTTTCAACCAGCGCCTTGGCGACTGTAAAAACGGGGGTGCAATACCAGTTCTATCACACCTTTGCCTTGTTGTTTCTGGGGTTCTGGTTGTTACATAAACCGGCAACACCAGGGTTAAAAGCTGCTGGCCTAGCCTTTATACTGGGCATCCTGTTATTCAGTGGCAGCCTTTACGGATTGGCGCTGGGTGCACCGCGCTGGCTGGGGCCAGTGACTCCGCTTGGTGGTCTGTGCTTCCTGCTGGGCTGGCTGTTGCTACTGCTGGCGGCCTGGCAAACCAAACCGGATGCCTGATGGTGCGGCCTTTTTCTTGTCTAACGATTGATAACCTATATGTCTGATTTTCCTGAGTTAACTCCCGACCTTGAAGGCGGTGAGCAAGGGTTTCTTATCAAGCCTGAATTTAAACCCAAAGCGATTCGCAGTTTTGTGATTCGCGCAGGGCGTATTACTGTCGGGCAAAAAAATGCCTTTGATACCTATTGGCCTAGCTTTGGTTTGAGCTTGTTTAAGGGGCGAATTGACCCGGCAGTGGTGTTTGCCCGCAAGGCGCCACTGGTATTGGAAATCGGTTTTGGCATGGGCGATTCCCTGTTGGAGATGGCGCGCAACGAGCCGGAAAAAAACTTTATCGGTATTGAAGTACACCCGCCAGGTGTCGGGCGCTTGATTAACGTAGCCGGGCAGGAGGGGTTAACCAACCTGCGGGTGTACATGGCTGATGCCATGGATGTACTGGAAGATTGTATTCCCGACGGCAGCATAGATCGCCTGCAACTTTACTTTCCTGACCCTTGGCACAAAAAGAAACATCACAAACGGCGAATCCTGCAGTCAGCCTTTGTTCAGAAACTCCGCCCTAAACTCGTCGACGGCGGCATATTTCACATGGCCACTGACTGGCAAGCCTATGCGGAGCATATGCTGGAAGTGATGAATGGGGCGCCGGGATTTGCCACTGAATTTAAAGAAACCGGCTATGCACCACGACCGGAGTATCGGCCAATCACCAAGTTTGAAAAGCGCGGTGAGCGCCTGGGGCACGGTGTTTGGGATCTTTTGTTCAAGAAAACAGCATAAACTGGCGTTCAAAGTCGCTTAAATTGGCAGACAGCACTTTAATTTGTTAATGTAAGCGACTGAAAATAATCATGAAACGGATTTTAAGCCGGTGTAGTTGACTGATCGTTTTGATCATTTTTTATCAATCCGGGTATGTATAAAGTAACCAGCCCGATTGTTTTTTTGGAACTCGCTATTTTCAACGGAGAACTATGACTATGAAACACACACAAGTATTAGCTTTATCTGCAGTAATTGCCGCTTTATCAGCAGGCGCTAGCGCCGATAACCACAAATTCGAAGTACGTGCCGATGCTGGCCGTGTATTCTTTGACGAAGCTCTTGAAGATGCCAATACCTGGGGTCTGGGTTTTGGTTACGTGTTGAACGAAAACTGGACTTTGGAAGCCGTTGCCAGCAAGTGGGACAGTGAAACCCAAGCGGGCGCTGTTGACGTAGATGGCACTCAATACCGTTTGGATGCCCTGTACAACATCAACACTGAAAGCCTGTGGCGCCCTTATGTTGCCTTTGGTGTAGGTGACCAGGAGCGTGAATTCAACGCCGCTACTCCATCATCCGAGCGCGACACCCTGTTGAACCTCGGTGCCGGTGTTAAGCGTTCACTGGGCGGTAACTGGGAATTCCGCACCGATGTTCGCGCTTTCAATAGCTTGGACAATGAGTACACCGATCTAGCCCTGAATGCTGGTATTAGCTATCTGTTTGGCGGTTCACCTGCGCCAGTAAAAGCAGCGCCAGCACCAGCACCGGTTGTTGAAAAAGACAGCGATGGCGACGGTGTATTTGACTCCAAAGACCAGTGCCCTAACACCCCATCAACTCACAAGGTTGACGCTGTTGGTTGTTCTTTGAAGTTGACTGAAACTGTTGCCATTGAACTGAACATTACCTTCGATACTGCCAAGTCAGTTATCAAGCCTGATTTTGAAGGTGAAGTAGCTAAACTGGCTACCTTTATGGATCAGTATGCTGATACTCAAGTGACTGTTGAAGGCCACACTGATAGCCAGGGTTCTGATGCCTACAACCAAAAGCTTTCACAAAGCCGTGCTGATGCAGTGAAAGCAGCGCTGATTACCAAATACGGTATTGCTGCTGATCGCGTAAATGCAATTGGTTACGGTGAAGCCAAACCGGTTGCAGACAACATGACTGCTGATGGTCGCGAGCAAAACCGTCGCGTAGTTGGTCAAGTGTCTACTAAGGTAACCAAGACTGAAACTCGCAATTAATAGTTTCTTGCGTGTTAAAAAACCGGCCTGAGTGCCGGTTTTTTATTGCCTGCGATTTGGATGATTCCCGTGGATGTTACCCAAGGTGACGGGATTCAACCTTGATTGGGTGCTGTGTAATCGATTACGCATATTTTTTTATACATTTTATAACTGGCAGGGCAGGTAGCAAATCTGCCCCTCCAGTAAATTCCTTTGCGGCAACTAAGGAAAAAATCTGTTCTTTTATGTTGATATTGGCGCCAGTTTTGATCTGGTGCCCCATGTAACTTGATCAGTTTTGCCATCGCACAATATGTAATCGTTTTCACTTGTGCCGTAAGTAAAGAACATGGCTGGATAACCCGATAGATGACAAAAATTGCGTGCTAATCAAATTAGCTCCATTAAATTGATCGCTCGCCGCCTTGTTTCAAATTCCACTCAATATAAAAGCCCCATTTTTAGGATATGTTTCCTGTTTGGCGCCTTATTTTGCGACCAACCTCCAAGCTGTTGACTCTTTTTATCAAATGGTCTTTTATACTAAAACTTAGCTTTTTCGAGTTAGCATCATCCGGGAATAGTTTTAAGCATTATTCTCGGGGGTTGTGATTGATGAAGTTAATGATTGATACCAAAACCATAAAGATAATGAGGGAGATCACGCTGTGTTCAACAAAGACAAGGCCCCTGCGGCCACAACTCACACCTATCACCAAAAATTGCTGGCAGTTGCCATTGCCTGTGCAGCGAGTGCTCCGGCTGTTTTTGCGCAAGAGAACAATAAAGATTTGGAAGAAGTGGTAGTAACCGGTAGCTACCGCGCCAGTTTGGCGCAGGCACTGGATATCAAGCGCAATAGCACCACCCAGGTGGATGCGATTGTTGCCGAAGATATAGGTAAATTCCCCGATATGAACCTGGCAGAATCCATGCAGCGCATCGCCGGCGTCTCTATTGACCGCGATGGTGGCGAAGGGCGCCAGATTTCGATCCGCGGTTTGGGTTCGGATTTTACCCGGGTACGCATCAATGGCCTGGAGGCCTTGTCCACCGCCGGGCAGGGCTCCAACGGTCCCAACCGCAGTCGCGGCTTTGATTTCAATACCTTCGCCTCCGAACTCTTTAGTGAGGTGAAGGTGAATAAAACCCAATCAGCTCAAATCGATGAGGGTTCTTTGGGGTCTACCGTGGATTTACGCGGATCGCGCCCCTTTGATTTTGATGGCTTTCAGTTTTCAGCTAGCGCTCAGGGTGGTTACAACGAACTGAGTGAAAGCACCGACCCCCGTTTCTCTGGATTGATCAGCAATAAAACCGAGGATGGTCGCTTTGGTGCCTTAATGTCGCTGTCTTACAGCGAGCGGGAAATTTTGGAAGAGGGCTTCAACCCGGTGCGCTTTGACTGGGGCAATGGTTTTGGTACTGGCGGCAACGCCAATACTGGTCGCCCGGTAACGGGGATTGCCAATCCGAACAACATGTACGGTTTTTGCTCGCCAGTGGGCTATGACCCACAAACACCGCGCAACCCGATTAGCAATGAAACCGGCAGTGCAGCCAACCTCAATCGCAATAACGGCTACGGCACTTTTGGTATCGATGAGAACAACTGTGCCACAGGCCTGCCGCGCCCGGCCAATACGCCGGAAAATATCGCCGCCTATGAAACCGCAACGGAATCCTGGCACCCGCGCTACCCTGGCTGGCGCCGTCAGGAGCATGACTTGAGCCGCTTGGGTGTGACCGCGGCTTTCCAATTCCAGCCGAGTGATTCCACGCTGTTTAACCTGGATATCCTTTACTCCAATTACGAAAAAAACCAGCGCGAGGATACCCTGGGGGTCAACCTGCATCGCGCGGTAAATTTGGGGGGTAAAACCCAGATTGTCGTGCGTGAAGCAGAGAAGGATTCACTGAATCGCCTGACTTACGCGGTGATGGATAACGTGGATTTCCGCACCGAATCGGCGATGTTTGAAGAAACTACCGAGTTTGCGCAGTACAGCCTGAGCATGGAGCATGAGTTTAACGACCAGTTGCGTCTGGATGCGATTGTGGGTACTTCCGAGTCCAATTACGAGCGCCCGGTCAACTCGCTGATTACCCTCGACAATACCGACCTTGACGGTTTTGTATGGGATGCGCGCCAGAGTTTCAAAGAACCCACGATGGTATTCCCCTTTGACTTGACGGACAGCAACAACTGGGACTGGCTGGGTTACGGCGAAGTACCCGTAAACTCCAACGGTTCGGCGCGTGGTTCCAATATCAGCGAAGTGCGTCTGAACCCAATGTATGTGGATAACACCTTTGATACGGCTAAGGTCGATTTAAGTTACGACCTGAATGACGCGGTGAAATTTACCGCGGGTGTCAATTACAAGGATTACACCATGCGCTCGCAGGAGTTCCGCCATCTGAGTTATGGCCTCTTGCCCCAAGCCCTGCCCAGCGGGGTGACAGTTGCCGATATCAGTGAAGTATTGGATGGTTATGGCAAAGGGTTGGATGGTGCAGTGGACAGCTGGCTGGTACCCGACTTTGGTCAGGTCGCCGATCTGCTCGGCATCTACAACAATGAGGATAACGGGCAACCCGGCGGTAACTACACCCTGGCCAGCGTTGGTCACTTTGGTGCTTCGGGCAATAATTATGACGTGAACGAAGAAACCTACGGCGCCTATTTCCAAATCGATTTTACCGCCAATCTTTGGGATCGCGACCTGCGCGGCAACCTGGGCACACGCTACAGCAAAACTAATATTACCTCCTCCGGTTATGTGACCTGTCCCGGCGTGCGCGCGGTACCGGCCACAGACACTACACCTGCCATTCCGGCCATCCCGGCGGGCGACAATAATTGTGAGGGCAGTGAGGAGTTTTACGGTATCGCCAGTGCAACGGCGACCCCGGGTATGCGTTATTACTTACCGATTGAGGCGACCCATGACTACGACGATTGGCTGCCCTCCATCAACCTCGCCTGGGATCTGGCCGAGGATGTGGTATTGCGGTTTGGCGCGGCTAAAACCATGGCGCGCCCTAACCTCAACCACTTGTCGCCCACCATCAGCGGCAACCCCAGCACTTATAGCAATGACGATGCGCTCTACAGCATCAATGCGGGCAACCCCCAGGTAAACCCCTACCGCGCTGATACCTACGACTTGGGTGCGGAATGGTATTTCTCCGAGGGTGCATTGCTGTCGGCAGCGGTGTTTTACAAGGACATCAAGAGCTATATCCAGCGCGTGCGTCAGGTGCAAACCTGGGACCAGACCGGCTGGCCAGTGGAACTACTGCCGGAAGGGTTTGATGGCAATGAATCCTTCAGTGTTCAGAGCTACTACAACACCCCCGGCGGTCCGCTGCAGGGTTTTGAGTTGACTTATCAGCAGCCGTTCACCTTCCTGCCCGGCCTGTGGCAGAACTTTGGTTTCCAGGCAAACTACACCCAGGTGGAGTCGGAACTGGATTATGTGGAAAGCAGTTCTGTGAACAACACTACCCGTGAAGTGACCACGGTGTATAAGACCAATGATCTGGTGAATATGTCGCCCAAATCCTATAACGCCACCTTCTACTACGATGATGGCACCTTCAGCGCGCGTATCTCCACTTCCTATCGCGACCGCTACCTGACCGGCATTCTGGTGCCCGAGCTGGGTTTTGATTTGGATGGTAATGATGTCTACACCGCTGATGTGCAGGGTAAGCAAGCGACCACTAACTACGATTTTAATATGTCGTACAAGTTGAGCGACCAGCTGACCATGACCTTTGAAGCCATCAACCTGACCGATGAGTTTGATGACCGTTACGATAACTCCGAGCTAATGACCCCGCTCAGATACTCGCATACGGGCCGTCAGTACTACCTGGGTGCGCGCTACAAGTTCTAAGCCCGCTCAGGTGATTGTGTTTAGGTAATTGAAAGTACCACCTGCCGGTGTAAGCCGGCAGTTTCCCCGCTGTTGTCATGATGCCAATGACCCTTTCCGGAGCCCTGTGCTCCGGTTTTTTTAACAACCAGGAGTAGTCTGTGAAAATCTATGTTGTGTTGATGAGCCTGTGTTTAGTCTTGGGCGGTTGCAGTCAATTGCCCAAGACCAGTAGTAGCACTATTTATATCGCCTCGGATTCCACCGCCGCTGACCACACCTTGAATGAAGACTATCAAGCCAAACGCCACCCGGTCACCGGCTGGGGCCAGGCGTTGCAGGCGCAACTTGATGTGCTGCCAGTGGCGCAGCGCCAGCAGCTCTTTGGTGCAAAACAACTGCTTGTGGCGAATAAAGCGCGCGGTGGGCGCAGCACACGGACTTTTTTTGAAGAGGGGCGGTGGGATGAAATTTATCGCAACCTGCAGCCGGGTGATTGGGTATTGATACAGTTTGGCCACAACGATGCCGCCGTCGACAAAACCGAGCGCTACACCAACATCGCCGCCTATAAACAGTATTTGCGCTTGTTTGTGCAGCAGGCTCGGGAGCGACAAGCACGGCCGGTAGTGCTCACCCCGGTGAGCCGCAACTACCCTTGGATGGAGGGTAAATTGGGCAATGCGCACGGCGACTATCCCGCCGCCGCCCGGGACGTGGCGCAGGAGTTAGCGGTACCGCTGCTGGATTTGGGTTTGTTATCGGCTGAATTTTTTAGCGCCAAGGGCGAAGCCTACGTCAGCAGCCATTATTTTATGAACTTGCCCGCCGGCAAGTATCCGGCCTATCCCGACGGCCTCAAGGACAATACCCACTTCCAGCCCGAGGGCGCTGCCGTCACCGCCAAACTGGTAGTGGATGGATTGATTCCGTTCCTCCAACCCGCCCATTAGTGGCGATAGTCGGCGATTAACTCGCGATAGCCCAGCCTGAAATCCGGGTAGCGCAGTACGTAGCCAGTGCTGAGTAAGCGCTGGTTGCTAATACGTTTATTGCCGCGTTCGTTGACGGCATCGGCGGCCAAAAAGTCGCTAAGATCCAGTTGCTGCGCAATCCAACTCACCACCTCCCGCATGGGGGTGGGGCTGGAATCCGTGGCCAGATAAACTGGCTCCAGCGCTTGAACTTTGGCCAATTCGATCAGGTGGGCGAGCACCCCGGCGCAATCCTCAACGTGGATGCGATTGGTGTAATGAGGGCTGGCGGAGGCGCGGTGGTTGATCACCTGCTCAATCAAGCGATTCCTGCCGGGACCGTAAATGCCGCTAAAACGCAGGATACTGCTGTTATATCCGCTATTAAGCAGGGTTTGCTCCGCTTCCAGTAATCGTTGACCGCTAAAGCCCTCGGGCTGGGTGGGCGATGTTTCATCCACCCAGCTGCCATCGTTTTGGCCGTAAACCGCCGTGCTGGACACAAAGAGGATCAGGCGCGGTGTGTGTGTCTGTTGTTTTAGCCCTACAACCAACTGCTGGCAGCTCTGCACATAGGCTTGTTGATAGCCCGCATCGCTGCGCTCGGCGGGCGTCATGCTGATCACAATCACGTCAAAACCCTCAGCCAGGATCGGCGCCAGTTGCCCGGCCTGGGTGACATCACACTGGCGATAGCGGAGGTAGGGCAGGTCGCTGCAAGCGCGGCGGCGCAGGCCGGTTATGTCATAGCCGCGCGGCGCCAGTTGCTGTGCGAGGCGCTGGCCTATATCGCCGCAGCCGATAATTAATAACTTTTCACTCAACACAGGTTCATTCATAGGTTCGGTTTCATTTGGGTGATAGTGTGATGGTGCGATGGTGTGAAGTTGCGTTAATTAGTATTTGATAAATGTTGCTTATCTGATAGTTTTAGGCTATTCCAAGAAACGCCCTCGCTTTTTAAAAAAGCCCATCCTGCGGAGCTGTATTATGACCCTGACCGAACTGCGCTACATAGTCACCCTTGCCCAGGAACAACATTTTGGCCGTGCCGCCGACCGCTGTTACGTTAGCCAGCCCACCTTGAGTATTGCGGTGAAAAAGCTGGAGGACGAGCTGGGGGTAGCCCTGTTTGAACGCACCAAGTCGCGGGTGCAGCCCACGCCACTCGGCGAACAAATTGTCGCCCAGGCCAATTTAGTGTTGGAGCAGACCGCGGCGATTAAAGACCTGGCCGACGCCGGTAAAGACCAGCTCAGCAGCCCGCTGTCGGTGGGCGCGATTTTCACCATTGGGCCTTACTTGTTGCCCAAGTTTATTCCCCACCTGCAACAGTTGGCGAGCAAAATGCCGCTCTATGTGGAAGAGGGTTATACCCACAACCTGCGCAAAAAACTGCGCAACGGCGAGCTGGATGTGATTATTGTCGCCCTGCCATTTGTGGAACCGGACGTAGTCACCCAGGCGCTGTACGACGAACCCTTTGTGGTATTGATGCCCAAGGATCACCCTCTCGCCGCCAAAACCGCCATCGACCCGCTCGATCTCAATAGTGAGCAGCTGTTATTGCTCGGCGAAGGCCATTGCTTCCGCGATCAGGTGCTCACCACCTGCCCTAGCCTGCAACACAGCGCCGAAGCCAGCGCCAATAGCAGCAACGTGCGCACCGCCGCCGAGGGCAGTTCCCTTGAAACCCTGCGCCACATGGTGGCCTCGGGTCTCGGCCTGACCATTCTGCCCGCGTCTGCCGCTGAAAGTTCACTCTACAGCGCCGAAGTACTGGTCACTCGCCCCTTTACCGAACCTTCACCCAGCCGCACTGTGGCTCTGGCCTGGCGCGCGAGTTTCCCCCGTCACAAAGCGATTGACGCGCTGCGCACGGCGATCAAGGCCTGTCGCCATTAGGCATGATCTTTGATGTCCAATGTGAGCATAGCCATCAATACCAGTAAAACTCTCGACCAGATCCCGGTCACCGCGATTAAGGGGGTTGGTGCCATTTTAGCGGCTAAATTGGCAAAGATCGGCCTGTTTAGCGTGCAAGACATTCTGCTCCATCTGCCCCTGCGCTATATGGATCGCACCCGTATTACGCCGATTGGCGCGCTACAGCCCAATATCAATGCGGTGTTGGAGGCGGAGGTGCGCGCCTGCGACGTGGTATTTGGCAAGCGCCGCAGTCTGGTATGCAAGGTGCAGGACGGCACTGGCACTATTACCCTGCGTTTTTATCACTTCAACAATGCGCAAAAACAGCGGTTGGTGCAGGGCACACGCCTGCGTATTTTTGGTGAGACACGCCGCGGCGCCGCGGGTTTGGAGATGTACCACCCCGAATACGACGAGCTGGATAGCGCCGCGCCGCTGCCGCTGGAACAGTCGCTCACCCCGATTTACCCCGCCACCGAAGGCTTGACCCAACCGCGCCTGCGCTCGCTGGCAGTGCAGGCATTGACCTGGCTGGACAAACACGCGCTGAAAGAATTGCTGCCCGAGGTGGTGCGCCGCCAGCTCAATCAGGTGCCGCTGGCCGAGGCGCTGCGCTACTTACATCAGCCGCCCACCAGCGCCAATATCCAGCAGTTAATGGATGGCGAACACCCTTACCAAGAGCGGTTGGCGTTTGAGGAACTGCTTGCTCATCACCTGAGTTTGTTATTGCTGCGCCGCGAAACCCAGGCTGATGGCGCCGCCCGTTTGAAGCTGGATGCCGCCTTGCAGCAGCGGTTTGTTGCCGGTTTGGGGTTTGACCTGACCCGCGCCCAGCGCCGGGTGGTGGCTGAAATCGCCGCTGACTTGGCTAAACCGATTCCCATGTTGCGCTTGGTGCAGGGCGATGTGGGCTCGGGTAAAACGGTGGTGGCGGCACTGGCAGCGCTGGCAGCGGTATCGGCGGGCAAGCAGGCGGCGATTATGGCGCCCACCGAAATCCTTGCCGAACAACATCGCCTCAACTTTGGCAAATGGCTGGAGCCGCTGGGTATCCAGCTCGGCTGGCTCACTGGCAAACTCAAAGTGGCGGAGCGCCGCCGCCAATTGGCGGCGATTGCCAGCGGCGCAGCACAGGTGGTGGTTGGCACCCATGCGCTGTTTCAGGAGGCGGTGAGTTTTGCCAACTTGGGTTTGATTGTGATTGATGAACAGCATCGATTTGGCGTGCATCAGCGGCTAACACTCTCCGAAAAAGGTACTAACAGCGACGAACAGCACCGCTCCGGGTTGCTGCGCCCCCATCAGCTAATTATGACTGCTACCCCCATTCCGCGTACCTTGGCGATGAGCGCCTATGCGGATTTGGACTGCTCGGTGATCGATGAGCTACCGCCCGGTCGCACGCCGGTTACTACGGTGGTGATTAGCGACAACCGCCGCGAGGAGGTGATCGAGCGGGTGCGCCTGGGCTGTGAACAGGGGCGGCAGGCCTATTGGGTGTGTACGCTGATCGAAGAGTCCGAGGCACTGGAGGCGCAAGCGGCGGAGGCCACTGCGGCGAACCTCACGGAATCCCTGCCACAGCTGCGTATTGGGCTAATCCACGGGCGCTTGAAACCCGCGGAAAAAGAGGCGGTGATGGCGGCCTTTAAAGCCAATGAATTGGATTTACTGGTGGCGACGACGGTGATTGAAGTAGGGGTGGATGTACCCAATGCCAGTTTGATGATTATCGAAAACCCCGAGCGCCTCGGCCTTGCCCAGTTGCACCAGCTGCGCGGGCGAGTGGGGCGCGGTTCGGCGGCCAGCCACTGTGTACTTTTATACGGCTCGCCGCTATCGCACAACGGGCGCGAGCGCTTGCGGGTGATGCGCGAAAGCAGCGACGGTTTTTATATCGCCGAACAGGATCTACAGTTGCGCGGCCCCGGCGAGGTGCTGGGTACGCGCCAGACGGGTGAGATGCAATTCAAAATCGCCGACCTGCAGCGCGATGGCCATTTACTGCCGGTAGTAAAAGATGCCGCGCTGTTACTAATGAGCGATTACCCGCAACTTTGCGAACAATTAGTATTGCGTTGGTTGGGGCAAAACCAGCGCTATCTTCAGGTCTAGGGTTTGCTTAATAGGGCTGGTTTTAACACAGGGGTATTGATTGCTTTTGACGGTTTGGCGTATTTTTCTGCATAAGCAGGAATGATTGTCGTATTTTTGGCGCATTTATTCGCCATTGCCCCTTGTTTGTCATTCTTGCCTCCAAAATCTCGGCTATGCTTGAAAACACGTGTGCAAGGGCCAGCGGGTGCTAACAATTCTTTTCGTGCGCTATATGAGAAATGTTTTTACTGCATTACACTCCCGTTCACGACTAGCTCAGGAGTCGCCTAACCCTATGTATATCAATCAGTTATCGTCAATAAGAGGAGTAGGCCGTGCCAGTCCCTTCCAGTGTTCAATCATTGCTCAGCAAACAGAATGTGCATTATCAGGTGTCTGAGGTGCCGTTCGATGAGAATGAACGAGCGCTCTGGCATGACCAGCATCTACGCACTATGAGCGCAGCCAAATCCGTAATACTGCAAGACACCAAAGGCCGTGTGCAGGTGATTTTTGCCGCCGACCGCCTGTTGGATCTCAAGGCCGTGAACCGGCAGCTGGGGCGCGAACTTCACGCCGCCAAGCCGGAGGATATTCACAAGTTTTGCCTGTCCCACAATTTACAATCCATACCCGCGCTGCCCAAGTTGGCGGGGCTGTTGACCCTGATTGACCGCAGCCTGGTCGAGCGCAGTGAGCTGTTGGCCGACTCGGGCGATGAGCAGCAATTACTGCGTTTCAGCCGCGAAGAATTCCAACAGATTATGGATGACGCGACTATTTGCGATTTCGCCGTACCGCTGGAGCCGCTGGAAATTGACGATACCCGCAGTAGCGATAGCGACCAGATTCTGGGTGCGGTGCGCAACTTCACCCAATTGCGTATCAAACAGCGGTTGGAAGAAACCCTGGAATTACCGCCCTTATCCGATACCGCCCAGCGCATCATCAAATTGCGAGTAAACCCCAATGCGGATATCAGCGATTTGGCGCAAATCGTGGAGACTGACCCGAGCCTCGCAGCGCAGGTCGTCAGCTGGGCGGCATCTCCCTATTATTCTGCGCCGGGAAAAATCAAATCCATCCACGATGCCATAGTGCGTGTGCTGGGGTTTGACATGGTACTCAACCTCGCACTGGGTTTGTCCCTTGGCAAGGCCATGACCATCCCCAAAGAAGGCCCGCATGGTGCACTGCCTTACTGGCAACAAGCGGTATACATGGCGGCCACTATTGAAGGTTTGGTGACGGCAATCCCGCGTGATCACCGCCCCAGTTTTGGCATGGCCTACCTTTGTGGCCTGTTGCACAACTTCGGTTATCTGATTCTGGCGGAAGTGTTTCCGCCTTACTTCCACAACTACTGTGAATTGGCCGATGCCAACCCCCATGTTGAGCATCAGGTTATTGAACGCCATTTACTGGGTATTACCCGCGAGCAATTGGCGGCTTCACTGATGTCGCTCTGGTCAATGCCGGAGGAAGTCGTGGTTGGGTTGCGCTATCAGGCCAACCCGCATTACCAGGGTGAATATGCTGCATACGCCAAGTTGATTTTTGTCGCCCAGCGATTGTTGCACCAACACAACATCGGCCGTGGCCCCAAGTTAGCGATTCCACCACAAGTGTTTGAAGACCTGCATTTGGATCCGGAAAAGGCCTACACCACGGTGGCCAATATTATTGAGAGCAGCGACGATTTAAAGCACATCGCGAACGAACTGGCGCCCCACCACTAGTGCGGCGCCAGTCTAAAACTGCGTGATCAAAACCCCTTTTGCGAGGGGTTTTTTGTTTATAGTGAAACTGTTTTTAGTGGCCGGCGATAAGAGCCACACCCCATCAACCAGCGAGAGAGCCCATGACCGAATTATTCCCTGCCGCCGAGGCAGCAAAAGTACTAGTTGTACGGCGTATTGCCGGAACCCAGGGGGAGCGTTTGGCGCCCTCCTGTCGCCCGCAAAACATTGAACAGGCGCTGGCGATCCAGGCTGCCGTGAGCGAGCAGTGGTGCGAGCAAATGGACGACAGCATTGGCGGTTGGAAATGCCTGTTGCCGCCGGAGGACAAACTGATCGTCGGCCCTATTTATACCCGCACTATCGATTCGGTTCCGCCGGTGAGCCTGTGGACTAAAACGACAGCAGAGGGCGAGCGTGCGCGCATCGAACCGGAACTGGCGTTTTTCTTTGGGCGGGATCTGCCCCCGCGCCCTGAACCCTATACCCCGGAGGAGGTGGATGCCGCCATCGCCCGCACCCACATGGCGCTGGAGCTGATCAACAGCCGCTACACCGACCCGTCCAGCTGTGAATTCCCCGAAATGCTCGCCGACGGTTTGGTGAATCAGGGCCTGTTTATCGGCCCGGAAGTGGATTCCCGCAACGCGCGTAGCGCCAGCAGTTTTACCGTGACCATGACCTGCGCTAACGGCGAAATAATTGAGCGCCAGGGCCAGCACCCCAATACCCATCCGCGTGCGCCGCTCTACTGGCTGGCGGAATTTCTGCGCAGCCGCGGCGAGGGCATAGTGGCCGGGCAGGCGGTGATTACCGGTTCCTATGCCGGCGTGATTGAAGTACCGGTGAATAGTGCGATCAAGATCGACTATGCTGGTCTGGGCAGTATGGAAGTCAGTTTTACCCCAAGGAAGGCAAACTAAGGAGCCATTATGAGTAACGAAACCGCTGTTAAACCCTTTTATTCCTGCCAGATTCCCGTGCGCTGGGGCGATATGGACGCTTACGGCCATGTGAATAACACCCTCTATTTTCGCTATTTTGAAGAGGCGCGTTTCCAGTGGATGCTGGAAAAAGGCCTGCCACTCAAAAGTGACACCCATCCGGTGGTGGTCACTATTGGCTGCACTTTTTTGCGTCCGATTTTCCACCCGGAACTGCTGCGTATCGATGTGTTTTTGAGTGAGCCGGGGCGCTCCAGCTTTATGGTCAAGTACCTGGTTTACACCCAGTCCCACCCGGATACACCCGCCGCTGAAGGCTATTCCAAAGTGGTGTGGGTGAGTGCAGTGGACGGAAAATCCGTGCCTCTGCCGGACAATGTGCGCTGCTGGTTTGACCCCCAGTGATACCGGCATGGCTGGAGGCGGGATTTTGGGGCTTTGTCGCCTCCAGTGCGCTGTTGATCGGCGCGCTTTTGGGGTGGTTTATCCGCTTCCCGCCCAAAGCTGTCGCCTATGTCATGGCGTTTGGCAGCGGTATTCTGGTTGCAGCGCTCAGTTTTGAATTGGTGGGCGAGGCGCTGGCGCAGGCCAGTGTGCTGTGGATTGCCGGTGGTTTTATGGGTGGCGCACTGGTGTTCTCGCTGGTGAATCATCGGTTGAATAGCCCCGGTGTAAAACACCGCAAACGCTCCCACACCCAGCAACCGGCGGCGGAAAATACCGGTGTTGCCATAGCCGCTGGCACCCTGCTGGACGGCATCCCGGAATCCATCGCCATAGGGTTGCTAGTGGCGAGCGGAGGCAAACTCAGTTTGGCCACCATCGCCGCGATTTTTATCTCCAATATTCCCGAGGCGCTATCCAGCACTGCCGGTATGCGTCGTGCCGGGCGCAGCGGCTGGTTTATGTTGCGTCTGTGGGGCGGCATCGCGTTTTGCTCGGGTGTATTTGCGATTCTGGGCGCGGTGTTTTTTGGCGCTGCTCCGCTGCAGGTAAAAGCGCTGATCACCTGTGTGGCCGCTGGCGGTATTTTTGCGATGGTGGTGGAAACCATGATCCCTGAAGCCTTTGCCGAAACCCATGAGATGTCGGGGTTGATTGCGGCGCTGGGCTTTGTGGTGGCAGTGGCGTTACAAGCGCTGGAGGCGTAAAAAACGCGCTATTCAACCAGTGGCAAGTTGCAGTTGCATGACAAAAACGGTGAATTGAACGCGCCGTTAAAAATATAAAAAAATGTGTCCCCTTTTTCGTTCCAGCTCTCTCTTGGTAGTTGCCAGAGGCCTTGCGGCCAATACAACCAACCAGAGAGAGACTCATGAAAACCCCATTTTTTCCTAGCAATTTATTGGCCGCTGCCATCGGCAGTATTGCCTTGACCAGCCTTTCTGTTTTTTCCCAAAACACTGTTGCCCAAACTAGCGCCGTACAAAATGATCTGCTCGAAGAAGTGGTCGTGCAGGGTAGTTACAGCAGAAGTTTGCAATCGGCGTTGGACACCAAACGCAATGCAACCGGCGTGGTGGATGCCATCGCCTCGGAAGATATAGGCAAATTCCCCGCACAAAATATCGCGGAAGCTTTGCAGCGCGTGACCGGTGTGGCAGTGGTGCGCGACCGTGGCGAAGGTGTGTATGTGCGGGTGCGTGGTCTGGGTTCCAACTTCCAAGTGACCAGCCTCAATAGTCGCGCCATGGCGGTCAACGAAAACGTGCGCACCTCCGGGCAGTTCGGTCGCCAGTTCCGTTTTGACACTTTACCTGCCGAGCTGGTCTCCAGCGTGGAAGTGATCAAAAGCCCCACCGCCGATTTGGATGAAGGCGCCATCGGCGGCACGGTCAATATCAAAACCTTCAAGCCGCTGGATTTGGACGGCAGCAAATACACCGGCTCGCTGCAAGCCAGCCACTCTGAATTAGCCGATAAAACTGACCCGCGTCTGTCCGGTTTGGCGAGTTGGAGCAACAGCGACAGCACCTTTGGCGCGCTGGTTTCCGCCGCTTACGCCGAGCGCAGTGTGCGTCAGGATCGCTCGCTCAACTTTGGCTGGACCCAATCCGCTGGCATAGATACTGACGGCGATGGCACAGTGGATTCCGGCCCCATCATCACCCCCGGCGGCATTCGCCCCACCCTGGAATTGGAAGACCGCGAGCGCGTGGGTATAGCCTCCGCCTTGCAATGGCGCCCGAGTGACATAGCCGAAGTTAACTTCGATATTTTCTACGTTGACCAAACAGTGAACTACGACGAGTTCACCTACAGCGCGGATTACAACCTCAACAAACTTACCCCCGGTTCGGCGGTGATCCGCAATGGCGCCTTGATTGGCGGCTCCACCACCGATGGCGCAGTGCAAATCGGCCGCGAAAGTTCGGGCATCAACGATGAAAATCTGGCGTTGGGCTTAAACGGCGCGCTCTATCTGGGCAACTGGAAACTCTCCGGCGACCTGTTCCACTCCACCGCCGACAGTGAAGACGCCGACCCGATTATCCGCACCCGTTTCCGTCGCACCAGCGGCGTGGCCTTTGATTTCTACTTCCCCAAAGTGGATGGCGACTCGGTACCCAGCATCACCTATCAAAACGCCGACTTGACCGACCCCGAGCAGTGGTTGGGGCGCCGTTTGGAATGGCGCACAATTCGCGCGGAAGACGAAGAGCAGGCGCTTAAGTTTGATGCCGAGCGCGAGCTGAATGTCGCCGGCCTCACCAAATTCACCACTGGCATCAAACTGCGTGAGCGTTCGCGCAACTATGACCGCCGCGACTTGGTGTTGATCAATGGCATTGAAGGTGAAGTGTTTGACGAGAGCTACTTTGAACCCTTCCCGGTGAGCGTTTTCCTCGGCGATGCCAAAGGCGAATTCCCCACCCTGTGGCTGGTGCCGGACGAAAGTAAATTCTGGAGCAACTACCCCAGCGCGACCGACTTGGCAGCGCCCCTGTCCTCGGGCGATTTGCGCAACTCCTACCGCATCGAAGAGACCATCACCTCGGCCTATGGGATGGTGGATATGGAGCACCAGCTGGGCGGTTTGCCGCTCAAGGGTAATGTCGGTGTGCGCGTCGCCCAAACTGAACAGACCTCTTCCGGTCATGCGTCTGTAGGCGGTGTGACTACGCCGGTGAGCTTTGACGAGGACTATACCGATGTGCTGCCCTCGGCCAACTTCACCCTCAACTGGACGGACGATTTGCTCACCCGCGCTGCCGTGGCCAAGGTAATTACCCGCCCGGATCTGCAAGACATGGCGCCGCGCCTGACCTTTAACTCCGGTGACGTCAACACCGCCAGTGGCGGCAACCCGCTGCTCAACCCCTTTGAAGCCTGGCAGTACGACCTGACGCTGGAATGGTATCTGGACAAGGTAACCGCGCTCTCGGCCGGTATTTTCTACAAGGATATTGACACCTTTATCCAAACCCAAAAGTCGGATTTGCTGTTCAACGGCGTGGTCTATGAACTCAGCTCCAAGGTCAACGGCTCCAACGCCGAAGTGACCGGGATGGAAGTGGCTTATCAACAGGTATTTGACCAACTGCCCGCGCCGTTTGACGGCTTGGGTCTGCAGGCCAACTACACCTGGACCGACTCTAGCGCCGTCTATGTGGACAACGACAAATCGGTCAAAGGCGAGTTGGAAGATGTCGCCAAAAACAGCTACAACATCACCGCCTTTTATGAAAAGGACGGCTTCGGTCTGCGCCTGAGCTACAGCTGGCGCGATGGTGTGTTGAACCAGATTGGCACCAACAGCCTCGCCTCGGAAAACAAAGCGGAGTTCGGCACCCTGGATTTAAGCGCGTCTTATGACCTGTCGGACAATGTCACGGTATTTGTGGAAGGTATCAACATCACCGACCAAGCCCAGCAGGATTTTGTGCAGGGCGATGAATTCCGCAGTTATACCGACTACGGCAGCACCTATTCCTTGGGGGTGCGCGCCAGTTTCTAAGCCATTCGTCACTCCTGCGAACGCAGGAGTCCAGAGGCATTTTATGGATACCCGCGTTCGCGGGTATGACGAAGTTTGCATTTCCCAATTTCAGGCTTGGCAGTCATTTCAGCTCGGCCTTTTTTTGGTGCTGTGCTTGGTTGTCATCTAATAGTCATATTTTTGCGTCAAAAACAGCGCTGGTTTTCCAATGTCTGTTATTTACTTTTGTGGATGTTTTTTTATGCGTTTAACCCGTCGTCACTTTCTTAAAAATGCCAGCGCTACCGCCATCGCACTGGGCGGCCTGCGCAGTTTGCAACTGCAGGCACAGGTCTACGCCCAAGACCCGGTTTACGGGATCGATAAAGTCGGCCAGCTGCTGGCCGACCCGGCGGGCATTCTCAATTTGCCGCGCGATTTCAGTTACAAAATTATCGCCCGCACCGGCGACCGCATGAGCGATGGGTTGATTACCCCCAGCGCGATGGACGGTATGGCCGCCTTCCCGCTGCCGGGTGATCTGAGCAAATGCATTCTGGTGCGCAACCACGAACTGGATTCCGTGGGCGAGGAAATTGATGCCTTCGGCGGCGATAAGGATTTGGCGCGCAAACATGTCGGCCGCAAAGGTTACGACAGCTTCGGCGGTCTGCCCGTCAATGGCGGCACCAGCACCCTGGTTTACAGCCATCGCAGCCAGCGGGTGGAGCGCAGTCACCTGAGTTTGGTGGGCACCGCACGCAACTGTGCCGGTGGCGCCACGCCTTGGGGCAGTTGGCTCAGCTGTGAGGAGACGCTGGTCGGCAAAGCCCAGGGCTACGGCCGCGAACACGGCTATATCTTTGAAGTGCCGTCACTCGGCAAGGGCTTGGTCGACCCGGTGCCGCTCAAGGATATGGGGCGTTTTGTACACGAAGCGGCGGCGGTCGATAGCACCAACGGCATTGTGTACCTCTCGGAAGATACGGATCGCAGCCTGTTTTACCGCTTTATCCCCAAAACCCCGGGCAAACTGGCGGAGGGCGGACAGCTGCAAGCCTTGGTCATTCGCGGCTGGCCGAGTGCCAATACCCGCAACTGGCCGGAAGACGCGCAGGACAAGAATGCGCAACCCGTTGCTATGCGCCAGCGCTTTGAATGCGAGTGGATCGACCTGGAGAATGTCACCTCCCCCGAGGGTGATTTGAATACTCGCGGTGAAGCCAAAGGCGCGGCGATTTTTGCACGCGGCGAAGGTCTGGCTTTTGCCCTGCGCGACGACAAAACCCGCGAAGTACTCTTTGCGGCGACTGGTGGCGGCCCGCTCAAAATCGGCCAGGTGTGGCGCTATCAGCCCAGCGCGTTTGAAGGCACGGCGCGCGAAACAGAGCAGCCGGGGGTGATGGAATTAGTCTATGAAACCCACAACCGTGCCATTTTGGAATCCTGCGACAACATCGCCGTGGCACCCTGGGGCGACCTGATCATCTGCGAAGACAGCTACTCGGAAAACCCGGATACGGTGAACTACCTGCGCGGCCTCACTCCGGACGGGCGCATCTACACCCTCGCGATGAACGCCCACCCCGACAAAGGTGAATTCTGTGGCGCCTGTTTCTCCCCCGACGGCACTACGCTGTTCGTCAACATCCAACGCCCCGGCTTCACCCTCGCCATCACCGGCCCCTGGGGCAACCTGCGCAGCCGCGCCAAGGGGATTGATAAGTTGGGCTAATTCCCTTTGATATCAGGTTCAGAGTTTAAAGCTAACACCCACCCAAAAACTGCGCCCGTAATGGGTGTAACCAGCGAATTCGCCATCCAACACACTTTCCCACTGGGCGGCGTTGGTGAGGTTGGTGGCGTCCATGCTGAGGCTGAGATTGGAATTCAGCTGCCAGCTCAGGTGCATGTCCAGGGTGCCGAAAGCTTCTATGTTTTGTGCCGCGAGGTTACTGCTGGCGACCTGATTGAGTACTTGATCGCGCCAGCTGTAGTGGGCGCGCCAATGCCAGTGGTCGGTTTCGCGGTAAATTCCCAGGTTAACGCTGTTGCGCGCCACATCGGCGAGCCGGTCGCGGGTGATGTTAGTGCTTGAGTTGTCGCTAGTGCCTGTAGCGGTGCGATAGCTGGCGCGCGTCCAGGTGTGGGTGTAATTGGCGTTTACACCCCAGTGTTGCAGTGGTTCGGGCAGGGTTTGTTGCCACGCGAGTTCGATGCCGGCGATGTCGGCGCGGGCGCCATTGTCGGGGCGGGTGAGTTCGTAGGCAGTGCCGTTAATCACTTGTGTGCGGGTGCTGGTTTGGAAGAAATTATCCAGGTTTTTGGCAAATATCCCTGCCGATAACAGCATTTTTTCGGCAGGGTAGTATTCCAGTGCGCTGTCCCATTGCCAGCCGGTGACGGGTTTTAATTCCGGGTTGCCGCCGGTGGCGGTGGCTATGTCGCCGGAGTTGAGGGTGAGCCTTGGCGCCAGATCCTGAAACTCGGGGCGCGCCATCACCTTTGCCAGTGCGGAGCGCCAGAGTAATTGTTCATCCAACTCTACCACCAGATTTGCAGCTGGCAGCAGTTGCCTATAGGTCTGCTGATAGCGCTGCTCGTTGGTCGCGGTTTGTACGCCGCTCTGTGCCTGTTGGTCGGTTGCCACCAAGCGCAATCCTATATCGCCGCGTAGCGGCCAGCGGCCTTGGCTGGCATCCAAATTCAGCTGGAGATAAAGCGCGTGGCTGTCCTCTCTAATGCGGTAGCTATTTTGTAAGTCCTCGTTGCTTAAGGAGGATTGATAAAACGCTTGTTCATCAACACCTTGCCAAAATTTTTCCGCCTTGGGCACCAACCAGTTGTGGGGCAGGCGGCGGGTATTGCCCAAAAAGTCAGCGACCGGCAGGGCGACAAAATAGTCGCTGGGGAAATAAACGCCGGTTATGCCTTCGCTCACGAGGCGATCCTTGCGCCAGTAGTCGCGGCTGTGGCGGCGCCAGTGCAGGCCTAGGTCCAGGCTGTGCCAGAGCGGGTGATCGAGTGTGCGGGTGCTATCCAGCTTGAGCGCATTGTCGCTGTCTGTGCTGCGGGTGCTGCGCCATTCCAGGCGGCGGCCGGGGAAATTGCCGGGGTCGAGCAGGTTTATATTCTGGTAATCAATCTGCGGTAGTGCGTTGGTGGCGGTGTAATCAAAACTGAAACTGACATCCCGGGTGCGGCGCAGGCGGGTGCGTTTCACCGCCTCTGGGTTGCCGCTGCTGGCGCGGCTGTTCACCCAACTGGTGCTGAGTTGCCAGTCGTCGCCCTGCCAGCCGAGGGCGATATCCAGCATGCGATTGTTATCTTCCAAGCCGGCAGATTCGTGGCCGATTTGCACTGAGCCGGTGTCGGTGCTGCCCGCGACCAAGGCATTGCCGCGGGTTTGCAGGGTATCGTTCAGCAATCCCTCGCTGTCATAGTCGGCGCTGTAGCTGTATTCCTGATAATCGATCTGCTGGTGCAGCTGCAGCCAGTGCACATCCAACTGCCAGGATTCGTTGGGGTGCCACTGCAAGCTGCTGCTCAACCCCAAGCGTTCACGCCGTTCCAGTTCCAGGGTGGGGCGCACCCCGGCGGGGGTGACTAACATGTCGCGGTCGCCCCCTGTTGGCAATTGGTTTACAGATAGGTGCTGCCAGCGGAAGTTGAGTGCGCGATCCTGTCGCAAATGGCGTTGGTTGTAAGCGCCTGCGAGAGTAAAACCTAGCGTTCGGTCGCCGTTGACCCAGTTGCCCAGCGCCGCCAACTTGGGGCGCCAATCGCCCACTAGCTCGGCGCTGTTGGCGCTTGCACTCAGGCTCAGGCGCGGCTCTCCAATCCTCAGCGGCGCAAAGGAGCGGATATCCACACTGCCGCCAATTGCACCTTCTTCATCGCCCGCCGCTGTGCTTTTGCGCACATCAACCCCGGCCACCAACTCGGCGGGGAAGGTGTCGTAGTGGAAGCGGCGCCCGTACTGCTCGGAGTTGCGTACATTTTCGTTCACCGTGAGCGGGTGGCCATTCAGGCTGACGCGATTGAATTGGGTGGGTAGGCCGCGAATGCTTAAAAACAGCGCCTCGCCGCGGTCGCGCACCACCGAAATACCGGGGCTGCGCTGAATCGCCTCGGCAATATTGTGGGCGGGGAATTTGGCGATATCCTCGGCGAAAATGCTCTCCATGAAGCGATTATTGCGGCGTTTCTGATCGATGGCTGTCTGCTGGTTTTTGCTGTAACTGCCTAGCACCAACAGCTGCTCCACAGTTTGCGTTGTGCTGGTTGGT
The DNA here is from genome assembly GCF_008806955.1 of Cellvibrio sp. KY-YJ-3. Taxonomy (NCBI): domain Bacteria; kingdom Pseudomonadati; phylum Pseudomonadota; class Gammaproteobacteria; order Cellvibrionales; family Cellvibrionaceae; genus Cellvibrio; species Cellvibrio sp. KY-YJ-3. The sequence goes on along the minus strand of NZ_CP031727.1, from coordinate 731,533 downwards.
ACTGCCGGTGGCACAGGGGTGATGAGCGGTGGACGCGTTTGAATCAACCAGCCGGAGGGGCGCTGCAGGGCGATAAAATCGGTGTTTGCCAGCAATTCCTGCAGTGCTTGCTCCGGGCTGAAATATCCTTGTAGCGCCGGTGCTGTGGCACCTGCCAGTGCGCGTGGGTCGAACACAATACTCACCTGCAGTTGGCGCGCCGCGTGGGTAAGGGCGTCGCTCAGGGGTTGCGCGGGTAGGTTGAGTGCAGTGGCGGCCGCCGGGAGTTTGGCATCCGCCTGTGCATGAGTAGTACCCATGCTTGTCAGCAGCAGACCCGCGACGATCAATCCCGGTAAATGCCTGTATCTGCCGGAGGATTTCATGGTGTGGTGTTAAGGTTTCACTGCCGGGCAAACAGTTGGATGACGGCTTTGCCTTGTTGGGTGATCTGGCGCTGCTCGAGCTGATGTAATTCGGCCATCAATTGCAGGGTTGTATCTACCTCTTTGAGGCGAAAGCGGCCTGCGACAGCAATCTTGGCGAGCGCGGGGTCTGCCAATTGAATGGGCGTAGGGCTGTAGCGGTTGAGTTGCTCCACCACCAGCCCCAAACTGCCGTTTTGCAATTCCAGCCAGCCCGAGCGCCAATCCACCAGTTCGGCCAGATTGACAGCCACTGTCTCTACGCCTTTGGCGCTAATGAGCGCGCGTTCACCGGCCCGCAGCAGTAGCGGTTGGGCGGCGGGGTTGGCGCGGACTTCAATTGCGCCTTCATAAACGGTGACTTCAGTTTCATGCAGGCGTTTGTCGATATTAAATTCAGTGCCCACCGCCACCACACTGGCAGTACCAATAGTCACTGCAAAGGGGCGGGTTTTATCCTTGGCAACGCGGAAATAGGTGGCGCCTGCTTGCAGCTCGATGTTGCGCTGCTGTGCACTAAGGGTGATGGCCAAACGGCTGGCCGGGCTGATCTCCAGCAGCGAACCGTCGCTTAGTTGCAGGTCGTGGCGAATACCGTTGGCAGTGGCAAAGGGCAGGGTTTTGGCCGCAGGTGCCTCGCCCAAAAAGCGATTGCTTACCAGCAGTGCAACGCAGAGCGTAAGGCACAAGGCCCAGGCGGCGCCCCGTCTGAAACCTGCGCTGGCACTAGCCGCTGTGCGCGTTTGCTGACTAGCCAGCAGGCTATGCGCGGCTTGGGTTAGCGCCGGGTCAGCCCAAGTGCTAAGCATGCGTTCAAACAGCGCGCGGCGTTCGTTATTGCTATCCAGCCACAGTAGCAGGCGGCGTTTGGAAAGTTCATCCAGCGGTTGTTCACTCAGCTGTTCCAGCCATTCGGCCGCCGTCTGGTAATCATCATTGTCGCTATTCACAGGAATCGTATTCATTGCAATCAAAAGGCTTAAAAGTGGCGATGGTTGTCTAAAAAACGCTGCAAATCGGCGAGCGCGCGGGTCATGTGTTTTTTAACGGCCGCTTCGCTCAGGCCCATTGCCGCCGCTATCTGCTCGCGTGATTCGCCCTGCAGGCGACGACGAATTAATACTTCACGCCGCTGGACGGGCATGGTCGCCAAAAAACCGGTAAGCAGTTCGGCACGTTGGCGTTGACTGGTGCGTTCTTCCGGGCAGGGGAGCGGGCTGCTGAGGTCATCCAGGGTTTCCAGCGACAGGGTTTGGCGTTTGCCACTCAGTAACAAATTGCGCGCGATACGCACCGCATAGGCCAGCGGGTTGCGCAGTGGTTGGGTGCGGGCTTGCTCTATCACCCGCAGGATAGATTCTTGGTAGATATCCGCTGCATCGCTGCTGTTTGGCGCAATTCGCTGGATATAACGTTTAAGTGGCCCAGTGGCAGACGTCAGACGTTCATCCAGTGGCGCTGACTCTGAGGCGGGCCGATGAGGGTCAAGCATGGCGGCAACTCTCGCGATGGACTAGCGCGCCAGCTTAGTGGATGAATATGACAATTCGATGAGTAAGGCGCCAGTGGCGGCGCCTTTTGTTGTATAGCTTGTGCCTTAAGCCTGGCGCAGCTGCTCCAGCTCCTGCCATTGAATGGTGTCGCTGTGATGCAACAGGCGCATCACACCCTGGTGATCCTCCACCAGTGCCGTGCAGCTTTCGATCCAATCGCCGCAATTGGCGTAGCGCAAACCCCCTTCTTCACGCAGCGCCGGGTAGTGAATGTGTCCGCACACCACACCGTCGTAGCCGCGCCGTTTTGCCTCCGCTAAGGCTTCTTTCTCGTAAGTTGCTATCGCCGCTTTGGCGCCTTTGATATTGCTTTTAATCAGACCCGCGAGCGAAAAATAAGGTCGTCCCACCAGCTTGCGCAGCCGGTCTGACCAGCGGTTGATAAACAGCAATAACTCGTAACCGTGATCGCCAATCACGCGTTTTAACCAGCTGTGATTGATGTAGGCGTCCATCGCATCACCGTGCATGATCAGTAAACGCTTGCCATCGGCGGTGACATATTCATGTTCGTGGGCGATTTCGATTGGTCCAAAGAGTTCGCCGCTGAAGTGGCGCATGGGGTCGTCGTGATTGCCTGGCACATAGACTACACGCATACCCTTAGCGGCCAGTTCGTAGAATTTGAGCATTACTTGATAGTGTTTGGCGGGCCAGCAGAAGCGGCGTTTGAGCGACCATAAATCGACAATATCACCCACCAGATAAAGCGTGTCGCAGTGAATCCGGTTGAGAAAATCGAGCAGGTAATCGGCCTTGCAATCGCGAAAACCCAGGTGGATATCGGAGATCCACACGGTGCGCGCATTAATCAAACTGGCGGTGGGTTTGGGGGTGTTGTCCACAGCGACAACAGGTAGGGCTAGAGCAGCAGCGAGGTGATTGGCAGAAGTATTCATAGTGCGTTTCCTGAGCTGTTTCGCAGCATATTGCGGCGAAAACATGACGGAAACGCAACATTTTGATGAAGTTTGGGTGACAGCTAGCCCAATTTATCCAAGGCTTTTTGCATTTCACTCTGGTTGAGCCAGCCGAGTACGGCCTGACGGCTCTCCAGCATTTGTGCATAGATTTGCAGCACTTGCGGGTTGGGGTTAGTTTGCTCGCGCAGCAGGGCGATACGTGACTCCAAAAACTGGATGTCGCTTTGCACTTTGTGCGCAACATCCTGACTGTTGTATGCCTGATTGCCAATATTGAGGGTAGTCATCGGTTCTGTCCTTGCTGATTTAGCCGCCACTCCAGTCATTGGGTACGGCACGACAGATCGCAGTATCTACCAGGCGACAATGTGAAAACAGTCGCAAATTTCGCTATTGTTTGTGCGCTTTGGCTTACAAACCGATCATCGCCGATTCAATTCTGCTGCTTTTTGAGCAGGGTCAGGCTGAACATAACGGTGGCTGACAGCACTATCGCGGGCCCGGCGGGGCTGTCCCATAAATAGGACGCGCCCAAACCGGCAACTACGGCCAGCATGCCCAACAGGCTGGCGATAATGGCCATCTGTTCCGGGGTGCGGCTCAGGCGGCGGCTGGCGGCGGCGGGGATAATCAGCAGCGCGGTAATCAGCAATACACCGACCACTTTCATCGCAATCGCAATCACCAGTGCCATCAATAACATCAGTGCGGTGCGCACCCGCGTCACCGGTACACCTTCTACCTGCGCCAATTCCTCGTGTACGGTAATCGCCAATAGTGGTCGCCAGAGCCAGATCAGCGCCGCCAGTACCGCGAGCGAAATCACCCAGATACTGATCACATCGCCTTGGCTGACTGACAAAATATCACCAAATAAATAGGCGAGCAGGTCGATGCGGCTCTCGCTAAACACACTGACACATACCAAACCGAGGGCGAGAGTGGAGTGGGAGAGAATGCCCAGCAGCGTATCGGTGGCGAGAAAGCGATTGTTTTGCAGGGCGACCAAAATCAGTGCCAATAACAGGCACCCCAGCGCTATGGCGAGGTTGAGGTTGATGTCCAGCAGCAAACCAAAGGTCACACCCAGCAGTGCCGAATGGGCGAGGGTATCGCCAAAATAAGCCATGCGCCGCCAGACGGCAAAGGCACCCAGTGGGCCAGCAACCAGGGCCACGGCAATACCGGCGAGCAGGGCGAGCAGTAAAAAATCAGGCATGGTGGTCGTGTCCGCAGCTGCTGGTATGCACATGGTCGCCGGGTTTGGCGTTAATGACGTTACCGTGGGCATCGTGTTGGTGATCGTGGTGATGGGTGTAAATGGCGACTTGCGGCGTCACCACCGCCCCGCCCAGCGCATCGCCAAAGAGCGCAAGGTAGGCCGGGTGATTGGTGACTTGTTCCGGGTGGCCGTGGCAGCATACATGCTGGTTGAGGCAGATCACGGTGTCGGTGGTTGCCATCACCAAATGCAGGTCGTGGGAGACTAATAACACGCCGCAGTGGCGCTGGTTGCGAATCTCGTTAATCAATGCGTAGAGCGCCGATTGGCCGCCCACATCCACACCTTGCACCGGTTCGTCCAGTACCAGAAGTTGGGGGTCGCGCAATAGCGCACGCGCGAGCAATACCCGCTGGGTTTCGCCACCCGAGAGGGATTGGATCGGCATATTGATCAGTTTATCGATACCGGTCAGTTGCAGTATCTCACCCAAATCCACACGCGCTTTGCCACCCAGCGCCAGAAAGCGCGCCACAGTGAGCGGCAAGCTGGCATCCAAATGGAGCTTTTGCGGCATATAGCCAATGCGTAAATCCGCTGCTTTTTCGATGCTGCCCTGATCGATCTTAATCAGCCCAAGTACGGCACGCACCAACGTGGTTTTGCCTGCGCCATTGGGGCCAATCAGGGTAACGATTTTGCCTGCCGCGAGATCCAGATCGGCGTTTTGCAGAATCTGCCGTCCATTGCGCAGCACACCCAAGCCGCGGGCTTTAATCAATAACTCACTCATGCCGTCGCTCGCTCAGGTGTGTGGTTGGCACAGTTGGCGCAGAGTCCAGATACTTCCAGCGCCTGGGTTTCCACGGTAAAACCTGCGTCTTGCGCGACCGCCAGAATTTGTTCGCTCAACTGCGGTTGATCCAGTTCCACCGCAATGCCACAGGCGCGGCAGATCAAAAAATGACTCTGGTGTTTGGTGCCGGGCGACGGGCAGCCGATAAAGGCATTGAGTACATTAATACGATGGATCAGCCCCTGCTCCAGCAGGAAATCCAGCGCGCGATATACCGTTGGCGGCGCCACACGGCGGGTATTGGCTTTGGCCAACATCTCCATCAGGGTATAGGCGCCGAGCGGTTTGTGGTTTTGCCAGATCAGCTCCAGCACCTGCAAGCGCAAATCGGTCAGGCGCACACCGCGGCTCAGGCACAGTTGGCGCGCGGCTTCTAATGCATCGCTAATACAATGGCCGTGATCGTGATGGCTGCAGGCGAGCGGTGTGTGTTCCATAGCGTTGTCACTGTCGGTTGGCGCGCGCCCATCTCTGTGTGGGGCAGGCGAGGAATGAGTTGGCTATGTTACTATATAACCTTTGTTCGGGCATTTATTTCACTGCCGCCGTTGCGCGGTGTTACAGGATTCACAATCATGGGTTTACCCCGCTTGGGTTTTGTTTTCCCCCTGGCTTTTATTTGTCGCACCTTGATGGCGTTGTTGCTATGTTCATTGGCGAGCACGGCGGCGGCCAAACCCAAGGTGTTGGCCAGCATTAAACCACTGGCGCTTATCGCCCAGGAGGTGGCTGGCAGTCATGCGGATATCGATACTCTGCTGCCTGTAACAGCCTCAGCCCATGATTATCCGCTCAAAATGTCCGATCACCGTCGCCTGCGCGATGCGGATTTGGTGCTGTGGGTGGGAGCGGAATTGGAGAGTTTTCTGGCGCGCCCACTCGCCAGTTTGCCGGCGCAACAAGTGCTGACAACCTATGGCTTGAGCGATTTATTTTGGCCTGAACTCGATAATCACGATCATGCCCATACCAGTCGCGACAATCAGCATCAGCACACCAGCGGCGATCCACATATCTGGCTGGATCCGCGCAATGCGGCGGTTATCGCCCGTGCACTGGCCGAGCGCCTGACTCAAATTGCGCCTGAGTCGGGTGCACAATTTACCCTCAATGCCGAGCGTTTTAGTCAGTCGTTAGTGGAGTTGGATGCGCAGTTGCTCAAGCAGTTGGCGCCGGTAAAGCCCTTGGGTTTTGCGGTGTATCACGAGGGCTACAGCCACTTTGTTAGCCATTACGGCCTGCATCAATTGGCCTATGTAACCTTTACGCCGGAGCGTCGCCCGGGCGCGAAACATTTGCAGGAATTGCGCGATGTACTAGCAAAAGAGGGGCGTTGTGTCTTTTTGGAGCCCTACCATAACAGCAGTTCGCTAGAGGAAATGGCGCATTCGTTGGGCTTGAATATCGGTATGCTGGACCCTGTGGGTAATGAGCAAGTATCCAGCTATCGCATGTTGATGGAGCAATTAGGGCAGAGTTTTTTACGCTGTCTTGCGGATAGTGCTGACAGTGGCGCCGCCAATCACTGAGCTGTGAAAGGGTTTGCGCAGTTTTACATTGCGCGCTTCCAGCATGTCCAGCTGGCGTTTGTTTAACTCCAGCACAAATGAATCGTAATACTCGCGCACCTCCGCATCGCGTGACGCGCTGCCATCGCGCAGCAGTTCCAGCATTCCTTCTTGTGTCGCCATGCGATGGCGAATTCCTGTTTTGTGATAAATGCAGCTGGCTAATTGTTGCAGGCGAAAAATCGCCGTTTGCGAGAAGATTAAAGTATCCATAAACAGTCCTGTGCAAATAGGGGTGTTAATACCCGACAGAAAGAATAAACATCGCGATGGTTTATTGCTGTGGCTGATACATCTGCACGCAAAAAACGGCTTATAAAAGCAGCGTTCCTGATCAGTCTAGGTCAGCTGCCAGTTACTGATGTTTGTTTTGACGCCAACCTAAAAAGCAAATGACAAATTTGTGATTCTGTACAAAAAAAGAGCCCCGCAGCGGCTCGATAACACTTATCAAGTCTTTGCAGGGCTAATACACGAGGAGAAAATAAAGGGTCAAACAAAACAATAACGAGAAAATACTTGCCGGATTAGCAGTTGACCAGTCCGGCTACAACCGGTGTTTCAGTGTTTCAATCAGAGTTCGAACTGCTTGGCCAGTTTGGCTTCCAACTGCTCTTCGAGTTTGGCGTGTGCCTTGTCGTTCAGGGCATCTTCTTTAGCAGTCAATTCATCAGCAATACGCGCTTCCGCGTCTTCCTGAGTTTCAACCCAAGTCGCCTTTACGCCTAAATCGGCAGCGGCCAGGGTCAATTCTTGATTCTTGGCATCATCGGCATAAGCGCCGGTTGCGGTCAGTAACAAAGTTGCAAATATCAGTGTGGTCTTTTTCATCGTGGGTTCCTCCGATGGATCATTCAATTCCAGTTGCCTTGTGAGCAACCTATTTGTCTTGGGTAAAGTGTTTAGGTCTAGCGTTTGGGTAACATCAGAAGCGGGTTAAGCTCTTTTGTTACCTTATGTTACTCATGGTAACACATTAAATTTGATTGGCTAGTGCTTCGTTAAATCTTTTTGTTATTGAAATCTATAAAATGTGAATAAATACCGAAACTTAGCTGGTTATCCTATAAATCGCACGAGCTTTGTCGTCTGGTAACACATTTTTGTAGTGGTAACACTTTTGTAATCATCGCTTCCCTGATTGTTACCTTTGGGGGGATTGCGTTATGGCTCTGGCTCGATCGCTGGGCCTTTGGTGTATCCTGCGGCCTATTTACAGCCCCTTTAGTGCAGATATTTCTATGACCGAGACTCTCCAAAATCAGCCGCCTCTGGTGCTTGTTGATGGTTCTTCCTACCTCTATCGCGCCTATCACGCCCTGCCACCACTCACCAATTCCAAAGGCCAGCCCACGGGTGCGGTCAAAGGGGTGGTAAATATGATGCGTCGGTTGGTGAAGGACTACCCGCGCAGTCCTATTGCCGTAGTCTTTGATGCCAAAGGCAAAACCTTCCGCGACGACATGTTTGCCGAATACAAAGCCAATCGCCCGCCTATGCCCGACGATTTGCGCCCGCAGGTACAACCCATTCACGACATAGTGCAAGCCATGGGGTTGCCGCTATTAGTAATAGAGGGAGTAGAGGCCGACGATGTGATTGGCACCCTCGCGCGCCAAGCCACCGAACAAAAACGCGATGTAGTGATTTCCACCGGCGATAAAGACATGGCGCAGCTGGTGAATGAGCATGTCACTTTGGTCAATACCATGACTGAAACGGTATTGGATATTCCCGGCGTTAATGCCAAGTACGGTTTTGGTCCGGAGTTGATGATTGATTACCTCGCGCTCATGGGCGACAAGGTTGACAATATTCCCGGTGTGCCCGGGGTGGGTGAAAAAACCGCGCAGGGGTTAATTCAGGGTATGGGCGGCTTGGATGCGATTTATGCTGACTTGGAAAAAGTGCGCAGCCTGTCCTTTCGCGGCGCCAAAACCATGCCGGAAAAATTGCTTGAGCATCGCGATATGGCTTATCTGTCTTATCGCTTGGCCACGATTAAAGTGGATGTGGAATTGCCGCTGAGCCCGGAATCTATTCATCTTTCAGCACCCGATAATCAGCGCTTGCGCGAATTATTTGAAGAGTTGGAATTTAAAAGTTGGGTAAAAGATTTAGGTGAAAGCGCCATCGCGCAACATGCCACAGACCAACCTGGCGCCGCGAATAATCTTACTCTCAGTAATAATGATGAAGAAAAAATTGAATCCGTTAGTGCTGTTGCTCCGCAGGAAATTCGCTACGACATCATTACTGATAAAAATTTATTTGCCGAGTGGTTGCTGCGCCTGCAAAACGCCAGCGCTTTTTCGTTTGATACTGAAACCACCGCGCTGGAAATTATGGATGCCAAAATTGTCGGGGTGAATTTTGCGATTGAAGCCGGTATCGCCGCCTATGTGCCCTGTGGTCACGACTACATGGGCGCACCCGAGCAACTGCCGCTGGAGTGGGTGCTGGAACAATTAAAACCCATTTTGGAAGATGCCAATAAAATAAAAATTGGCCAGAATTTAAAATACGATCGCAGTGTGCTGCTCAATTACAACATCGAATTGCGCGGTATTAAATTCGATACCATGCTGGAATCCTATGTATGGAACTCCATAGGCAGTCGCCACAATATGGATGACCTTGCACAAAATTATTTGGATTACAAAACCGTCACCTTTGAAGAGCTGGCGGGCAAAGGTGTAAAACAGCTCAGCTTTAACCAATTAAAAATTGAGGACGCCGGACACTACGCGGCGGAAGACGCCGATATCACTCTGCGCTTGCATCAATTTTTTTGGCCGCAGTTAGAAAAAATTGAATCGCTAAAAAATGTATTTGAAAATATTGAAATGCCGCTGGTGCCAGTGTTGTCGCTTATTGAGCGCAACGGCGCGTTGGTGGATGCCAAGTTGCTCGGCAAACACAGTATTGAATTAGGTGAGCGATTAACACAACTTGAGCGCAAAGCCTTTGAGATTGCCGGGCAAGAATTTAATTTAAGTTCGCCCAAACAATTAGGCGCGATTTTATTTGAACAACAGAAGTTGCCCGTTATTAAAAAAACACCGACAGGTACGCCTTCAACTGCAGAGGAGGTGTTGCAAGAGTTGGCACTGGATTATCCGCTGCCCAAAGTGTTGATGGAGTATCGCGGCCTCGCAAAATTAAAATCGACCTACACCGATAAATTGCCGCTGGTGATTAACCCGCGCACTGGCCGCATACATACCAGCTATCATCAAGCGGTAGCGGCAACCGGGCGTTTATCCTCGCAAGATCCCAACCTGCAAAATATTCCGATTAAAACGGAAGAGGGGCGCCGTATTCGCCAGGCGTTTATCGCCCCCCAAGGTTATAAATTGGTAGCGGCGGACTACTCGCAAATTGAACTGCGCATTATGGCGCACTTGTCGGATGACGCCGGCCTGCTCAGCGCCTTTGAAAAAGGGCTGGATGTACACCGTGCCACCGCCGCCGAAGTATTTGGCGTGGCGTTGGATGCGGTCAGCCCGGAAATGCGTCGCAGTGCCAAGGCGATCAACTTTGGTTTGATCTACGGCATGTCGGCCTTTGGTCTCGCCAAACAACTACATCTCGGGCGCAACGAAGCACAGCAATATATCGACCGCTACTTTGAGCGCTACCCGGGTGTGCAGCGCTATATGAACAATATCCGCGCGCTTGCCCATGAGCAGGGTTATGTGGAGACCTTGTTTGGTCGTCGCCTATATCTGCCGGAGATCAACGCCAAAAACAAAAACCTGCAAATGGGCGCCGAGCGCACCGCTATTAATGCCCCCATGCAGGGTACGGCTGCCGATATCATCAAAACCGCGATGATTAAGGTGCAGGCCTGGCTGGATGAAACGGGATTGGATGCCAAAATCATCATGCAAGTACACGATGAATTGGTACTGGAAGTCGCTGAGTCACAACTCGATAGCGTACGTGCAGGGTTAATTGAACGCATGTCGGCGGCAGCGTCGCTGAAGGTGCCGTTACTGGTGGAAGCGGGTGTGGGCGATAACTGGGATGAGGCACATTAAGCGCTATGTAAATTTTTTTAACAAGCTAAGGCGTTGTTTTTATTAATGTTTACTGAATTAACCAAAGATTGTGCAAATTTATTTACAAATTTGTTGAACTTAATTTGAAAGGGGTGGGTCTCAGTTATGTGTGTTTTACGATCATGAGCTAACTCCTCCCCTAATGGCGTTTAAGCCAGCTGAGCATGAAGTCAATTAAGCTAAGCCAACCCCGATTTTATCGGGGTTTTTTTTGCCTGTTATTTGGCAATCACAGGCGCGGTATTCAGGGGGGATAAGGTGACGATTGGATGGTTTTGATGCCGCGAGAGGTGACCTCGATCACTAAATTGTGCAAAAAATGTTGCACCGAGCGTATTTGAAAAATTTCACTGAACTTTATTGCCAGCCCTTAGGTCAGAGTAACCAGTTAAGCCAACTTATTGATTTAACGTGTGTATTTTCCTCCCGTCTTTGGTTGTTTTACTCTAGCCCATCTGGCGCCACCCCAAGGGTGCCAGTTTTTTATCCGATGATTTTCACAAATCATCGGATTTTTTTATTGGGGGGTTCTATTGCTGCGATGTCGCGCTTGGCGCTGTGCCAGCTGTATCCAATTGTGCCGATTCCGGTGCGAGCCAGGATTGCAATTTCGCTTTGAGTTCATCGAGGCCAGCATATTTCAACGCTGAAAAACACTGGATACTGACCAATTGATCGAGTTTCGCTTGTTTGAGCTGCTTTTGCACCGCGAATAGGGAATTGTTAGCCTGCATACGACTGAGTTTGTCGGCTTTGGTGAGCAGGATGTGCACCGGCATATTGCCCTTGATCGCCCAGTTGAGCATGGTGGTGTCAAAGTCCTGCAGTGGGTGACGAATATCCATCAGCAGGATCAAACCTTGCAAGCACTGGCGTTTTTGCAGGTATTCCGACAAGTCGCGCTGCCATTTTTCTTTTTGATCGCGCGAAACCTTGGCGTAGCCGTAACCGGGCAAGTCCACCAGGCGCTGGGTATCGCTCAGGTTAAAAAAGTTGATTAACTGGGTGCGACCGGGGGTTTTACTGGTGCGTGCCAGCTTTTGGTTGGTCAACGCATTAATCGCACTGGATTTACCGGCGTTGGAGCGACCCGCAAAGGCGACTTCATAGCCAGTCTCTGGAGGACACTCGCGGATACTGGGTGCGCTCTTGGTGAAATAAGCCTTGGTAAATACGATCTCGGTCAAGATAATAACCCTTCAAAATAGTGTGTTATTAGCGCGTTGGTAATATAATGCCGGCGCTTTTCGGGCCGCCGTGCGCGCCAAAAGCGGGATTCATGCGGAATAGGGGTGAGATTGTAGCTTGTTGACTTGTCATTAAGCGAACCTAACCCGAATTTCTTGCGTATATACTTGCCACCAAAGACGCACGCATAACAATCAGATTCATCGATCAAATCGGATTAGCCAATGAAACATATCGTACGAAATGCACTTTTATCACTGGGTCTGGTAGCGGTTGCCCAGGGCGCTATGGCGGCTGGCGATGCTACAGCGGGTGCTGCCAAGGCAGCCGTATGTGGTGCCTGTCACGGCGCCGACGGCAATAGCCTGGTTGGAACCTTCCCGAAATTGGCTGGTTTGGGCGAGAAATACCTTGTTAAACAGTTGCAGGATATTCAAGCCTGGGACCTGGAGCAGGACGCCGCCAAAAAAGAAACTACCGGCCGTAAAGTGCCGGAAATGGTGGGTTTGTTGGCCAACTTGAATGAGCAGGATCTGGCAGACATAGCCGCTCACTACGCGGCTCAAACTATGCAACTGTCTGGTTCCAAACCATTGCAAGTGCAGGTCAACTCCGGTTTGAAAGTGGATGCCTTGGCCTTGGGTGCACGCACCTTTCGTGCAGGTAATATCAGTACGGGTGTCCCTGCTTGTACCGGTTGTCACGCACCGGATGCCAAGGGCAACGTTGCTGCTGGTTTCCCACGCTTGAGCGGGCAACATCCGGAATATATCGAAAAACAATTGCGCGCTTTCCGCGCGGGCGATCGCACTAACGATGGCGACCAAATGACCATGCGTTCGATTGCTGCCCCATTGAGTGATGCCGAGATAGTTGCTTTGGCTAACTACATCGCCGGTTTGCACTGATCGCTGCGAGAGTTAACAAGTGTTAAAAAAGGCGACTCCGGTCGCCTTTTTTGTATCTGCTCTTTACAGATATGACCTTGGGTCGCAGAATCCGGCCCAAGTTGGGAACTAGTCAGTCTATTGCAGGACTAAACCCACAGGTTTTTGCACAACTATTACATCAACTTACAGATATGACCTTGGGTCGCAGAATCCGGCCCAAGTTGGGAACTAGTCAGTCTATTGCAGGACTAAACCCACAGGTTTTTGCACAACTATTACATCAACAATATAAGTATTGAGGAGCGGTTTATGCGTATTTTGGTTGCCCTGTTAGGGCTGGTGTTTTCGCTGAGTGCCTGTGCCCAGGAATCAGCTGATACTTATAAAGAAGGTCAACACTACGTGGTACTGGAGCAGCCGGTACGCACCAGTGACCCCAGCAAAATTGAAGTAGCGGAAGTATTCGCCTATTCCTGCCCGCATTGCTTTGATTTTGAACCCATGCTGCAAGCCTGGGAAAAAAAGCAGGAGTCAGATGTTTACCTGAGTCAAACCCATGCTATGTGGAATCCGCAGATGGAGCCGCTGGTGCGTGGTTACTACACCTCTGTAGCGCTTAAGCTGAAAGAAAAAACCCACATGGCCGTTTTTAACGCCCTGCATTTGGAGCGCAAACAAATCAATAGTGCTGAACAGTGGGCTGACTTTTTCGCTACCTACGGCGTTGACAAGGCCAAGGCACTGAGCACCTATAACTCCTTTGGTGTTACCAGCCAGATCAAACAAGCTGAAGCCCGTGCGCGCAGCTACAAAATCACCGGCACACCGGAAATGGTGGTTGATGGCAAATACCGCATCAGCTCGCGTTTGGCGGGTGGTCATGCCGAGATGCTGAAAGTGGTGGATTTTCTGGTTGCCAAGATTCGCGCTGAACGCGGTACCACAGCGCCCGCGCAATAACTTTTTCCAGGCTGTTGCCTGAAACCCGCGCCGCGTTACGCTGCGCGGGTTTTGTTTTTCTGTGACGCTAAAAATGTGATTTAAGCAGCACTGGCTATACTCAACAGACTCCCTTTTCAACGCCCCGATTAAGCAGGTCCCCACAGGTTGTATGACAGCAAATAACAGCGATAAAAATAACTGGCGCGAAAAGTATTTGAATGCGCTTGATGAACAGGATCAGCTGGAAAAAAAGTTTGCCGAGCAGCAGGCCATTTTGCGCAGCGCGTTGGTGCGCGTGAGCATTGCCGCCGATGGACAGGATGAAGTACTGGATCGGATTCTCGCCAGCCTGCGTGAAAAGCTGCGTGGCGATATGAGCACGGTGGATATGTCCGACATTCTCCAACAGTTGGAGCGTGCGGCGTTGAGCTTTGAGCAGCAGCGCGAACAGGGCTCGCAGGATGTGCGCCAGGCGTTGATGGACGTGACCAAACCGTTGCAGCAATTCAAATTGTCGCGCAGTGTAAAAAAAGAGTTGGGCGATTATCTTTCCCAGCTGCCCCAGCGTAGTAAGAAAGTGCGCCTCTATCCGGCGCTGTTGCAGCAGCTGGCCAAAATCCAACAGTTGGCGCTGGAGGAAATCGAACAGCCAAAGACCGGTTTTTTTGAACGCTTACTGGGAGCCAAAGCGGAGCCTCAAACGACTGCCGCCGATCTCTTGGCAGATATGGATAACCCTGATGCATTGGCACAGGAAGAATCGCAAGCGGCGCTGGAACAGCATCGCGAGGAGGCGCGCGTTTCCCTGAACATTGCCCCGCGCGCCAAAAGTCAGGTGCCTGAACTGGCACCGGAATATGCTGAGGAAATTGCACGGGTGCTGAACCAGTTTTTACTCAGCCTTGAAAATGAAGCGGCGATAAAGGACAAGGTTGATGCTATCCGCCGCCAGGTGGCGAATGGGTTGGCACAAACAGCGCTAATCCCAACACTGGAGGCTGTGCGCGATCTGGTGATGGAGGCCTACCTCGCGGCGAATCAGGCGTTTGCCAATTATTTAAAAAACGTCAATCAGGAATTGGCCGAAATTTATGGGTTGTTGGGCGGCGCGGTTAAAAATAACCAACAGGAACTCGCGGCATCGCGCAAGTTACAAGACGACGTAATGCGCGAGATGAGTGATTTGGAAACCAGTGCCAATAGTGCCACCGACATCAATCAACTCAAAGACCGGGTGAAATCCCAGATTGGCAATATTCGCCAGGCAATTGATCAGTACCAGAGCAGCGATATCAACCAACATCAATTGGCGCAGCAGTTAGCGACGCTGGGCGAAAAAATAAAACTGATGGAAAGTGAGGCGGAGCAAAATCGCTCCAGTCTGGAAAAACATCGGCACAAAGCATTGCATGACCCGCTCACTGAGCTGCCTAACCGCGAGGCCTACAACGAACGCGCCGTAGCAGAAGTGCAGCGCTGGCAGCGCTACCAACGGCCATTGACGATTGCGATTTTTGATATCGATTATTTTAAAAAGATAAACGATAACTTTGGTCATCAGGCGGGCGACCGAGTGATTAAAGTAATTGGGCGCTCGATTGCCAAACGCCTGCGTGAAGTGGATTTTTTCTGTCGCTATGGCGGCGAAGAGTTTGTGGCATTTATGCCGGAAACCGATGCCGAATCTGCGCTCGTGGTGTTGGAAAAATTGCGTGAGGCAATTGCCAAGGCGGCGTTTAATTACAAAAACCAACCTATGTCCATCAGCATCTCTATTGGATTAACCGAATTTAAAGCGGGCGATGATTTAGCCAGTGCATTTGAACGCGCCGACAAAGCGCTGTACCGCGCCAAAGCCAATGGTCGCAATCGCTGCGAATTAATAAGAGATATTGCACAATGAAATATTTTTTTTGGGTTAGCAAAGTCCCCTTGTGGTGCAGCTTTTTTCTTATCTCCATGAATGTCGCTGCGGCGCAATTTACGGCGACCTTGGTAGACGCCGACGGTGCACCGCTGGCAGATGGGGTTATCGCCCTGATTCCCGCGCAGCAACCCAATTACACCGATGTACCTACCGCACTGATGGACCAGCGGCAGAATATGTTTGTGCCCAAGGTGCTCGCCATTCGCACCAATACCCAGGTGCGTTTTCCCAATGGCGACGATGTTCGCCACCACGTCTATTCCTTTTCGCCAGCGAAAAAATTTGAGTTGCGTCTCTATCACGGTATGACCGCGGAGCCAGTAGTGTTTGATAAACCAGGCACTGTAGTGCTGGGCTGTAATATTCACGATTCCATGGTGGCCTATATTTATGTGGTGGACAGCGAGTATTTTGCAGTGACCGATAACACCGGCAAGGTGAGCATCAGCGCACCTGCAGGCAGCTATCAATTACAGGTCTATCATCCCCGTTTGCCCGGCGACTACCCGGCAAGTGCGGTGCAGTTAAATGAGAGTGCAGCAGCGCAGACTATTCGCCTGGAGAAGCTGAACCCTCCCGATAACGCTGCGCCAGCAGACGATTACTCCAACTTGTTTTAACCGGAACCCGGAATGCCAAAGTTTAGTTATCTGCTCAAATTGCTAACTTTTTTAATCGGGTTAGTGATTGTGCTGGAAACGATTTCCTACCTCGCGACACGTGTCATCATTAATAAAGCGGTGACACAAAATGCGCGTGTTGAATTACTCGCTGGTGGCGAGTTGTTTACGCGCATCATGCAAAAAAATGTTGAGCAGTTGGCGCTCTCGGTAAAAGTGCTTACGGAAGATTTTGGCTTTAAGGATGCGGTAGCCACTAACGATGAAAAAACCATTGCCTCGGCATTAATGAATCACTCGGCGCGGGTGAAAGCGGATATCGGTGTGATGATTGGTCGCGATGGCAAATTAGTGGCCAGCAGTGAAAGTTTTGCATTGCAGGTGGGCGATGAATTTGCCAACTTGCAAGATCAGGCCCAGCGCCGCGGTCAGGCGTATGACATTATTTTTGTGGATGGTCGCGCCTACCAATTTGTAATGTTTACGGTCAAGGCGCCAGTGGTAATTGGCCTTGCGGGAATGGGTTTTGAAATAAAACAGGATTTCAGCGCAGAACTGCGCAAACTGACCGGTCTGGAAGTGTCGTTTGTCAGTCAGTTAGACGATGGCTTTCATTATCTCAACGGCACGCTTAGCCATGAGCAACCACAGAATTTAATTCGCCAATTAACACAGCGCGAGAAGTTGGGCGATGTATTTATCTATGACGATTTTATTTCCCTGGCGGTGCCGGCGGCGCGTCAAAACCAGCAGTTGATTGCCGTATTACAGGTATCTTTAAGCCAATCCCTCGCGCACTTTTCGCATTTAAATGTGCAGTTGTTTGTGCTGGCGTTGGTGTTTTCTGTGCTTGCCGGTATAGCGGCATTATTTTTAGCGCGCAGCGTCACGCGCCCGGTGACCTTGTTAGCCACAATTGCGCGGCGCATTGCCGGTGGTTTTTATTCCACCCCGATTGCGGTGAAATCCAATGATGAGTTGGGCGATTTGGCACGCGCTTTTATCAGCATGCAAAAAGCGATTGGTGAGCGTGAACAGCAAGTGTTGTATCAATCAGAGCATGATCCGCTGACCGGCCTGCCTAATCGGCTGGTAATTTTTCCGCGTTTGGAAGAGGCGATTTCGCGCTCGCGACCGCTGAAACAAGCCGTATTTTTGTTAGTGATAGATATTAAAAATTTTACCCAGATCAACGATGAACTCAGCCAGGAAATTGGCGATGCGGTGTTGCGCGAAGTCGGCCAAAAAATTCACCGGTTGTTAACGCACGGTGAAGTATTGCGGTTTGGTAGCGATGAGTTTTTAGCTATTTTAATGGCGCCCGATAAAGAGACGGTGAATGAGCTGGTTGAATTGATCCATGCCGGGTTTAAAACGCCACTACAGGTCAGCGGTATTCAAGTCAGTGTGGAAATGAATATCGGTTTGGCGACCTATCCGGCGGATGCCGATTCGGCGGATTCGTTGTTGCGCCGCGCTAATCTCGCCTTAAATGAGGGGCGCGCGAGCGAACAGCGCAGCTGTTGGTATCAACCGGGTTGGGATGAAAAACATTTGCGCCGTTTGCATTTGTTTCGCGAATTTGAACCCTCGTTAAATGCCGGCCATATCAGTTTGTACTACCAGCCGAAAATAAATTTGGATCAGCCCGATAACCTGGGTTCGGAAGCGCTGGTGCGCTGGCACCATCCGGAGATGGGTTTTGTTAGCCCGGATGAATTTATCAGTGTCATAGAAAGTTCCGGGCAAATTACCTTGCTCACGCGCTGGGCGTTAAAAACGGCAGTAACCCATTTGCGTCGTTTGTTGGATCTGCAGATTAATATCACCTGCTCGGTGAACCTCTCGGCGCTTGATTTGCTAGTGGATGACCTGCCGGCCTATGTCGCGGAGTTGTTGCAGTCACAACGTGTACCTGCCGAGCATTTGGTATTGGAAATTACCGAGAGCGCCATCATGCGCGAGGCCGATAAATGCCTGAATAATTTGCGCCGTTTGCGCGACCTGGGTTTGACCTTGTCGATTGATGATTTTGGCACTGGTTATTCGTCGCTCTCGCAATTAAAAAAATTGCCGGTTTCGGAATTAAAAATTGATAAATCTTTTATTTTAAATTTGGACACCAGCGCTGATGATCAATTGATTGTGCGCTCCACGATTGATTTAGGGCATACCCTCGGCTTGAGCATTACGGCGGAAGGTGTTGAATCCGAGGCGATTAAAACCTTATTAAAAGATTACGGCTGCGATACCGCTCAAGGCTACTTGTATAGCAAGCCGCTACCAGCGGAAGATTTTATCCAGTGGGTGAATCGGTATCTGGCGGAGTTGCGCGCATGAAAATAATGGCTATCAAAAAAATGACTGTCCCCAAAATGTTATTGAGTATTGTGTTATTGCTGCCAACATTGTTTGTGCACGCGGTTACCGATACTGATTTGGCGGCCGACCAACCCATCAAGCGCAGCCGCTTATTGGCAACCGGCGGCGCAACAACCATTGAAGGCAGTGCCGGTGGTGGCATAGTGCCTATGGCGGTTATTTCCGGTTACGGCGCGCAGGAAGAGCAGAGCGCTACCGCCTTTGCAAGTTATGTGGATACCGGCGATTATCAATTGGAAGCGATTGGCGGCAGCTGGAGTTGGCGCAATCGCGTGGAGCTATCCATCGCGCAGCAAAAACTGACTCACGATTCTTTAACCGCCGCCTTGTCCCTGCCGAGCGATTCCATTAGCCAGCGAATTATTTCTGCCAAGGTGCGTGTGGCCGGCGATTTAATTTATACACGGCTACCGCAGCTGAGTATTGGCGTTCAGCATAAAAAGAATCTGGATTTTTTGGTGCCTGCAGCGGTTGGTGCAAAGGACGATTCGGGCACCGATATCAATTTCACTGCCACCAAATTAATTCTGGGTGGATTGTTGCACCGCAATTTATTACTCAATGCGAACTTGCGTTATACCAAGGCCAATCAAACCGGATTGGTGGGTTTTGGCGGCGATAAAAATGATGACTATGAATTGCTGCCAGAGATATCCGCGGGTGTCTTAGTGAATCGCCATTGGCTTCTGGGCACCGAATATCGCCAAAAGCCCAACAACTTATCCTTTATTAAAGAGGATGACTGGCAGACAGTATTTGTTGGCTGGTTTCCTAATAAACGCGTAGCGCTGGTTGCTGCTTATGTGGACTTGGGTGAAGTGGCCACCTTTAAAGATCAAACCGGTTGGTATTTATCGCTGCAGGGGAGTTTTTAATAATGTTACTGCGCCCGATGTTAATGATGAGTATTTTTTTGTTGCTATCCGCCTGCACAAGTTCACCCAGAGAGCCCTCGCTTTACGATGCGCTGGGTCAACGCGAGGGAATTGCCAATATTACCCATCAGATGATTTTAAATTTCGCACAAGACGAGCGGGTAAAACATCGCTTCAAAGGCGTGAATATGCAGAAATTTAAAATCGGGTTTACCAATTATGTCTGCGCCCTGGTGCAAGGCCCTTGCGAATATCAGGGGGACTCCATGAAAACCATTCACGCCGGGTATAACTACACCAACACCGAATTTAATGCGATTGTGGATGATTTGATTTTGGCCATGGAACAATGTGGTGTGCCGGTTGCAACGCAAAACCGGTTGCTCGCAAAATTGGCGCCGACTTATAAAGATGTTGTCTACCACTAGCGGTTAATAATTACCTAACCATTGATGATGTTGTTCGGGGTAGTCGCTACTTTGGTCGGGGTTTTGCAACTTGATCAAGCGGCGCTTGGACAGGTTGAGCCGTTGCAATCGGCTGCCAAAGTGTTGTCGAAATAAATCATCCATTGCACCCGATTTGCTCAAGGTCTGTAACCCACTTTGCAGTCGCTCTGCCAGTTCGGGGGCATTGGGGCTCACATAAAAATAAACCGGCAGCGGCATATAGAGCAGCAGGTTTTTTTCAATGGCCAGATTCTTGGCCCGCTCGCCGTCCAGCAGATAATTATCTTCTATTTCAATAATGCTCAAGGGCACAAACATATAGCGCTGCGCCGCTAACATTTTTAACAGGCTGGTCATGTTCAGCGATTCAGTTACCGCAAATTGATTGTGGGTGTAGACATGCCCCTCCCAGCCGCGTCCAAAACCCATCGATAATTGGCGCAGTTCGTTGAGTGCATAAATTTTGTCAAATAGCGCCTGGTTATCCTTGTGAATCAACAGCACCCGGTAGCCCATGGCGCCTTGCAATATAGGTTGGTCAATGCGGAGTAATTTCAACCGCGGCCCCTGCGCAACCGGAAAGCCAACCAGGCGATCAATATTCAACGCGTCACCCGCAATCAACAACTCGTGTTTGCGTTCGGACGTGAGTGTCTGTTCAGAAAAATTGATGTGATAAGGGCCATGGCTGGCGCGCGTGGTTTCAAGCGCAGCGGCAATCAGCGCAAGATAATATTGTTCGCTGACCTGATGGTTATTGCCTATGTATTTAACCTGCAATACATCACCAGTGGCGGAGGCGGCAGAAAAGAGCGCAACTATGCCCATTAGCCTTAGAAAACGGGTCACCTGTACTTGAACAGAAGCCATAGTGTTGCACCACAGAATTTAAACGAGCATGGCTTAACTATACGACGCTTTGCGAAAAATTCCTGTGCAAAAATTTATGATAACGGTTACATCTTGCATCGGTAAGGTTAAGATGAATCCTTCGCAAGTTTGCTAAAGAATTATTATGAAAAATATCGTGATTGTCGGTGGTGGTACCGCTGGCTGGATGAGTGCGTTGGTTATGGCGCGCGAGTGGATTCAGCAGGGGGTCAGTATCCGTGTAATTGAATCTCCCGACATTGGCATTATTGGCGTGGGGGAAGGTTCAACACCTGCACTTAAATTATTTTTTGATCGTTTGAATATCGCGGAAAGTGAGTGGATGCCCGCATGCAACGCCACCTACAAGTGCGGTATTCGCTTTGATGGCTGGTCAACCCACGCTGGTTTTGAATCCTATTTCCATCCTTTTTCGGCGGCCTTGGATCGCCAGACCTTGCCGATGTTTATGCACAACGCGCAAATGCGTTTGCGTGGTGCGGATGTTTACGCTCAACCCGATCGCTTTTTTATTGCTGCGCGTCTGGCACAACAATGCCTTGCACCTGTAGCGCCGGAGCATTTTCCGTTTGACGTGCATTACGGCTATCACTTTGACTCCACATTGCTCGGGCAATTTTTGCGGAAAAAAGCGCTGGCTCTGGGGGTTATTCATGAGTCTGCGCATGTCGTTGCGGTACAGCAACGGGAAAATGGTGATATTGCCAGCGTGCAGTCGGCGGACCAGCGCATTATCGCTGCTGATTTTTTTGTCGACTGCACCGGTTTTTCCAGCTTGTTGCTGCAACAAACCTTGCAGGTTCCCTTTATAAGTTACGCCAATAATTTGTTGAACAATGCGGCTGTGGCTATGCCTTCCACTATTGGTGAAAAAATTCCATCGCAAACACTTGCGACTGCAATGTCGTGCGGTTGGGCCTGGCAAATTCCACTCACCAATCGCTATGGCAATGGTTATGTGTATAGCGCTGATTTTTGCTCGGCAGATCAAGCCGAAACAGAATTGCGTGCGCACTTGGGGTTATTGGATGCTGACGTACCGGTACGTCATTTGAAAATGAAAATTGGGCGGGTGGAGCAGCACTGGGCGCACAATTGTTTGGCGGTGGGATTAGCGCAGGGTTTTATCGAACCGTTGGAAGCGACCGCGTTATTTTTGGTGCAGCAGACGGTCGCGATTTTTGCGGAATATTTTGCGCGTGGGGAATTTACCAATCGGCTACAGGCTGAATTTAATCAACGTATGAATAATCATTTTGATGGCGTGCGCGATTATATTGTTACCCACTACAAAACCAGTTCGCGGCGCGACACTGACTATTGGTGCGCTAACACTGCCAATCAGCAGGATGTATCGCCAGTTATGTTGGAGTTGTACCGCAGCTGGTATGCCGGTAAGGATTTAGCGGCGGAAATTAATCGGCTCCAGCTGGGCAATTATTATCCGGCACCTTCCTGGTACAGCATTTTTACCGGCATGGGAATTGTGCCCAAAGGTGAACAGCTGCGTAGGGCAACTGCGGAGGAGGCGTGTTTCGACATCGCTGCTGTCGATGAATTTTTGCGTCGCTGCAGTTTGAACTTTAACGACCATCGCGCGCTGTTGATGCGCTGGCAATTATCGGGTTGAGGTGCTTTTCGGCCTGATTCTTATACCCATAAAAAAACTCTGCACCAGGCAGAGTTTTTTTATGGGCTTCCGGATTATTTGAACGGGAGGCTGGCTCCCGTTCTACCTAGAACTTGGCGCGGACACCCAGGGTATAACGAGCTTCATACACATTTTGGTTAACGACTACGTCGCTCCATTGCATGTAAGTCTCTTCATACTCTTCGGTGACATTGGTGCCTTGCGCATAGACCGTCAGGTTGTCGTTGATGTCATAACTAACCGAAACATCCACGTATGAGGTCGGCGCTTGCCACCAAGCGGCCGGGCTGCCGTCGTTCCAGGCGCGACCAATAAAACGCTCGCTGCGGTAGTTGTAGGCAACACGCGCTTGCCACCGGTCGTATTCGTACCAGAGCACGGCGTTGACTTGATCTTCCGAGTTATCGGCCATCGGCATAGTTGCGCCATAGAAGTCTTTTTCGCCGCCGGTGCCATCAGTAAAGGTATAGTTTACCGTTGCACCCAAACCACCCCAGGCGCCAGGCAAGAAATCAAACGCTTGCTGATAGCCCAATTCCATTCCCTTCACCACGCCGCCGTCGGTATTGCCACGGGTAGTCAAATCCATGGTTTCACCCGGTCTGCGGTTGACGCCGTCCGAGTCGGCGACAGTTGGAATTCGAACCGTGGTAGTGGCGATAGAGGTTTCTACATCCACACGGAACATGCCCAGGCTCAGGATGCCGCTCTCGGTGAAATACCACTCGTAGCTCAAATCCAGGTTATCGGCGCGCCATGGCTCCATGTAGGGGTTGCCGTTTTGCGACGCGCTAACCACCTGGAACACACCCAATTCGGGGTTGTTATTGGTGGTATAGGTGCGGCCCAAGCCCAGATCGTTGGCATCCAACTGGGTCATGGTTTTGGAGTAGGCCAAGCGCAACTTGGTGTCTTCGCTGGTATCAAAGGCGATATTGAAACGTGGCAGGAAGTCATTGAATTTGCGTTCAACTACCTCGGTACCGGCGATAGTCGGTGCAACACCATCCAGTGCCGGATACACCACGCCATCCACTGTCACCTTGGTCGTATCGACCGAAGGGATAAATTGGGTGATGTCGAGGCTGGTTTCTACGTACTGCATACCGAAGTTGGCTTGATATGGCAGGCCAGCTTCACCTTCAAATGAACCTTGAATGTAGAAGGTTTGGGTTTGGTCGCCCACTACAAAACTTTGTGAGCCATCTTTTTGTCGCACGTTGCCGGGGTAGAGCGCCTCGTGGAACGCCGCCGTATTTTTCATCGCTTTGGGGTTGATGAAGTAGTAGCTATTGCCATCGCTAACCGGGCCAAAATCGCTCACCTGATGGATATAGCCCAGCTCTTGCAGCTCGGTGAACTTGAAGGTGCGGGCAATGGTGTCGCCATCTTTCACACCGGCGATACCTGAGTCTTTCCATTTGGAGTAGACAGTGACATCCGCGCCATTGGCATCTTTCACGGTAAAGGGAGCGATCAGATCATATTGGTAGCGTTCGATTTCGCGGTCGGCAAAGCGATAGCCGAAGTCCAGTTTTACCCCGTCCTGGAAGTCGTAAGTACCGTCAACGCGGAACACGTCCAGCGTCGATTCTTCTTCGCGGTTTTGATGCGCGAAAGAGGAGACCAAGCCGTAGCTATTAATATCCTGACCAAAACCGGCGGGGTATTGAATGCTGGGGTGTTTGCCGGAGAAGTCGGCCACCACTGGTACGCGCTCGCCATTGGGGCCGTAACCACCCGGGTTAACCGGCGCCTTTACACCGCCGTAACTGGTTTGCAGGCCGGATTGCATGCCGCTGGTCAGTAGTGCGTCGGCAAAACTGCCGGTGTGATCGTTGGTCGCATTGCCGTGAGCGTAGCGCACCGAGCCGCTCAGCTTGTCGGTCAGCTCTACATTGGCCTGCAGGTTAAAGTTCAGCGATTCGCGCTCATCTATTTGGGTTTCGCCTTTGGCGATAACCCGCAAGGCATCCAGGTTGGTAATGGACGAGGTGTAAAAATCCTTACCGTTGCCACCGACCGCCGGGCCGCGATTGATCAGAGTGGAAGCATCAGGTCTAACCCAGTCGTACTGGGCCCAGGAGTTATCGGCGATCAAGCCGTTCACGTAATCGCCTTGGTCCATCTTGGTGTAAAAAACATCGGCCAATAATTCAACGCGATCATTCACCTGGAATTGGGTCGTTGCCGAGACACCGGTACGCTCGCGCTCCGCCATACGGTTGGTAACGCCGTAGTCGATGGTGCCAAAAACCTGGTCGTTGGTATCGCCATCACCAGTCAGGTCAGCAGGTGTGCCACGGCCTGGCCAATCGCCATTTTCGTTATAACCGCGGAACCACCAGTCGCTGTACATACCGTAGCGGTAGTTGGCCAGTGTGGCTTCGGAATTGGAAACACTGACCAGAGCGCCAAAGTTGTCACCGTTATTAAAACCGGCAAAACCATTCACTTTATGGCCGGTATCGTCATCGGTGTACTGGCCTTGTGAGGCTTCGGCAGAACCCGCAAAAGTCCAGCCTGAATCCAGGTCAAAGGGGCGACGGGTTTTCAGGTCGATAGTACCTGCAACACCGGCCGCCAGGGTTGAGGCCTGAGCAGATTTAATGACATCCACGCGCGACAGCAGTTCGGCGGGAATATCGGTAAATTCGGGTTGGGCGGTGGTGATAGAGCCCGCGCTCAGGAATTGTTCACCATTCAACAGGGTGCTCACCTGCGGCATACCGCGCACGTTCACGGTTGAACCTTCACCGGCGTTGCGGCGAATTTGAATGCCGGGTACACGCTGCAGCGAGTCGGCGATGGTGGTATCCGGCAGCTTGCCAATGTCTTCAGCGCTGATGGCGTCCACTACCGAGGCAGAATTGCGTTTAACACTGACAGAGTTGGTCAGTGACGCGCGAATACCGGTGACTACTACTTCCTCCAAGCCTTGGTCTTGTGCGTAGGCACCCGTGGCAAGACTGGCGGCGATCAGGGTGGAAAGTAATTTCCGGTTAAAACTTGCAGAACTCTTCATGCGTACGTCCTCTAGTTTTTGATTTGTTATGTCGTCTATTGCCCGTGAGGTTGCTCAAGACCAGGCGCTCGGTCGGGTGAGGCTTGAATATGAATTGCCGTCCCATGCTCGAGAAGGCGGAATCCTATTTGTAATCGTTTACATTTTCAAATGATTTGTGCGTAAAAAAAATTATAAAAAAGCGGGTCTTTTGATAGATAAAAATATTGGCTTCTAACGTTTTTTATTTATCTATATGAAAAATAACAACTTGTTAGTTTTATTTGAGGGCGGCTTTGGGCTTAATAGTTAAAACTATGACCTATGTCATCCATACAAAAATTTGCAACCGATTACATTTAGTTACATTTTTACACAGTATTGATAAAAAATAGTCATGGTCTTGGGGGGAGTATTTATCGCGCTCTGTTTCAGTGGGGGTGGATTATCACTAGACTGGCGGCCGCGCAGCTTGCCTGCATCAGCCCTGTTTGGCATTTAACGTGTTAAGGATGTTTCATGATTCCAACCAATATCATCACCGGCTTTTTAGGAGTGGGTAAAACCACGGCGATTAAACACTTGCTTGCGACTAAACCGGCGGGCGAGGTTTGGTCGGTGCTGGTGAATGAGTTTGGTGAAATTGGTATCGATGGCGCGCTGCTCAAAGAGAGTAACGCCCATGTGCGTGAGGTGCCGGGCGGTTGCATTTGCTGTGTGGCGGGGCTACCGATGAAAATGGCGCTGAACATGCTTATCGCCCGCACCAAACCCGACCGCATTTTGATTGAGCCCACCGGCCTTGGTCACCCGGAAGAAATCATCAATACCCTGACCGGCGAATATTACGACACAGTGCTGGATTTGCGCGCGACCCTGACTCTCGTTGATCCGCGCAAACTGAGTGACGAGCGCTATATAGGCAATGCGACATTTAACGATCAACTCGCCGTGGCCGATGTGCTGGTTGCCAACAAGATCGACCAGTGTTCGCCGCTGGATCGCGCCAATTTCGACGATCTTGTCGCCAGTTTTACACCGCCTAAACAAGCGTCGTTTGCGGTGGAGCAGGGGGCTCTACAATTGCCCTGGCTGGATTATCCGCGCCAGGCTCACACACTCGTTCACCCTGGCCTGCACGCGGCCGCCAAACCCAACCGCCTCAGTCCCCAGCGCGAGCTTTACAATGCGGCAATTAAGTTGCCGGAGGGTAAGGAGTATCTGCGCCGCGAAAATAGCGGGCAGGGGTTTTACTCCTGTGGCTGGATGTTCCAACCCGCAATCGTGTTTGACTTCAATCAACTCTTCGGCTGGATGACCGGGTTGGCGCTGGTGCGCGCCAAAGCGGTGATGAATACTGATCAGGGTGTCTACATGTTTAATGCCGAGCAGGGTGTGCTGAGTGTGAAACCACTGGACGCAGACGCTGAGCTGGATCTGCTCGATAGTCGTATTGAGTTAATAGATGATCGATTGCTCGCGGTAGATGAGTTGGAGCAACAGCTGTTGGGTGCACGCCGGTTGTAAATTGTGCCAGCCCGCAAGCAAGGCAAGGTTTTGGGTGTTGCAATGGAAATATCACCGACTTAACGGTATTGGGCTAAGGTTAGTGGTAGGGTTTGCGCCGCAAAACCATGATTAGAATAAATCAGCAATAAAAACCAACACAGATAGACGGATCAGAGGTCAATAAAATGATGTTACTGCTTTCTTTACTCGCGATATGGATATTGGTCGCCGTGCTGACTTACCGTCAGGTGGCTTTGGCTGCTGCGTCATCGATTGTGATTATCGCCTGGCTGGTGCTCGGTGCTATCACCCCGGCTATGCTCTCCCCTTGGTTAGTGGTGCCCTTGGCATTGATTCTGGTTGTGCTCAATGTAGGTTCCGTGCGCCGCGCATTGCTCACCAAACCGGTGTTTGCCATGCTCAAAAAATCCATGCCGCCCATTAGCGCCACTGAGCGCGATGCTCTGGAAGCCGGTACTACCTGGTGGGAAAAGCAGCTGTTTAGCGGCCGTCCCGATTGGAATGAGTTTGCCGAAATCAGCCTGCCGCAACTCACCGCCGAAGAGCAGTCCTTTATTGATAACGAAGTCAGTGAACTCTGTGCTTTGTTGGACGAATGGAAGATCCAGAATGACCTTAAAGACCTGCCGCCAGAGGCATGGCAGTTCCTCAAAGACAAAAATTTCTTTGGGTTGATTATCCCCAAAGAGTACGGCGGGCGCGATTTTAGCCCCTACGCACAAAGCCGCATTATGAGCAAAATCGCCAGCCGTTCCGGCACGGCGGCGGTTACGGCGATGGTTCCCAACTCCCTCGGCCCAGGTGAGCTGCTGGTCAAATACGGCACCGAAGAGCAGCGCCAGCGCTGGTTGCCCGGTTTGGCGAACGGTACCGAGATTCCCTGTTTTGGCCTGACTGGCCCCGAAGCGGGCTCCGATGCGGGTTCAATTCCCGATACCGGTATTGTCTGCAAAGGTATGTTTGAAGGGCAGGAAGTCATCGGCCTGAAGCTCACCTTTAGCAAGCGCTGGATCACCCTCGCCCCGGTGGCAACGGTAGTGGGTTTGGCCTTTAAAGTGTACGACCCTGAAGGTTTGTTGGGGGATGCCAGCAAAACTGACTACGGTATTACCTGTGCATTGATCCCCGCCAACCACCCCGGTGTAGAGATTGGCAAGCGCCACAACCCCGGCTCACCCTTTATGAATGGCCCTATTTATGGGACGGATGTATTTATCCCCGTGGATTGGATCATCGGCGGCGCCGCCATGGCCGGTAAGGGTTGGCGCATGCTGATTGAATGTCTCGGTGCAGGTCGCGGGGTTTCGCTACCGGCACTGTCTACCGCCAGCGGTGAAATGAACTACCGCATGGTTGGCGCCTATGCGCGTATTCGTCGCCAGTTCAATACCGAAGTCGGCAAGTTTGAAGGGGTGCAAGAAGCTACTGCCGAAATCGCGGCGACCGGTTATACCCTGGAGGCGATGCGTCAGTTCGTTACCAAGGGCTTGGAAACCGGCGCACCGTCGGTAATGACCGCTATGGCTAAATATCACGCCACTGAACTGATGCGTAAATCGGTTGAGCACTCGATGGATGTGGTGGGTGGTCGCGCCATTCAAAAAGGCCCGCGCAACTTTTTAGTCGCTTCTTACCACTCGGTACCGGTGGCGATTACCGTTGAGGGTGCCAATATTCTTACTCGCTCGCTGATGATCTTTGGGCAGGGCGCTATGCGTTGCCATCCTTTCCTATTTGAAGAGATGCAGGCCATGCAGTTGGAAAACGGCAGCGAGGGCCTGAAAAAGTTCGATAAGTTGTTTACTTCGCACCTTGGCCATATCGCCAACAACATGCTGCGCACCAAATTGCTGGGCATAGTGGGTGGTCGGTTCAGCAGCCTGCCTGCCAATGCCGATGATTTCAGCAAGCGCTGGTATCAGCGCATTAATCTGCTGAGTGCGGCCTTAGCGTCCATGTCGGATATTGCCCTCGGGGTTTTGGGTGGCAATCTCAAGCGCCGCGAGTTGCTGTCAGCGCGCTTGGGTGATGTGCACAGCCAGTTGTTTATCGCCTGTGCGATTTTGAAATTCCACTCTGCTCATGCACGCACCCGCGCAGAAGATGCGCACGCAGAGTACGCCTTAACCCGGGCACTTTATATTGCACAGGAGGCGCTGCGTGACTTTGCCGATAATTTCCCGGTGAAATTCCTCGCCAAAGTGATCAGTTTTGTTGCTATGCCGTTTGGCAGTATTGTGAAGAAACCCAATGATCATCTGATTCGCGAACTGGGAGATTTAATCATGGAGGAGAATCCGGTGCGCACTATGCTCGGCCAGTACCTCTATGTCAGCCACGACCCGGAGGATGCGTTTGGTCGCGTGGAGGGTACCTATCAAATGCTTTTGTCACTTGGTCCTGTGTGGCAGTCATTCCTCAAGGCGAAAAATACCGGCAAGATCAGTGGCTCTTCTATCGAAGAGCTTGCCAAAGATGCGGCTGCTAAAAACATCATTCAACCGCAAGATGTGGCGCGAGTGGTGGATTATGATGCGCGCCGTTTCGATTGCCTGATTACCGACTCCTTCGACAAGCTCTAGGACAAATGGTATTGGCAAGCATTAAAACCCGCTACGGCGGGTTTTTTAATGGGCGGGTACTGCAAACTCAGTGGTCATCAAGGCGATCGCTCGCCATCACTGAACAGTTGCGCCCTTGGGCTTTGGCTTGATAGAGCGCTATATCGGCGCGTTTGAAAGTGTCATTAAACTCTTCTCCCGGCAAGCGGTCGCTCACCCCAAAACTGGCAGTTACCGCGAGTGGGTTGTCCGGTTCAAATAGGGTTCCATCAATTGACAGGCGGATTTTCTCCGCCATGGCGATAGCAAATTCCTTGCGTTTATTGGGTAGCAGCACAATAAATTCTTCACCGCCCCAGCGCCCAAGATAATCCTTGCGGCCGATGGCCTTGGCGATAATGGTGGCCACCGCTTGTAAAACCCGGTCGCCAGTGTCGTGGCCGCGCCGATCATTGATGCGCTTGAAGTGATCTATATCGATCAGGATCAAGGCAAAATCCGGATTCGTGCCGGCACCGCTTTCGCGTTCATTCAGCGCGATCATAGTGCTGACAATCTGGTCAATACCAAAGCGGTTGTAGGCTTGGGTCAGTGGGTCGACGGTAGACAAACGGCGGAACTTGTCGGTTTCGCGGCGCAGTTCAGTAGTGTATTGGTTAAGGGTATTGATCACCTGTACGTCATGGCGTGACTGTTCGCGCAGGCGGATTAAATGGATGATGGCGTAGCTAAAAATACCCAGCAGCCAGGCGGTGAGAATCGCTAAATACCAGGTCTCCGCACTCACCCACTCACCCACAAATTCAATTTTCTCCATGATCATGTCGTAGTTACCCGGTTCCATACCCTCGGCGTAATCAATACCCAGGGTAGTAATATTGCTGCGCTCGGGTTGTGCATGGATGCGGGGAATGTTGAGTTGATCCAACCACCAGTCGGCCACCTTGAACTCACTCAGCTCAATACGCGTCTCACCTTGCAGGTCGCCGACAGGGATATTGACGGAGATAAACTTGCCACTGTTGGCATCCTCCGGTGTGGAATAGGCGGGGTTGAAATTGCGCATTGCAAAGCGAATTTTGCGCGATTTGCCGATCACCCTCAGTTTGACATTCAGGTATGAATAGCCTGATAAATCGGTTCCCCGCAGCCCGTCATTGGTCAGCAGTAAGTTGAAGCTGCAAGGGAAATAGGGAGTGGTGTTATCGCGGGGAGGCGTACAGCGCCAGTGAAGCTTGCGTTCATCCACCCAAAATGCCGCTGGGGATCCATCCTCACCTGGGCCTGCATGAAAAAAATAACTGGGGGTGTTGCTAGGTAAAAGGGTCAGGCGCTTTTGCGGTAGATATTGCTGTAATAACAGCGCGATAAGCGTGGCGGCTATGGCGAGCAGCAATATGGAATTGAAACGCTTGTCATTCATGGATTGGCATAATCATTTAGAGTAGAGAATTACCTTGCCTATTGGCGCTGCTTTTGTTTTTATCGCCGCTCTAAGGTTAGCAGTATTGGCGCGGTTGGTCGTTATTAGTGCGTCTTTAATTCTCAATCTTGTAAACATTTGTGGATGTTTTTCTATGCGGTTGGTTGTGACTGGCGCTAATGGTTATCTGGGGCGTGCTCTATGCCCTTTGTTAGTGGCCCAAGGTCATGCAGTTACCACGTTGACTCGCGCACCGTTTGAACTGGAGGGCACCTCTAATCAGATACTACACTGGCAGCAGGAGGAGCAAGTGCGCGCATGTTTGCAGGGGCAGGAGGGCATAATCCATTTGGCGGCGCTGGCCCATCAAGCTGGTCGTAGCGATGCGGCAACCGAAGCGCTTTATATGACCGTGAACTTTGAGCAGACGCGAAGACTTGCCACTCTTGCTTTAGCACGCGGGGTGCGACGGTTTATCTATATCAGCAGTATCAAGGTTAACGGTGAGGCTACGTTTGGCACGCCTTATCGCTTTGACTCCCCAGCTGCGCCACAAGATATCTACGGTCGCTCCAAGTGGGCGGCAGAGCAGGCATTACATCAACTGTTGGATGGCACCACAACTGAACTCGTAATCATCCGGCCGCCACTTATATGGGGTGGGGTCATGAAGGGTAATCTCGCTTTATTGCAGCGCTTGGTGACTATGGGGGTGCCTCTGCCGTTTGCCGGATTGAATAATCGCCGCGATCTGGTGTCACTGGATAATTTGTGCAGCCTTATTGCGCTCGCGCTTGTTCATCCTGAGGCTGCAGGGCAGACCTTGTTGGTGAGCGATGGTCAGGCACGCAGTACTGCCGATATTATCCGCCTGATCACCTCTGGCCTGGAGTCGCGGCCCAGATTGATTCACTGCCCAAGGTGGCTGCTTGCGGTACTCGCACTCTGCCCTGGCCTAGGGGCAAAGCTGGATAAATTATCGGGCGATCTGGAAGTGGACATTCAACCTACGTGCGCTCGACTTGGCTGGCGACCAAAACCCTGAAAATGGGTTAAAAACTGCTGAAGCGCTAACAAATTGTTACTGGTTAAAACTGTTAAAGCGCGCATGCACTTGATACCATCCAAGCCGGATAGATTTAGGCCTGAAGGAACTAATGAAAACTTCGCTGATTCTCAAATTTCTTAGTGCACCCCGCCCAATAAAACGATTAATTTCAATCGCTTATGACGCGCTGGCTATAATTGGATCGTTTTATCTTGCCTATGCCCTGCGCTTGGGTAGTTTAGGGATTAACATCGACCAACCACTTTTGTTGTGTCTTGCTTTCACTTTGGCTATTTCTATTTTCACCTTTGTTCGCATGGGGTTGTACCGCGCCATTCTGCGCTACATGACCCAGCACGCTATGGTGACCATTTTTACCGGAATTCTTATTTCAAGCCTTGCAATGACGCTCAGTGCCTTCTTTTTCCAGGCATTTTTGCCGCGCTCTGTTCCCATCATTTATGTATTTACCACGCTGATTTTGATTGGATTACCGCGGTTGGTATTTCGCAATGTGGTTAAAATGGTTACCCCGAGAGGTAATATCAATGTGGTTATTTACGGTGCCGGTGAAACGGGCAATAACCTGGCCAACCAATTGCGCTTGAGTGGTGAGTTTAATCCGGTTGCATTTGTAGATGATGAAAAAAGGCTACATGGCAGTGTGCTCAGCGGGTTGGC
Organism: Cellvibrio sp. KY-YJ-3; assembly: GCF_008806955.1. Classification (NCBI taxonomy): domain Bacteria; kingdom Pseudomonadati; phylum Pseudomonadota; class Gammaproteobacteria; order Cellvibrionales; family Cellvibrionaceae; genus Cellvibrio; species Cellvibrio sp. KY-YJ-3. Next base: position 698,881 of record NZ_CP031727.1, on the reverse strand, counting down.
GGTATACCCCCCGCACAAGTTGGCTGCCCTGATTGAGCAGTACTCGGTAACCCGTATTTTGCTGGCCTTGGGTAATATCAACCGTCAGGAGCGAGTACGAATCATTCGCTACCTCGAACCGCTGTTGGTGCAGGTGCAGACTATTCCGCCGGTGACAGACATAGTCAAAGGTGTGGCGCGCATTAATGAGTTGCGCAATATTCAGATTGAAGATCTGCTGGGTCGTGACCCAGTTGAACCAAACCCTGTATTGATGAGCAAAAATACCACGGGTAAAACGGTGATGGTGACTGGTGCCGGTGGTTCGATTGGCTCCGAACTCTGTAGACAACTGATCAAACTCAAGCCACTCAAAATTGTGTTGTTTGAACAAAATGAGTTCAACCTCTACCGCATTGAAAAAGAATTGAACGCACTGCAGGCCGGTGTATTACCGCAAGTGGAACTGGTTTCTTTATTGGGATCCGTGCAAAACTTTCCGCTGCTGGATATGGTGATGCGTCAATTTGACGTGCACAGTGTTTACCACGCCGCTGCTTATAAACATGTCCCCATGGTTGAGCAGAATATTATTGAAGGTGTTAAAAATAACCTGTTTGGTACAAAAAACACCGCCGAAGCCGCTCTGCGCAACAATGTTAAAAATTTCGTATTAATCTCTACCGATAAAGCGGTACGCCCCACCAACATCATGGGGGCCTCAAAGCGTCTTGCTGAATTGGTGCTGCAGGATCTCGCCTCTCGGCCGTCCAAAACTATTTTCAGTATGGTGCGCTTTGGCAATGTACTGGACTCTTCCGGCTCCGTAGTGCCGCGTTTTCGCGAGCAAATCAATAAGGGTGGCCCCATCACCGTTACCCATAAAGACATAGTGCGCTACTTCATGACTATCAGTGAAGCAGCGCAGTTGGTTATTCAATCAGCCTCCATCGCACAGGGTGGCGATGTATTTGTGTTGGATATGGGCGAACCGGTAAAAATTCTGGATCTCGCCCGTGAAATGGCATTGCTCTCTGGTTATAGCATCAGAGATGAAAACAACCCCAATGGTGATATTGAAATCCAATTCACTGGTCTGCGCGCTGGGGAAAAGTTGTATGAAGAATTGCTTTGTGGCGACAACTGTGAAGGCACTATTCACCCGAGGATCATGCGTGCCCAGGAAAAGAAAATGGCAGCCGCTGACTTGGAAGCTTTAGTTAACCAAGCCAAAGGGTTTTGTGAAAATTATCGCTATCAGGAATTGTTCAGTTTGATCGTGGACTCTGAAGCTGATTTTGATCCGCTCTATGAAATTAGCGATTTTATGCATAGAACCCGCAAAGAAAATGCAAAGCTATTGCTAATTTCTGGGTTGGCCGACAAAAAAGCCATTTCGGAGTAAATTGTGGCGCTTTCTGATTCCACTGCAACTGAGCCCGCATCACTCAGTATTTCTTGCGTGACCTACAATCTTCACAACAGTACATTTAACGCAACAATAGAATCACTTGCCTGTGCTTGCGCCTATGCAAGGGCACAAGGCCGTTTGGCTGTCAGCCATTTGTACTTAATAGACAACGGGCCCGATGAAAAAAACTATCGCGCGCTCTGTGCTATTCAGTCTGCATTTTATGCTCACTTTGAAAAAATCACGTTGTTAACGGGGCATGGAAACCTTGGTTATGGCAGCGGCAACAACCTCGCATTGCTGCAAACCACCAGTCACTATCATTTAGTACTTAATCCGGATGTGCTCTTGGCTGAAAATAATATCAGCCTTGCACTGGATTATATGAATCAACATCCGCAGGTGGGTTTGCTGGCACCGGATGCGGTAGATGAGTTCGGTGAGCGGCAGTACCTTGCCAAGCGCAAACCCTCACTATTGGTGTTATTGGCGCGCGCTTTTTCCTTGGAATTTATGCGCAAACTCATGGCACAAAAACTTTATCGCTACGAATATCGTGACATTATTCCCACGCAAGTACCTGTTGAAATAGAGTTGGCCAGTGGTTGCTACATGTTCCTGCGAACATCTATTGCGCAACAAATTGGCGGCTTTGATCCCGATTTTTTTATGTACTTTGAGGATTTTAATCTAAGCCGTCGTATAGCGACAATCAGTCGGGTAGTACACCACCCTGAATTGCGTATCGTTCATTTTGGTGGTGGCGCATTTAAAAAGGGGATAAAACATATAAAGTATTTTTCCGGTTCATTTTTTAAATATAAATGTAAATCCCATTTTTGATATATCTTCAAGTCAAATAAGTCCGCCGCTATAAGGTTAAAAATGCAAAATACGACAATACCAATTAGCGTGATAATCGTTAACTGGAACGCAGGAACGGTACTGAAAAAATGTGTTCAGCACCTTCTAAAGCAAACCTTAACGCCGGAGGTTATCTATGTAGTAGATAATGCAAGCACGGATAATAGTTTGGCCTCCGTAATAGGTATGGATCGCATAGAGATAATTGCATTAAATAAAAATGAGGGTTTTGCGAGAGGGAATAACATCGCGTTAAAAAAAATTACTACTCCTTATGTTGCGTTGTTAAATCCAGATGCTTTTCCCGAGCCACAATGGCTCGAAAGTTTATTGGCAGCGATGACCTCACATCCTAGCGCGGCATCAATCGGTTCTCTACAGTTGATGCACGGTTTCCCCGGCATAGTGGATGGTATAGGTGATTGTTATCACATCAGTGGCTATATGTGGCGAAAAAAGCATGGTGAATTGATTACTGATAACGATCTACTCGAGAGAGAAATTTTCTCTCCTTGTGCTGCTGCAGCACTGTATCGACTTGATGCATTGGTTGAAGTGGGTGGATTCGAAGAGTCATTCTTTTGTTATTGTGAGGATGTTGATCTCGGTTTTCGTCTCAGAGCACGGGGCTATACAAGCTGGTATGCACCCTCGGCTAGAGTGAGTCATATAGGCTCTATGACCTCGGGTGGGCAAGATAGTGACTTTGCGATTTACCATGGGCATCGAAATCTAATCTGGGTTTACCTACGCAATATGCCTTTTTTATTGCTTTTGCTTTCTCTTCCACTCCATTTGGCGGCAAATTTTTTCGCCATATTATTTTTTTTATTAAAAGGACGGGGGAAGATAATCCTTAAAGCGAAGTTTGATGCTTTAAGCAAACTAGGTGAAATATTAAAGCAACGCAAAAAAATTCAAAGCGAAAGAAGAGTTTCATCAATTAAGCTTTTATCGTCAATTAATATTAAAAAATGACCTGTTATGAATACTATATCAAATCTAACGAAAACATCAGGTTCTATTGATAAGGAACTAAGGGAAGGTCTGCTCAAGCAAAAAGCGATCACATATTGGATAACAGGATTAAGCGGTTCAGGGAAGAGCACATTAGCTTATGGCTTGGAAGAAACCTTGTTTAATCAAGGTAAGCTTTGTTACGTGCTTGACGGCGATAACATTCGTTATGGATTAAATAAAAACTTAGGTTTTTCATCTGAAGATCGGTCTGAAAATATACGTCGTATTGCAGAAGTTAGTCGATTAATGAATGATGCAGGACTAATTGTCATCACCGCATTTATTACCCCCTTTAATGCTGATCGCCATATGGCTAAACAGATAATTGGAGAGAGTAATTACTGTGAAATATACTTGAGTACCTCGCTGGCGGTTTGCGAAAGTAGGGATCCAAAAGGTCTTTATCAGAAGGCACGCTCTGGACAACTCCCACACTTTACAGGCGTATCATCTCCTTACGAGGTCCCTCTCAGTCCTGATTTTGTCATAGATACAAATAATCTAAGTCTTAACCAATCTATTAGTATGATTATTGAAGAGTAATAAATATTTTCGTAATACTAAAAAGAGATTGAGCTTATTTACCTGAAATAGGATTTTTTACACATGTTTTTAGACAGAGGTTTTCCAAACTTTTATTAGACACTGTAGCCTATAAATTCTTGAGGTTGAATATGGAATATCAATATCTTAAGCGTTATCTTCGTGAGCTGGTTAGATTGTATCTTGGCGAAAAATTACATTCAGATATAACAACGCATATTCAATACTAAATTCTGCTTTCACATCAAAATTAAGGCGAGACGAAAGATATTGTTGCCTAAGGTCAAGTCTATAAATGTTATTTTTTCCACCAATCGAAATCCTTTCTTTTGGTGGAAAAATAATTTTTCTTGTTTTTTCGGCAGCTATTTAGCTATTTTTTCAACAAATGGAACTAACTCTTCGGCAATAAGCATGCTCGTGTACGGAGATATATGATCAGAGTAGCCATATAGCAGTTTTCCATTCAGTACCGTTGTACATTTATTTTGTTGAATGTCACAGAGTAAATGAAGAGGATCATAAATATAGATCATTTCTGGATTAAGCTCTCTGATACTTTCAAGCAATTTTCTGTATTTTTCAGAGGTTTTCAAGTGGCTTTCATATGATATGTGGCATTGATATGTGTTATCCAGCGATAGAAAATTATCAAGCAATATGAAAGCTGTTTTTCGAGTTATGCATTGTTTAGGATCTTTTAAGCTAGGGTTGTCAACCACGAGTACAACTTTCTTTCCTGCGTCAATCATTTTACTTATTGCATTCTTTAGTCCTGCGTATGCAACATCAAAATTTGGATTTTCCGGTAGATCTTCAATCGTATAATCAGTTTTAAGCTGAAATAAGGCGCGTGTTGCGACAGTAAGTACGACAACTTTAATATCATTATCATTTGTAACAACTTCAAGTGCTATTTTCGATAGTGTTTGATATTGCTCGTATAATTGATTGTTACTTAAAACCATTATAGGGGCGCCATTTGGTCCATTACCTCCTATAAATTTCCACGATTTTTCTTTTGATGATTTTAGGAATATTCCGGCTGATAGAGCGGAGGCTTTACTATCTCCTAACAACAAAAAACTAGGAGTGCTTCTGCTATCTCTCATGCAGTCCCCAAATTTGCCCTCATCCTCAGGAGCCACACCACAGCCTTTTGTTAAAAATCCGAGATCGCCACTTATTTGGCCTGTGGTAATAATGGTGTTTGCTTTGACAGCTTCTCTTGATTGAAGTCCATTTTGCATGAATATATATAGCCCCGCTCCGGCGATAGCTGTTAAGGAAATTGCAAGATAAGGAGCTACCAACTTGGATTTGAATCTAAACCTGATTGGGTTCTCAAATATACGATAAGTCCCCCAAGCTAAAAAAACAGAAACCAAAACTGCAATCACTCGATAAGATACAGGCTCATTTCCGGACTTTACAATTTGAAGGAATGATAATAACGGCCAATGCCATAAATAAAGTGGGTAGCTAATTAGCCCGATAAAAATCATTAGCCGATTAGATAATACTGCTCTGTTAATAACCGCATCATTTCCTGCGTGGATCAAGAGAACTGCACCAAGCACTGGTAAAAGTGATAGCCAACCTGGGAAAGGCAAACTTTTGTCTATTGTGAAGGCAGCAATAATTATCAGAACAAGACCTGCTATAGAAACTGCATTTTTATAGTAGGTGTTTTTATATGGCCAATCATTTGCTTTGTTTGAATAAAAAATATTACCGTAGGCTAAAAGAGAGCCGGCTAAAAGTTCCCATATGCGTGTTATAGGAATAAAGAATGCCATAGATGAGTTCTTATATGTGAAGAACACGCATGATATAAACGAAGCTATAGAGAGTACGACTAAGGTGAGCGGTATATTTTTTTTGGCTTTCCATAAAAACGCAATCAGTACTGGGTAAAGCAAATAGTATTGCTCCTCTATCGCCAGTGACCATAAATGCATCAAGGGTTTAGTTTCTGAAGCTGTATCAAAATAACCCGCTTCTTGCCACAAAATAAAATTTTGAGAAAAAAATGCACCAGCTGCTATATGTTTTCCTAATTGCTTAAATTCATCAGGCAGTAAGACAAAGTATCCAATTGTAAAGGATGTTAGAAGAACTAATAATAATGCTGGAAAAATGCGCTTGATACGCTTTTTGTAAAAATCAAGAAACGAAAATTTATCATTCTTAAAGTTAGAAAAAATAATACTTGATATTAAAAACCCTGAAATAACAAAAAAAACATCAACCCCAATAAAACCGCCAGGGATCAAGCTGGGGAAGGCATGAAATATCACAACAGCCAAAATGGCAATTGCGCGGAGACCATCAATGTCTGGTCTGTACTTTAAGTGAGAGCGGATGTCATTCATAGGATGGTCGGATTTGTAGTGGCATATGATCTCTAATGAGGAGTAATAGCATTTTTGTACTACTATATGACGCAGATGCGCCTAATCGCTTGCTGTGTGTGCTTGATATAAGTAGTGATTTTTTTCGTAAGTGGAACATCAAGTAATTCTGGTGCTCGGAAAAGCTGAATATATGATCGCTTACTCCGGCCAATAAATCAGGTCTGAAGATTCCGTAAGCTGAAGAGGGTTAAGCAATGTTGAAATTTTCGATTGTTGATGTTTGCTTTCATTCGTAACTACATATGGCGGGTGTCGGCCGCCGTATGTAGAAAATAGATCACATGAAGCTTACATCACCTGATAGGGCAACTTTCCTATTCTCATGGTTTATAAATCCATAGCGATTTGCTGGGGGATTAGGGCCCTCGTGTAAGAAAAACATATCATGCTGAAATACTTGGACGGACTCCGGCGCGCAGTGGCAAACTATACTCCAGCGACTCCGCATAGGATCTCCCGCTACCGTTCCACCGTGAGGCATTTGAGGATGCCATATCACGACATCGCCCTTATTGAGCATCAAGGTTGTAGGTTCTACAAAAGCTGTCGCTTTTCTGATTACTTCTCCGTTGTACAAGTCTAACGCTAACCTTAATTGATCTTTTTGCGTTGCATTAGGTTCTCTAGCGATAGCTTCAGACAAAAATTTCTTTTCTGAGTCTATAACTAACCTATGTCCGCCTTTGTGATAAAAGAGTGGGCCAGCGTTCTTATCAACGTCTTCTAATGCAGTCCAAACGCCAACAAATTGAGAGCCTGGCCAGGTCGCGAAATGAGGAGTGTCTCTATGTACTGGCTGTTGAGTTCCATATTTGAATGTAAGGGATGTGTAAAAAGATGATTTCTTATCAAATAAAATATCTAATATTTTGTGTATCTTTTCTGACGCGCCAATTTTCATTGCATTAGCAGAGACCATTTGAAAATTCACCAGACGCTTGGGGCGTCCTAGCTCATCAAGATTCTGAGATACATAATCGGCCTTTTGAGCTGACCACTTTAAGTAATCATCTACTACTGCCGTGCACTCGTCAGCAGAGTGAATACCTCTCAAAACTGCAATTCCATCATTATGTAGGTCAAGCAACGCCTGCTTAATATAGTCTTCAGCATCTAATTTACTGATTTTTTCTAGTGCATTTTGATCATCAATCCACAACGACATTGGCTGCTCCATATTCAAATTTGTGAAAGCAGATATCATTGCTGCTTTTCGGTTGAAAACACATACATGTTTCTTATTCTATTACGAATCTGAATTGGTCGTCTAGGTACACTGAACACGTCAAAAGAGATAAACGCCAATATAAACTGTATGCCCACAAGGATAGAGAGTGATGAGATCATAACCGTACCTATGGGAGTAAGTAACTCTTGAGTGGTGGCTTCAATCCAGTGGTAAATGCCGAAAAGTAAACCAAATGTTAAAAGCAATAATCCTAACGGTAGCTCTATGGATGCAACGGTCATATCGCGTAGATAGTAGTTATAAAAAATACGTTTTGCAGTATTACGGAGATGTTTTAAAAAGAATTCGCCGACGATCTTCGATACTTTTAAGCCGCTAACTTCATCGCCATATTTGGCAATCATGGGAATATCTATAACAACTGCTCGTAACGTATTGAGTCTAAATAGTATGTCGGTTTCAAAAAAATAACGCTTGCTGATTTTGCTATATGGTAGAAGTTTTGCAACATCCCTATGAATCGCTGTGTAGCCATTTGTAGGATCAAATAAATCCCAGTACCCCGATGAGAATTTACACATCAACGATAGCATTGCATTACCAAAGATCCGAATCTTGGGCATGGAGCTAATTTCTTCTAGATCGTAGAATCGATTTCCTTTGGTGTAATCAGCCTCACCCGACAATATTGGCGCGACAAAATCAATTAATAGGTTGGGATCCATTTGTCCGTCACCATCAATTTTTACAATTACATCTGCACCGTCCTTGATTGCGGATGCGTAACCGCTCATGACGGCTCCGCCTACTCCTTGATTCACTTCGTGGTATATGATTTTTACACGAGTATCTGTGCAATTTTCTGCAACAAACTGCCCCGACTGTTCCGGGCATTTATCATCTACCACATAGATATAATGTACCTCTGTCCCGATAGAGGAAATTACGTCCAGAATATGTTTTTTTACGCGAAAGCATGGAAGTACAACCGCTATAACAGATGCTGTTTCAATTGTGTTTTGCATCATTTCTCCGAGGGTGTAACTGAGTCGATTTTTTTAATATTGATGTAGCTGATTGCAATTCCCATCGCACGATGAGAGTTGTTTGGTGTTATTGTCGCTGAATGTAGGCGCAGCGTATCAATTGGAGTTGCTATTTTAACTTCAAAACTGTGCAGTTCCGGTTTTTCGGAAAAATTAAGCTGATGCATTTCGTTTCCAATTTGTACGTGAACTATTTTGTTCGCTGTTTCGGCAAGCATCCAGCCAAATATTTCGATGCTAATTTTTCCATCAATGGTCGCTGGCAGGTGAATTTCCGCGTTTTCCTCTGATGACCAGCTTCCCCATTCCTCTGGATCATTAAATCCAGAGGTGGTTGCTCTTGATTCACCTGCGGTACCAAGCCTTAGTTGCAATAGATCTCCTATTTTTAGTGAGTGCAGCTGAGGTTTTGAGATTGTGACTGAAGAGCTTATGTTGTAGAAATCTATTCCTTTTATCTCAAGCTTATTTTGATAGCTGAAATCGGCGATATAAGGGTCGGTTGTGATAATCCAATCGGCACCCGCGGCATCACTTTCGGAAATCTTCTCTCCTGCTGGCTTGACAAGCACTCTAGGCGCATCGGCCATATTAAATAGAATATAAGACGCCTTGCCATATCGTTCACTGGTAACAATTAAACCCTTTCCTGGTGTTTCGCTAGAAAAGGTTTTTGCAACCATCTGTCCAATGGCGGCATTATTTTTGTTAGCAGCTAGATGATGATATAACCAATTGTAAGTTTGGGTAGATCCAGCAAAGATAATGATAAACAACTGCAGGTTAAGAATTGGCTTACGCCATTTTTCTTTAACGAGTGCGAGAATTCCTGCCATTAAAATAAACAATAACAAAATTGTTTTTATTTCAATTTTTTGTTGGGAAAAACTCCAGCTGTAGGAGTTTTTTTCAGTAAAAAATGCAAAAAGTAATGGGTAATCCCATGGGAAAATTTTGAAGTTTTTAATCCATAAGATAAAAACAAAAAAGCTAAAAAGGTGCATCACCCAAAACAAGGTCGCTTTAGTTTTGTGAATTTTTTCTACAGAGAAGAAATAGATAAAAGCAAGGAGCCCTATTGCGGCACCTAAATAGCGCCCGTGAATTCGTAGATTTTCTCCTTCATTTAATTGCCCTGCATTGAATGTAAAGTACGCAACCATGACAACATGGATAAAAATGAAAGATAAGGTAAATAGTGAAAGTAATATTTCGAAGCTAGTTGTTTGCTTGGTGTCTCTTTTTAGAAATTCAATGATTGTGCGGCATAAATAAACCATCACGGGAGAGAAGACGACATATAGCACAAGCAAGTGAATACCTATGTATTGCGATATGCCAAGCAATTTTTCAGCGGTACTAACAGTTTCAGTATTTAGATAGCGCCCATAAAAATTCAGGCCTAAAGGAGCTCTGGGGTCAATCAGCCACTCAGATGAACAAAGTCGCCAGATCAGTAAAAAAGAAATATAGGTCGAAATCAAAAACACTACTAGATTGATACTGGCTTGCATTATGCTTTTTTTACTTGGTTGTTGAGTAATAAAAGGCTGCATGCTGATTACCAGTATGGCGCAGGCTATCATGGCGACAGCATGGGGCTTTACCAAAATTGCCAACCCCATGGTTACACCAGCTAATAAAGATCCTCGAATTGGTGAAGAAGGAAGCACCGCTAATACTGAATACATAAGGCAACAGCCCAGAAGCATTAGTTCTATTTCAGGCATTGAAGTAAAAAGATAAAGCGACGATGGCAAGATGGAAAAAGCTATGCATCCCTTTAGTAGAGCTGCTTTTGGAATATGTTTTTCAAATGTCTTATAAAGAATTATCATGCATAAAAAATATTCCAGAACATGTATCAATCGTAATCCCAAAATAGATTGATCGTGAAAAATGTAAAAAGCCGCATTCACCATTTTAAAGTAGAATAGGTTTGCGGTTTTTTGTAGATAGGGATCCAGCATTTGAATGCTGGTTAAGTCATTCAGATACTTTCCGCTGATATAATATAAGTACTCATCAGACGCAAGTATGGGGTATCCAAGGGCTATCCCGAGTAGAAGATAAGCAAAGAATATCCCAAAAAGTAAAACCCAAAATATTGTGCTAACACCTTGCTGGGTGTTTGTAGTTACTGGAGTTGTCACAATTGCATACCTGAGCAGGAATAGAGTGAGAGTTAAGCACCTGGGTTGTTACTTATAGGTGTTTTGGATGCGCTCTATTCGGTTCAAATAATTTAGCCCGATTGCCCGGTGACTAAATTTCTTTTCCATATGCGCTTGTGCTTGTTTACCTTTTTCTCTGCCGGTTTGAGGAGAGTCGATAAGGTAAGCCATATGCTGAGCTGCTTCATTCGAATCCGCATCAGCCCAAACTTGTCCATCAGCGAATGGATAGTCACTCTCACCTAATGGAATAAGCTGATAGTTCACACCATATGAAACGTTGGCATCCATAAACTCTAGGTTGCCTGAATAAGCGGTAGCGATAACAGGTTTTCCAAATGCCATTGCTTCTGCAATGCCAAAGCCAAAGCCTTCTGAACGGTGCAAAGAAATAAAACAGTCGCAGTTACGTTGCAAATTTTTAACTTCATTGCTTGTCATCGTATGGCTTATGCAGGTGGCATTATCACCAAGTATGCCAAGCGCTTCAGTGACTTTTTTAAATTCTTCTGGGTTGCTTTCAGCCCCATTAATTTTAATTACCAAGTGCGCTTTTGAATAGGGGCGCAACTTGAGTAATTGTTTAAATGCATTTATTACAGCATAGGGATTTTTTCTGCTCGTATAGGATTTCAGATCAAAGAAGAATAGAAATGCATAGCTTGATTCTGGAATTTGAAAGTAGCGCCGGCCAAGAAAAGAGCTAAGAGATACTCCGCATGCGAGCGGTAACTTCACAACTTCTTTTTTACAGGCATTACGTAGTGCTTCATAAGTGAAAGTTGATGATGCCCAAATTTCATCAAATTTATCTAATTGGGCTGCCCATGTTTCAGGGTAACGAGATAACTCCCAAGCTGGATAAATGATGTTATAGCCACTCCATGTTTCCTGATAGGAAAGATGTTTTACTGCCTGTTCTACTTCATTGCCATTAATACAATAAATATTTATAGAAGCTGGAGTATCCGAGCAGGCTGGGAAAAGCTCATTTTGTTCTTCGTGTGTTGGTGTGTTTAGTTTATAAATATCTGTAATAGAGGGCATTAGACTAGCTGCCCGCAGAGATCTAAATGTGCTTCTTAAATGCTCACCCATGCCAATAGGGGCAAAGGGATGACCTACCAATCGTATGTTGTAATTTTGCATTGGCGACCTCAAGATTCCGAATCGTTTCGTAAAAATTTATATGCATCCACGGCATTTCTCACCGCTTCCAAATAGGTATGCCCAAAGCGCTTGTCTGGCTCTAAATAAGCGCCTTCTGCCCACTCGTTCCATGCGTTAACGAACACAATTCTTTCATCGCCGGAATATTGCAATCTAGTCTGTTCCAAAATAGATTCAAGCCATGCTTGAAAAACACCTGGCGTAGCATTTTCAAAACAAAAGCTATTGTTTTGACGTCTGGCACTATTGTCCCAGCCTGGCATTGCGCTCATAAATCGCGTGTAAGGGGGCTGTTCGCGAGTCGCGTAGCGAATGGCTAGCTCTCGGTAGTCTGCTACATGACCGGCAAAATCTGGATTAATAATTTCTCCTGATGGCGGCTTTTGTTCGGCAAGTCCCTGAGGTGGGAATTCAACCGCTGCATCACAGCCGAATTGTTTGGGATTTGTTTTGGCATGAACCAAATCAAAAGATTCAACCATTGCAATATAGATTTCACCAATACCTTCTTCACGACAAACTTCACGCCAGAGCGCAGCGGTTGCTTTAAAGTCGGGAAAGAGAGTTACCCTGTAAATAACAATTAAAGGCCGCCCATCAATAGTTATGTATCTATGATCTTTAAAATAACGAATCAAATCGAGAATAACTGCTCTGTCATCAGATGGTGAGTGAGCCTGAGCCATCAATACTTCATGGTCTTGCCCATCCCAGCGGCGAGTCCAATTTTCATTGGCCCAGCATACACAGAATGGCATCTCGATATCTTTATTTTGAAGGAGCTGTTCAATCGGTCTTTCTAGTAAGCGTTTTCCATCAAACCAGTAATAGTAAAAGCAAAAGGCGCCGACACCATATTTTTTTGCTAATTCTGCTTGGGCGGCCATAACCTCCGGAAGGCGTAAGTCGTAATATCCCAAATCAGCAGGGAATCGAGGTTGGTAGTGATTTATGAAATTGGGCTTGGCTTTGGTAACGTTTGTCCATTCTGTAAAGCCTGAGCCCCACCATTTGTCATTTTCAGGAAATGGATGAAATTGTGGCAAATAGAACGTAATTATTCGAGGGTTAATATTTTTTTGTAATCTATCCTTCCAAAGCTCATTAATTTTCTGAACATTATTATTAATACATTTCATTTTAAAGCTGTTATCAACAGCTGCTGTTGTCTTTGACAAATGATGAATTAGAACTGCGGATGGATTGAAATAGATAAAATAACCTTCTCGTTCAATGCGCAGGCACAAATCACTGTCTTCGCAGTAACATGGTAAAAATTCTTCCGAAAATCCGCCTAGCTTTTTGGCGAGATCAGTGCGAAGCATCAAGCATGCACCAGAAACGTAGTCAACCCGGCGAGTATAGGAAAACCTATCTTGATCAGGATTTTCATTAAGGCCAATCATGGTTGAGGTGCCATCAAAGTTAAATGAAGCACCGGCTTCTTGAAGGTGGCCTGAAGGGTATATAAATTTTGGGCCTACAGCGCCGACTCTTGGATGTACATTAAAAGTGGCATGCAAATTCTTCAGCCAGTCTTTACTGACTTGAATATCGTTATTGAGATAGACAATATATTCGCCTTGGGCATGCTCTAGTGCCTTGTTGCAATTGCGTAAAAAACCCAGATTATTTTCATTTCGGATATATTTTATATTGGCCAGTTTTTCCAACAGATGATTTGTTTCATCGGTTGAAGCGTCATCAGTAACAATAATTTCATAAGACGTGCTTGAATCAGTGTATTTTTGAATTGATAAAATGCACTCAAGCGTGAGTTTTATATTATTGTAGACCGGTAATATGATTGAAACCAATGGATGATCAGTTAGTGTCGGTAACGCTATCGATTTAACAACTTCGTCAAAGGGCTTGTTATGTAAATCAATAATATCTACATCACCAGGATCAATCATTCGCTGTTTTTGTTGTAGCTTTTTAATGGTTGCTTTTGTGCTGGCATAATTTGCCCATTCCCAATGTCCATCTGCTGCTGCCAAATGGCTTGACGCGACGTAAACCAAATTTTGAGTATTTGCCACGATTTGCACATCGGTAGTATTTGTGGCGTTGTCCTCAATAACTGCTTCCACGCTCATAGCTTGTAAATCTTTATACGCCTTCCAGTTTTTATAGGTGGCTAAGTCTTTAAAGAGCCATGGAACACTAGTGAATAAAAAGTCCTTAATTTTTTTTCGACGAGAAATCGATAGTGGAAGTTTGCGATAAGTATTGGCTATAGAGTTTTTAATGTTGTTTTTTGTCGCTCCAATCGCGGTGCGACCTAGTCGCAAAGGTGCAGTTATTTTCCATGAGCGTGATTTCAATATGGAGTCTAGCTCGGATTGGTGTTGAGCTTTTATTGCTTGTAGCTCACGTTGCCAAGCATAGGCTCTTTGATCAATTGTATTTTCCAGCTCTGTGATATGGCAGCGCTGTGCGTGTTCTTTGCTTGAGTGTTGGGATATTTCGACAGATAACTTATTGTTCTCTGCTTGTAAGCATTCATTTTTTGTTTTCAAATCATCAATTGTCATATTATCTTTTTCGGATTGTAAAAAAGTATTTTGATATCTTTCTTGGATGGCTGTTTCATTTTCTTGGAGTTTAATCCGAAGCTGAGCTATCTCGACTTCGGTCTGCGCTAAAGCGTCCGTAAATTGCTCTGACTGTAAAAAATTAGCGGCGTATATTTCCTGATTGTAGTTCTTACTTTCTTGTAATTGTTCCTGTAGCAATTTTATCGTTTCGTTTTTTTCTGCGATCAGAGCTTCTGCGTTACTAATTTTGGTGTCGTAGTATTTTTGATTGGCTGAAAGCTTTTCTGTTGCAATGATTTCTTGTTCGACCAGTTTTTTGTTTAAGTCTATTGTTTCTCGATCTTTTTCAAGTTGAATCGCATGTGCGTGCGCAATCAGCTTTTGGTAATCGATAAGTAGTTGCTCTTTCTCTTCTTTCGCTTCGTCCAGTATTTTCTTATTGTATTCCATGGTACAGGCCATCTGTTTGTCATGGGCTTCTATAATAAATTGCTTTTGCTTTTCGAATTCTGTCTGAGCATTCTCTAGGCTTTTTGCAATTGATGCATCTCGCTCGTTCCTGATGCTATGGATGGCTATTTCCAATTGAGTGCGGTGGGCGTTCCACTGTTCTTGGGCCATTTCCCATTTTTTTGTAATTTCGCGGATTTCTATATCAAATTCATTTTTTTGATCTGCTAATACAACTGCTTCAGCATTTTTCAGTGTAATTGATACTTTTTCCGTTGCTTTTTCCAGTGCATAGGTAAATAGGCCTTCTATATTGTCTCTTAGAGTATTTTTTTCTAATAAAATTATGGAATAAATTTCGTCACATGGAGCCTCAATAGATTCTAGAATTTCGAAATTAGCAAGGTCAACTGCTACCAAGCTGGCAGTTGATTGGGTATTCTCTTGGCTATTACGGCTTTTGCTAAGGCCAACGTACAAAATGTTATCGATGATAGTCAAGCCACGGGTATATCCGGGCATTTTCTTCATTCGCAATAACTCGCCGTTGGGAAGATATTCTGCAATTTCATGTTGTTGGGAATTAGCCAGAA
This sequence comes from Cellvibrio sp. KY-YJ-3, assembly GCF_008806955.1. Classification (NCBI taxonomy): domain Bacteria; kingdom Pseudomonadati; phylum Pseudomonadota; class Gammaproteobacteria; order Cellvibrionales; family Cellvibrionaceae; genus Cellvibrio; species Cellvibrio sp. KY-YJ-3. The sequence goes on along the minus strand of NZ_CP031727.1, from coordinate 683,485 downwards.
TTAAATTGTTGCCATGCTGTGCCAGGCTATGTGGTTGTGATAGTCCCGAAATTAACGTCTCACCGGTAAGCAGGTCACGAACAAATCCTTTTCTGGTGGAATCTTCTTTGTAACCGCGATGAAGGTGAAAATCACCAAAAGCGGAAAAAATAATTCTTTCATTCCATGTGCCAACGCAATTGATATGCATTGAGTCTGCTTCTCCCGGGAAGCGCCAGCGTCTAACTTCATTCAGGTTGCTGTCGGCCTGAATTATTTCATTGGTCATCGTGCAAACAATATAGTAACTTCCACTTAAATAAAAAATGTCATGAATATCTTGTAAGTCACTTATTTCTTTGTTCTGTTCGTCCTGTTGAGTTGCATAAATAACCGCTTTGTCAGGTTGCACGCCTCGTACAAGTTTTCCTTTTTCAAAAAGAATACCGCAGGTACCTAACGTATCTATTCTGACGAATTTACGCTCTGATATAAAAAAAAGGCCGCCATTATGATTGGGGGCGGAAATAAGTAAATCATTAAATAAATTAGTCATCTATTCTTACCGAGGGACAACAATTGAAATCAATAAATTCTGTAGAGGTGGACAGCTTTTGTGGCAGAACCCTGAACGCGATAACATCTATTTTTCTGTGCAGAAATGTTTCTTCCTGATCGATAGAGCCCAGTACACCAGCATTTAGGAAATATACGCCCGGGTTCAAATGACAGTCGAACGTAAACTCTACCGCGAGGGTTGCTCCCGCTTCGATAAAGCGAATAGATTGATCGCGTGTGGAGGCGCTAATACTTCCCCCAAGTTCCAAACCAGATGTGCTTTTTATCAACATACCAAACCGCACATCAAATGCTGCTTCGTCGAACACAACTTTATAGCTATACCGATATTTCCTACCCGTCACTAAACCATTAACCTGAATTCCGTCGAGCGTCGTAATACATGGTGATTGTATTAATGCACCGCGAGCTACATATTCAAATGCACTGGCAGGAATCAGGCTTGGATCATATGTTTCGACCAGTTCTTCATGGGCACTTTCGCGAATTTCAGAATGTGGTTCAAGGGCTTGAATCTGAGCTTGTTGTTTGATCTCACTAATTATTGCTGTCTTTTCGTGTGCAGGGGCATAAAGAAGTTTTTGGTATCGATTTACAACATCCTTTGGTGCACCATCTATTAAAAAATCTCCATTGTCGATTAGAATAGCTCTATCGCATAATTCAACTATTGATGATGCTGAGTGGGAGACAAATAATATAGTTGCTCCCGATGCACGTATGCTTTCAATTTTGGAAAAGCATTTCCGTTGAAAAAGCTCGTCACCTACTGACAAAGCTTCGTCAATGACCAAAATGTCAGGCTCAACATGGACGGCGACGGAAAATGCCAGTCGCACATACATGCCGCTGGAATAAGTTTTGACTGGCCTCTCGATAAAGTCGCCGATATCAGCAAATGCCACTATTTGTTCAAATTTCGCTTCAATCTCATCTTTGCCTATGCCCAGAATAGCGGCATTCATGTAAATGTTTTCCCTGCCGGTAAACTCAGGATTAAAACCCGAACCTAATTCGAGTAGTGCAGCAATTCTACCCTGGATTTCTATTTGCCCGGCGGTTGGAGATAATGTTCCGCAGATCATTTGCAGCAAGGTGGATTTCCCTGATCCATTTTTACCTATAATACCTACGGTTTCTCCTTTTCTAATATTGAAAGAGACGTTTTTTAATGCCCAAAATTCTTTATAGAATTTACGCGCGTTCTTTTTTACAAGAGAATCGTAGCGCGGTAATAAAAACTGTTTCAACCTGTCCGTGGGGGTCTCGTATATAAGATAACATTTACTGAGATTAGAGACGGTAATGGAATGGGTATTAGATGACATCAGCAAATCCTTTTCTGGTTTTCTGAAACCAGTAATATCCAATCCACATGGTTAATCCTGACAGAAGTGAATAGACACCTAGCCCTTGCCAGTTTGGTAATTTCCCCCAAATGAGCACATCGCGTGATTGTTCAATGATAAATGTTAAGGGATTGATATTCATTAACCATTGAAATTCAGGCGGCAAAGCATTTTTTGAGTAAAAGATTGGGCTGAGGAAAAGCAAAACAGTTGTTAATACATTGATTCCCTGTGCAATATCGCGAACAAATACCCCGAGCGAGGCGATGAACCAGATCAAGCCCAGTAACAGCATGAAATATGGAATTAAAATGATGGGTAAGAAGATAATTGTCCAAGTAATTTGATCGTGAAAAACAATCATGCCAATGAGTAGGACGAGCATCCCTACCGAAAAATTAAATAGACCCTCTAGGAAGTTAGTGAGCGCGAGTATCTCTAGAGGAAAAATGACTTTTTTAACGTAATTCGCGTTGAGCAGTATAAGCGAAGGAGCCTTGTTAATAACTTCTGCAAACAAGCCGTGGATAAGCATTCCTGTAAATAGGATGAATGCAAATTGCAGTTTGCTTTCTGATATGTCACCACTCCAGCGAACTTTGAGGACAATCGAAAATACAAATGTGTAGACAACCAACATGAATATTGGATTTAGCAGCGGCCATAAAATCCCAATATAGGAGCCGCGGTATTTCCCCACAATTTGCTGTCTAACAATTTGTGAAACTAATCCCCGGTTTGATATTAAGGAGCCGATTAAGGATTTAATCGATGTAGGGCTTTCCATATTTGGGTTCATGCAAATAAAGTTCCTTCATCGAAAAGTTTTCCTTGCGCATCTTTTGCGGCAAGAATAGGTGGCAGAGTAGTGGGCCATGAAATGTTTAATTGTGGATCATTCCATAGCAAGCAGGCTTCATGTTGTGGGGAGTAGTAATTGGTTGTCTTGTATAAGAATTCGGCGCTTTCACTTAAGGTCAAAAAGCCATGCGCAAAACCTTCAGGAACCCATAGCTGACGTTTGTTTTCTGCTGAGAGAATTACACCAACCCATTGCCCAAAAGTGGGGGAGGATTTACGAATATCCACTGCTACATCAAACACTTCACCTTGCACCACACGTACTAATTTGCCTTGTGCCATAGGCGGTAATTGATAATGCAGACCGCGCAGTACACCTTTGCTGGATTTGGAATGATTGTCTTGTACGAATTCGCGTTTTAAACCAGTGGCTTCTTCAAATTTTTTTTGATTGAAGCTTTCCAGAAAAAACCCGCGTTCATCGCCAAATACTTTAGGTTCAAAAATAATAACGTCGGGAATATCAGTTTTAATAAAGTTCATGCTCTGACCTTAGGCGGAATAGGCGCCAATGTTTTTTAATGCGGATTGCCAATCGCTCGGGCTTATACCGAATGCTTGCGCGATTTTGTCGCAATTGAGTTTGGAATTGGCTGGGCGTTTTGCGGGAGTGGGGTAGTCTGCAGTGGTGATGGCGTTGAGTTGCGGAACGGCTTTATTATAAAGCTCCGCCTGTGCTACCTCGGTAAAAATCTGCTGCGCAAAACCAAACCAGCTGATGTGCGGTGCGCCTGAGTAATGATAAATGCCCCACGAGGTTGGGTTGCCTGCTACGTAATGTTTAACGATACTTAACAGCGCACCGGCAATGTCGCCCGCATAGGTGGGGCCACCTTCTTGATCGGCTACTATACCGAGCGTATCTCGGCTACTGCCCAAGCGAATCATGGTTTTAACAAAGTTGTTGCCATGTTCGCCAAATACCCAGGCGGTGCGCAAAATAATATGTTTATCGTTGGCTGCAGCAACCGCCTGCTCGCCTTCCAATTTACTTTTGCCGTACACCCCTTGTGGGGAGGTGGCATCGTCTTCGCTGTAGGTGTCTGCTGCATCACCTGCAAACACGTAGTCGGTTGAAATATGCAATATTGCGGCGCCGCTATTTTTTGCCGCGCGGGCGAGGTTGGCGGGACCATCGCGATTAATTGCATAAGCGAGCTCTTGTTCTTGCTCAGCTTTATCTACCGCGGTGTAAGCGGCGGCATTGATGATCACATCAGGCTGAATGTGGGCGATGGCGGCATCAACGGCTGGGGCATTGCTAATATCCAGTTCGGCGCGTGTGAGTGCGACAAAATCCCAACCATTTTTGTGCAATTGCTGTTGTAAACAATGCCCCACTTGACCATTGGCACCAGTCACTAAAATTTTCATACTTTGGACTGCTCCGCAATTTTCAGCAGATATTGGCCGTATCCTGTTTTTGAAAGTGCTTTGCCTTCGGCGATTAATTGCTCTTTGCTGATCCACTTATTTACAAAGCCTATCTCTTCCAGACATGCCACTTTTAAGCCTTGGCGATGTTCGATGGTTTGCACAAAATGACCCGCTTCGAGCAAGCTGTCGTGGGTGCCAGTGTCCAACCAGGCATAACCGCGGCCCAGTAGTTCAACGTTTAAATCGCCGCGCTCCAAATACGCATTATTCACACTGGTGATTTCCAGTTCACCGCGATGGGAGGGTTTGATGGTTTTGGCGATTTCAATCACGTCGTTGTCGTAAAAATACAAACCGGTCACGGCATAGTTGGATTTAGGTTGTTTGGGTTTTTCTTCGATGGAGATTGCGCGCATCTGCTGGTCAAACTCAACTACACCAAAACGCTCGGGATCGTTCACGTGATAGCCGAATACGGTGGCACCAGTTTTGCGTGCTACTGCACTTTGCAGGCTTTGGGTGAGCCCGTGGCCGTAATAAATATTGTCGCCCAGCACCAGGCAGACATTGTCTTGACCGATAAACCCTTCGCCAATAATAAAGGCTTGGGCAAGGCCATCCGGGCTCGGTTGCACCGCGTAGTTGAGGCGAATACCGTATTGGGATCCATCGCCCAATAGGCGCATAAAACTAGCGGAATCTTCCGGGGTAGTAATGATGAGTATGTCCTGAATACCCGCCAACATCAGCACTGAGAGCGGGTAATAAATCATGGGCTTATCGTAAATGGGTAATAGCTGCTTTGACACACCTTTGGTAATAGGGTGCAAGCGGGTGCCGCTGCCCCCCGCAAGAATAATACCTTTCATAGAAAATCCTGAAGCTCTGTAAATGGCTCATCGGTAGGTAGATTTACCGATGAGTAATTATCGATTATTGGGTGCCGAGACGCTCGCGTTGATAGCTGCCGTCCTGGACACGTTGTGCCCAGTTGAGGTTTTCAAGATACCAGATTACCGTTTTGCGGATACCTGATTCAAAGGTTTCCTCGGGTGACCAGCCGAGTTCGCGCTGGATTTTGCTTGCATCTATTGCATAGCGAATGTCATGACCGGGGCGATCTTGTACAAAAGTAATTAAATCCTTGTGTGCTTTGATGCCTAATGCGGTTTGGCTGAGCGGACGCAATTCGTCTAGCAGTGCACAGATAGTATGCACGACCTCAATATTTTGTTTCTCATTGTGGCCGCCAATATTATAAGTCTCGCCAATTTTGCCTTCTGTAACAACTTTGTACAGTGCACGAGCGTGATCCTCTACAAATAGCCAATCGCGGATTTGATTGCCTTTGCCATAAACCGGTAGAGGTTTTCCTTCCAGCGCATTGAGAATAACCAATGGGATTAGTTTCTCGGGGAAGTGATATGGGCCATAGTTATTGGAGCAATTGGTAACAACGGTAGGTAAGCCGTAGGTGCGGCGCCAAGCGCGCACCAAATGATCCGAGCTGGCCTTGCTGGCAGAGTAGGGTGAGCTGGGTGCATAGGGGGTGGTTTCGGTGAATAGATCCTCCGGCCCTTCCAAATCGCCATAGACTTCATCGGTTGAAATATGGTGGAAGCGAAACGCGGCTTTGCGTGCCTCTGGCAAGTCTTTCCAATAGCTACGGCTAGCTTCCAGCAGCTGATAAGTGCCAACAATATTCGTTTCAATAAAGTCGGCGGGGCCATCAATAGAGCGGTCTACATGGCTTTCGGCGGCCAAGTGCATTACTGCATCTGGTTGGTGTTGGGCAAACACTCTATCCAGTTCAGCGCGGTCGCAAATATCAACTTGTTCAAACGCGTACCGCTCACTGCTAGCAATACTGGTCAAGGATTCCAAGTTGCCAGCATAGGTGAGTTTATCCAAGTTAACTACCCGGGACTGGGTGTTATTGATGATATGGCGTACGACGGCAGAGCCGATAAATCCGGCGCCGCCGGTAACCAAAATTTTCATAATAAAATCCTATAGGAAGTGCAATTACTGTCGGCCGACAGAGTAGTAGGTAAAACCACGTTTTGCCAAGCGTTTGGGGTCGTACATATTGCGACCATCAAAAATGGTTGCTTGGCTGAGCATGTTTTTGATTAGGTCAAAATCCGGGGCGCGGAAGGCCTGCCATTCGGTGACAATTATCAGGCTATCGGCATGTTTCAGGGCGCTTTCTTTAGTGCCGCAGAGCAACAGATCATCGCGATTGCCGTAGATACGTTGGGTTTCGTTCATGGCTTCCGGGTCGAATGCCTGCACTTTGGCGCCAGCTTCCCAGAGCGCTTCCATCAGTACGCGTGCGGGTGCTTCGCGCATGTCGTCAGTATTGGGTTTGAAGCTCAAGCCCCACAATGCAAAGGTTTTGCCTTTGAGGTCACCATTAAAGTGCTTGTTAATTTTGGCAAACAAGGTGGTTTTTTGTTCGTTGTTACGTGCTTCAACCGCTTTTAAGACTTTGGCATCGAACTTGATTTGATCGGCAGTCTGGATCAGCGCCTGAACATCTTTGGGGAAACAGGAGCCACCGTAGCCAACACCGGGGTAAATAAAGTGGTAGCCGATGCGGGGGTCACTGCCTATGCCGTGACGTACTGCTTCAATATCGGCACCCAGAATTTCGGCGAGGTTGGCCATTTCATTCATAAAGCTGATTTTGGTGGCCAGCATGCAGTTGGCGGCGTATTTGGTCAACTCGGCGCTGCGCACATCCATCACGATAATTTTTTCGTGGTTGCGGTTGAAGGGGGCATAGAGTTCACGCATCACATCTTCGGCATCTTTGTTGTCAGTGCCGATAACGATGCGATCTGGCTTCATGCAGTCGGCAACTGCCGAACCTTCTTTCAGGAATTCCGGGTTGGAAATCACATCAAAGGTCAGTTGCGATTTGCCCTTGCTTTCAAGCACCTCGGCTATTTTGGCTTTGACTCTGTCACCAGTACCTACCGGAACGGTGGATTTATCCACCACAATCTTGTGCGACTCCATGTGCTCGGCAATGGTGCTGGCAACCGCGAGTACATATTTCAAATCGGCGGAGCCGTCTTCATCGGGCGGTGTACCAACAGCGATAAATTGTACTTCACCGTGTTTAACACCCAACGCGGCGTCGATAGTGAAGCTCAGTCGGCCTGCGGCGAAGTTTTCTTTTACCAAGGGTTCCAGGCCTGGCTCGTAAATAGGGATCTGGCCTTTCTTCAAGGCTTCCACTTTGTCAGCATCCACATCGACGCAGACAACATCGTGGCCTACTTCGGCGAGAATTGCGGCTTGTACCAAGCCAACATAACCAATTCCAAATACGGTAACTTTCATGGTGAGTTTATTCCTTGTAAATAAGATGCTTTATAAGACAAAAAGAAAAAACGGTTCATATTCAGGTCGATGTTTGGGTCAATCTAACCTGAAGTTTATCAAGTACGTTTTTCACCAATGTGGCAGCGGTTTTTTGGTTGTCCGCTTCGGCATAACAACGCAGCTCCGGGGCGTTACCCGATGGGCGCAGGTGGATAATCTCACCTTCGTGAAAGCTGATGCGCAGGCCGTCGGTAGTATTGATGGAATCGACAGTTTTACTGCTCATCTCCAGCAGGTTTAACAGGGCTGACTGATCCTCACTGGCTTCAGCCAGAAAAGCTTTGCTATTGCTGGTGGGGATGTTTTGGATTCTATCGCTGGCGGTGAAGCGCGCTGGCAGGGTGGCAACTTGAGCTGAGAGTTTGGTGTTGGCCGCTGCCGCAATCAAGGCGATGCCCGGCAACAGGGCATCGCGGGTGGGCAGGGCTTTCAGTAGTTTGCCATTGAGTTGCACATCCGAGCCTAATAAAAAGCCGCCGTTCGCTTCAAAGCCGGCAATGGCTGAGAAGTGCGGCGCGAGTTCTTCCAGCGCTGCAATCACATAGGGCGAGCCAATTTTGGTGCGAGTCACCTTGGCAAAGGCGCCACATTTCTCGATGGCGGTATTGCAGCTAACGGGAACCGCCAGGGCGCTGATCCCCAGTTGGCGCGCGCAGAGCAATCCGACAATGTCCCCGCGCAGCCACTGGCCATTTTCATCGGCGATCAGTGGTCTATCGCCGTCACCATCGGTGGAAAAAAGCGCATCAAACCGATATTCCTTTGACCAGCGGCGGCCTTTTTGTACATCGGCCTCGGCTACAGCTTCGGTGTCGATGGGCACAAAAGTATCGGTGCGCTCCAGGCTGGTGACTTGCGCGCCCAAGCTGCGGAACAGGTCGGCGTAGAGATCGCGCCCGGCGCTTGAGTGTTCATAGAGGCCGATATGCAAACCCTGCATAATGCCGGGGGCAAAAACATCGCGGTAACGCTGGATATAGTTCGCGGCAGCCAGCGGGTTGATTGCGGGTAATGCGGCTGTATAGCTCGTCAATTCGCTATCAGTGCTAACAATTGCCAGCTCATCGGCCTTGGTAATTTCACCGGTGGGTCGATAAAACTTCAGGCCGTTGCGATCAAAAGGGATATGGCTGCCGGTTACCATAATTGCCGGCACACTGTCTTGCATTGCCTGATAGGCCAGTGCTGGCGTGGGCAGAATACCGTAGTAATCCACGGCGATACCTAATGCCTGGGCAGCACCCGCGCAGGCGGCGGCCATGGCCGGACTGCTGGGGCGATTATCAATACCAATCGCGACACGGCTAACGTGAAATTCGCCCTGCATGACTCTCAGGAAACTTTGTGCAAAGCTTGCGACAACATCGTCGCTAAAGTCGCTCACCAGACCGCGTGCACCGGAAGTGCCAAAGCTGATGCCGCTCTCGCCAATAATCTGTTCTAGTGATTTTTTCATAATCAAGCCCGCCTCAACGTTCAGAGAAACGCACAATGTCGTCTTCGCCTAAATAGGCGCCGGATTGAACTTCAATCAGTTCAAGGGGAATCTTGCCGGGATTTTCCAGTGCATGCGCAGTACCCAAGGGGATGTACACCGACTGATTTTCAGACAGCAACGCCTCTTGTCCATCAATGCTCACCTTGGCGGTGCCGGATACCACAATCCAATGCTCGGAGCGATGATGGTGCATTTGCATGGAAACTTTTTGTTCCGGCATCACGGTGATGCGTTTTACCTGATAGCGATAGCCGGTATCGATAGAGTCCTGCTTGCCCCAGCGACGATAAACTTCACGATGCACTCGATGCTCTGGGCGACTACTTTTTTTCAGGCTATTTACGATGGCTTTTACATCCTGGACGTGGTCTTTTGAGGCCACCAGTACTGCATCTTTGGTTTGCACCACAATGGTATTTTCAAGGCCGACCGTAGCGACCAGCCCTGTCTCGGCAAATACATAATTGTTGTGGCTCTCAAACGACAGTACATCGCCCTTGTGTGAATTGCCGTCGGTATTTTTTTCCGATACCTCCCACAACGAAGACCAGGAACCGACATCACTCCAACCTGCATTCAGGGGGATAACAACTGCGCTGTCGGTTTTTTCCATCACCGCGTAGTCGATGGAGTCAGCGGGGCACTGTAAGAATGCTTCTTTGTTAACGCGGATAAAGTCCAAATCCGGATCGACATCGGCCATCGCCAGGTCGCACGCCGTAAAAATATCCGGACGGTATTGTTTGAGGTTGTCCAGATACACGCTGGCTTTAAATAAAAACATGCCACTATTCCAGTAGTAATCGCCACTGGCAAGGTATTGCTCGGCGGTCTGCAAGTTAGGTTTTTCGACAAATTGTTTAACCGCATAAGCGGTCTCTTCACCGGCAATTGCCATGGAGCTTGACGCTTGGATGTAGCCATAACCGGTTTCGGGGGCGGTCGGCACTATGCCAAAGGTAACCAGTTTGTTTTGCTGTGCGCAGGGAATGGCGGCTGAAACAATACGCCTGAACTCCTGCTCATCCACAATAATATGATCGGCAGCCAGAACCAGCAGCAGTGGATCCAAGCCTTTTTTCAGCGCAGCCATAGCCGCCAGGGCGATGGCAGGGGCGGTATTTCTACCGGCGGGTTCAAGGATAATATTGTTGTTGAGTTGGTTAATTTGGCGCAATTGCTCGGCAGCGATAAATCGGTGCTCTTCGTTGCAAATTACCAGAGGGGGGAGGGTATCCAAGCCAGTCAGGCGTTTAACTGTTGCCTGTAACATAGTGGATTTGCCATCCAAATTTAAAAATTGCTTGGGCATTAAATCGCGGGATAGTGGCCATAGGCGACTCCCTGAACCACCAGCCATTATTACGGGTAATATCATCACTGCCTCCTTGGGGGGTTGTGTGTGCCCTAATACGTGTTGTGTTTGAGCAGACAAAGCCGAACGGTGCCTAGAGTGTAAACGAAGAATAAAAAGTGGTGCACCCGACAGGATTCGAACCTGTGACCAACGGCTTCGGAAGCCGCTACTCTATCCAGCTGAGCTACGGATGCTTAATGAAATAACTCTTTTCTTGCAGTTTTCGACCTGTTAGCGACGACCTCTGCGCGATATTACCTGCAAATAATCGTCCAACCCTACCATGAGGGGCGCGATTCTACTGTTGTTGATCAACGTCGTCTAGGTCGACGCTGGCGATTGTTTATTACCGGTGTTGGCGGCGAGCTCATGAATAGTAAGTATTTTGTGCACTTTGGCAGTGCCCAAGCTCTCGCTCATAGTGCCAAATTGGAAATCGCTAATCATTTGTTCCAAGCGTGGCAGGCAGCGTTTAAGGTTGGTGTAGTGGCGAAAGTTGCTGAACCAGCTGGCGTTAGGCACGCGTGGTTGTTCCGGGTCTATTTCCCAGGGGTGCAGATAAAAAATTTGTGGTTTGGTCTGATTCAAACTGGCGCGCTCAAATAACCATTTGGATAGTGCGTAAGGGTACTGACGAAAATAACCGCCACCTGCAGCTGGAATGGCTTGGCCCATTACTTTGGCGGTAGTAAGTGGGAATTCAAGCATGCTGGCGCCGTTGGTGGTGATAATCCGGTAGGGCTCTTCGGGGCTCCCGGGAATGCCGTAGTTGTCATGACGCGTTGGGAAAATGCTGGAGTCCCAGGTGAACCCCAGCTCGGCCAATATATCCAATGCCCATAGTGATTTGCGTGTGATGGAGTAGCTGGCAGCGCGATAACCGGTAATTGGGGTTTGCGCCAAGTCTTCCAGAATTTGTTTGGATTTTGCGGTTTCAGCGCGAAACACTTCCGGTGATTGGTTATAGATAAGTTGATGGCTGAAACCGTGGGATGCTATTTCATGACCCTGTTGTTTGATGGTTTTTACCAGCTGTGGGTATTTTTCCGCCACCCAGCCAAGAATAAAAAATGTAATTTTTATATTGTGATTTGCAAAAAGCTGCAATAACCGCTCAGTGTTCTGTTCAACCCGGGATGGCCAGTTATCCCAGTCACTGGGCTTTATCACCTTGGCAAACGCGGCGACGTGATAGTAATCCTCTACATCAACGGTCATTGCATGGGTGATGGTGTTTTTGTTCATCGTTGGCTGCTCTTGGGTTGCAGTGGTATCCGGTCAGCAAAACGGCATCTTGCGATGCCGTTTTGATTTTTTAAGCCTCGTAGTTCTTCATTTAAACCTTGTGGCTCTTTATTTAGACCTTGTAATAATCTCTATACCACTTCACAAAGTTTTCAATGCCCACTTCTACCGGCGTAGTTGGTTTGTAGCCCACATCTTCAATCAGTGCATCCACATTGGCGTAGGTGTCCGGCACATCGCCCGCTTGCAGTGGCAGCAAGTTCTTGATCGCTTTTTTGCCCAGGCAATTTTCCAGCACTTCAATGTAGCGCAACAATTCAACCGGGTTGTTAGAGCCGATGTTGTAAATACGGTACGGCGCGCTGGAGGTGGCGGGGTCGGGTTGGTTGCCGCTCCAGTTGCTGTTGGGTGTGGCAACGTTATCCAGGGTGCGCACTACGCCTTCCACTATGTCATCAATGTAAGTGAAGTCGCGGCGATGATTGCCGTAGTTGAATACATCAATCGGTTCACCGGCAAGAATCTTTTTGGTAAAGATAAACAGTGCCATGTCCGGGCGGCCCCAAGGGCCGTAAACGGTAAAGAAGCGTAGGCCGGTGGTGGGGATCTTAAACAGATGGCTGTAGGTATGGGCCATCAGCTCATTGGCTTTTTTACTGGTCGCGTAGAGGCTAACGGGGTGGTCGACGTTGTTGTGCACATCAAATGGCATGGAGGTATTCATGCCGTAGACCGAGCTGCTGGAGGCATAGACCAGGTTGTCAGTGCCAAAATGGCGGCAACCTTCCAGAATATTCAAAAAGCCGGTGATGTTGGCATCAATATAGGCTTGGGGGTTTTCCAGTGAGTAGCGCACACCTGCTTGAGCGGCGAGGTTAACTACGCGATCCGGCTTGTGGGTTTTAAACACGTTATCGATAGCGGCTTTATCTTCCAGATTGCAACGAATATCGGTAAATGCGCTATTGCCGGTCAGGTGCGCCAAGCGGTCTTTTTTGATTTGTACATCATAGTAGTTGTTGAGGTTATCGATTCCGATAACCTCGTCGCCGCGAGCGAGTAAACGTTTGGCAAGCGTGGAGCCGATAAAACCGGCGGTGCCTGTGACCAATACTTTCATGAGTTTTCCTTGAGCTTAGAGACGGGCATCTACCGCGTCTTTGGGGAGAATATGTTTTACATCAAACAGCACATGATTGTCTTTGCCGAGAGCGCGTATTTCAGCGGCGCCCATCGCGCGGAATTTGTCGTGGCCAACACACAAAATAATGGCGTCATAGCTGTTGGCTTTGGGTGACTCAATCAAGTCCAGGCCATATTCATGTTGCGCTTCGGCAGCGTCGGCCCAAGGGTCGAATACATGGACATTGGCGTTGTAGTTTTTGAGCTCATTAATAATGTCGATTACGCGAGTGTTGCGCAGGTCGGGGCAGTTTTCTTTAAAGGTCAGACCCATGATCAGGATGTTGGAGTCCACCACGTGGCATTTGCGTTGGGTCATCATTTTCACGACTGACTCAGCCACAAAGGTGCCCATGCCATCGTTAATACGGCGGCCAGCGAGGATCACTTCGGGGTTATAGCCCACTTGTTGTGCTTTGTGGGTCAGATAATAAGGGTCAACACTGATACAGTGGCCGCCGACCAAGCCGGGACGAAAGGGTAGAAAGTTCCATTTGGTCCCTGCGGCTTCCAGCACTTCAATAGTGTCGATATCGAGACGCTTGAAAATCAGCGACAGCTCGTTAATCAGGGCAATATTAATGTCGCGCTGGGTGTTTTCGATCACCTTGGCGGCTTCGGCAACCTTAATGCTGCTGGCTTTGTGGGTGCCGACTACTACAATTTTGCGGTATAGCTGATCGACGAACTCTGCTACTTCCGGCGTTGAGCCCGAGGTGATTTTGGTGATGTTGTGTACGCGGTGTTGTTTGTCGCCCGGGTTGATGCGTTCGGGGCTGTAGCCGGCAAAAAAATCCACATTGAATTTTAGTCCGGATACTTTCTCAATGATCGGTACGCAAATTTCTTCGGTGCATCCGGGGTAAACGGTGGATTCAAACACCACCACGGCATTTTTGCTGATGACTCGACCCAGCAGTGCGGAAGCTTTTTCCAGTGGGGTCAGGTCTGGTTGTTTGCTGTCGTTGATGGGGGTGGGGACTGTGACTATATATACGTCACGCCCTCTAATATCTTCTTCACGGGTGGTGTAACTGATGTGTGCTGCTTCGGCCAGTTCGGCGGCGGTCAGTTCCAGGGTGCTATCCACACCTTGAAGCAGGGCATCTACCCGCGCAGGGTTAATATCAAAGCCGACAGTGTTAATTTTTTTGCCAAACTCTACGGCGAGCGGCAGACCGACATAACCTAAACCAATAATGCAAAGCGAAGGGTTGCTTGCGAGCATGGGAAAATTCCTTAGCGAAGGGTGAATCCAGAGGTGCGCTAAGTTACCACATTTGAGGTGAATTTTTGCATCACTCTACATGTATCCTGACACTTGTTGCATTTGCCGTGAGGTGTTTGATTGATGTGACAAAATGCCGTCACTATTGGTCGAGCTTTTGTAACACAATGTCGCTATAATGCGCGGCTTCAAAAGATTTACCCACACAATTCGCCTGAAGGAATCGCATTTGTCTTACATCAGACTTAATAAACATTATATTCATCTGCCTTATCTCTTCCTCGGTATTGCTGAAGCTATTTTATTGGGTTTGTCCTTTTGGGCGGCAAGCCAATTAATAGCGTCTGCCGATCCGGCTCGTGAGTTGGAATATTCGCCCTTGGCGCTGGTGATTTTCGCAGCGCTGTTGAGCTGTTGTACTTTATCGATGGGGGTCTATACCGCATTGGTGCGAGAGGGATTCTCGAGCATGGTATTGCGCACACTGGTTAGTTTTTTCCTTTTGGGTAGTTTGGGTTTATTTGTTATCAGTGCGCTATTGGGGGGATTGATCCCGCAGGCATTGATTTTTTGGGGGGTATTGATTTCAACCGCGGTTGTCATAGTCACCCGCTTTATCTTTGTAAAAATGGTTGATGCTAACCAACTCAAGCGTCGGGTTATCATTTACGGTGCAGGCGCCCGCGCGCAAAAGTTGCTCGAAGACCTGGCGCCAGAGGTCAATGCCTTAGGCGTGAAAATTGTGGGCTGTGTGCCTAGTGCCAGTGAAGTGCTGGCAGTGAACTCTGAATTGATTATCGCCGAGCCCTCTGATTGGTTGGCCTATGTAAAAGCCGCACAGATTTCCGAAATTGTTATCGCTCCTGATGAGCGTCGCCGCAGCGGTGGTAATGCATTCCCGCTGAGTGAATTTCTCGATTGCAAATTGGCTGGCGTACCTTCCAGCGATGCGCTGAGTTTTTGTGAGCGTGAGCTGGGTAAGATTGATATCACGCTGTTGCAGCCCAGTTGGATGCTGTTCTCCGACGGTTTCAAATACTCCAAGCGACGCTCGATTGCCAAGCGGATTTTTGACCTGACGCTGGCGTCATTATTTTTTCTGGTGCTGTGGCCTTTCATGTTGCTTACCGCTATTGCCGTGCGTTTGGAAAGCCCGGGCTCAGTGCTCTATTTCCAGACCCGCGTCGGGCTTAACGGGAAAAGCTTTCGCATTTACAAGTTTCGCAGTATGCGCCAGGACGCTGAAAAGAACGGGGCGGTATGGGCGAAGAAAAACGATGCGCGTGTTACCCGCGTCGGTGCTTTTATCCGCAATACCCGTTTGGATGAGTTGCCCCAGCTTTATAATGTGTTGGTGGGGGAGATGTCTTTCGTAGGCCCGCGCCCTGAGCGCCCTGAGTTTGTGGTAGATCTTGCAAAGCAGATCCCTTTCTATGAAACTCGTCACAAAGTGAAGCCTGGGTTAATGGGGTGGGCGCAGCTTAAGTATCCCTATGGCGCCTCCGTCGAAGATGCCAAGAACAAGCTTCAGTACGATCTCTACTACACCAAAAACCACAGTTTTCTCATGGATATGTTGATCATGATCCAGACGGTGGAAATAGTTTTGTTAGGCAAGGGTGTGCATTGATCGATCTGCACCGCCATTATTATCGCAACCACTGCGAAGGAGATGTCTCGTGAGAAAAATCGTCTGGTTTGTTCAGTTAATAAGTCTGGTAGTTCTTGCGGGCTGCAGTAGCAGCAAGCCTTCAGATATGCCACCCCTCTCGGAGACGGGTTTACTTAGCGAGTACCGCATTGGTGTAGGCGATTCCATTCAGATTAACGTCTGGCGCAACCCCGAGTTATCGCTGGCAGTTCCGGTGCGCCCGGATGGCAAGGTCTCTATGCCACTAATTGGTGATATTTTGGCAGCCAACCAAACCGCCACCGAACTTTCGGCAGCGATTACCACGGGTTTGTCTTCTTATGTACGCAATCCGCAAGTGACGGTGATTGTGGCCAATCCCAGCAGTTCTGATTTCCAGCGTCGCGTGCGTATTACCGGTGCGGTCCGGGCGCCCCAGTCTATCCCCTATCGCGAGGGTATGACGGTGCTGGATCTGGTACTTATGGCGGGCGGCCCGAACGAGTTTGCGTCGGCCAACAATGCCAAGCTCTACCGCCGTATCAACGGTGAGGTAAAGGTTTACCGCATTCGTCTGGATGACCTGATGGCCGATGGCGAGGTGGCAACAAATTACGATTTGCAGCCCTCGGATATTGTTAGCATCCCGGAGCGCGCCTTTTAATTTTCCTGGTTTTCTACTGTGTGAGTCAGATAACTAAATTGGTGAGCGCTCCGGTGCTTGCATATCAAGAGATGTTTCATGGATAAAGCCTATCTCAAAGACTTATTGAATTCACTGCGGGCGGAGTTGGTCAGGTTTCGCTACATCTGCGTGGTGCTGTTTATCGCTGTCAGTGCTCTGGTGTTACTGCTGGGGATTACCTGGCCTAAAAAGTTCACCACTTCAGCGGTGTTGTTTGCCGACCAGACAACCATTATTGAGCCGCTGCTGAAGGGCTCTGCTGAAATGACCAAAATTGATCGCTCTGAACAGGCGCGTGAAATTATCTGGACGCGCGGCATTATGCTGGCAGTGGCCAGAGAAGTCGGGATGGTCGATAAAAATGCAACCCAGGAGCAGGAAGAACAGGCAATTCGCCGGATTCGCAGTGGCCTCAGCGTGAAAGCGGAAGGCAATCGCTCCTATTTCAGAATCAGCTACATTGCCAATGATCCGGATCGTTCCTTTGAAGTCCTGAATACCGTCGTTAATGTGTTTATGGAAGATACGGTGAAGAAAAAGCGGGCAGAAAGTTTGGGTGCCTATAACTTTATCGATGCCCAGGTGCAGTCCTATAAAAAGCAGTTGGAGCAAGCGGAATCGCGCCTGAAAGATTTCAATTCGCAAAATACCGATGGTACCGAGGCTGAGGTTGCGTCGCGTATTGCGGGGCTGCGACAAGAAATTGAAATGTTAAATATCACCATTGAAGAATCCCAGGCGCGTTACAAGACTATCCAGCAGCAATTGGGTTCAGAAGGGCAATATTTACAGGCCAAGGGTCAGGTAGATGATTTGCGTCAGCGCCGCCAAACCCTCGCACTTCAGTTGGAGCAGCTACTGCTCAGCTACGAAGAAGGTTATCCGGATATTATTTCCATCCGCACTCAGATCGCTGAGTTGGATACAACTATCGCTCGCCTGCAAGGTTCTGGCGATATGTATGCCGACACGCAAAAAGCCGAAAATCCGCTGTATGAAGAATTGCGCAAACAGCTCGCCAACGCCGATGTGGAGTTGCGCTCGCAAAAACGCCGAATGCAATCGCTGATGGCGTTGCAAGAGCAAGAGTTCGCTCGTCAACAGCGCGTAGCCGCCAATCAGGCACAACTTTCTGAATTAACGCGCGACTACGATGTTATTCGCAAAACCTATGACGATATGTTGCAGAAAAAAGAAGCTGCACGTCTGTCTATGACGCTCGATATAGAAGGGCAGGGCGTTAGCTATCGTATTCAGGAACCGGCCACTTTTCCGCTCAAACCTTCAGGATTACATTTTATTCACTTCGCACTTCTCGGCCCGCTGCTTGGATTGTTATTGCCTATAGGTTTGTTGGTTGCCTACGTTATGTTTGATCCGCATTTACGTTCGGCGCGCACCTTGCAAAAACAATTGCCGGACGATATCCAGTTGATTGGTGTTATTCCCCATTATCGTTCACCACTGGGTGATCGTTTGTTGAAGAAGGATATGTTGTTGATATTGGCCGCCAGCGTACTCGCAATGACCTTGTATGTTGCAATCGCTGTCTATTGGCAAATAACCACAGGTTAATACCGGGTAGGTAACATGGAACAGGCAAAAGAGCGCAGTCTTAAACAGTTGATGGCAGGCGTCGACGCGTTGGTGGAGACGAGTGATCAATTAGTCAAAACCGCCGTACTTGAACATCGCAAGCGTGAAAAAATTAAAAACATGGAGCTGCCTTGTTTATGGACGCAAGACGAGCTTTATGAAAAGAAAGTTATCTTCACCGGTATGCGCCAACGCGAACTGTTAAATGCATTTCGTGAAGTCCGCATTCGTTTGTTGGAGCGCAGCAAAAGCGACAACATGGTGGTGCTGGTCAGCTCTGTGTCTACCCATGGCGGTTCAAGTTTTGTTGGTTTTAATCTCGCTGCTACTTTCGCACTGGATCAACACAAGACCGCGCTTTATGTCGATTGCAATCCCTACTCATCGGCGGCAGACAAATATGTCACTCAAGAAGTAAATGAGGGCTTAACCCAATATCTCACTGATTACACTGTGCCGTTAAAAAACATTATTTATCCCAGTGGTATTGAGCGGTTGCGGGTAATTCCTTCCGGGGGTTCCAGTGAATCAGCCGCTGAGTTTTTTAACTCAAAACGCATGGAAGTATTTGTGGCAGAAATTAAATCGCGCTATCCCGATCGTTTCATCGTGCTGGATGCTCCTTCGGTACAGCAATCTACAGAGGCGCGAATTCTCGCCAAATACTGTGATCATGCGCTTCTGGTAGTGCCTTACGGTTCTGCTGTGACGGATGAGGTTCTCGCTGCAGTAGATGCAGTAGGGAAAGAACGTTTTGCAGGGCTGGTGTTCAATAACTAATGCAGTAATTGTGTGAGGGATGCTCAAATGAACAAATCGCCAATTGCTTTTCTGGTTGCCGCCTATGCCAGTGCATCTGCACTTGCGGCACCAACTGAGGTTGCGGGCAGTGATTTTGGTGCAACTATATCCCTGAGTGCGCAGCAAACGGATAACGCGCTCAAAACCCAAACTGATGAGCTGTCAGAGCAACAAAACCAGCTGATGGCAAGTGCGTTTGCGCTCTATAACAACGAGTATATTGCGCTCAACTCGGACTACGCCGTAAGTCAAATGCGCTATGAAAAAGACAGTCAGGAAGAGCGAACCACAACTATTGGTAAAACCGATTTTGTTTTGGGTAAACCACACAATCCGTTTGATCTAAAAATTTCACACAGTTTGCAAAAGCTGCCCAAGTCATCCGCCGCACTTGAGCTGGAATCCAATACAGATGAAAAACAAATATTAAGTGTTCAGCCGGGCTTTCGTACACGTATTACTGGCGCCGATAATTTTTTTATTAACGCCAATGCCACCGAAGTTGAATACCGTTTTGAAGAGCAAAAAAACTCATCGCGTACAGGCGTTAGCACTGGTGTAATTCACGCATTCTCGGCGGTCGATTCGCTCTCGGTATATCTCACCCAAAGCGATGTTGAATTTGAATTTAACCCTGATGTTGATTACAGCCAAACCATGGCTGTCGTGGCTTTGGAAACGCGTCTGCGCAAAATAAATTATCGGATTGAGTTAGGGCAGAGTCGTACAGACTCATCTCGTCTCGGTAAAAGTGATGATCCCTATTACGCCGTGCAGATGAATTATGACGCCGGTCATCATCAGCTCGGGCTAGCGTTTAATCAACAAATTACTGATTCATCGCGTGGTTTTGATGCCAATGCGGCGCCGGGTGAAATCCCCGGTGGCAGCGATGTAACTGCTGATCAATTGGATCAGGTGTTGTTGCGCCATGCAGAGTTGCGTTGGTCTACTTCGGTGCTGTGTGGACGCTGCGATTTTTACCTCAGCGTGTATCGCGATGAGCACCAATTCCAATCCCTGGAGCGCGATGAAGAGCGTTTAGGTGGTGCCTTGGGTTTGGGATACCAATTATCGCGCAGCGCAACACTGGGGTTTAATGCCAGTAGGGTCGAGAACAAATTTGCAGCCACGGTGAACGACAGCGAGTTCACTCTTGATCAAATAACGGTGTACTACAACTATGCATTTGCGGGTGGCTTTAACCTGCGGTTATTTGCCGCCGAATACGAGCGTAGCTCTGTAGATGCCAGCAACGAATATCAGGAGTTAAGAGCTGGAGCCACAATTGGCTACAGGTTTTAATCGCTTCACCAACCTTCATTAACAATAGGAATGGTAAATTCCATGAAAAAAATTGCACAGATTGCAGCCATTACACTGAGTGTTGCATTGATAGGATGTGGTGAAGACAAAAGCGAAAATGCAGAAACGGCATTGCGCCATCAAAATTCTGCCAAAGTCTATCAACAGCAAGGGCAGTTGCGTGCGGCGATGCTTGAAGCGCGTAACGCGATCCAGTTGGCTCCAGATTCGGCGGATGCGTACATTTCACTCGCGCGCATACTCAATGCCACAGGCGCTTATTCATCCGTTGTAACCATGCTCGACAATGTGGTGGCAGAGTTGCCGGGCGTTTCAGCAGAGCTTGCCAGCGCCCATATTGAGATGAAAAAGTATCGTACAGCGCTTGATGTAATGCAAACGCATCCGGCCGCAGTCAGCGATGCTGCACTTCACTATCAACAATCTTATTTAACTGTCAAAGCTAATATTGCCCTGGGTGAGAAGGATGCTTACGCCAAAGCACTGGAGTCATTCAAGTCGCTGCCGAATAGCGCGCAGGATGCAAAATATCTGGAAGCCAGTATTCTGCTCGCACAAGGTCAATCCGAAGCTGCACTTCTATTATTGCAAGAAGTTGTAGCGCAAGATGAAACACATTTTGAAGCGCTGGTTTTGCTGGGTAATCTATCGCTTTATGAAAATAAATTAACCGCTGCAGAAGAATACTTAACAAAAGCGTTGGCGCTGGTTCCAAACACCGACGTCATCACAGTCGATCGCGCAAAAGTATTAACGCAATTAACAGAAGTGCTTATCCAGCAGGGTCGCACCAGCGAAG
Source organism: Cellvibrio sp. KY-YJ-3 (assembly GCF_008806955.1). Taxonomy (NCBI): domain Bacteria; kingdom Pseudomonadati; phylum Pseudomonadota; class Gammaproteobacteria; order Cellvibrionales; family Cellvibrionaceae; genus Cellvibrio; species Cellvibrio sp. KY-YJ-3. The sequence goes on along the minus strand of NZ_CP031727.1, from coordinate 662,600 downwards.
CTTACACCTATCAAAAACTGTTAGCGGACGCCAACCCTGAGCGTAATGTTGCCCAGCAAAAATTTAACGATGCAATGGAATTGTATCAGCAGGGAAAATTCAGCGATGCTGAAAAACTGTTGAAAGAATTACGTAAAGACTATCCAGATGACAGAAATACAGCGACGCTGTTGGGAATGGTTGAATTTCAACAGGGCGCAGATCAAAACGCGATAGATTTGTTTGATCAGTTTATTGACCCAGAAACTGCAGCGCCGTCAGTTATCCAGGCCGCCGCATTGGCAAAATTCCGCAGTAATCAAATGGATGAGGCGATTACCCTATTAAAAAATGCGGCCGAGCGTCAACCAAACAACCCTACTATTTTAGCAACCTATGGCTTAGCGCTGTTGGATCGCGACCCTGCCAGTGCTGATGGCGCTATCGCGCTGGAAAAGAGCCTCGCATTGGAGCCAAAACAGCAGCGCATTCGCATTGCCCTAGCTAAGCGATATATGGCGATAGAGCAGCCCGAACAGGCAATTGCACAACTGCAAAAAGCCTTTGAAGAGCAACCAATGGATTTGATGGTGCAACAAACCTATTTTAAAACTCTGCTCGCAAATGGCTTTGATGATCGCGCAGAAGAAGTTTTAAAGGAGTTTCAGCGTCAAAACCCGGGTAGCCCGCGCGGTGCATTTTTGCAGGGCTGGTTTTCTCTGTATAAAAAAGATTACAAAGAAGCAGAAAAATTCTTTGAGCAGGCGTTATCTATTAAAGGGAATAACGAAAAGCAGTTGTCCTTTGCTGGTCTTGCCCAAGTTTACAATGAGCAAAAATTGCCGCACAAAGCAGTTGTTGCCTGGCAATCTATCGTTGAGTTAGATCCTAAAAACTTAAATTCATACCGTTTGTGGTTAGTTCAAATGGTGCGTTTGGATCGTATTAAAGAGGCGGTCAGCTTCCTGGAAAACCTGGAACAAAACAGCAGCGACTGGCAACCGTCCGCTGTGCTGGCTCAGTTGTTATCCTCGCAGAAACAAAATAAAGCGGCGCTGGTTCATTTGGAGCGTGCTCTGGAAAAAAGTAATAACGCACAAAATGTGCAGCAAATAGCAGCCAATCTGTACACCACCTATGCTGGTGAATTGCTTGCGGCTGATAATGTTGGGGAAGCGAGAAATTATCTGCTCAAGGCAAGTGCATTATTTCCCGACAACATCACCTATCTTGCCGGATTAGTCGAGACAGAAATTGCAGCGGGTAATTATGCAGAGGCACAAAAACTGCTCGATCAATTTGAAAAAAATAAACAAACAGAGTCAGGATTGTTTTATTTACAAGGGATGATCCGTAGTGCAGAAGGTAAAGCAGATGAAGCCTTTACATTTTATCAGCAGTCCTGGCAATCCAAGCCAACTGAATTAGCGGCTGATTCTATTTATAAACACTATCTGGCACAGGATCAAAAAGAGCAGGCCGAAAAATTTGTTGGGGAATGGTTGGAAAAGTTCCCACAAAGTTACCGGGCCAGTTTATTGAAAGCTTTGGATGCCCAGGAAAATAATGACGTTCCCGCCGCTATTGAAGGCTATGAGAGTGCCTTACAAAAAGCACCCAATTCCCCCGTTATATTAAATAACCTCGCGTGGAGTTATTACCTTGAAAAGGATTCGCGCGCAGAAGAAACGGCAAAAAAGGCTTATGAGCTGGCTCCAAATTCCGCAGCGGTATTAGATACCTACGGATGGATTTTGGTAGAGAATGGCAAGGTAAGTGAAGGAATTAGTTATTTGGAGCGCGCTGCCAATCTCGCTGCAGATAATGCCGAGATCCAAGAGCATCTTACACAAGCGCGTGAAAGGCTTAAAAACCAGTAGGTATTTTTATATTAAGTTGTATAAAACACTGGGCCAGTTTTGGCCCAGTTTTGTTTATAACAAAAATCAAATTTCCGCTCTCCGAACAGATATAGGTATTACATTATGGACATTGAAGGATAAATGTGATGGAGGTTAAATTGCAGAAGCAGGACGTATGGCAGCGCGTAGCACCGTTTATGGTTATTGCTATTATAGTTGCTATTTACTTGCCAACATTCGTCGGTCTTTCAGCACAATGGACTCAATGGGATGAGTCGCTTTCGCATGCCTATCCGTTATTACTTTGGTTTTTGGTGTTGCTGTATAAGGTTGGGCCTCTATGTCATGCACGGCAGAATTTATGGATAGATTTATTGTTGGCGATTGGATTAGTCGTCGTATCTATTTGTTGGTTTTTGTTTAACACCATCCAGATAAAAATTCTGGAACAGTTAATTCTTTTGCCGCTACTCTTTCTGGCTTTAGCTTTCGCTTTTGGCGTTAAAACATTATGGCAATTACGATTCCTGTTATTAATGCCTGTGTTCGCTCTTCCTATTTGGGATTACCTAAACAATGCTTTGGTTGAACTTGCCAGTGCTGTTGTAGGTGAAATGGTGCGCATGATTCGCATCCCGGCATTGATCGATGGCAGTAGTATTTTTATTCCTTCCGGTCACATTATGATTGCCGATGGTTGCTCCGGGCTGCGGTATTTAATTATATCGCTGGCGCTGGGTTACACTATTAGTTACCTCAATGGTTATCGTGAAAAAGGCCTGATGCTTTCTCTGTTAATTGCGGGTGCATTGGGGTTGTTGGCAAACTGGATAAGAATATTTGTCCTGATTCTGGTGGGCTACTACACCGAAATGCAAAGCTCGTTAATGGAAGATCATGAAACCTTTGGTTGGATTGTCTTTGCGCTGATTTGTTTTCCCGCAATTTATTTCGCCCCCGTTATAAAGAGAGTGCAAGCAACCACAGGCGTTGCAGGTGAGTCTCTTGGGTTCAAAAGAGTTTTGCTATTAACTTTGTTATTAATGCCCGGTTTTTTAATGGGGAAATTGGTCGCTGCTACTAATGACACTACAGCGCCCACTTACAGTTTGGGCGATATAGGGTTTGTATCACATACATCGAGTTTACCTTTGCCTCCTTCGCTGCCTGCAGCAAGGCTTACACGAAAATTTATTGCTCCGAATAATATTTATCTACAAATTAATCAATATATTCCTCAAACGCCACGGGATCGTTTGGTGCCCTATATCGCGCGCCAATATGACAGCCAATTTTGGTTACAGGAAAGCGTAAAGGTTATTGTCGTTGGTGGTAAAAAAGTTCGCGTTGAACAGCTGCGACAAAAGTCCGGATTAAAGCGGGTTATACAGGCACAGTGGTTTGATGTGGGTGGATATACAACAGCAACAGTGGCGCAGGCCAAGCTGCTCCAAATTCCGGCTGTACTGAGTGGAAAGCAATATTTTTCGGTATTTACGTTACAAGCAGAATGCATGCAACTTGATTGTGATAAAACCCTCCAATCCCTGCTGCATTTTAGCGAATCAATTCAATAGAAAGGTAATTTATGGAACTGCTTTTTTGGTTGTCAGCATTGTTGATAGTTTATATCTACATCGGCTATCCGATTTTATTGCGGTATTTACCCAAGCGTCCACCTGTGCAATCGGCAGGGTTAAATGAGCTTCCTACTGTGACACTACTGATTCCGGCGTTTAACGAAGCCGCCGTAATTGGTCAGACTATTCAAAATAAGTTAAGCCAGGATTACCCCAGCGATCGTTTGGAGATTATTGTAATCTCCGATGAATCCGAAGACGCCACCGACGACATAGTGAAAGAAATCGCCGCACAAGATTCACGTGTTCGCCTGGTTAGACAAGTGCCGCGTCAAGGAAAAACCTCCGGTTTAAATTTGGCAATGCCTCACGCAAACGGTGAGATAGTTATTTTTTCCGACGCCAATAGCCACTATCAGTCCGATGCCGTGCGTCAATTGGTCAACTGTTTTAACGACCCGGAAGTAGGTTACGTAACTGGAAAAATGGTTTACGTAAATGAAGAAGGTAACGTAATTGGCGATGGTTGCAGTGCCTACATGAAATATGAAAATCATCTGCGCAGCCTAGAGGCCAATGTGTCTTCCGTAGTTGGTGTGGATGGTGGTATAGACGCGATTCGTAAATCGTTGTATCAACCAATGAATGCTGATCAATTGCCCGATTTTGTTTTGCCATTAAAAGTGATTACCCAAGGCAAGCGTGTTATCTATTGTGAAAAGGCGTTATTAAATGAAGAGTCACTTAGCAGTTCACAATCGGAATTTCGCATGCGGGTACGTGTTTCACTAAGAGCGTATTGGGCGATGTGGGATATGAAACACTTATTTAATCCGTTTAAGTACGGTTTGTTTTCCTTGCAAATTACCTCGCATAAATTACTCCGCTACCTCGCTTTTATTCCATTGTTCCTTGCGTTGGTTAGTAATGGCCTTATTACCGGTGAGGGCTGGTTATATCAGCTGACATTCCTCGCGCAAATTATTTTTTATTCTGTTGCGGCATTCGTATCGCTCAACGATGGCACTAAAAACCGTTGGCTCGCGCTGGTTAATTATTTTTGCCTCATCAACATTGCAGCAGCCATGGCATTCATCAAATTCATAAAACGCGAAAAAATTGTCATGTGGAAGCCGCGGGTAGGATGATGAAAGTAGCCCATCTTATCGACAGCGGCGGCCTGTATGGTGCTGAGCAAGTTTTATTAATGTTGTGCAAGGAGCAGCAGAAACAAGGCTTGCATCCTCTTATTGTAAGCTGTGGCTTACCGGGCGAAGTTCAAAAGCCTATCGAGGAGGCTGCGCGCAAACAGGGTATTGATTTGTTTGTTTGGCGAATGCCTGCAGGTATAAATCTACGCAGTACTAGGGACTTGATCGCGCAGTTAAAAAGTCAAAATGTAGTTTTGCTTCATTCGCATGGTTATAAATTCAATATCCTGCTCGGTATTCTCGGAAAAAAAGAAATTGGCTTGCCTTTAGTGTCCACCGTGCACGGCTATGTGAAAGCCAAATTTCCTAAAAAGATGTGGGTTTATGAATTGCTGGATCGGATTTTTCTCAAGCGGTTTGATGCCATTGTACTGGTCAGTGAAAAAATGCAGGACATATCCGCATTTCGCAACGGTAAAAAAATATACGTGATAAAAAATGGCATTAGCGCAAATGCTCCTTTGCTTGACTCCTCACTAGAGGCTGATCCCTATCAATTACTGGCCATCGGCAGGTTGTCACCGGAAAAGGGGTTTGATTATCTGATTCGCGCCATTGCTGAGCTGAATAAGAATGCAGTTGTGTGCCAGCTCACTATTTTTGGTGACGGAATGCTGCGCGATTCTTTGAGTGTATTGGTTAATGAACTTGGACAGCAAAACAACATAACACTCGCCGGTTTCGTTGCAGACGCGCAACAATATTTTCACAAATACCAGTTGATTGTAATGCCGTCATTAACCGAAGGTATTCCAGTCACTTTATTGGAAGCCATGAGAAATAGAACACCGATTATTGCATCGGCGGTAGGTGGCATTCCTGAGGTGCTGGGTGCCAACAGCGAATTTCTAATCAAGCCAGCAAGTGTTAGCGAGGTTGTGAATAAAGTTCGCGTCTGGTTTTCTAAAGAGGAGACACACAAGCAACAGCTTGTCGATGATAATTATCGCCGTTTCACCGAAGGATTTTCTGCTGAAAAAATGGCCGAAAATTATTTTTCATTATATAAAAACATTAAGTGTTGATGTCAGGGAATAAATGTTTAATTTAAAAAAGATATTCTTCAAATATTTTGTCTATTACCCTGTTGTCATTATCAGGGGGGAGTGGATATATCCACATTATAAGCGACTTATGAAAAGTCAGTTTTATTCAAAGTCGAATATTGAAGCAATTCAATTAAAAAAATTAATTGAATTGCATTCTTATGCCAAAACTAGTGTGCCCTATTATAAGCAAATGTTTTCAGGAGATATTTCAGATCTGGATGATTTGAGTAAATTCACATTTCTTGAGAAAGATATATTACGAGCGAGACCAAAGGATCTGCTATCTATAAACCCTAAAGGCAGTATACGTTCAAAAACTACAGGTGGTTCTACTGGCGCAGCTGTAACTATTTATAAAAATAACTGTGCTATGGCAGAAGAGCTTGCTGCAACTTGGCGAGGTTACTCTTGGGCTGGAATTGAAATAGGAGATTTACAAGCTCGCTTTTGGGGTGTTCCTTTTGATAAAAAAAGCCGTTTACGTGCACAATTAATAGATTGGGTTACTAATAGAATAAGGCTATCAGCGTTCTCATTTTCTGATTCAGACATCGCGAATTATGTGGCACTACTTAATAAGAAAAAACCGATTTATTTTTACGGCTATGTTTCAATGATTAAGCAGTTTGCTGATTATTTGGATAAAAACAATATTTCACTCAATTTCAACTTGAAGGCTGTAATTACCACCTCAGAGGTTTTATCTGGCTCGGACAGGGAGTATTTTGAGTATGTGTTTAAATGTAAGGTTTTTAATGAATATGGTTGTGGCGAGATAGGTACCATTGCGCATGAGTGTGAATATGGAAAAATGCACATAACTGCCGAGAATATGATCGTTGAAATAGTTGATGCTAATGGCAGCGTTGTTCCACCAGGAGTTCCGGGTGAGATAGTGGTAACAGATCTGACAAATTATTCGATGCCGTTGATTCGATACAAAATGCGCGATTTCGGTGTTATAGATCCTGAGGCTTGTAGATGTGGGAGAGGATTGCCTGTTTTAAAGGAAGTGCATGGTCGCGAATATGACATTTTAATAAACTCTAAGGGAGAAAAATTTCATGGAGAGTTCTTTCTTTACATGATTGAGGATGCAAAAAAAGAAAATATGCCTGTGCGTGGTTATCAAATAGAGCAGATTTCCTACAATAAAATGATTATCAATCTAGTGGTTGATGATTCTATTTATCTACAAATTCAAAATTTTTTGATGCGTCGAATTCTTGAAAATTTTGATAGCTCTATTGAGCTTATTTTTAATCAGGTTCCTTCTATTGCACGAGAGGCATCTGGAAAGTTGCGTGTAATAAAGAGAAGTTTTTCTTGAGAAGTGAGGTTTACTAATGTCTATCAATGATGACTATCAGTTCGTTTCAATAGTAATGCCAGCTTTTAATGAAGAAAAGTATATATCAGAGGCTTTGGAGGCCGTACTAGAATTAGATTACCCAAAAGATAGGTATGAAATAATTGTTGTTGATAATGGTTCGAAGGATGCTACTGTCTCGATAGCAAGAAAATATACAGAGCATGTCTATGTTGTCCCTAATGTTCGCGTTGGTGCTGTAAGAAATTATGGTGTACGAAAATCAAAGGGTGATATAGTTGCTTTTTTGGACTCAGATTGTATCCCGCCCAAAAATTGGATTAAGGATACTTTGGTATACATGAGGGACAATGGTTGTGATGCGGTGGGCGGACTTGGTCTTGTTAGAGATGATCCATCATGGATTGAAAGTAGCTGGATTTTAAATCAAGTGCCTCTTGATAAGCCTTCAAGGATTTTGGCTGGCGCGGCGATAATTATGAAGAAATGTGCTTTTCTTGAAGTGGGTGGCTTTAACGAAGTTATTAATGCCGGGGAAGATACATTATTGGCTTCAGATTTGATTGAGAATGGAAAAGTAGTTCATTTCGCGAAATCATGCGCTGTTATTCATCTGGGGTATCCACAAGATTTAAAAACTTTTATCACTCGTCAGTACTGGCAGGCTTCTTCTTATTTAAAAAGTCGAAAAAAAAATACACTAGACATAGTGTTTTACATCGTAGCGCTTTTTTTAGCTTCCGCTCTTGTTACTCCCTTGTTCTTTTTCATATTTCCTATGCTGGGTCTGATTTCCCTAGTTCTCCTTTTGATTCTTCCGATGATTCTTTCACTTAAAAGAATTATCTCTTCCCGCTATCGATCTCTTAGATTTGATAGTTATTTAAAAATCTATTTTTTAGATTTTTGTTATCTTGTGGGCAGATCTGCGGGATTGCTCAAAAGTTTGCTGGTAGAACTTAAGGTGTTTTCTGATAAGAAGCAGCACTATTAAAAATAAATCGGTATGTATTCGCCGAAAATAGATACTATGCTTAAGAAGGTTTATTTCGCTTCAAAATATTTGTTAATGAGGGGAAGCAAAAAATGAGAGCCCTATTGTTGGTTCTGCTGTTGGTTCCATGTTTGAGTCTGGCTCAGGCGGTTAGCCAGGTGTCTGTAGATAAGTCAGATAGTGGCCAGATAACTAATGTTTATATCAAAGGGAGTGGTTTCGGTGCTAAATCTGTTCCAATTTTCTATGATCAGGCCGGTACTGCTTATGAAAAAGGCATTCCGAACTCTTATTTCAATAGTTTTTTGCCTGACCGCATGATTACACAGCAAGACACTATGGGAAATGCCAGTTCTCCTTGGAGCAACTCCTATGGCTCACTATATATTCGTAATGACCCTGCAATAGTACGAGGGCCAGCGACCGGTAAGTATTACAATGGCTTAGGAGTTAAAGTTAATCTTCAGAATCCTCGTGTGCATCCCCGTGCAGGTACTCCGCAAGAGTCAAAAAAAGTCTACATAAGTTGGTGGTTCCGTCAACAAAATGAAACCCGCAATTATTTCCAGTTTGAGCTGAGTAATATTGATGTTGAATTCAACCCTAAAGAAGGTGATGAATTTACAGTTGATGCCGGAGAACACTGGTCTGGTGTGACTACCATCTATGGACGTGTTATTGCCTATTATCCTGCCACCAAAATTCTTCATGCTAACTATTACGGGCAGTACAACACTAATCGGTTAACAGGGAATCGTTTAACGCTAAATACGAGTAACAAGTCTGCAACCTTGGCGGTAAATACGCGTGGGCCGGGCTCTAACAAATACATACGTGTTTGGGAGAGTGATGGTACTGATGGTACCTTCAGGTCGTCTTGGACCAATACTGAAGTCTATCAGGCTGATTTCCGCAGCGTTCAGCGTTCCAATGTTCTCCCTCGTGAATGGAATCATATGGAATACTTTGCTGATCAAAGTAAAAAATACATTAAAACTAAAGTGAACGGTGTTGTTGATGCTGAGGGCTATTATACTCTTGCCTCTGATATTGCAGGCCATTCACCAACAATTGGCTTAATCGGTCAGGATATAACTCAAACTGAAATGCATCAGGAAATTTGGATGGATGATATCTATGTGGATGGTTCATTTAAGCGAGTCGTGCTGGGCAATGCACCTAAGTATGCGGATGTAACCCATGAAGAAGTCCAATTTTTTACCAGTTGGACGGATACCGAAATCAAGTTTTCGCCCTACTACGGATCATTGGATAGAAAGCTTCCCGCATACATATACATTTTTTCAGAGGACGACGTACCCAACTCTGAGGGTATTGCCTTTGAAAGCCCTCCAAAAATGGATTAATAAAAAAAGCCCCCTGATCCGGGGGCTTTTTTATTGTCTGTACCAAGCCCCATTTCCCTTCTATGTAATGTAAGCAACCACCTATTTTGCTAAGATGCGCGCCTATTCTCGAGTTCGGAAAGGATTAGGCAGCATGAGTTACACTCCCGGTCTGGTATCGGTATTAATTCCTCTTTTTAATCGCGCCAAATATATTCAGGAAGCGATTAATTCTGCGTTGTCGCAGGAATATGACAACCTTGAAATCATCGTGGTGGATGATGGTTCTACTGACGGTGGTGATAAGTTGGTAGAAGCCTTTTTCGACACAGGGCGAGTGCAATTGTTTCGTCATGCTGGCGGGGCTAATCGCGGCCAATCCATTTCACTCAATGTGGCACTGTCCAAAGCGCGTGGTGAGTACATCGCTGTGCTTGATAGTGATGACATATTTCTCCCTAACAAATTAAAAGACCAGGTTGGCTTCCTGCAGGCCAACCCTGATGTGGGATTGGTCTATGGCATGGGGTTTGGTGTTGATGCGGCGGGCAAACAGATTTACAACATTCTCTCTGAAAAACACACCGAAACTAACGACCCGAATCGCATACTGTTAGATTGCTATTTTCACTTGCCCGTTGGCTCCCTGGTGCGCAAGTCTGTTTACGATCAGGTGGGTGGGTTTGATGAGTCACTTCGTGCTGGTCAGGATCACGACATGCAAGTGCGCATGGCAGAAGTGACCCGCTTTGGTTTTTTGCCGGTGCGAGTTTACTGCTATCGCCGTCATGGAGAATCCATTAGCCACCAGGGGTTGGAGCGCCGCTGGCGCAACGCGCTGATTATTCTGAACAAAGCAATAAATCGTTATCCCTACAGTAAGAGCACTATTCGTAAGCGTCGCGCAGTTATCAATTTCCGTTTGGCGCAAGCGCTGTTGCAGAGCAAAAAATCCTATTGGGAAGCCGGGTGGCGCTTTTTGTACGCGGGCTTGTTGGATCCAGCGCGAGCAATTGCTGTTGTTACACGGAAGGAAAAAGTCAGATGAAGATTTTGTTAGTCATAGACAGGCTTACCAATCCCCATGCCGGAACCGAAGGTCAATTTTTACTGTTAATCAAATTGTTGCAACAGGCAGGGTGTGAGCTACGGGTTTTGATATTGGCTGACAGCGAATGGCTGCGCGCCAATCCTTTGCCATGCGCAACAAGTATTGTTGGCTCATCTTCGGTGAAATCCTTAAAAACCTGGTGGCGAATCTATCGGGTGGCGCGTCAGGCAAAGGCAGATGGTTTCGATCTGGCGCATATTTTCTTTAACGACGCTTCGGTGATATGCCCGCCTATGTTTGCTTTGGCAGGCATCAAATCCATTATTTCCCGTCGTGATATGGGTTTTTGGTATACACCCATGTATCGCAAGCTGCTCCCCTTGACTGGCAAATACGTTGCTTGTGCGCTGAGTAACAGCCGTGCTGTTGCTGAAGTTACCGGCGCTGTAGAGCGTATTCCCGCAGCAAAACTCAGAGTCATTTATAACGGTTTTAACAGAAGTTTTAATTCATCAGCCAGCATTCCTGAATTGGAGTCCTTGCGGGCGACAGGTGCACAGATTTTTGGTCTGGTTGCCAATATTCGCCCTATAAAGCGTATGCAAGACGCGATTAGTGCATTGGCCCGGTTGGACCTTAATCACAATCCACACCTGGTGATAATTGGTGCTGGTGATGCCACTGAGTTGACGTCGCTTGCCAGCCAACTGGGTGTAGTTGAGCGAGTGCATTTTTTAGGTTCACGCAGTGATATTCCTGAGTGTTTGCAGTACCTATGCGCAGGACTTTTGTGTTCCGAATCCGAAGGTTTTTCCAATGCGATTGTCGAATACCAGTTTGCCGGGTTACCCGTCATTTGCAGTCGCACTGGTGGCAACCCGGAGGCTGTCAGCCATGGCGAAACAGGGTGGTTGTATGAAGTGGGTGATGTGCCTGCATTAAGTGCAGCAATGGCCAGTGTATTACAGGAACCAGAGCGCGCCGCCGCTATGGGAGCTGCAGCCAAACAACAAGCTGAGTCGCGTTATACCATCAGCGCCATGTTGAATCAGCATCTTGCGCTTTATCGTGAACTAACAGGAGCAGTGCAATGAAATCTGCCGTAATTGAATTGGCGGGCAAATTAGGCGGCTATCAGTTGGCGCGTTTGCTCACGCGCAAGCAACCAAAAATTTTGATGTATCACCGTTTTTCAGCAGAAAAAAAAGGCCATGAAGTTACCGCTGCTACTTTCGAGCAACAACTGCGCTTGATAAAAAAATATTTTCAACCCATGACCCTTGTAAATCTGGCGCTTGCTATTCAAAAAAATGGTACTGCACCTGCAAATGCAGTGGTGATCACGGTGGATGATGGCTATAGGGATTTTTACGAAGTGGCCTATCCGCTATTAAAGCGCTATCAAGTGCCTGCCACTTTTTTTGTGACTACCGGGTTTGTAAATGGTGATCTCTGGTTGTGGTATGACCAAGTTAAGTGGTTGCTAGAAAACAAGACTGACAATTATAAAGAAATTTTTTTATCAGGTTTGAGCGTAGATCTGAGTGGTGATAAAGAAAAAATATGGTCTTTAATCGTAAATCATTTTCTAAATATTGATAATACTGACCGTTTGAATGGAATTGCACAATTAGCGACAGCTTGTAATCTCGAGATCCCCAAGATTGCACCAGATGATTACAAGGCAGTTAATTGGCAACAGCTAAAAGAAATGCAGCTTAATGGGATAGAAATAGGCGGCCATACAGTTACGCACCCATCGTTAGGAATGACTCGTTTGGATGAGGCAATTCAGGAAATAGAAAAATCCAAGTTGCATTTAGACCAAGCTCTTGGGGAGGAGCCAAGAACATTTTGTTATCCAAACGGGCAGCCGCAGGATTACACGCTTGAGGTTAAAGAGAGTGTAAAGCGTGCAGGATACCTTGCTGCAGTTACTGCCTTCTCGGATAGACATAATATTAATTTAGATAATAGTTGGCGCCGATTCACTGGGTCCGATGATAACTTTCAATTTTCCAAATCTTTGTTTGGAGTTGAACATATTGGGAACTTGTTAAGAAAATACGAGAGAGCGTCAATATAAATTGATGTCAAATGGAGGCGTAAGTCATCTAATGAATACTAAGCTGGCAAAAAAATTATTAAAAAATATTGATGAGATATCATTTCTGTTAATGAAAAATCATTTTTCAGATTATGTATTCCAAAATTTTGGAGTAAAGAAAGTTGAATCCAAGGAGGAGTTGCGTGTTAGTTTTTTAGTTCCTTTGTTGAAGCTGTTGTGTGCATTTCTAAATACTGGAAAGAAGGAGTTTCTATCTATCTATTTGGATGAGCGAAAGCGGTACAGCCCACATTTATCTGGGTTGGATGTTCAGCTGAGTTACCATCAGTACGTAATTGCCAAAGATCATGAAATGCTTGAGAAGATAGTTGGAGGCAACTCCCTATCAAAAGAGTATTGGTTTTCTTTGCATAAATCTCTTTTAAATGTAAATGAAAAGGTGATAAAAGTTTTGGCAGTCGGTGATTGCCTTATGAATGAAATTAGAGTCTTTTCAGATCCTGTGGAACAGGGTAAAGATTTTTCTATAGATTTTCGGTGTATATATTTAAGTGCTGGGTCGGGCGGCGAATTAGATACCTCCAATATAATTAATTACGTAAACGATAATTCTATAGATATTATTGCTTTTAGTTTTTTCAGCTTTGAAGTAATGCCAGAGTATTCAAGAATCGTATCGCATTCTGAAAGAATGTCATCAGCCCAAATAATAAATTTTTGCGATGGCATGATTAGCAAGGTCACCGATTTTATTTTTGCGTTAAGAAAGCAAACGGATAAAACATGCCTCATACACTCAGTATCAGGCTTGCCTTTAGGTCGTTGGGAAAAGTGGCTTCCATTGCTGCCAGCATTGCCGCCAAAAAAGAAATTAGCAGTCGATTATCTCAATAAAAAACTGAAAGATCTTGTTGTGAACGTGGAGAATGTGATCCTGATCGATGAGCAGGCTATAGTAGACAATTTTGGAATAAAGCATTGTGCTAAGCAGATTGCTCCGCAGCGAATATATAAAGGCTTATTCCACACATCTTATTTCGGTAAGTATCTTGCAGATGTTTATATAAAAGAATGTGAAACTTTTCTGACGCTAAAAAAATGTAAAGTGTTGTTGCTAGACTTTGATAATACGCTTTGGTCAGGTGTGATGGCCGATGGCGAAGTGCGTCATTATGTCGAAAGACAGGAACTATTAAAGAGTTTAAAAGATCAAGGCATAATTCTTGTAGCTGTTAGTAAAAATTCCGAAGAAAATATTCGCTGGAATGAAATGGCTTTAAAGAAAGAAGATTTCGCGTTCTTGCAGATAAATTGGAATCCTAAAGCTGATTCAATTAATAATGTAAAAAAAGTATTAAATTTAGGAAAAGATAGTTTTGTTTTCATTGATGATAATCGGCACGAGCGAGCGTTAGTTGCAGCTGTCCACCCTGAGGTAACGATTCTTGATGCAGAGTTACCCCAAACTTGGGAGTCTCTTGCGAGGTTAAAAGATTATCCCAATACACAAGCTACTGACGAAGCGAAAAGGCGAACCGCTCTGTATCAAGAGCAATCAGCGCGCGCTAATGCATTAGGAGATGCGGGGGCAACATTAGAAAACTTAAAACTTTTGGAGTTGTGGTATGGCTTCAGCTCCGCAAACGTATCCGATTTAGATCGCATCCTGGAGCTGGTTAACAGAACTAATCAATTTAACCTCACTACAAAGCGCTACCCAAAAGCAGAAGTGGCAAAATTTCTGAATGATCCAAAATATCTTGTTTTATCGGCGTCTCTTGGTGACAAGTTCGGTAGTCTCGGGTTGGTTGCTGTTTGCATTATTATGTATGAAGGGCAGGAAACTGCCTACGTCGATACTTTTGTGATGAGTTGCAGAGCAATGGGCTTTGCTCTTGAGAAAGCCTTTATGTATGAAATTATCAAGTTTCTCAAAGCGAAAGGCGTTAAAACACTGACGGGTCAATTTATTCCCACAGATAGAAATTCACCTGCCATGTCCTTTTATGAAGATGTTGGCTTTCAAAGTATCAACACGGAAGGTGGTTATTTAGCTAACCTGGAGGAGTACCCGCTACTTTCTGTAGATTGGCTGACCAAAAAAGCTGACACTATATAGGCTATTTTATGAATCATTTTGTAGGTGTTCATGGTGGGGCTAGCGCAAGCAAAAAAATAGTAATAGTGTCTGGGTTTACTTTTTTTCTTTTTATTATTTATCAGTTGTTCTTTTTTTTAAATATACCGTCAAGAATTCCGGGTCTAGGTATAGTCCGACCAACTGTATTGTTGTTTCTTATCCTTGCTGTATTGCTGCTTGCTCAGCGCGATAAGATAGCTCATAAATTTAATCAACCAATCTTCAAGGCGTTTAGTGCTTTTTTGATTGTGTTAGTTGTTACCTTACCATTTGTGACTTACCCCGGTAGTGTACTCAGAACCAATCTGCAAATATTTATTAAAGCGATTGTCTTCCTCTACTTCTGTGCGCTGATTTTGGACACAGAACAACGCTTAAAAATATCGCTTTTTATTTTTGTTGCCTGCCAGGTCTTTCGTGTACTGGAGCCGCTCTTTTTAAATATCACTACTGGTTATTGGGGAAGCTCTACTTATATGAGCGGTGGCGAATTTGCCAATCGATTATCCGGCGCGCCAGCGGATGTCATTAACCCCAATGAATTGGGGTTTGTAATTGTTACAGCCATTCCTTTTTTACATTATTTTTTACTGCCGCGCGGCTGGATTAGCAAGTTGTTTTATTTTGGCTTACTGGCGTTATTGCTCTATGCCCTGATCCTAACCATGTCTCGCGGTGCGTTTCTGGCGCTGATTGTTGTTGGCTGGTTTGTATTTAAGGAAAGTAAGCGGAAGATACTGCTGATTTGTTTTGGAGTTGTCGGTGTTATGGCGGCACTGAGTGTAATGAACGATACCCAGCGCGAACGATATTTATCCCTCTTTTCTTCCGATACTAAACAATCTGCAAGTGCGGAAGGGCGCATAAACGGCATAATCAAAGAGTTTGAACTTGGTTTAAAGCGGCCGATTTTTGGTTTTGGTTTGGGCACTACTGCGGAGGCAAAATTCAATACTTTTGGCCGCAGACAAGCAAGTCATACCATGTATGGCGAGCTATTAATTGAGGTTGGAATTGTTGGTATGTACTTTTTTATGCGTTTTATTATTGCGATTCGGCGGCAATTAAAAGAGGGCATAGTGAGTGCAGAAACCTGCAGTGATTTTTACAAGACGTTATTTAAAATTTGTAATGTGGTCTTTTGGATGTTTGTGGTTTACAGCATTAACTACTGGGGGTTAAGCCAATATTACTGGTACAACCTGGCCGGCATCGTAATAGCGGCGTCCATATTGATGAATATGAATAAAATCAAGGAATTAAACGCGTGAAAATATTATTGGTGGCGCGCTGGCCAGTAGGCGGAATAAAAACCTACTTTCGTTACATCTATGGTTGTGAGGTGTTTAAAAACGCTGAAATTTCTTTGATTGCACCCGAAGACGGCTTGGCTGATTTCCTTAATACGCAACTTCCACAAGGGCGCATAACTTTGCTGCCGGTAGCAGGCGATGGAGCCTCAATTAAAGCCAGATTAAAAACAGAATTGGCCAAGGGTAATTATGATCTGGTGCACTCGCATGGTTTTTCAGCGTCTTTTTTTGTACAACAAGTTATGTGGTTTAAGAAAACCCCTCATTTAATGACTGCCCATGATGTTTTTTTGCCTAATACGTTTACAGGTTTTAGTGGTTTCTTAAAAAAACTGGCCATGCGTTGGTTGCTGGGGTCGGTTTCCAAAGTGCTATCAGTATCGGAAGATGCACGGAATAATATTTTTGAGTATTTTCCCCATTTGCCTGCACAACAAGTGAAGAATATTACCAATGGCATAGATACAGATTTTTTCTCTAAAGGAGTCGCACGTAACTTGCGCGCAGAGCTAGAGATAGGAGATCGGCCAATTATTGGTTTTTTTGGTCGGTTCATGGCGCAGAAGGGGTTTCGCCAAATTGTTCAAGCAATTGAAATTTTAGTGAAGCGGTCGCCTGCGGCTGAGCAGCCCTTGGTGCTGACTTTCGGTTGGGGTGGTTTTATTCGGGAGGACTTCGCTTTAATTGAATCCAAGGGTTTAAAAGATTATTTCATGCAGCTGCCCGGCACAAATGATATGCCGGCGGCAATTCGTGGTGTTGATCTAGTGGTAATGCCTTCGCGCTGGGAGGCTTGCCCATTGCTTCCTATGGAAGTATTAAGTTGTGGTGTGCCTATTATTGGAACAGATTGTGTCGGTTTGCGTGAGGTGCTCGCGGGTACGCCTGCCAAAGTTATTGCTGTCGGCGATGCTGGACAATTAGCCGCTGCTATAACAGCGCAGTTACAAGAAGGTAATGCGCAATTTATTGAATATCAGCCAGCGGCACTCAAGAGATTCTCCGCTGACAAACACGCGCAGGAATTGCACAATCTATATTGTGATATATCCGGAATCCCGGCCAATGTATAAGCGTCTTGCCTTTAATACCGCCTCCAATCTCGGAACCCTGTTTCTCAAGTTGGGTATCACTTTTGTGATGACGCCTATCCTGATTAAAAATATGGGTAACTATGATTATGGCCTGTGGGAAATGGTGGGTGCTGTTATTGGCTATATGGGCATGTTGGATATGGGGATTCGTCCGGCGGTAAGCCGTTTTGCTGCCCGCTTTATTGCTCAAAAAGATGAATCAGCTTTAACCACGCTGTATGCAACAGCATGGTATTTCTTGCTCGGTGTCGGGTTGCTGATTGCGCTTATTCTCGGCCTTGGAGGGATGTTTTTTGCTGAGCTAGTTGCCCCCGAAGAAAGCACAGACAATGTTCGTTATACCTGGTTTCTGCTGATATTGGCGGCGCAATTATTGATTACCTTTCCCTCCTATACTGCAGAGAGTTATTTGGAGGCTTATCAGGAATATTATTTAAAAAACAATGTCACTATTGTTAATTCAATACTGGGCAGCACCATCTTATTTATATTTATCACTCCTGAAAATGCTCTGGTACTACTTGCAGCAACCAACGCAATAGGAATCTGCTCAAAGTATCTTTTTTTAGTATGGCTTATGCAGTACCGCCGACCATTCCTGAGTTTGCGTCGAGCTTATTTTTCGTTGCTTAAATTAAAAGAACTGTTGCGCTTTAGTGTGAAAACCTTGGTGCAAGGTGTGGCGACTAAAATGGAAAATGCCACGGACAGTTTGGTAATCGGTTTTGTGATGGGGCCAGCTGCTGTTCCGCTCTACAGTATTCCGGCTAACCTCGTTAGCTACATTCGCCTTATTTCCTATAATTTTACTCATGTGTTTATGCCTTATTTTAGTTCCCTCGGGGCATTGAATGATCAACAAAAAATTCAGGAAGTTTATCTAACGGGAAGTAAATTCACTGTCGCACCCTGTTTAATTTTGGCGATTGGTGCTTATACATTAGGACCAGAATTTTTATCACTTTGGGTTGGTGATGAAATTGCACGCTCTGCCCAAGAATTCCTGGGTGTACTGATTGCCTTTTTGGTACTCCCACTGGTTAACCCTATGGCTAGCCGTTATCTCACCGCTATCGATAAACACGGCTTTTTTGCCAAGTGGCAACCAATAGTTGCTTTATCCAATCTCGGTTTGAGCCTGTTGCTAATTTATCCCTTGGGTATTTTAGGTGTCGCACTAGGCTCGTTAATACCCGCTTTGGTTTTTCAGCCAATAGTGCTTGGTGTGTGTTGTAAGCATCTGGGGTTTTCGCCTTTTGTGTATCTTCGCTTCGCATTATTGCCCTGGCTAATACCTTGTGTCGCCATGGCTGCGACCTTGGTGGCTGCCAAGCAATTTTTTGTTATAACTAACTACGGAATTTTACTGGCGATAGCAAGTGTGGCCTCTATGGTATTCATCGTGGTAGGAGCATTATTTGCATTGAATCAGCATGAGCGTTCCCAATTAATGGCTATTGTGAAGCGCAAAAAAAATTAAGGGTAAGGAAATATGTGCGGTTACGCCGGAATGGTTTTAAATTCAGCATCGATAAACTTGCTGGCGCCAGAGTTGCTCCAGGCTATGGGAAATAGTATTCGATTGCGTGGGCCTGATGATCAAGGAATTTGGCTGGATGAAAAAATCGGTGTGGGCCTGGTGCATCAGCGTCTTGCCATACAGGATTTATCGCCACTGGGTGCACAACCCATGCATTCGGTATCAGGCCGCTTTACGATTGCTTTTAATGGTGAAATATACAATTTTAAACAACTCAAAACGCGTTTAATTGCGGCGGGATTCCAGTTTAAAGGTGGGTCGGATACTGAAGTTATTCTGGCAGCATTTGAGGCTTGGGGAATTGAACCTGCCCTCAATGATTTTGTTGGGATGTTTTCAATAGCCTTGGTTGATCATCACCAAAAAGAATTATGGCTAATCCGTGATCGGATGGGTGAAAAGCCCCTGTATTACTACCATGCAGACGGTAATCTACTTTTTGCATCCGAGCTTAAACCCTTAATGTTATGCCCTTTCTTTAAAAAAGAAATTGAACCGGGTGCAGTGGGTTTGTTGATGCGACACAATTATATTCCTGCACCCTGGAGTATTTTTAAAAAGACGTTCAAATTGGAGCCAGCACATTATTTACGTTTTAATTTAGCGGATATAAGTGCGGCACCTGTAAAAGTAAGATACTGGGCACCTTCGCTTGAGTGGAATAAAAGCCTCGATGCGCAAGCACTGCATCAACAACTTGAGCCGTTATTGAGCGAGATAATTGCAGATCAAATGATTTCTGACGCTCCCTTGGGAGCATTTTTATCGGGAGGTATAGATTCGTCGACGATTGTGTCCTTAATGCAAAGGCAGTCGTCAAGACCAGTAAAAACCTTCTCGGTTGGTTTCAATGTCCCCGGTTTTAATGAAGCCGAACATGCAAAAGCAGTAGCCAGGCATTTAGGCACTGAACATAACGAGTTTTATGTTGAGCCTAAGGATGCACTTAATATTATTAGCCTGTTGCCGGATATTTATGATGAACCTTTTGCTGATTCGTCACAAATTCCTACTTATATCGTAAGCCAGATGACACGCCGACAAGTGACTGTCGCCTTATCGGGAGATGGTGGCGATGAGCTCTTTGCTGGTTATAGTCGCTATGCGAGTTATGCGCGCAATTTTGCCTCCCGAAAAGAGGGCCTGGCAAATAGAATAATGAATGGTTTGCCCGCTCCTGTCATTGCTCGATTAACCCGTTTACTTAAGTCCAATCAACGGGAGTTATTGCCAGCACTGGTGTTGGAAAAAGTGCAGCGTTATAACCTGGGTTTTAATGCAGTTGATGCCCGTCATTATTATCAGAATCAGGTTGGTTATTGGCTCAACCCCGAAACAGAATTGAAATCTGCTGAACGTCTACACTATGCATTGGATGATATGCCACTGCGTGAAGACTCAACTTCAACTTTCCAATGGTGCGATATTAATTCTTATCTGCCGGATGACATTCTTGTAAAAGTAGACCGTGCTGCTATGGCGAACAGTTTGGAAACTCGTGTGCCTTTATTGGATCATCGATTGGTAGAACTCTCTTTAACTGTGCCAACAGCGATTAATGTAGTCAACGGAGTTACCAAACAACCCTTACGTAATATTTTGTATCAGTATGTTCCGCGCGAATTGGTTGATCGGCCAAAACAAGGTTTTGCCGTGCCTGTTGGTCATTGGCTTAAAAATGAATTGCGTGAGTGGGCGGAAGACTTGTTATCGGAAAACGCATTGAATCAAAGTGGTATTTTTAATAGCCCATTGATTCGTGAGAAATGGTTGGCTCATCTGAATGCCAGTCACGATTATTCATTTCACCTGTGGTCGGTACTTATGTTCCAGAGCTGGTACAGGAAGTATATGTAACTATGGCTATTCAGGTTTCCACAGAAGTTATTACTGATCAGCTACTTGCTGAAATAGCGGATTTGTATGCTGCAGAAAAGTACAAGCAAGCTCTGTGGAAATGGCAGTTTTGTTCGCGCTTTGGTCGTGACTCACAATGTATAGTGGCAAGAGATGGTGAAAGAGTAGTTGGCTTTAATGCAACTATGCCAATCTCCCTCATGGATGGCTCAGGGAAAAGTCTCGATGCAATATGGAGCTGTGATTTTATTGTCGCGCCGGATTATCGTGGCCAAGGCGTTGGTCAAGCAATCAAGGATGAAATGGCTCGATCATTTTCCATGCCGATCATGTCACTTGGCATTAGCGATAGTGCCTTTCCATTATTGCTAAAAAAAGGATGGCATTCACCCGCAAAGCTTGATGTTTGGGATCTGATTATCCAGCCTAAAACTCTAAAACAATTTGTTTTATTTTTTTGGGCAAAAGTCTGCCGGCTTTATCTCTCAGCTACAACGAAACTATCCAAGCAAAAATATATTGTTAATGAGCTTGGGTTTTTACCACAGCAAACCGTTGTTGAACATTTGTGGAAGCTGCATCGTGCTCAATCTATTGATGTCGAGATACGGCGGGATTATGCATATTTAAAATGGCGATATACTGAGTGTCCGTTTAATGTGTATCGCTTTTTACACATTGGTTCTGCAGTCCAAGGTGCCTTGGCGCTGGTTGTGTTTCGCATTACACCCGGTAACTCGCTTGAAATAATTGATTTTATCGGGGTCAAAAATACCTCTTCGGTATCAGCGGTGTGTAGCTATTTGCTGAAAAATTATCCTGTTATTTCGGCTGTGCATTGGAATACATCTATTGCATCTTTACGCTCAGGGTTGATCGCCAACGGATTTGTAAAAAAAAGCTACGGCTCTCGTTTTGCTACTTTGTCACCTTATACCCAACAGCAATGGGGTTTGGTGGCGGGTGACTCCGATGGTGATTTTCTGCGTGTCGCTAAAGAGGCGTTCACATCTAACTCTTCTGTGGCTGGTTTACAGCAGCCGGGCTCAACCGCAATTCTGGCGATTAATCTAGTTGGCAGGCCTGTTTATTCTTGTCCGGAAGGATTTATTTATCGGCAGCTTTCCGAGCAGGAGTTTCAAAGCCTGGAACCAACGTGGACACTACTCGTTAATAAATCTGATGCAAACCCTTTGTTTATGGGCTGGCAGTGGATGATGGCTTGGTGGAGTCAATGGGGGTGCCACTTGAAGTTAGAGCTGAATCTGATCCTGATTTTTGATAAGGATTCTTTAGTTGGAATACTTCCGTTATACCGTGTTAAAAAAAATCTTATGATGCAGTATCAGTTTATTGGTAATGCTTGGGCGCTTGCCCCTACGGTGCGATCAGAATATATAACGCCAATCTTTGATCGACAAAAGGCGGCATTACTTTATAAAAGTTTGGCCTGTTTTATTCTAACGCGCGCACCAAATTCCACGTTTCTGTTTCCAGATACCACAGGTAATCCTATAGCGGGTGTCAAATTCTGGCAGCATCGTATTGATGCCGGTTACAAAGTCGATGTTACTGGTAGTTTTAATAATTATGTGGACTCACTTGGGCGAATGACACGGCTAAAAGCGTTCAATCGGCGCGCCTATCTTTTGGAGCATTACTCTGCGGTAGAGTTTGTTGCGTTGGATCAATCGGCCAAACAATTAGAAGAATTTTTTACTAACTTAAATTCTTTTCATCTTTTACGCTGGGGTAAGCCTTGCTTTTCTCCGCGTGCTGTCGAGTTTCACAAGCAATTATTATCTTCGAAAAATATCAAAGGCTTGCTTTCTTATCTGACAGTGAATAACCGCATAGTATCGGCGTCCTATAATATTCAAGTCGCGGATGTTATCTACAATATTCAGTCAGGATATCTGGAAGAGTTTGATAAAAAGATCTCGCTAGGCACTTTGCACATGGGGTGGATAATTGAGTCGGCTTTTGGAAGCCCTAATGTTAATTATTTTGATTTTTTAGCCGGTTTTGGTCGTGCAGAGGACTATAAACGACACTATCGCGGAACTGCGGTTGATTTTTTCACGCGACAATATTTTTCATCCGGCATAGTTGCAGCTGCTCATATTTCATATTTTGTTATGAAATCCAGACTCAGAAAACTGATTGTTAAATTGAGGCAGTTTATTGGAGGGCATCGTGAACTTTGAAATCTATTATTCGCGCGCTGGCTTTGGACTTTCAAAAGATGCCAGGATTTTAAGTGAAGCGCTGGCTTTTTTGGGCCATGACGTGGTGGTGAAGGAGCTTCCTAAAGCCGGTGAGGGCTTTGGCGGGAAATTTAATGAGAAGCTACAAACGCTATGTATGCTTTTCAGCATGTTGTTTTTTTATAGAAAGCTACAGCGAATATTTCTAGGAAAGCCTACAGTTGTTGCGATTCACTTGGAAAAAATATTTTACTGGAAGTTATTTTTGCATCGACATCATGTATTGATACCAAATCAGGAGTGGTTTAATCCAAAGCAGTTTTCCTTGCTATCCTTTGTCGATGGCATATGGGCCAAAACTTCTTTTGCTGTAGGTATATTTGCTGAATTTAAGCCCAATATTTGTAGGATCGGCTTTAGTTCAAGTGTTGAACCGATTTCTACATCAGCAAAAACCAGGGACTATTTTTTTTCCAGAGTGGGGATGAGTAGATTTCGTGGTGCCGAGGTGCTGGTAAATCTTTGGCGTTCTCATCCTGAGTGGCCTTTATTAAAACTTGTTATCGATAACTCATGCCGGCCATTGAATCCTCCTCACAATGTTGAATATCTCGACATTTTTTTGAATTATGAAGATTATATTGCTTGTTCCAGTGCGGCGCTTTTTCACATATACGCTACCGAAACCGAAGGGTTCGGGCATTCTATTGTCGAGGCGATGGGGAGTGGTGCCGTAGTGCTGGTAACTGATGCACCGCCAATGAATGAAATTGCGAATTCAACTTGTGCGCTGATGGTTGGCTCCTTTTATAAAGGGCAGAAATGGTTTTCACCGAGATTTTCTGTCCTGCCTGCTGAGCTTGAGGCTGCTGTAAATAAGGCCTTGCAAATGAGCGGAGAAGAAACACAAAAAATTGTAGATAATGCCATGCTGCGGCCAAATATTTTAAAACAAGATTTCTATTCCAGTTTGGCTTCTGCCATACAAAAACTTTAATCGCTGCGTTTTTGGCGGCACACTTGCTTACGGATGATATTATGCTGGTTACTATTATTACGCCTACCTATAATCGCGAAGCCTTCCTCCCTGCTGCAATAGAAAGCGTACTTGCACAAACATATAAAAATTTTGAATTTATTATTGTTGATGATGGTTCAGAAGATAACAGCCGTAAACTGATTGAATCTTATGCTGAGAAAGATTCCAGGATTAAATATTTATATCAGGAAAACCAGCGGCAAAGTGTTGCGCGTAATTATGCTCTGTCTGTTGCTAAAGGCGATTTTATTTGTTTTTTGGATTCAGATAATTATTGGCCACACGATAAACTTGAAAAGTCACTCAAAGCCTTTGAGCAACATCCCGAGGCGGATATTGTTTATGGGGATTGTATTACTATCGATGAGCATGGCAATGAGTTACATCGCAACAATATGCGCCGTTATTCCGGGAGCATAGCTGCTCTTTTGTTAAAAGATAACTTTGTCAGCATGAATACCACCATGACTCGCCGTAGGTGCTTCAATGAAATGGGGGGAATGAGCGGTAAGCGTCGTGTAGCGGATGACTATGATTTGTGGCTTAAATTTTCTGCGCGTTATCGCTTTCAATATATTCCGGAGTTTTTGGCTTATTACCGTGTTATGGAGAATCAGATCTCCAGCAACAAAAAGCTACGGTTTGAAACCAACGAAAAAATTATTCTGGATTTTCTCGCCGCTTTTCCTGATGCAGTTAGCGAATATGAGAAAAAAGCAGGGTTGACCGCATTTTATACTCGCAAAGCTCGCCATTATGCGGCTAGCGATAAAAAAGAAGCCTATAAAGCTATTCGCATAGCCTTGGGTATTAACCCTTTTTCATTAGGTGTGTGGCGGTCTTTTGCGAAAATAGTTGTGTCGTAAAGATTGCACCCATAAAAAAACCCAGCTTAACACTGGGTTTTTTTATGCTTTGAAGGCTAATTAAGCTTTCAGGCGACGCGCACCAAACAAACCAAGCAAGCCCATGCTCATCAAGAGCAGAGTAGTTGGTTCTGGAACTGCTGTGACGCGAACACCAATCAACAGGTCATCGTGGTTGTCGTCATCACCAACATAAGGACCTGTATCATCAAGGAACAGAATTGCGTCGTAGCTGCCAGCATGAGCTGCCTTAGCATTAGGACCCTGACCGGTAAACATGGCGTTTAGAGCAACTGCAAAAGAATACACTCTGTTGTTGGTACCGAGAGTGGCACCTTGAGCATTGCTTACGCTCAAGTTATGAGCTGGCAGCACAGAAGTTGGTGGTACATAAGTGGTGAAAAGGAAGTCGAACAGAGCATCTTTTTCTACATAAGTAGTAATAGTGCCTTTATTAGACAGCTTCAATGGTGCTTCGGCGTCTCCAGGAACAGAGAAAACATTGTTCCAGCTAGACTCTTGACCCAAGTAGTAGTAGGTCACTGCCAGTTTGGCGTTAGCTTTAAGGCTACCAGCGATAGTGTAGGTATCTGGTGTGACATAACCTGGGGTAGTGAAGTTGTTGTTGGTGTATGCATCGATATCAGGAGCATATGCACTGCTACCGCTATCAACAACTGAAATCAAGCTTGCGCTCGCGCTCAATGAGCTCAGAGCTAAAAGCGCTGCCGCTGCAAATTTAATAAGTTTCATGAGGGTCATCCTTTAATGTGTTACCAATGAGTGATTTTAAAGTAGCCTAAGCTGCATGCGGTTAAAGCAGAAATCGTGCCTACACTATTAAATTCAATAAAATCAAACATATATACATAAATATGCGTTTTATGACGACAGCGGATGTAAATTTTTTCGACTGGTTTGCAGGTTGATTGATGCAGGTTAGGCATTTCTGTCTAGAGCTTTTGATGGGGTGTCGCGAGTAATAGCAAAAAGCTGCTCGAGGCGTGTTTTAACCCACTTGGCGCCCTTGGGTTCTATAAATCGATAAATCAGGTACGACAGAATGAGCATAATTGCGGTAGTGACAAGGATTGTCACTGGCTCGTTGAGTTGAGGTTTCAACCAATCAATTAATAATTTTCCGGCGTGATTGTGGAGTAAGTAGAGGGGGTAGGTTAGCCCGCCCAGAATGGTGTAGATATTAAGTGATGACAATGTAAATTTGCTTAGGGCGATCAATAGAAAAAAACCATGAAAAATCCCGGCAATAATCGCGGCGATTACCCACTCATAAGGTTCGCTGGAGTGCATGAACCCCGCTGCTTGATGATAGCTTTGGTAGCTGCAGAGTAAGCTTGAAATGATCAATGTAGCATTGGTAACCGGGGTGTGCTTCTGATTCCAGAGCAGATACAGACAGATACCCGAGATGAAGTAACAGGAATAACCTGGGTTAATAACCCAACCCATTTTGGATGGTTGGCCGAATAGCAAATAGCTTAAGGTGATAGCCAGCCAAATCGGTAACCACAACGAATAGCGGGTAAATAACCTAAATATCATCAATAAAAATATGCAGCCGTAGAATTTAAGTTCTACTTGCAGCGTCCAATAGACGCCATCGATATTGTTAACGCCTACGTAATCATTGAGCATGGTCAAGTTAAGAAGAATATCTGTAGTACTTGGTGTCGATGCTCCCAGCGCGAACATTATCGTCGTGGTAAATAATACGCCTATCCAAAAAGCGGGATACAGTCGTGCGGCGCGCGAAATCATGAATATCAGGGGTGAGCGACGCTCTGCTGATGCTGCAATTACAAAGCCGCTTATCATGAAAAACAGTGGCACACCCAAATAACCAAATTGCGTGAATTGGGCTATTTGAGGGAATGTAGGGTTTGGTTGTGCTGTGTAGTGATAGAGCACTACTGCCAGTGCGGCAATAAATCGGAGTAAATCGAGCGCCTGTAACCTCATGTGACTTCCTTAAGAGAGATTTCGGGCGCTGATTATCAAGTATGAATTATCAATTCGACTAGGTTTATGTGTTTTATTCAGGGATTAATTGCAAATATCTGCTGTAAAGTCCATTTTTGTCGAATACTGCTATCTGAAAAATAGTATCCGCACCAATATCACTCCTTTCGTAATGTGTGGTATCCGTATCTGTGATAATTTCTTTTACGTAAGCGTTGCTATTTGATGGCCGATAGAGAATTTCGTAGCCTCCAATTTCATTAAATTCAAGATACTCTCCATTCTCCCTTTGGGTCGGAGTGACCCAGCTAACACGTACACCTACGCTACTACTTGCATAGCTTGAGCTTTGCAATGCACTGCTAGAGTAACCAAAGGAACTGCTCGTATTTGAGCTGGCAGAGCTTGAGTCTGGAGCTTTACTGCTACTGCTACTGCTGCTCGTGTGATGTGATGAACTGCTACTTACCGAGCTTGAACTAGTTGGTTGGGTGCTGGAAGAGCTTGTGTTCATTGACTTCGAGCTGGTGCTGGCAACTTTTTCGTTAGTCCTTACTATCAGTGCCTCTGAGAGACTTGATCTATTTCCAGCTACATCAACGGCTCTCAGAGTATAAGTGTAATAGGTATTTGCTTTCAGGCCCGTATCTTCAAAACGGAGATTATTGGCGACGCTGGTACCAATTAAAGCGTCGTTTCGACGAATCTCGTAGCGAGCGAGCCCTGTGTCGTCTGTAGATTTATTCCAGCTGAGAACTGCACCGTCGGCTGAAATTATATCGGCTCGTAGCGCTCTGGGGGCGCTGGGGGGTAAGTCCTCATAGTGCTCATCATCTTGCAGTGGGGGTGGCTCATCATCAATTGGCTGATTGTTATCTATTGATGAACTTGAAAAGCTCGATTGTGGTGATGACGACTTGGTAGCCTGTATCGGGGTGCTGCTTGGTGCGCTGCTGCTGGTTGTTACGCTTATCGCCAAACTACTGCTTGAGGGTGCTGAACTACTTATCGGCACAGAGGAAGCCACTACCACTGGGGTAGAGCTGGGTAGAGCTGTCGGGATGCTGCTATTGCTGTTTCCCTGTGTATTACTACCCTCGGAGCCACCTCCGCCGCAACCGGTTAGGATGATTGTTAGTAAGCCGGTGATAGCAAACTCAAAAGTACAATATTTCTTGAAGCTAAAAATCATTCTAACTACCTGAAAAAGCGTGTGTGCTTAGTGGAATCATCGATTGGATGCAGCGGGTAAAGGCTTGTATCGCGCGGCTTTACGGCGAGGTGTCACATTTAGCAGGATCACGGGGGTGCCATGACCTTGATGGGGAGTTTTTTTTCATAAAGCGAAATGGTCGATCCATATTGAGATAATTGGTTCTGTGTATAACGGTAATTTATATATCTTTTGATTATATCGGTGCTGGGGGCAACCCTATTCGCTGCTCGGGTCTGTGTCATCAAGGTGTACTGCTGCCACCACATTCATGTCGTATTTCTTAATCAGGTCGTAGAAAGTAGGGCGGGTGATTCCCAGCAATTTGGCGGCGGCAGAGATGTTGTTATCGGTCATGCTCAGGGCGCGCAGAATCGCGCCGCGCTCGGCTTCCTGGCGGACATGGCGCAAGTTGAGTGAGAGTTCTCCTGCCTCAGCCAAACCTAAATCTTCGCGCGTCACATATTTGCCATCCGCCATGATCACAGCGCGTTTTATTTTATTTTCCATTTCGCGGATATTGCCCGGCCAGTTGTAATTTTCGATGGCGGCAATAGCATCGGGAGTGAAGCCAGTGACGTTCTGGCCGTGCTCCTTCGCGAACTTGAGTTTGAAGTGGCGCGCGAGTAGTACTTTGTCCCCCAAGCGGTTACGTAAGGGGGGGATATTTACGGTCATTTCACAGATGCGATAGAACAAATCCTCGCGGAAGCTGCCCGCTTTAACCATGGCTTCGAGATCTTTGTTGGTAGCGCAGATCACACGCACATCCACCGGGATCTCACTGCGCCCGCCAACCCGCTCGATCACGCGCTCCTGTAAAAAACGCAGCAGTTTAGCTTGCAGGTTGAGTGGCATATCACCGATTTCATCCAGAAACAGGGTGCCCTCATTAGCGGTTTCCACTTTGCCTAACGTAGTTTTATTCGCGCCGGTGAAAGCGCCTTTTTCATAGCCAAAGAGTTCGCTTTCGATCAGGTTTTCCGGCACTGCCGCGCAGTTAATAGCTACAAATCGCTTGGTCTTGCGCGGGCTGAGTTGGTGAATAGCGCGCGCCAAAACTTCTTTGCCTGTGCCACTTTCACCCAGCAGGGTGCAAGTAACGGTGGTGGGCGATATTTTTTCCAGTTGGCGACAAATCTTGAGTAGTTGGGGGTCGTTAGTGATTAGCCCTTCCAATGGTTCCTGTTGCGACAGATTCAGACGGCGGTTGTAGTCCTCCAACTCAAAAATGTGGAAGGCGCGCTGCACAATCAAATCCAGGGTGTTGGGGTCGACCGGCTTTTGGTAGAAGTCGTAGGCGCCCATGGCAACGGCGCGCAGGGCGTTATCGCGGTCGGTTTTCCCCGTCATTACGATAATTTTAGTGTTGGGGGAGATGCGGAGTATGTCCTGAATGCACTTGAAGCCTTC
Organism: Cellvibrio sp. KY-YJ-3; assembly: GCF_008806955.1. Taxonomy (NCBI): domain Bacteria; kingdom Pseudomonadati; phylum Pseudomonadota; class Gammaproteobacteria; order Cellvibrionales; family Cellvibrionaceae; genus Cellvibrio; species Cellvibrio sp. KY-YJ-3. The sequence goes on along the minus strand of NZ_CP031727.1, from coordinate 633,468 downwards.
ATCGACACCGTCTTCGTCCGGGGGCAAGCCGAGATCCTGAATCACTACCGACGCTTCATGCAGACGCATGGCGGCAATAGCGTCCTGGCGGTTGTCGGCAACCACGGTTTCGTACTGATCAAAGTGCCAGCGCAATTGGCTTTGCAAGCCCGCGTCGTCTTCTACGATTAGCAGAATAGGTTTGGATGCAGTTGTTTTACTCATGCGGCCCCGTTAATCCTTGTTCAGTGGGAGTGTGATGGTGATGGTGGTGCCTTCGCCTGGCTCACTGGCGACGTTGAGGGTGCCGCTCAGTTCGCTGATGTATTCCCGCGACAGGTAAACCCCGATTCCCATACCTTTACCGGATTTAGTGGTTTCAAAGGGTTTGAATAAGCGGTTGTGGATAAAATCCCAATCCATGCCTGAGCCGTTGTCTTCGATAATAACTGTGGCCCAGTCGTTATTGACGCGCAGTGTAACATGAACCCGGCCATCGTCTGGCGTGGCCTCGAGCGCGTTTTTGATGAAGTTGGTGATAGTCATCACTAACCGCACCTGATCAGCATTGAGGGTGCGGGTGGTGGGTTCAATATCGGCAGTGAGTTTGGCGCGCTGGCATTCACTAACTGCCTGGTTTACGACTTCCAGAATCGATAGCCGTTTGACCAGATCCGACTCGTCGCGGCGCAGTTTTTTGAGCAGGTTGTTCATGCGGTCGACAGAGTTGCTGATGGTTTTGATGGCATCTTCAAAAAACGCCGGATTGCCTTTGTGTTTTTCGGCGTTGCGCACCACAAGTGCCTGCTGGGCGATAAGGTTGTTCAGGTCGTGAATAATAAAGGCTACGAGTTTGTTGTAGGTATCAAACTGGCGCCCTTCCACCAACTGCTCCGCCTGCTGATGTCGTTTCAGGTAGCTGCCGATTTGACGCCCCATGGTTTTGAGCAGATCCAGATCTTCCCAGGTCAGGGTTTGATCGCCCGCCGGTTTGGTAAGTGCCATAAAGCCCACCAGCTCTTCGCCCACAATTAGCGGGAATAGTAGCCAGAGATCGGGAATATTGTGTGCCCAGTGCGGCAGTAACTCATTGTGTTGGCTGAGGGCTTTGTTGTCGCCACTGTCGGGGATAAACACCCATTCGGAGTCGATAAATGCGCGGCAAAACGGGCTGTCGACCGGTTCTTCTTGCAGCGTCACGTAATTGGGCAGGTTGGTGCGATAGACGGGCTCGTAAAAGCCCTGTTTCTGCAGCCAGATAGCGCCACCGGGTGCTTTGGTCGTGGAGGCGACGGCATAAAAGGCGCGCTGGTTGACTTCACTGGCTTCGGCGGGTTGGGCGAGATAGTTAATCAAACGCAACCATTCGTTGCGATAGTCGTATTTATAGCGGAACAGGTGTTTATTGATCAGCACCGACAGTTTCATGCGAATGCGGCTGGAAATAAACACCGTGGCAATCAGTAGTACGGCGCCCACTAATAACAAGCTGTAGAAAACCGTTCCCCAGTTGCCGCCGTATAAACGGACATAGTAACCGCCGAGCGACAACACGGTGATCAAAATGCCCACACCCACTAATGAGGTGGTATAGAAGGCAATCGGACGCGATAAATTAAAGTTGGCAGGGCGGTCAGTGCGCTGGAGCAGCAAAATTCCGCCCAGTGCCATAAATAAGCAGGTGGCGATGGAAACCGCTGCGCGCGACTGCCAGAGCATGGGATCGAGCCCCTTGAAAATCAGCGCATGGGTAAACAGGTAAATATCGTAGAGGAAAATGGCGGCGAGGTTCATGCACAACAGTTTGATCTGGCGATCATTTTCGGCCGCAAAGCGGTAGAGCTGCTCAACGCTTACCAGCGCAATCACCGCCAGCCCCAAGGCAAACCAGATGGATAATCCGGCTTGGTTCATATTGGGCATAAACAACATCGCGATCGCTAGCGCGGTAATCGGCCAGCCGCCGCTGAACAGCAGCTGCAGACTGGCGGGTAGTTGGCGGCGATGGCTGTTGTGTCGCAGGCTGAGCCAGATACAGAACACCCAGGCATTAAAGTGCAGGTATTCAAAAATAATCAGCAGGTAGAGCGGGATCTCGTAACCGGAAAAGGAAAGGGCAATCACGCCCAAATGGATGGTGTGCAGCGCTGCCGCCCAGAGGAAAACCCAGGTTTTCTGCCCGCGCAGCAACTGGAAGAGATAGGTCCCGGTGAGTAGGGAGGCTACCACCGCCGCACTAAAGTAGGCGACAAAGGTGACGCTGTTATATTCCATTGTGGGCGAAATCCCGAAGTAGGTAATAAGTAGTAGGTATAAATCCTGGCGATAAGCATAACAGCTGCGATTGGTAGATAAAATCATTGCCCTGGGCATCCGGGTACCGGGGCGAATACTGGCATCGCCTGTGTGGGTATTTGCCGCTATAATGCGCGCCGACGCTTAACCAGCCCCATGCGCGGGGGCAGATTTTACTTGGGCCTTGCTGAAGCAACTTCAGCGGCCTTTATACCAACGAGGAAAACGCCGTGATCCAGATGAAAAAATTGTTCGGAATTCTGTTTGTTGCAGGTTTGGTGGCGGCGTCTGCTGTTGCCAACAGTGAAGATGACATCAAGGCGCGTATTGCTCCGGTGGGTACCAGCTGTATGTCAGGCGATGATTGCGCCGCAGCACCAGCGCCGGCAGCCGCTGCTGGCCCCAAGTCAGGTAAAGACGTATACGGCAGCTTCTGCACTACCTGCCATGGTGCCGGGGTAATGGGCGCGCCTAAATTGGGTGATGCTGCCGATTGGACTGCGCGGGCGGGCAAGGGTTTGGAAACCCTCTACACCCATGCGATTGGTGGTTTTAATGCTATGCCTGCCAAGGGTATGTGTGCCGCCTGTTCTGATGATGAAATCAAAGGCGCCGTGGATTACATGGTTGAAAACAGCAAGTAAGCTGTCGCCTAGCTAGAACGAAAAACCCCCGCCATGGTTGCCATGGCGGGGGTTTTGTTTTTTAACACCCTGTTTGGGTTGCCCCGTCAGGGGCAACCGGATTGCGGGTTAGAAGTTGGCTTTGAGAATCAACGCCGCACGACGGTCATTTACAAACCATGAGCGACCCGCTTCCGCGCCCTGGCCATCGAGAATCATGATGGTTTTGGTCTGGGTATTGGCGATGTTGGTCAACTGCAAGCCAACGGTCACATTGTCGTTGATGTTGTAAAACGCCGAGCCATCAAGGAAACCTGAATCGTCGTTCCACAGTGGATACTTACTGATCACATCGCGGGTGGTCAGCAGGTACTTGGAGCGCCAGTTGTAGGCTAACCGCAGCGACCAGTCATTTTTGTCGTACATGGCGACAATGTTGAAGGTGTCTTTGGATTGGCCTTGCAGCGGCACCTTATCGAAGTCGACGCGCGCACCGGTATCGTTGGCCGTGCCAGCAAAACCATCGGCGCTACCATCGCCACCATTGGGTACACCGCTGGCATCGATATAGGTGTAGTTCATCTGCAAACCTAAACCGTCCCAAGGGGCGGGCAGCATGTCGTAAAACTGTTGATAAGCAATTTCAAAGCCCTGCATGGTGCCATCGCCACCATTGCGCGTACCTTCTACTTCCACGGTCTGGGTTACACCAGATACCGGGTTGGTGAAGTCCCGCGCGAAGGTGCCATAGACAAAGAAGTTGGTCAGATCCTTATAGAACAGGGTAGTGGTGAGCGAGCCAACATTGGCGAAATACCACTCAAGCGATGCGTCAAACTGGGTAGATTCCATTGGCTTGAGGCCAGGATTGCCTGAGCTTCCGCGCCAGCCTGCCACTTCTGCACCTAAAATTCCGCCACCGGCAGATGGGTTGTTAGGATCCTGCTCCGGTTGCTCGATGTTCAAGCCGATCTGGCTCAGGTTCGCCTGACTTTTTACCGCTTCCATATCCGGCAGGGCGATGGCTTTGGCGACCGCAAAGCGGGAGATCAAATCATCGGTCAACTCCACTTTCAGGTTGAAGCTGGGCAGGGTAGTGGAATAGTCGGCGATGGCGTTTTGTACGCTAAAGGCGTTGTTGGCAAAACCGCGCTCGTCATTGCTCAGGAAGTTGTTCGGATCGCTTGCCCAGCGCGATGAATCCATTGCCATCAGCGCAGTGCGTGCAGCGGCCAAGTCGGCGTACCCACCTTGGTCATAAAGTGCCTGGCTGGCTTGGGTTGCCCAGGCCTCTACTGAGGCGGCAGTCAACGGTAGGCTCATATCTGCAGGTGCGGCGAAATCCGGTACCAAATCCGGGTATTGCACCGAGCCTTGGGCATCGCGCTCCAGGCGTACATAACGCAGACCGAGGTTACCGCTGAAACGCATTGCGTAATCGTCGGAACCAAAATCCACTTTCACATAGGCTGCTTCGTTGGTTTCTTTGGTGACAAAGATTTCCGACGGAGTGAAGTAGTCGGTGGTGCCAGCGCGCTTATTGGCGGGCACAAATGAACCGGCATCAGCCAGCAGCTCGCGCCCTTTGATGACATCCTTCACCAGAGATGGCGATGCGTGCAGCATGCCGTTGCCGGGAATAGTCACTACGCCACCGCGGTGGAAGTCGCTCCAATCTACCAGGGTGTATTCCTGACCTGATACTTTTTCCAGGTCGGCCCAGTAGATATCTGATTGCCAGCGCGGACCCAGTCCGCCCCAGTTGTAGACGCTGTAGCGCACGGTTTGCTCGCGTTCGGCCACGCGCAGACCACCGCTCAGTGCGGTGATGAAGCTGTCATCGAGGGTGTGTTTGATATCGATACGGCTCGCCAGCGAGTCACCTTCGGAGCGCTCGTAGTGGTCCATCGCCGATTGCCAGAGGTAGGAGGTTGGGTCCTGGAAGTAGTTGCTGTCGCCCGCTGGATCATCCGAGAAGCCTGGGAAGCCGCTGGCATAAATGTCCGGGTTGTTGGTGCGGTAGCCGTTCCAGGGTTCGATCAGGGTCAGCGACGGGGTGCTGCCACGGGTGTCGTAATCCTGCATGGCGTGGGTCGCCATCATCACAGTGACGTCATCATCTTCAGTAGTGGCGTCGATATATTGCAAGTCGAGGCTGTATTCCCAGTTGTCGTTGGGAGTGAATTTCAGATTGAACGCATAATCGTCCACCAGTGTACGTGTGCTTTTAAAGCGGGTATCGGTGGAGAAGAAGTGACCCCACTGCGGGATATTGACCGGGTCATCGCCCCAGGCGCGCGGGATGCGATTGGTGTTGCCGTCAGCGGCGCGCCAGCCATCGGAATCCACCAGAGTGCCACCGAGGAAAATACCGTCATTGTCGAATTCGAACTCGGTTCCTTCAAGCGGGCGAGTGCGGCGGATATCTTGTTTGGCGCCTTCATCGTAGTAGCCACCTTGGTATTTGATAGCGTATTCGGTCCAGTTCAGTTGAGCGTCTGAACGCATAAATTGAAAAGTACTAAGCAGTGTGTCGTCGTTGTTGCCCCATTGAATGGCAGTGGCGAAACCCTGACGATCGCGCTCGTCAGTTTTCATTAAGGCGTTGGAGCCGTTAGGCATCCACACGGTGCCTTTGCCGTCTTCACCCACAAAGCGCTCGGCGCCGGGCAATACCGCTGCATCGTATTTCACATAGGCATCGCTCTGGATACCGTTGGACATGCCGGTGAGTGATGAATCGGCAACATTGAATAACACACCAAATTCGCCCGCCGCCGTTTCCCAGCGGTCGCTGTAGAGGGCGGAAACGGTGGGTGTCCATTCTTCTGCCATGTCGCCATAGGAGTAGTCGGCAGAGACGGCGATTTGCCGGGAATTGGAATCAAACGGCTTGCGGGTGCGTAGGCTGACGGTGCCGCCAATGCCGCCTTCGATCATGTCAGCAGTCTGGTTTTTGTAGATATCCACTCCACCCATCAATTCGGGTGGTACATCCTGAAAACTCAACCCGCGACCGGAATTGGCGGTGAAGGAATCGCGGCCGTTGAATTCCGAGCGGGTGGCGTTCATACCGCGAATGACCGCCGCTGAACCTTCCACACTGAAATGGTCCGGGTCGTTGGCTGAGGCAAAGCGCTCAATGGACACACCGGGGATGCGCTGCATGGCTTCGAGCACACTGCGGTCGGGTAAGGAGCCTATGTCGTCGGCGGAGATGGAATCCACCACGGTGTTGGCGTTGCGTTTGATATCTTGCGCGTTTTGCAAATTGGCGCGCACACCGGTGACAACTACTTCTTCCAGGCTGCCGTTGTCGCCTGTCTGTGCCAGAACAGGGGCAGTCAGCGCCATGATGCACAGGGCTAACAGGGAGCGATGAAAGACTGGAGCTGCGTTGAAAGCGTAATGACCTTGTTTAGGGTTGTGGGGGAGCATAGCTAACCTCTCGTTTTCATTATTAGGTGCTTCTGAATTAAGTACTGCGATGGATGCCGCTCAATGGAACGAGGACATGGGCGCCATGCTCGGCTTATCTGGCGATGCCGTCGCACCAGTTTGATCAGGCAGCGCAAACTGGTGACTATTTTGAAAATCCAAGGCGGGTATAGCGGGGTGAGCTATTGCGGCGGGTGTAAATTGGGGGCTGTTGTCCGGGCGAGGCTGGGGTTGTGAGGCTAAACCTGTCGGAGCGATGACTAATAAAATGCGACTGTTGCAGATGCCAGTTTGCGCAGAGGTGGCAAACTGGTGCGGTGAAAAGTGCTGGTGGGGCAGGCTAATCGAATAGATTGAGCAGGTTCGCCAGGGTCTCCTCGCCTTTGGCCAGATTCTTCTCCGGGCTCTGTTCGCCAAAACCTTCCCACTCCACATCCTCTACTGGCAGCTCATCCAGAAACCGGCTGGGGGTGGTTTCGCTCATCTCGCCAAACTGTTTGCGTTTGCCGGCGAGGGTCATGGTCAGGGTGCGCTGGGCGCGGGTGATGCCCACATAGGTCAGGCGGCGTTCTTCTTCAATGTTATTGTCTTCAATGCTATTGCGATGGGGCAGCAATTCCTCTTCCATACCCACCATAAATACATGGGGGAACTCCAGCCCTTTGGAGGCGTGCAAGGTCATGAGCTGTACCTGATCGCTCAGGTCTTCCTCTTCCTGTCGTTCCATCATGTCGCGTAATACCAGTTTGGCGACGGCATCTTCAATACGTGACTCCTCGCCGTCGTCGTCATCGCTGCTATTTTTGTCGATGGTTTTTTGCAGCGATTCAACCAGATAAAACACGTTCTCCATGCGCTTCTCGGCGGCTTTGCTACTTGCCGAGTTTTGGTGCAGCCAGCCTTCGTAATCAATATCGTTAAGCATCTCGCGGATAGCATCCACTGGCCTGTCGCCGCCGCAATTGCGGGTCACTTGTTTGATCCAGTGCGCAAATCGCTGTAATCGCTCCAGATTTTTCTCGGGAATGCGACTTTGTAGGCCAAGCTCATCGAGCGCGGCAAATAAACTGATGTTGCGTTCGCCGGCGTAACCACCCAGCGCCTCCAGGGTGCTGGTGCCGATCTGGCGGCGCGGGGTGTTGATAATGCGCAAAAAGGCGTTGTCGTCATCAGGGTTAACAATCAGGCGCAAATAGGCCATTACGTCCTTGATTTCGGTTTTGGCAAAAAACGAGGAGCCGCCGCTGATTTTGTAGGGAATCTGATGCTGTTGTAGTTTCATCTCCAGCAGGCGCGCCTGATGGTTGCCGCGATAGAGCACCGCAAAATCGCGGTACTTGTACTGGTTGCGCATGCGCTGGGTAAGGATTTCGGTGGCGACGCGCTCGGACTCGGCGTCCTCGTTTTTACAGCGCAGCACGCGGATCGGATCGCCCAAGCCCATTTCACTCCACAGCGCCTTGTCAAATTCATGGGGGTTGTTGGCGATTAAATGGTTGGCCACCCGCAGGATGCGGCTGGTGGAGCGATAGTTCTGTTCCAGTTTGATCACCCGCAGGCTGGGGTAGTCCTGCTTTAACAGTGACATGTTTTCCGGGCGCGCACCGCGCCAGGCGTAGATGGACTGGTCGTCGTCGCCCACCACCGTGAGCGCGCCGCGATTGCCCACAATCAACTGCACTAAGAGGTATTGGCTGGAGTTGGTATCTTGATATTCATCCACCAACAGGTAGCGGATTTTACGCTGCCAGCGCGCGAGCACCTCGGCATTGGTCTGGAACAATTCCACCGGGATAAGGATCAAATCATCAAAGTCCACGGCGTTATAGGCGCGCAGGGCTTGGTTGTAGCGCTGGTAAATCAGCGCGATGGCCTGCTCGCCGGGGCTCTGCGCCATGCTCAAGGCGAGCGCGGGAATGACAAGGTCGTTTTTCCAATTGGAGATCTGGTGCTGTACCAAGTCCAGATGGTCGCTGTCCAAATCGCCATCTTTCATCATTAAATCTTTGAGCAGGGAGCGCGCATCTTCGGAGTCGAAGATGGAAAAACCGGGTTTAAACCCGAGGCTTTTGTGTTCGCGGCGAATGATATTCAGGCCGAGGTTGTGGAAGGTCGATACGGTCAAACCGCGCGAGGCGCTGCCTTTGACCAATTTGCTGGCGCGCTCTTTCATCTCGCGCGCGGCCTTGTTGGTAAACGTCAGGGCGGCGATATGACGTGCGGGTATATCGCACTGTTCAATCAAATAGGCGATTTTGCGGGTAATTACGCTGGTTTTGCCACTGCCCGCCCCCGCCAGAACCAGACAGGGGCCATCGATGTAGAGCACGGCTTCTTTTTGGCGCGGGTTGAGTTGGGTCACGGGTAATGCCTGGGTCAAATGGGGGTGCATTCTAGCAAGCTACCCCCCGGTTGTAATGCAGATTGCACGGGTTTGAAGTATGGCTAATCGCTATAACTGCATTAGTGATTTAGCGTGATTTGAGTGTTTTTTTGTTATAGGCAAGCCGTTTAGTTTGCCTGGGTGCGCTGTTACCATTGAGCCAATTGGTTCAAGCGTGAAGCAAGTTGTGTGAGGGATGGAGTTCCATGAGCAACAAAGTAAAAATTCTATTTGTCGACCGTGAACAGGGTGAATACCTGCTCATCGCCGAAATTTTATCCCATATCCGGCAAGTCAATTACGAGCTGGTGTGGTGTAATCAACTGGACGCCGCACTGCCTAAAATTCTGTCGCAAGAGTTCGATGTGGTGTTGCTGGACTACTACTGGGGTGCGGAAAGTGCGCGCGATTTGCTCAACGCCGCACGGCTCCAAGCCTGCCAAACCCCGATAGTGGTCATGACCGATGAAATGGAAACCGAGGTGGATCGCGAGGCGATTCGCGCCGGTGCCGCCGACTATTTAATCAAAGGCCAAATCGATCACCTGCTGCTGGAGCGCGCGCTGCGCTATGCCATCGAGCGCAAACAAACCGAGCAGCATCTCACCCGTCTCGCCCACTACGACTCCCTGACCGATATTCCCAACCGTATTTTGTTTCGCGATCGTCTGGAGCACGCAGTGCATTTGGCCGAGCGCGACCACACCAGTTTTACCCTGATGTTTATCGACCTCAACGGTTTCAAACAAGTCAATGACAACTTTGGCCACGACGCGGGCGATGCCATCATCCGCATCTGCGCCGAGCGGTTGAATTCCTGCTTGCGCCGCAGCGATTCGGTGGCGCGCATGGGCGGCGATGAGTTTACCCTGCTGCTGCAAAATATCGCCAACAGCACCGATGTAGCCCATATCGCGCAAAAAGTGATTGATTCCATTCAACAGCCGGCCGATATCAACGGTCACGAAGTGGTGGTGGGCTGCAGTATTGGCATCGCCATTTACCCCGAAGCAGGGCGCGATGCGGATGCGCTGCTCAAACACGCTGATATGGCAATGTACAAAGCCAAGCAAGTGTCGGGCAGCAACTACCGCTTCTTTACGGAAATGATGAATCAGGATGTGCGCCGCCAGCTGCGTCAAGAGGCGGATCTGCGTGCGGCCTTGCGCTACCAACAATTTGTCCTGCACTACAGCCCGCGTATCGATATGGCAACCGGCAAAGTTGTTGCCATCGAAGCCCAATTGCGCTGGGATAAACCGGGCGTAGGGCTACTCAACCCCAGCGAGTTTATCGCCACCGCCGAAGAGACGGGTGTGATTACTGCGATTGGCTATTGGGTGTTGCGCCAGGCCTGTCACGACATCAAATTACTGCAGGGTTTTTGGGATGAGCAGTTGATGATGTCAATCCATTTGTCGATGCGCCAATTCAAAGACGAGAATCTGGTGCACGAAGTCGCGCGGATTTTTGCGGATAACGATATCCAACCGGGCGATATCGAATTTGAAATTACCGAGACAGTGTTTGCCGACAATATCGATTTGGTATCGCTGTGCATGCGCCCGCTGTCGTTTTTTGGCATCAACTTCCTGCTCGATAATTTTGGTGCGGGCAATTCATCACTGCTGCATTTACAGCGTTTACCAATCAGCACCGTCAAAATTGATCTGGGGTTTTTGCAGGAGCTAAACCGCAGCCATACCGATAAACGGCTGGTGTCGGCGATGATAAGTCTGGCGCACAACCTGGGTAAATTGGTAGTAGCAGAAGGGGTGGAAACCAAAGAGCAGAAAGATTGGCTGAAAGAGATGGGCTGCAATTTGATGCAGGGGCGTTACATCGCTGAGTCCAAATCCTACGCTGAAATGCTGGCATGGCTGCAGGAAACCAGCGTGCCCCATCAATCTAAATTGAACTGACAGGGCGCCCGGTTATAGGTGAGTTGGCTATTGGCTGAGTTGTCGATCCAACGTGCGATAGCTCAGCGCTTCACTGATATCCACCGTAGTTAAGTGTTCGCGCGCGGCCATGTCCGCCAGGGTGCGCGCCAGTTTTAATACCCGGTGGTAAGCCCGCGTCGACAAGCCCAGCTTTTCAATTGCCTGCTCCAGCAAGTTCTTATCCGCTTGCGTCAACTCGCAGTAAGTTTCCAGTTCCGGTGCACTCAGTTGGTGGTTGGCTTTGCCCTGACGCGCCAACTGCAGATTGCGCGCCGCCTCTACCCGCTGGCGAATCGCCTCACTGCCATCGCCCAGGGTTTTGGTTTGCAATTCCCCCTGCCGCAGGGCGCGCACCGGCACATGCATGTCGATACGATCCAATAATGGCCCCGAGATCTTATCGCGATAGCGTTTTACCTGATCCGGGGTGCAGCGGCAGCGATTGGCATCGCTGCCGTGGTAGCCACAGGGGCAGGGGTTCATCGCCGCGACCAGCTGGAAGCGCGCGGGAAAACAGGCCTGACTGCGTGCGCGGGAGATGCGCACCTCGCCGCTTTCCAGCGGTTCGCGCAGCACTTCCAACACTTGGCGCGAAAATTCGGGCAGCTCATCCAAAAATAATACCCCGGCATGGGCGAGGGAAATCTCGCCCGGTTTGGGATTGGAGCCACCACCTACCAGCGCAATAGCGGAGGCGGTATGGTGCGGTGCGCGAAAGGGGCGCTGCTGCCATTGATAGTCTTTGCTCTGGGAGGCAACTGAATAAATTGCGGCGACATCGAGCATCTCGCGTTCATTCAAGCGCGGCAGAATTCCCGGCAAGCGGCTGGCGAGCATGGTTTTACCCGTGCCCGGCGGGCCGTAAAACAACAGGTTATGACCACCGCTGGCGGCTATCTCCAATGCCCGCTTGGCTTGCGATTGTCCTTTAACATCCAGAATATCCAGTGCATGCAGCAGCTTGTCCTGTTGGTCGCGGATTGCTTCGGCGCGCGGTAAAAGTTCACGCCCATGCAGGTGGGCGCAAACCTGCAACAGGTTTTCTGCACCAAAAACGCGCGTAATACTGCTGAAGGCGGCTTCGTTGGCATTGGTTCCACTGATAATCAGGTTTCGTTGCGCATCACCTGCTGCCAACGCTGCGGGTAATGCGGCGCTTATCGGCCGCAATTCACCGGACAGCGCCAGCTCTCCCAAAAATTCGCTTTGTTCCAGGGCTTCCAGTGGAATTTGTCCGGAGGCGGCCAGTATTCCCAGGGCTATAGGTAAATCGTAGCGACCACCTTCTTTGGGCAGGTCGGCAGGGGCAAGGTTGACGGTAATCCGCTGGGCGGGGAATTCGAGGTGGCTATTGATGATCGCGCTGCGCACCCGGTCTTTACTTTCTTTCACGGCTGTTTCGGGCAGGCCAACTATGGATAAGCCCGGTAAACCATTGGAAATATGGACTTCCACCGTAACCTGAGGGGCATGAATGCCTAATTTGGCGCGTGAATGAACTATGGCGAGAGACATAAACAATCCTTGTGATGAATGAGGGGGAATCCTCCGGGCGCTGGTTACGCTCGATGTTCGACTATAAAACAAGCCCGGCGCTGTGCACAATTGGCACAGGCCACAGTTTTACTTTTCCAATTGCGCCAATTGCTGCTCCAGCGCTTCCAATTTCTGCCGTGTGCGCAGGAGCACAGCCGCTTGTGCATCAAATTCCTCGCGCGTGACCAAATCCAAGCGCGCCAACGCCGCCTGCAAAGCGATATGCAGTTCGCGTTGGGGCAGGCTCGCTGTGTTGTTAGGCAGTTGTTGTTGCAGTTCTTCAAACAGGCGTTGCGCCAGATCTTTGAGCATATCCTCTCCTGCTGGGCGGTTCTGCCGCCATTAAACCCCGATTTTCGGGGCGCCAGTGTACCTTTTTTGAGGGCGATCACGCAGTGCCGTGCATGGAATGCTGTCGCCCAATTCCCCTATTGTTTCTGTTTTTCTATTTATGTCACTTATTGGTGCTTGTTATTTGCGCAACTGTTCCAAGTTGGTGCGGGTGTTTTGAGGGAATGTGATTTTTTATGCAATCTGGATCAATACATTAGCTTATCTATTTGTTTTATATAGAAATTATGAAATTGGCCTGCTCTATGCAAAAAACCTTCCCGAGCAGTTGATGCGGGTAGAGATCGCCAATCTGGCCAAGCGGGTTTTGGCAAAGAGTAAGCGCTGCTTTGGCGCATGCAGCGGCAAATCTTTACTTGGGCAGTATTTCCGGTGTTGCCCGCACCCTCCGGTGCGGGGATTTTTTCAGGAGTGCAGTAAATGAAATTGGTAACAGCAATCATCAAGCCGTTCAAGCTGGATGTAGTGCGTGAAGCCCTGTCCGATATCGGCGTGCATGGCATGACCGTGACTGAAGTGAAAGGCTTCGGTCGCCAGAAAGGCCATTCCGAACTCTATCGTGGCGCGGAATACGTAGTCGACTTTTTGCCCAAAACCAAAGTGGAAATTGCCGTTTCAGACGCCGAGACTGATGCAGTGGTTGAAGCGATCAGCAAAGCGGCTAACAGTTCCAAAATTGGCGACGGCAAAATCTTTGTATCCAGTTTGGAGCAGGTGGTGCGTATTCGCACCGGCGAAACCGGCGACCAAGCGTTGTAATTCACTTTAATAAACGAAACGGGGAACAACCAATGGAAGAGAATATTTTTCATCTTCAATACGCGATGGACACCTTTTACTTTTTAGTATGCGGTGCTCTCGTGATGTGGATGGCGGCTGGTTTTGCCATGTTGGAAGCGGGTTTGGTGCGCGCTAAAAACACCACTGAAATTTTGACCAAAAATATCACGCTCTATGCTACGTCGTGCATCATGTATTTGGTGTGTGGTTACGCGATTATGTACGGCGGTAGTATTTTCCTTACCGGTATTGGTGATGTGGACGCCGCTGAAACCCTGAAAAGTTTCGCCGAGCGCGAAGATGGTTTCACTGGTGGCTCTATCTACTCTGGTGCATCTGACTTCTTCTTCCAGGTGGTGTTTGTAGCTACCGCTATGTCAATCGTGTCTGGTGCGGTTGCCGAGCGTATGAAGCTGTGGGCATTCCTGTTGTTCGCCATCGTAATGACTGGCTTCATCTACCCAATGGAAGGTTCATGGACCTGGGGTGCTGAAGGTATGTTTGGTTTGAATCTCGATGATCAATTCGGGTTCAAAGACTTTGCTGGTTCAGGTATTGTCCATTTGGCCGGTGCTTCTGCTGCTTTGGCTGGCGTGTTGTTGCTGGGTGCACGTAAAGGCAAATATGGCCCTAACGGCGAAATCCATGCCATCACCGGTGCAAACTTGCCACTGGCAACTCTGGGTACATTCATCCTGTGGATGGGCTGGTTCGGTTTCAACGGCGGTTCTGTACTGAAGCTTGGCGACATCGGCAATGCCAACACTGTTGCTATGGTGTTCCTCAATACTAACGCTGCCGCTGCCGGTGGTTTGATCGGTGCACTGTGTGTTGCGCGTCTGCTGTTCGGCAAAGCTGACTTGACCATGATTCTCAACGGCGCGCTGGCTGGCTTGGTTGCCATCACTGCCAGCCCGGATACTCCAAGTGCGTTGGTTGCCACCATTATCGGTGCAGTGGCTGGTGCTCTGGTGGTGTTCTCCATTCTTGGTTTGGACAAGCTGCGTATCGATGACCCGGTTGGTGCTATCTCTGTTCACGGTACCGCAGGTTTGTTCGGTCTGTTGGTAGTTCCATTCACTGCCGAAGGTACTACTTTCTTCGGTCAGCTGGTTGGTGCAGCAGTCATTTTTGCCTGGGTATTCGGTGCTAGCCTGGTAGTTTGGTACATCATCAAACTGATCATGGGTATCCGTGTATCTGAAGAAGATGAGTTTGAGGGCGTGGACATTGCCGAGTGCGGCATGGAAGCTTACCCAGAGTTTACTCGCAGCAAATAATGCCTAATAACGGCGATCAGCGTCAGCGCTGGTCGCCGTTGCAATTTGATCTGCTATAAAGTTGTTGTTGATCGGTAAAGCTTGGGTGTATCTTTAGCCTCAAGCCGCTGGGCAGGAGCCAGTCTTACTCCCGCTGTTCCGGCATCAGCATTCGCAAAACTCCAGCAAAGGATTTAATAATGAAATTGATTACAGCTGTCGTAAAACCTTTCAAGCTCGACGACGTGCGTACTGCACTGTCCGACGTGGGTGTGCAGGGTATGACGGTCACCGAAGTAAAGGGCTTTGGCCGTCAAAAAGGTCACACTGAACTTTATCGCGGTGCTGAATATGTGGTGGACTTCCTGCCAAAAGTGAAAATTGAATTGGCCGTAGACGATTCCATGGTTGAGCAAGCGGTAGAAGCCATTACCAAAGCAGCACAAACCGGAAAAATCGGCGACGGTAAAATTTTCATCGCACCATTGGATGAGATTATTCGTATCCGCACCGGTGAAACCGGCTCAGATGCTGTGTAATGTTTTGCTGCACTCGCAGTGAATAAAAAAACGCCACCCAGTGTGGCGTTTTTTTATGGCGTGTGATCCATGATCCCAGCCATTTTTTATGCCTGGTTTTTTTTCAAGCTAGCGCGTAGCTGTTGAATATAACGGCGTTGCTGGATGAAAAAATACACGGGCAAGGCCACCAACATCAGCACCCAGGCGCTAGTTTGTGAGGATATGCCCAGCGCCGGGCGCAACACCAACACAAACAAAAAACACAGGCTGGTCATCAGTGCGGCGCTGATTAAATTGGAGCGCCAGTTTTTCATTTTATTTTCCTGGCTGAAAACATCTTTATAGGCTTTGTCCAGCAGAGCGCGCTGTTCGGTTTCTGGCAAATTGGCCAGCTCCGGAAAGTGTTTGATCAAACGTTTTGGATTCATAGGGCTTTATTGCTCCGGGTAAAAAATTCTCAATTCTTGTGTGGTATCTATACCTGTACCGAGCGAAGCTGTGCAGAAGTTGCGCAGCTGTTTTGACCGGTTGTTATTATTTTTTTTGCCCGCTCCGGGCGGTGCTAGACTTGCTCAGGGTTAATAACTAAAATCCGCCGCGATTGCCGATGGTAAGACAAAAAAAGCCTAAAAATTCATCGCAAATCATCATGACGTTTAAATAAGTCTGCGCTATATATTAGCCGTGTTGCAGGTGAACGCGCGGGCTGGCCAAACGACTGCAGCAACAAAGAATTTAATTGTACAAGTTTTCAGGTGACATTATGACTGATGAAGACCCCATTACCGATGAAGAATTAGATGAAACCGGCGTAGACGGGGAAGATGACGCCGATGACGTAGAAGAGGCGCTGGAAAGCGATGAGGTCAGTTATGCAGCCAAAACCAAGGTAGTAGAAACCGAGGCTTTGGAGGATTTCAGCATAGCGTCACGACAAAAAGCGCGCGATGAACTGGAAGCGCAAATTGCGGCCTTTTTGGCGCGGGGGGGCAAGATCAATGAAGTCCCTGCCAATGTCACTGCCGACCCACCGAAAAAGCCGACACCGGATTACGGTGGCCGTCCCATTTAAGTCTTTGTGCGGCGCTTACGGAATAATCTAGTGCTGAACCTGTTACACCAATCGGCTCCTTTACGGAGCCGATTTGTTTTTAAGCCCTATTGCTTTTGTCGATCAGTTTTTAAGCGTGTGAATGCTGGATTTTTAGCGGGCCGATTGAGTAGAATGGCCTGTCTTTTGCGTAGGCTCCACACCCTTAAATCGTTGCAAGGTTTACTGTGATCCTGTGCCATTCGCACCATTCAAAGCGGCGCAAAAGAACGAACATTTTCGAGTAAACCTGGGGCGCTTGCCCGGCAACGAGGTATGTCCTGACGAGTTCAGTGCGTCTGCCTGTGTTTGTAAGTTGCGTGTCCCTGGTTGCTCCTGATTACCTGTATAGCCCCGTGCATTTGTGCATCGATACGGCTTTTGTGAAATAACTAGAGGAGCACTGTCTAGGTGAATGATCCGCGCCCCCTGCTGATTCTCAATAATCTGTCTAAAACCTATGGCAGTAATCGGGTTCTTGATAACTTCGATCTCACCATTTTTGACGGTGAGTTTTTTACGCTGCTCGGTCCTTCCGGTTGCGGTAAAACTACCGTGCTGCGCATGATTGCCGGTCTTGAGGATACGGATACCGGTGTGATTAAACTGGAGGGGCAGGACATTGGCGCTGTGCCCGCTGAAAAGCGCCCCATCAACACTGTATTTCAAAGCTACGCGTTATTCCCGCACATGACCGTATTCGACAATGTTGCTTTTGGTTTGCGCATGGGCGGTGTGGCGAAAGAAGAAATTAAACCCCGGGTGATGGAAGCGCTGGAAATGGTGCGCCTGGGTGAATTTGCCGAGCGCAAACCGGCGCAGCTCTCCGGTGGCCAGCAGCAGCGTGTGGCTATCGCACGTGCGGTAGTGAATCGCCCCAAATTACTGTTGCTCGACGAATCCCTTTCGGCGCTGGATTACAAACTGCGCCAACAAATGCAGATCGAACTGAAACGCCTGCAGCGTAAACTCGGCATCACCTTTGTCTATGTAACCCACGATCAGGAAGAAGCATTGTCCATGTCGGATCGCGTAGTGGTAATGAACAAGGGCAAGGTGCAGCAGTTAGGTACGCCGCGCGAGATTTATGAACAGCCTGCCAACTTGTTTGTGGCGAAATTTATCGGCGAAATCAATCAGCTCGATGGTGAAATTGTCGCGGTGGACGGCAATCATGAATACGAAGTAAAAGTGGAAGGACTGCAGTGGCGTTTGCACGCCGAGCACAACTTCAAAGCAGGTGATAAGGTCAACGTACTGTTGCGCCCGGAAGATGTGCGTGTGGAATACATCGACGACCCGCACCCCGACCAATACCTGGTGGGCACCGTAGTGGAGCGCAACTATAAAGGTAAAACACTCGATTCGTTAATTCGTTTGCCTTCCGGTATGGAAGTGATCGCCAGTGAATTCTTCGATGAAGACGACCCCTCATTCGACTACAGCTTAAACCAGAAGGTGGCCATTAAGTGGGTGCCGGGTTGGGAAGTGGTGTTGCCTTATGAAGTCTAGTGTCAGCCAATTTCGTTTTTGGGCAATTGGCCTCGCCAGTGTCTGGCTGACGCTGTTTGTCTTTTTCCCGAATTTACTGGTTATTTTCACCAGTTTCCTTACCCGCGACCCGCAGGCGACAGTCAGCCTGCCGGTGAATGTCGACAGCTATGTGCGCACTCTGGATCTGCTCTATTTAAAAGTGCTGTGGGATTCGCTGCGCATGTCACTGTTGGCGATGATCGCCTGCCTGCTGATTGGTTACCCCTTTGCGATGGCAATCGTGAGCCTCCCCAAACGCTGGCAACCCGTGATTTTATTTTTGGTGATACTGCCGTTTTGGACCAACTCGCTGGTACGCACCTATGCCATCCAATTTATTTTGGGCAATCAGGGCATTATCAATAAGTCGCTGCTGGGGTTGGGCTTGATTGATAAACCGATACAGCTGCTTTACACCCAATTTGCAGTGATTCTGGGTTTGGTTTACATCCTCTTGCCGTTTATGGTGCTGCCGCTTTATTCGGCGCTGGAAAAGCTTGATGTGCGCTTGCACCACGCCGCCAAAGATTTGGGCGCCGGCCCACTCAGCCGGTTTTGGCATATCACCGTGCCACTGACATCGCCGGGGATTGTGGCGGGTTGCCTGATGGTGCTCTTGCCCGCGATGGGCATGTTCTACATTTCTGATTTGCTCGGTGGCGCCAAGAACCTGCTGCTCGGCAATGTGATTAAAACCCAATTCCTGCACACTCGCGATTGGCCCTTTGGTTCGGCGTTCAGTGTCATCCTGATAGTGCTGCTCGGCTTCATGCTGTGGCTTTATTTCCGCGCCGCGCGTTTTGTGAATAAACAAGGAGGACTCAATGGCTCCGATTTTTAGATGGGGTTTTATGGGGTTGATCCTGACCCTGATTTACATCCCCATTTTGGTGCTGGTAGTGAACTCATTTAATGCATCCAAGTACGGCATCAAATGGGGCGGTTTCACTTTCAAATGGTACGAAAAATTCTGGAATAACGACGGTTTAATGACCGCCGCGCTCAATTCACTCACCGTTTCAATTGTGGCGGCGACGGTCGCAACTATTATTGGCACGCTTGCTGCTGTTGCTTTACATCGCTACCAGTTCAAAGGCAAGGCGCTACTCTCCTCCATGGTGTTTGTGAGCATGCTGACGCCGGAAATTGTGATGGCCATTTCGCTGCTGATTGTATTTATGGCGCTGGGTATCAAGTTGGGTTTTGTGTCGCTGGTGATAGGCCACATCACCTTCTGTTTGCCCTTTGTGATAGTCGCGGTTTACTCGCGTCTCAAAGGCTTTGATATGAAAATGCTGGAAGCAGCGCGCGATCTGGGCGCCAGCGAAAGCAGTATTTTCTGGAAAATCATCCTGCCTCTGGCGCTGCCAGCGGTCGCGGCGGGTTGGTTGTTAAGTTTTACCCTGTCATTGGATGACGTGATTGTCAGTGCTTTTGTGACTGGCCCGGGTTATGAAATCCTGCCACTCAAGGTTTACTCCATGGTGCGGGTGGGCGTGTCACCGGAAGTGAATGCGATATCGACCATTTTGCTGGTAGTGTCTCTGGTTCTGGTTATTGTTTCCCAACTTCTCTTACGTGAGGATAAATAAGATGAAAAAATGGTTGGCCTTGGCCGCAGCCCTCGTTATCACTGGATGTTCAGAAAAGTCCGACACCCCGGCAACCGCCGATACCGCCGTCGCCCCGGCTACTCCGCAAAAAGTGGTTATCTACAACTGGACTGAATACATTCCTGCGGAAGTATTGGAAGCCTTTACCAAAGAGACGGGCATTGAGGTTGAATACGCCACTTACGAAAGTAATGAGGCGATGTACGCCAAAATCAAATTGATGGAAGGCAAGGGTTATGACGTTGCGGTGCCGTCCACTTTCTACGTAGAAAAAATGCGCAAAGAGGGTTTGATCCAGCCGATCAAAAAAGAATTGCTGGCGAATTACGGCAACCTCGACGCCAACATGATGAACAAACCCTACGACCCGAATAACGATTTCAGTGTGCCCTACCTGTGGGGCGCCACTTCAATTGCGATCAATGGCAACGATGTGGATGCCAGCCAGATCACCAAGTGGGCGGATTTATGGAAGCCGGAATACGCCGGTAAATTGATGATCATGGACGATGTGCGCGATAATTTCTACGTCGGTCTGCGCGTGGCGGGTTTCCAAAACAACAGCACCAATGAAGAGGAAATCAAAGCCGCTTACGAGAAGTTAAAAGCCCTCTGGCCCAGCATCAAAGTCATCAACTCTGACTCGCCCAAAACCCCGTTGATCCAGGGCAATGTGAGCATTGGTGCTATCTGGAACGGCGAAGCCTACATGGCACAACAAGAGATGGAAAACCTGCAGTACATCTATCCGGAAGAAGGTGCGGTGCTGTGGGTAGACAGTTTTGTGATTCCCAAGGGTGCGGCTAATGTGGAAAACGCGCATAAGTTTATCGACTTTATGCTGCGTGCCGAAAGCGCCAAAGCGGCAATTGAAGAACTGGGTTATGCCGCACCCAACACGGCGGGTATCGCCCTGCTGGATGAGGCCCTGCGCACCAACAAAACCGTATTCCCCGCCGCTGAAGACATTGCCAAAGGCAGTTTCCATCAGGATCTGGGTGATACCGTTCTGGTTTACGAAAAATACTGGGAGCTGTTGAAAGCGGGCCAATAAGCCGCGCGATTGCATAACCCTGACAACGCCAGCCCTGTGCTGGCGTTTTTTATGGCGGCCAGGATCAGGGCGCAGCCCCTGAACAAAAAAGTAAAACCCGATCCGCAAACCCCAATGCCCAAACCCAGAGCGGTTTTCATAGTGGTATGATTGCGTTAACTTTTTTATCGCGTGATCTACCATGTCCTACTCTTCTTCGCGCCCACTGCGCATCGCCACCCGTAAAAGCCTCCTTGCCCTGTGGCAGGCGGAATATGTCAAAGCCGAATTGGAAAAACACCACCCGGGGTTGGTAGTGGAGCTGGTTCCCCTTACCAGTCGGGGTGACAAAATTCTCGACGTTCCCCTCGCCAAGGTGGGTGGCAAGGGGCTGTTTGTTAAAGAACTGGAAACCGCGCTGCTTGAAGGCGATGCCGATATCGCCGTGCATTCGATGAAAGATGTGCCCATGGAGTTCCCGGCGGGTTTGGGTTTGGCCGTCATTTGCCCGCGCGAAGATGCCCGCGATGCCTTTGTTTCCCATCGTTTTGCGTCGTTGGATGAACTGCCGCAGGGTGCGGTGGTGGGCACCTCCAGTTTGCGCCGCCAGTGCCAATTGTTGGCCGCGCGCCCGGATCTGCAGATCAAATTCCTGCGCGGCAACGTGCAAACGCGCCTGCAAAAGCTCGACGATGGCGAATACGATGCAATTATCCTCGCTGCTGCGGGGCTTATTCGTCTGGAATTGAAAGACCGTATCCGCGCTTATATTGAACCCGAGCTGAGCTTGCCTGCTGGTGGCCAGGGGGCGGTTGGCATTGAATGCCGGATGGATGATCTGGCGGCGATTGAATTGCTCAAACCCTTGCATCACAGCAGCACCGCCGAGCAAGTCAGTGCCGAGCGCGCCATGAATCGCCATTTACAGGGCGGTTGTCAGGTGCCGATTGCCTGTTACGCGCTGCATCGCAATGGCCAGCTCTGGCTGCGCGGTTTGGTGGGGGCGCCCGATGGCAGCCAGATGTTATTTGATGAAATCACCGGCCCGGTGGCCGAGGCGGAGCAAATGGGCATAGCGCTGGCGGATCGCCTGCTCGCTGCAGGTGCCGATAAAATTCTCGCTGCCGTCTATGCCGACGCTGAATAGCACTATGCTGTTAGCATCCAAACCTTGTGTCGTGATTACCCGCCCGCAAGCTCAGGCCGAAACCTGGGCGGCGGACTTGCAAACGCTGGGTTTTGCCAACCGTCGCTTGCCGCTACTGGAATTGCGCGCCGTGCAGGATGAGGCGCAACAGCGCGCGATTAAAAATAAAATTCTGGATTTTGATTTGTACCAGAAAGTTATTTTTGTCAGCCAAAACGCGGTGGATTACGGCATGGCATGGCTGGAAGATTACTGGCCGCAATTGCCCATCGGTATAGACTATTTTGCGGTGGGTGCGACAACGGCCAAAAAACTTGCGAATTACGGTATTGCCGTAACGGATTTGGCGATAAGTGAAAGCGGCGGCATGACCAGTGAGGATTTGCTGCGCGCGCCGCAGTTGCAAGATGTGCAGGGCGACAAGATATTAATTTTCCGCGGTCTTGGCGGGCGCGGGCATCTCGCCGAAACCTTGCGCGAACGCGGTGCCTGGGTTGACTACTGCGAACTTTATGAGCGGTTGATCCCAAGTGAAGCACAGGCGCAACTGCAGCAGTTATTGGCAGAGGCCATTGGCAATGAGCCAGCGGGCACCGGCGTGAAGGAGCGATTTATTCTGGCCCTACACAGCGGTGAAAGTTTGCAAAATTTATTAAGGCTAACGGCTAACCTGGGTGAAAATCTGCATAGCCCGGCACAAAAAACAGCACAAGCCAATGCGCTCGCGCAGCTGCAAACTCTGCCTTTATTAGTGCCGAGTGCCCGCGTGGCCGAAACGGCGAGAACAGCGGGATTTAAACACCTGATTACCGCAGAAAATGCGACTGATCATGCAATGACGGCAGCGCTGCTCAATTACACTGGCAATCAGTGAACGCGTCGCCCTTGAATTCACAGCAATTGATTCACTCATAAGTGCAATTTATTACAGGATTAATCCAGTGACTGATATTGAAACCTCCAGCTCAGCAGCGCCTGCTAACGCCGCGCCAATTAGCCCGGCTCCTGCTCCCGTACCGGTAAAAAAACACACAGTGAACTTTGCCTTCCTCTGGTTGTTTGTGTTGCTGATTATTGCGGCATTATCGTTTGGTGCCTGGCAATTATTGCAACAGGGGAAAAGCCAGCAGCAATTGGTGGATAGTTTGCGCATCCAGCTGGAAGAACAGGTGGCGTTGTTTGAGCGTCGCCAGCAAGCACTGGAAGATTCACTCAATAAAGAATTTATTGAGCAGCAAGCGGCAATTCAACTAAACCTCAATGAATTGGCGGAGCAAGTTGATAGCAACAATGCCCGCGTATTGGCTTTGTCCAGCGCAAATCGCGACGAATGGAAATTGCAGGAAGCGCAGTATTTATTGCGCTTGGCGGATCAGCGGATTTTGTTGGAACAAGACAGTCAAAATGCATTGGCATTGGCAATTTCAGCAGATGATGTATTGCGCGATATTGATCAGGCCGATTTGGTCGGTGTGCGCAAACTGCTGGCAGAGGAAATTGCGGTACTAAAAGTTGCAGGGATTATTGATCGCGAAGGCATTTATTTGCGCTTGTCCGCTGTTGCAAATCAAATCGACGCTATTCCCTTTATTGAGCCGCTGGGAAATCAGGGCGATGTATTTGAAACGGAAGACGTGCCCGAGAATGAAACCGTTAAACAGCGTATTACGCGCGGCTTTTACGATCTGCTCCACAAACTTGGCTCCTATGTACGGGTGCGCGACCACGGCAAAACAATTAATGCGGTATTACCACCGGCAGAACAAAAATATTTGCAACAAAATTTACGTTTAATGCTGGAGCAGGCGCAGGTCGCTCTGTTGCGCAACGAGGCAGGCATTTATCAGGAAAGTTTGGTTAAAGCCCAAAACTGGATTAACCAATATTTCAGCCTCAATGAAAAAGCCGCAGCGGTGTTGCAGGAGCTTAAAGCATTGGAGTCTGAAATCATTGCGCCCGAACTCACCAACTTCAGTAACTCTTCCGCCGCGCTTACAGAATATATTGCCAAGCGTGAAAAAATGGCTGCAGCACGTCGCGGGGTGCGCTAATGAGACTACGTCTGCTAAAAGCGATTGTTTTTTTATTGCTCGCCGCCGGATTATTATTTTTACTCTGGCGTGGCGATGGTTATCTGCTGATTGCCTACGGCACAAAAACGATTGAAATGACACTATGGGTTGCCGCACTGGCGGTGGTCGCGCTTTATCTGGTGCTGTGGTTTGCGCGCAAGTTGTTGCTGGGAAGCGCAGAAATGGTGCGTCGTTTCCGTGAGATATTTTTATTCGGTAGTGTAGAGCGCGCGCAAAAGCGCGCCGCCAACGGCATGGTGGATTATCTTACCGGTGACTGGCTGGAGGCGCGCAAAAAATTACTGCGCACGCTGGATAAAGTGGAGTACCCACTGGCGAATTATATTGCGGCGGCACGCAGTAGTTTTGAAATGGGCGATGAAGCGGAAGCCGATAACATTCTCGACAAAGCCTTGAGTATTAGTCATAGCGAATTGCCGGTAGCGCTCACCCGTGCGCGCTTGCATGTACAGGCAGAGCGCTATGAAGAAGCGATTAATATCCTCAAACCTATCGATATAAAAATGCCGCGCCAGGCAGCGGTGCTGGATTTAATGCACCACATTTATATCGCACAAAAAAATTGGCGCGCTTTGGAAGATATGTTCCCGTCGATGCGTAAAGCCAAGGTTTTGTCGAACGTGGAATTTGACGCGCTGGAGCAATTGCTGGCTTGTGAAAAAATGAGAGCCCTGAGCGAGCAAGTTAAATCGCTTCTGGTGGCCGAACGTTTACCAGCGTTGCAAAGCCTGTGGAAATCCTACTCGCGCAGCCTGCAAAAAAATCCGGCGGTGATTGCTGTGTATGCCGAGGCATTGGCGACTCACTATCAGGATCAGGATGCAGAAGTATTGGTGCGTAAAGCGCTTAACAATGATTGGTATGAGCCCTTGATAAACCTCTATGGTCGATTGCAGGTGAAGGAAATTCACGGTCAAATTCGCACCTTGGAAGCTTGGCTCAAACAAAAACCCCAGGATGCAACACTCTTGCTCAGCATGGGGCGCGTGATGTTGCGCAACCAGCAGTGGGAATTGGCGCGCGATTATTTCCAGCGCAGTATGAATTTACAGGCGAGTGTAGAGACCACCATGGAAATGGCGCGCCTGATGGAAAAAATGGGCGACCATAAAAAAAGTTCGGATTTATACCAGCAGGGTTTGTTGCTCGCCGAACAGAAAAAATAATTGCTGCCAGCAAGCGGCGTGCATTGCACATAGTTGCCAACCGCTGGCACTAAAGGAGTTGGGCTTTGCATCGCACGCGCTGGTTTTTATTTTGGGTGATTGGCTGTGTCGTTGTTTTAGCGCTGACACTGCAATACTTTCCCCTGCCTAAATCCCTCGCGCATACCCCCTACGCGACTATGTTGGTTGCGCGCGACGGCAGTTTGTTGGGCGCCAGCATCGCGGCGGATCAGCAATGGCGTTTTGCCCCTGTCACCACCCTGCCACAAAAATACAAAAAAGCGCTGTTGTTATTTGAAGACCATTATTTTTATCAGCATCCGGGTATAAATCCAGTTGCGTTGGTGCGTGCGCTGCGCGGCAATTATGCGGCGGGAAAAGTCACCAGTGGCGGCAGCACAATCAGCATGCAATTGGCGCGGCTATTGCGGCAGGCGGATTATCAACAGCGCAACTTGCCAACGCCTGCGCGCAACTTGTCCAGTAAAATAATTGAGGCAACGCGCGCCCTGCAATTGGAGTGGCGCTTCAGTAAAGATGAATTATTAATTCACTACACCAGCCACGCGCCCTTTGGCGGGAATATTGTCGGTTTACGGGCAGCGGCCTGGCGCTACTTTGGGCGTGCGCCGGAAAATCTTTCCTGGGCGGAATCGGCATTGCTTGCGGTATTGCCCAATAGTCCGGCATTAATCCATCCCGGTCGTCAGCGCGATAAATTACTGCACAAACGCAATCGTTTGTTAACCCGTTTGCAACAGCAGGGCTATTTGTCGGCGTTGGATTTACAGCTCGCCTTGCTGGAACCGCTGCCGGAGCGGCCTGCCCCCTTGCCACAAAACGCCGCTCATTTGTTGGCGACATTAAAAAAACAACATGCTCATCATGCGCTATTTGAATCCACTATTGATGCTGGTTTACAGCAAGTATTGAATCAAATTGCCGCGCGTCACAGTGCGCGTTTAGCCAATGAAGGTGCGCACAATCTCGCGCTGTTATTGCTGGATCACAGCACCATGGAGACTTTGGCCTATGTTGGCAACCAGCCTTGGAATAACACGGCTCCTTTTGCTGCGGATCTGGATTTAATCCAGCGCCCGCGTTCCACCGGCAGCATTTTAAAACCGCTGCTCTATGGTTTGATGTTGCAATCCGGCGAGCTGGCGCCCACCAGTTTAATTCCCGATATTCCCAGCCAGTTTGGTGGTTACAGTCCGCGCAATTACGACCGCCAATTTCGCGGGGCGGTACCGGCGCAATTTGCGCTCGCCCATTCGCTGAATATTCCTGCGGTTTATATGTTGCGCGATTACGGTATCGGGCGTTTGCAAAAACAATTGCAAACCATGGGCATGAGCACCTTGTTTCGCCCCGCTGAGGATTACGGGCTCACGTTAATTTTGGGTGGTGCCGAGGGAACCCTGTGGGAACTTACCGGTATTTATGCGCGCCTCGCCGCCAGCGCACGCGATGGCGATTTAGCGCAAACACCGGTGAAATTATTAACCGCTGATGCAACTAATTTGCCCGCTAGGCATTTTGCTAAACCGGTTATAAAACCTGTGCTTAAGCCGGTGATACAACAAGGCGCCGCCTGGCTCACCTTGCAGGCATTGATCGATGTGGCGCGCCCCGGTTACGAAAATTACTGGCGCGATTTTTCCGGCAGCCAAACTATCGCCTGGAAAACCGGAACCAGTTATGGCCTGCGCGATGCCTGGGCGATTGGCAGCAATGGCCGCTACACCTTGGGTGTGTGGGTGGGCAATGCCAGCGGTGAACCGGCGACATTTTTAAGCGGGCAGAGTAGCGCCGCACCAGTATTGTTTGATGTATTTGATGCGCTGCCCAAAATAAATTGGTTTGCCAAACCGCTGCACAGTTTGAAAACCATTTCAGTCTGCGATGACGATGGTTATCTCGCGGGCGGGCAATGCACAGCGGTGGATATTGAAGTGCCGCGCAACAGCCATTTTGCCAAAGTCACCGCCAATCATCGGCGTATTCACCTGGATACAAACGCGCAATTTCGCGTGCATAGCCAATGTGAAGCGGTAAGTAATATGCAATCCAAAAACTGGTTTGTATTGCCGCCAGCGCAGGAATTTTATTGGCGTCAGCATCACAGCAATTACCAACCGCTGCCACCCTGGCGCAGCGATTGTTTGGCGAATCTCAATCAATTAGATGATGACCAACCCATCGAATTAATCTATCCGCAATTGCAAAGCCGCATTTATATCCCGATGGATTTGGACGGCAAGCGCAGCCGCGCGGTATTAAAAGCGGTGCATCGCAATCCGGAAGCGGTGTTGTACTGGCACTTGGACGATGAATTTATCGGCGAGACAAAAATTTTTCACGAGCGTGAAATCGCATTGGAGCCGGGCTTACACCAATTGGTACTGGTGGATCAGCAGGGTTATCGCCTGCAGCGCCGCTTTCGGGTAATTGGCAAGAGCGACGCGGAGTAAACCAATTACAGTAGATCCAGTTTGTCACCCGCCACGTATAGCTACCAATAATCCTGAAATTTGGTTAGGTAAAAGGTGACGAGTGTGAGCAACTATTTAATTGTGGGTGGCACCCGCGGAATTGGCCGCGCCCTGGCGATGCAGTTGTTGGCACAGGGACACAATGTCACTGTGTGGGCGCGCAATGCGGTGGACGTTGCCGGAGCCAGCGTGATAGTGAATAACCCCGCCGAACAAGCGCCGGATATCAGTGGTTTGCCCGAGGTGTTGGATGGTGTGGTCTATTGCCCCGGCACCATTAATTTAAAACCATTTGCGCGTATTGCGGCAGAGGATTTCCTGCAAGATTTTCACATTAATTTACTTGGCGCGGTGCGTACATTACAAGCGGTAGCGCCGCTGTTAAAAAAATCCCCGCACGCGAGTGTGGTGTTATTCAGCACCGTTGCGGTCGCACTGGGCATGCCGTTTCATGCGAGTATTGCGGCGAGTAAAGCCGCTGTGGAGGGGCTGGTAAAAAGTTTGGCGGCGGAGTGGGCACCCGCCATTCGGGTAAATGCAATCGCGCCCTCACTCACTAAAACGTCGCTTGCCGAAAAATTAATTAACTCACCAGAAAAACTCGATGCCGCCGCCAAGCGTCATCCGCTGCAACAAGTTGGCGAGGCTGAAGACATAGCGGCGATGGCAGCATTTTTATTATCGCCGCACGCGCGCTGGATGACCGGGCAAATCATTGCGATGGATGGCGGTATGTCGGCGATTAAATCCTGAATTTTTTCAAAAGGAATCTGGTGGTATGCATATCAATCTCGATGAAATGGTGCAGCTGGAACAGCGCTATCGCGCGCATTTTATTAATTCCCTCGGCGGTTTTAAAAGTTTGGTGATGCTCGGCACCCAGAGCCTGCAGGGTCAAACTAACCTCGCGCTGTTCAGTTCATTTTTTCACTTGGGTGCAAGCCCGGCGCTGTGCGGCTTGATTGTGCGCCCCGACAATGGCAATCGCCATACACTCAACAATATTATGAATACGGAACTGTACACCCTTAACCATGTGCATGAGGCGATTTACCAGCAGGCACACCAGACTTCGGCCAGTTACCCGGCCGCGCAATCGGAATTTGCGGCGACGGGTTTGAGTGAAGAATGGCTGGGCGGATTTTTTGCGCCCTTTGTGAAAGAGAGTCGTGTAAAAATGGCGGTGCAATTAGCACAGCGCATCGACCTGCAAGTCAATGGGACAATTTTATTGATAGGTAAAATTCTCGATGTCTATCTGCCCGATGAGATTGTGGGCAGCGATGGTTTTGTCGATTTGGAAGCGGCGGGCACTCTGACTCTATCGGGGTTGGATTCTTATCATCACACCCAAAAAATTGCACGCTTGTCCTATGCCAAACCGGATAGGCCGTTAACAATTATTGGTTAAATTCTGTTGATGGCTGCAGGCGTTTGAGCAATCAGCCGTTTTCCGCTTTAATGGGTGGACATTCCCAGTGGATTCCACCATGCCCCGTTTAAATACCCAAATTCTCATCGCCGCACTGCTGGGCATACTGCTTGGCGCGAGTATCGGCCTGCTGGGTGATGACTCGCTCACCAAAGAGTATCTGTTTTACGGCAGCGGTATTGTGGGGAATGTATTTGTCGATTTATTAAAAATGGTGATGATTCCGCTGATCTTCACCTCCATCGTCGTCGGTGTTGCTAATTTGCAAGCGCATCATCAGGCGCGACGTGTGTGGCAATACACGCTACTATTTTTTGTTTCCACCATGGCACTGGCAATGGTGGTTGCGCTGGTGGCGAGTAATATATTTAAGCCCGGCGCCGGTTTGCACTTGGCGATGTTTGCTGATGCCATGCACAATTTCGAAGCCAAACAATTAACTCCCGCCGATTTTTTTGCCCAATTCCTGCGCAGTTTATTTCAAAACCCATTTGCAGCCCTGGCTCAGGGCAATATTTTGCCCGTGGTGGTGTTTGCATTATTTTTGGGTGTGGCCTTGGTGATGGGCGGTGCGCGCTACCAGCATATCCTGAATATGATGCAGGAATTTCTGGATTTGATTATGCGTATGGTGGGCTGGATTATGCGGTTGGCCCCACTGGGAATTTTTGCGCTGTTATTTAAATTAGTAGCCACCCAAAATACTGAATTACTCACTACGGTAGGCGGCTTTATTGTGTTGGTATTTGCCACCACCTTATTTCATGCGATGGTGGTACTGCCATTCATTTTGTATCTGTTTACCAAAAAATCGCCGCTCTGGTTTTGGCGTGGTGCTCGCGAGGCATTAATTACCGCCTTTGCCACCAGTTCCAGTTCTGCCACTGTGCCGATTACGCTGCGCTGTGTGGAAACTAATTTACAGGTGCGCAAAAATATTGCCGGTTTTGTAGTGCCTCTGGGCGCCACCATTAATATGGATGGCACTGCGCTGTATGAAGCTGCCGCCGCCTTATTTGTCGCAAATCTGGTGGGAATTGAATTAAGCCTCGCGCAGCAGTTAATTGTATTTTGCACCGCGATGATCGCCTCTATGGGCGCACCCGGTGTGCCCAGTGCGGGCATGGTCACTATGGTAATGGTGCTGCAGTCGGTAGGCTTGCCGGCAGAAGCTATCGCCATTTTATTGCCGATCGATCGCCTGCTCGACACCATCCGCACTGCGGTAAACGTGCAGGGCGATATGGTGGGCAGTGTGGTGGTAGATAGATTGGTCGGCAATGGTTTGCAAGAGCCTGATTCGCAAGCGAATGGTGTGCAAGGAAATAACCCGGACGCCACATCGTAACTACGCCGTTGGGTAGTGCCATTGTTTAGGCTCTTACCACTTATTAACAATCGCCTTTGTTGATAACCACTATAATGCTGGTTCCTTATCCGCACTGGAGCCAGCTGTGCACACGCCTCCCGAATTAATTTCCCTCACCGACAAGCGTGCGTTTTGGCGCGGTGTAATTTTATTGTCGCTACCAGTGGCGGCGCAGATGTTATTGCAATCGCTGCTGGGAATGGCCGACGTAATTATGGTGGGCGATTTAGGTTCCAGCGCCATTGCCGCGGTGGGGCTTGCGGCAAAAATCCATTTTTTATTGTTAGTGCTAATGAGTGGCCTTGCCACTGGCTGCAGTATTCTGGTCGCGCAATACATTGGTGCTAAAGATTTTGTGAGTTGTCAGCGCAGCCTTGCCGTGACCTTGATTGTGGGCACCCTGGTGATGTTGCCTTTTGTTTTAGTATTTGGTTTTGGCTCGCGCACCTGGGTTAGCTGGATCAACCCTGACCCGCAAGTGGTAGAGCTGGCCGCGCAATACCTCATCATCACCGCGCCCGCGTTATTATTTACCCAGTGGATTGTGATTTACGAAGCCTCGCTGCGCGCGCTGGGTAATACCACTATGCCATTAATTGCTGGCGTATTTGCCGCCGCATTAAATATTGCCGGTAACTACGCGCTGATTGGTGGCAATTGGGGGTTTCCTGCGCTCGGTGTTGCCGGTGCGGCGTGGGCAACACTGGGTGCACGTGCATTGCAATTATTAATTGTAGTGGGCTGGGTTTACGCAAAAAAACATGGCTTTGCATTGAATCTTACGCAATTAAAAATGGGTTTGGATAAAACCCAAATTAATCGCTATCTCGCCTTCTCATTGCCACTGGTTGCCAACTACGCCATCTGGGCGGTGGGCAATTCAACCTATCATTTGGTAACGGGTTTTGCAGGCACCGAAGCGCTGGCGGTGATGGGCGTTATAGTGCCCATTGAAAGCGCCTTTTTTGCATTATTTGTCGGCCTCGCCAATGCCTCGGCAGTATTAATCGGGCGCGAACTGGGTGCGGGTAACAATGACACCGCGTGGCAGCTGCATCAGTTTTTTGATCGCATCACCTTCATTTTATTAATTATTTTTTGCAGCGCACTCTGGTTCGCCCGCCCGCTGATGCTGCACATATTCGATCAGCTGGATGCCAAATCCACCGAATTATTATTTAATACTCTCGGTGTATTCTGTTTGCTGGTGTGGGTAAAAGTCATCAACATGATGCGTATTATCGGCGTACTACGCGCCGGTGGCGATAACCGCTTCACCCTCATTACCGACACTATAGTGATGTGGGTTTTTGGCTTGCCGATTTATATCGCCGCCGTCTTTCTCACTAAAATATCGTTTATCTATTTATACGCACTCATGTTCCTTGAAGACGGCTTAAAATTCATTCCCGTCATCAAACGCATTGCGAGCCGTAAGTGGATGAATAATCTAACCAAGCACTAATTGTCTTCACTGACTGGGAAATATATCCATGTATACGTTTAACTTTATCGATGCATGGATTCTCGCGGCAATTTATTCCGCTGGACTAAAAGGTGAGAATTCTTACGCGCATATTATTGCCAGCTTGCCAAATCTCGGTCGACCATTACCCGTTCACGCCGAATGCAAAATCGCTTACGATAAGTTTTTATACATTGGTCTGATTGTCGCTGATGGCGATAAAACCTCGCTATCTGCAGTCGCAGAAAAATTGGTAAAAGAGGCGTATGTTGAAAACACCCTGCAGTGGGTTTCCGCCATCGAAAAGCAGCTTGTACCTTACAAGTTAAAAAGTATGTGTAATCGCTTTGAGTGGAGTGAGGATGAATATTTTTGGGGCATGGGGTTATTAAGAGAGAGCTTTGAATAAAGATAAGTTGGGGTTTTAATATTTTATTTTTTCTGCTTCATAAACCAATACATTTCAGAAGTTCATCTGTCAATTTAAAGTCGATAAAGTTTGGCGCGTGGTCGATTTTTTTTCCAATCAAAATAAACTTGAACCCAAGTTCTTGGCAAGCTTTTTTATCCCAGCTACCATCGCCAAAGTATGTACATGGTGAATTTTTTTCTATGTTTGCTTTAATGCTGGCGATTCGCATTATTTCTATTCTTGATTGACTGTTATTTGCCGAAGCAATTGGTATTTTTGAAAAGTCTATTCCTGCAGATCGAAGCTTCAATAAAGCGCTTTCATACCACCCACCCACCCGTTGCAAAAGAAACCTTAACATTATTCATAGAGCTGAGTAGTGATAGAAACGAGGACGCTCCTGGCACTTGATAAATAGGTTTTAATTCAATTGCTTGTTTCAAACGTTTAACGAAAGCCTGTTTAACATCTGCATGTGTTCGTTTCTCATTGAGAATATTGTTTGATTTAATGATTTCGTTAAGTATTCCCGAATCCGTGACATGTTGATACTTTGACCAATCTGAATCAATGCAGATACCGGTTGCTTCTTCAACTGCACTAACAAAGCATATTGAGTCAAGCTCATAGGATTCAACCAGAGTTCCATCAATATCAAACATAATATGGTGCAACAGAAATTTTCCTCTGGTTTATTGGCTATCAACTGGCTAGAAGGTTAATTGACGGGCTGTCCTTAATGCTCCGAGCATATCAGTTATTTATTCGCTAGAATATCTGCAGTTTTATAACCTATAAACCACAAGGAAATGCCTATGCTGATTCGTGTTGATGACCTGACCAGCCCTGCAATTGCAGATTTATTGACTGAGCACTTACAGGATATGTATGCCGCGTCGCCGCCAGAATGTGTATATGCGTTGGATTTGGAAAAATTGCGTAAGCCAGAAATTACCTTTTGGAGCCTATGGGATGGTGAGCAGTTAATGGGGTGTGGTGCCCTGAAAGAGTTAGATGCACAGCATGCAGAGATTAAATCCATGCGCTCGGCGAACCGGTTTCGCGGACAGGGTGTGGGTAAGGCGATGTTGGAGCATATTTTAACGGTGGCGCGCGAACGCAATTACACCCGCTTGAGTTTGGAGACCGGATCACCGGATTTTTTCATCCCTGCACGTAAACTTTACGAGCGCTACGGCTTTGAATACTGCGGCCCGTTTGGTGATTACCCGGAAGACCCTTACAGTATGTTTATGACCAAGGTGATGGTTTAATTTATTTGTGAGATAGGGACTATTTATGTCGGCTACGCTTTTAATTTTGGTGCCATTTTTTATTATTTTCGTAGCCGTCATTATCGGTTATGCGATTTTCTCGTCGCTACGAAAATACAAGGCACTTGCTACGTTTGAATGTTATAAAAATCAGCACCCGCAGTTAGTGCATGCCCATGGGGTTGAGTGTTTTCGTTGCGGTGGACGGCAAATTTATATTAGGCAGGCCGGTAATATT